>CAYRDX010000032.1:0-47660 GCA_964423205.1 uncultured Saprospiraceae bacterium | reverse complement strand
CGGGTTGACCCCGAGTACTCGGGGTAGAGCGGCAAGTATTTGGTGATTTGATAAAACTGGGGCTTCAATTAATAAATCTTTATTTCAGTTTATTAGCGCAGTCGCCTGCCTGTCAGGAGGTATGCAAAAGGCTCCTCAAGCGGGGCCGGGAGAGCAAAGGATTGTTCAAGGCCCCAGGGTGGGTCAGTTAGAGTGAAATAGGTTGGTCAGTTTGGAGTGAAACGGGTGGGTCAATTTGGAGTGAAATTACATACACCAGTGGCAATCACGGCCTCCCTGTTTAAGAAACCGGAAACTCCAGTCTCCCTCCCACAAAAGGAAGCCTGGTTACGAAACAGGCATGTGCGGGCATTTCTATCCGATACCCGAAAAGCCATCGAATATGGCATTGATAACCTGTTGCAAAGAGACCCGTCCGGCAGAAAACCATTGGTTTTCCTGATGGACGGCGACCCCGCCCTGCGAAAGGCGGTGGACAGGTGCGTCCAGAGCAAGGGGGTGAAAAACCGGGTTATCGCCAATATCCTCGACATCATACATTTGTTGGAATATGTCTGGGATGTAGCCAACGCAGTCTGGGGCGAAAAGCACCCCGGACGGGAAAAATGGGTTGAAAACCAGTTGTTGCTCCTGTTGGAAAGCAGCAGCAACGAAGTTTTGCGAATCTGGACCGGTTTTCTGAATAAAAGGCAATTGAGTGAAACAGCCCAAAAAGTGCTTAAAAAGTCCATTACTTACCTGACCAACCACCAGGACATGATAGATTATAAACTGTACCTGGCACAAGGCCTGCCCATTTCAACCGGCATTGTGGAAAGTGCTTGTGGGCATTTGGTTAAGGCCAGAATGGAGCAAAGTGGCATGAGGTGGAGTCTCTCCGGGGCTCAGTCAATCATGGACATAAGGGCTGTTTACCAGAATAAAGACTGGGGAAATTTTATGGAATTTGTCATCATCCAAGAGCAAAAGAGAATTTACCCTGAATCAAAACACCTGATTTTGCAAAGAGCTTAAACCCATATTTTTGTTACACACTCCAATCAATTTAGCCTATGTTTATAAGGGTTTAAACGTGGGGTAATTAGGTATTATTTCCGCGTGTACTTATCAAAGGTCTGTATCACAGGTAAAACATTGCCGTTTTCATCGAAATAATCACGTGGAGAGCGGCCTCCACGCGTTGCTGGCTCCCACCAAAATACCCCAAGTCCAAGATTGTTGGGTGTATGGAAAACCATTCGGGTGACTTCCTCCAAAAACTGCCGTTGACCTTCAGGTGATTCCGGGAATGGACCGGGCTTTTCCTTGTATTCGGTTGGTTGGGCACAATAGGCTACTTCTACCATCCAGATGGGTTTGTTGTAATGAACGGCAGTCTGGTACAGTGTGTTTTTCAAATCCAGCAAGGTGCCATGCCACCAGGGATAGTAAGATTGGCCAATGACATCGAAATCAATCCCGTAGGACATGAACTTGTCGAACCACTCCTTGGTAAAAGCCCAGTCGCCACCTTTGTCGATATGCACCATGATTTTGGGTCGGGGCAGGTTGCCGCAGGCAGCAAAAACACCATTAATGCCTGCTTGTTCCAATGCAGCGAAATTATCCCAGTTATCGGGTAGTTTGCCGTTTGGCCACAACATACCATTGCTGATTTCATTGCCCACCTGCACCATATCAGGCATTGCATTGGAATCCCGGAATGCTATCATGGTTTCACGGGTGTAATTGTAAATGGCATCTACCAGTTCTTCCTGTGTTTTACCTTCCCATGCTTTCGGCAAATACTGCTTACCGGGGTCAGCCCATGTGTCGGAATAGTGGTAGTTAAGGAGGAACTTATATCCCAATGCTTTTGCTGCTTTTGCCAAGGCAATGGTATAGGGTAAATCATTGGGAAGCCGGTCAGGAGTGTGAAAAAGGCGCAGGCGAATCCAGTTGTAACCGTGGTCTTTAAAAAGCTGTAAACCGGGAATAGCTTTTCCGTTTTCCTTGAAAGCAAAGCCGCTGTCTTCGGCCTGTTTGAGGAAAGATAAATCTGCACCAATGGCAAATTCTTGCGCTTGTAGGGCAATGGAAATGAAAAGACCTAATGCCAAGCCTAATGTCCGGGATAAATTCTGAGTAATATTCATCTGGTTAATTTTATTGTGTAGAATTTTAAAGTCGACCCAGTTTAAGAAACAACTATCTGTTTTTGTATTCCTTTCTTTTTTCATTCAGCAACTCCACCAGTTGAGCCACGTCCTGCTTTGTTGTGGCGTAATTGGTGATGCATGCCCGAAGAGCATTTACTCCGTTAATTGGGTAAACGGATATCCAGGCTTTGCCGGATTTGACAACAGCATCACAGATTGAAGTAGCAAAGTCTGAATCGTTTTTGTAGAAGTCATCAGAAAAGCACAACACCGGCAGCGGGGATTTATTCAACATCACCCATCCTGATTTTTCAAGCAAGTTGCGCAGTTCTTCCCCCACCTCAGTCTGATGGTCGATTACTTCCTCGTAACCCTTCCATCCAAACATCAGCAATGACAAATACAATTTCAACCCGATAAACCGTCTTGACCACTGAATGGAGTGGGTGTAAGGATCGGTAATCTTCAAACCTTTTGCATCCTTAGGCATGTAGTCTGTTGTAATGCGAAAAGTCTGGTGAAGAATTTCCGGTTTGCGAGTAATGAACATACTGGCAGCCATGGGCACTGAAAGCCATTTGTGCACATCAAAGGTGATGGAATCAGCCAGCTCTATTCCATTGACGAGGTGTTTTAGTTTATGGCTCAAAACTGCTGCGCCGCCATAGGCTGCATCGGCATGAAACCATAAATTTCTTTTGGAAGCAATTTTAGCAATACCCTGGAGGTCATCAATGGTGCCCGGACCGGTAGTTCCAGCCGTTCCAATGACCATAAAAGGAGTAAATCCCGAAAGTTCATCAGTTTCCAGTTGCGAATCGAGTAGCCCCAAATCCATGGTCAGGTCCGGCCTTGTCGGTATGCTCCTCACGGCATTCAACCCCAAGCCTGCGATTCTTGCTGCCCTGATGACAGAGTGGTGGGCCTGCGATGAGCAATATAAAACTGGACTATGGTCTATATTCCTTAGACCCTTGTTGGCGTATTCAGGGAAGGCTTTGTTCAGTGCGCATAATACCGCTGTTTGGTTAGCCTCAGCGCCGCCCGTGCAAAATGTACCATCGATAGAATTTGCCGGATAGCCAAAGCGGATTCCCATTTCGTGAATCAAATAGTTTTCAACCTCAGCTGCCAAGGGGGAATGGCTCCATGCCGCCATTTGAGGATTAAAAACAGCAGTAATGAAATCAGCAACTATTCCGGCAATATTTGGCCTTGGATTAAAAAGCCCATAGTATTGTGGGTGTGGGGTATGTACTATATTGGCTTTCATTGCTGTTATCACCGCATCCACTGCTTCTTTTGGAGGTAAGACTTTCGAAAAATCGGGTTGACGCACCAAGCCTGCAATGCGGTCAATATCCAAAGGAGGAGATACCCTTATGCTTTTGGTATTCGAATAGTAATCTTCCAGTTGATTGATTAGATAACGCCACAATTCCTTCCGCTCCTTTTTTGTCAAATCGAGATTGGCCATTTCTGCATTTTTAATGTGCCCCAATAATACGCATGATTGGTCTGTGAAATGCAATCGTTCATCAATATACTTGTCGTCGGGTCAACTCTTTATAAAGTTTATTGTTAGCGAAGTTCACGAACGGATAATTTTGTAGCCACAAAAAGTAATTCCTAAAAGCTGCTTTCTCAATTTTTGAAAACCCCGTATGAAATATTTTTTTACCATTGCTTTTACCCTGATCAACTTGATTGCTTTTTCACAAAACACAATCAATATCAGTGGAACCGTTATTGATGACCTGAGTGGGGAAACATTAATTGGTGCTACCATTTTTGCGCCAGCTCTTGGTAAAGGTACTTCCTCCAACGAGTACGGATTTTATTCGCTTGCCCTGCCAATCGGAAGTGACTCCATTATTCTGGAATACAGCTATGTAGGCTATCAGACATTGACGAGGAAAGTATTGCCTTCGGCAAATGAAACTGTCAGCATCAGGCTAGGTACAGGAGTTCAACTCAAAGAAGTCCTCGTTCAGGCAAATTCCATCAGGGCACAAATACGCTCCACGCAGATGAGCGTCGAAGAAATAAGCACCAAAGAGGTAAAAGTTATCCCGGCATTCCTTGGGGAAGCTGATATTCTCAAAGCCATACAGTTGAAACCCGGCATTCCTTCCGGTTCAGAAGGAACCACTGGTCTTTACGTCAGAGGTGGCGGTACAGACCAAAACCTTATCGTACTCGATGAAGCAGTGGTGTATAATGCGAATCACCTTTTTGGATTTTTCAGCACCTTCAATACGGATGCGGTCAAAGACCTGAAATTATATAAAGGTGGTTTTCCCGCTCAATATGGAGGTAGACTTTCATCGGTTATAGACGTGAGAATGAAGGATGGAAACAACAGGTCATTTCATGGTGCTGGAGGAGTTGGGCTGATTGCTTCAAGACTGACCCTGGAAGGCCCCATTCAAAATGATAAATCTTCGTTTATCATTTCCGGCCGACGCACCTATGCCGACCTGATAACCAGGCAAATCAACAAAGCCAATGAGGATAATGAAGACTGGAACCCTATACCGGATTATTATTTCTATGACCTGAATACCAAGGTTAATTTTACACTCAGCGAAAAGGATAGATTATTCTTCAGCGGATATTTCGGCAGAGATGTCTTTGGCTTTAGTGGCGATTTCTTCAGCTTCAATTTTTCCTGGGGTAACGCCACCGGTACTGCACGCTGGAACCATGTTTTTTCGCCTCGATTATTCCATAATCTGACTTTTACCTATTCCGACTACGATTACAATATCGAAACTAAGGTTACTGGTTTTTCTTTTAAAGTCGGTTCTGAAGTACGGGACGCCAACCTGAAATCCGACTTTTATTACGCACTCGACAACCACCATACCTTGCGTTTTGGCGTAAATGCAACTTTCCATCAATTTGGAGTCGGCCGTTTGAAAGCGGGTAGCGACGATGGTGAGGTCTCTTTTTCAGGCGGCAATAATTATGACGGTACTTCCTTTGGCACCTACATTTCTGATGAGATGAGTTTTAACGGGCATTGGAAGATTAATGCAGGTTTGCTTCTGTCTGGATTTGCCAATGAAGCCAAGTTCTATGGGGGCATTGAACCACGTTTGGCAGTCTTGTACAATGTCAATGAAAATCTGTCATTCAAAAGCAGTTATGCCCGAATGTACCAGTATCTGCATCTGGTGAGTACATCCGGAGTTGCCCTTCCCACTGACATTTGGTATCCTTCGACAAAGGGAATAAAGCCCCAGTTTTCTGACCAGGTAGCCATTGGTTTCGAATACCTCCTAAGTGACAAATACCATTTTACCAATGAGTATTACTATAAGCGATTGAACCGGCAAGTGGACTTTGTGGATGGTGCCCGCCTTTTTGCCAATGATGAGTTGGAAAAAGAATTCGCTATCGGGAAGGGCTATGGCTATGGAGCAGAGTTCAGTATTGAAAAGACTGAAGGTAAATTAAAGGGTTGGATAGGCTACACTATTGCATTAATCAAACGAGGCGAATTTGTGCCAGTTGACGAGAGCAAAATTTTCAGTGGCAACACCGGGTATTTCTTCCCTCGTTATGACCGCCGGCATGATTTGTCCCTGGTTGCCATGTACGACCTCAGCAGGCGAATTACACTTTCCGGAACTCTGGTTTATGGTAGTGGTGACAGAACCTGGTTGCCTGTGGGACGATTTGCCTTTCAGGATATTGCAGGAGGTAATTTTCAACCTATTGTTCCTGTGTTTGGGGAGAGGAATGCATTCAGGCTTCCTTATTTCCTTAGGGCAGATGCCGGCCTGGTTTATCGCTTTTTCCCAAAATGGGGAGAGAGCGATTTGACGCTTAGTGTTTACAACGCTACTAACCGAAGGAATGCCTTCTTTTTGTACATGGAGCCGCAATATCCCAAAGGGGTGGACCCATTAGTGGATCCTTTGGCAATTCCAACAGGTGTAGCTGCCAAACAGGTTTCACTGTTTCCGATACTGGCATCGGTGACGTGGAATTTTAGATTTTAGAATCAAGAGATAGGAATCAAGAGACAAGAATCAAGAATCAAGTGACAGATAAGAGAAACATGAAAAATAAAGAGCTTTGGATGGCATTATTAAGTAGTCCGGTAAAGGGCTTTCGCAACTTTACCTTCGCTGGGTTTGGGGACAAGTTTCACTTTTTGCCTTTTGCCCTTTTACTTTTGCCTTTCCTCTTTTATCAGTGTGGCAATCTGGAAAAAGAAATTGACCTCGACCTGCCCCAATATCAAAGCCAGTATGTGGTGGAATGTTACCTGGAACCCGGGCAGCATTTCTCACTTTTACTTACCCGCAGTACACCCTATTTCGAACCATTTCCCAGTAAACCAGAGGATTTTGTAAGGAACATACTGGTTGATGGAGCCAACGTTACCATCACGCATAATGGTAAAGACTACAAGTTGAATAATCAGGTTTTTATCAATCCTGTAAGCAGGAAAGTATTCAATTACTTTAACCCTTCATTCGTTCCCAATGATACTTTGAATGATTTTTCATTGAAAATCACAACACCTTACGGAAAAACAATCACCTCTCAAACCAGGATATTGCCGGTGATACCCATTGACAGTTTGGTGATTCAATTTGATGCCAAGAAAGACACCCTTGCGCGTGCTCTTACCTATCTCAAAGACCCTTCTCCCGTAAAGAATTATTTCAGGCGTACCATACACCATAACTCATTGGATAGTATTCCTAAACAGGACTTTGTTACCAACGACGACTTTGTTGACAATGGGAAAATAGTTTTTGGCACCGCTTATGAATATCCGTTAGGCGACAGTATTATCAGCACTATTTACCATATCGAAAGAGCCTATTTTGACTTTTGGGAAAGCACTTCTAATGCTATTTCTGCCAATGGGAATCCATTCGGCCAGCCAAGTGCCATTATTTCCAACCTTAAAGGTGATGCAAACGCGATTGGGATTTTTACCGGACTGAGTTATTCCCGGATAAAAAGGGTTATTAAAAAATAACCTTACAGTGTAAATCCCGAGTCTGCTTTTCTTTTTTGGAAGATTAATCTGTATGGCGATTTTGGCTATGTTTCAGACTATACTCTGAAATAATCATAATAATTTCTGAATATACTCTGAAATTATTACCATTGCAATTCGATTAAATACCATCAGTCATGTGGGTATCGCGCATTTTATTGTCTTATGTTGAAGGTCATTTAGAGTCAGGTAAGGCAGTTCTACTCATCGGTCCTCGTCAAGTGGGTAAGACCACTTTGATGGAAAAGATCAAAGAAGGTTTTACCGGGAAATCATTATGGTTGGACTGTGACGAACCTGATGTTCGACAGAGACTTACCAATACAAGCTCTACTGCATTAAAAAACTGGTTTGCAGATGCTGAACTCGTGCTTATCGATGAAGCCCAAAGAGTGAAAAATATTGGCCTGACGCTGAAGCTAATTACCGATAAAATCAAACAGGTTAAACTACTTGCCGCTGGTTCTTCTTCATTCGAATTGGCAAATGAAATAAACGAACCACTCACCGGACGCAAATGGGAATTCATGCTTCTTCCACTTTCTATAGAAGAAATGCAACAGCACCACGGTGAAATGGAAGAACAAAGGTTATTGCATCACCGGTTGGTATATGGAATGTATCCGGAAATTATTTCCAGACCGGGCAAAGAGCTGTCCCTCCTTTTACATTTGAGTGGCAGTTACCTGTATAAGGATATTTTCACTTTTCATGATGTACGAAAACCTGAAGTTCTGGAAAAACTATTACAGTCCCTGGCCCTTCAAATTGGAAGTGAAGTCAACTACAACGAATTGGCTCAAATGTGTGGCACTGACCAGGCTACCATACAACGTTATTTCGACCTTCTAGAAAAGGCCTATGTTGTATTCCGTTTACCGGCTTTCAGTCGAAACCTGCGCAACGAATTGAAAAAAAGCAGGAAAGTATATTTCTATGATAATGGTATCCGAAATGCTCTAATCAATAACTTCCAACCAGTAGATTTGAGGACAGATATGGGAGCATTGTGGGAAAACTTCCTCGTAAGCGAGCGCACAAAATGGCTTGTCAATCACCAACATTACGCCATCAGGTACTTTTG
Organism: uncultured Saprospiraceae bacterium; assembly: GCA_964423205.1. Lineage (GTDB taxonomy): Bacteria > Bacteroidota > Bacteroidia > Chitinophagales > Saprospiraceae > UBA6168. The sequence continues at coordinate 39,412 of CAYRDX010000032.1, read as the reverse complement.
GCGTACTACCCAACAACAGGAAATAGACTACTTGGAGGAAAAAGACGGAATACTTTATGCCTTTGAGTTCAAATGGAGCAGCACTTCTAAAGTGTCCTTTCCGAAAACATTTCTAGCTGCTTATGAGAATAGCCAAACCTTGGTTGTTTCACCTGAGAATTATTTAAAGTTCGTCGGGAGTTGAAAGTGAAAAGGCAATAGGCATTTGGCCCACCTATAACTTTGCCTAAATAACAAATAATCCCTAGTTGATAGCTTAAATATGTAAAGCCCGGTTCGCAGTAGCCGCTAACGCAGCTTCTTTGATAGCTTCTGTGAAAGTGGGATGGGCATGACTCATTCGTGCACAATCCTCGGCTGAAGCCCTAAACTCCATGAGAGTAACCGCTTCAGCTATCATATCGGCAGCACGTGCTCCAACGATGTGTACTCCGAGAATTTCATCGGTATCCTTGTGGGCGAGAATTTTTACCATGCCATCGGTATCGGTGCTGGCGCGGGCTCTGCCGAGAGCCTTGAACGGGAATTTGCCGGATTTATATGGAGTACCATCTTCTTTGAGCTGTTCTTCGGTCTTTCCAACGCTGGCCACTTCAGGCCAGGTATAAACAACTCCGGGAATCAGGTTGTAGTCAATGTGAGGTTTCTGGCCTGACAGCCATTCTGCCACCAGGACACCTTCCTCTTCTGCTTTGTGGGCCAGCATAGCACCGCGAATGACATCACCTATGGCGAAAATGCCGGGAACATTGGTTTGAAGATGGTCGTCCACTTCTATACGTCCTTTATCATCCGTCTTCACTCCAGCTTTATCGAGGTCAAGATTATCTGTGTATGGCCTGCGGCCAATGGCTACCAGACAATAATCAGCATCGATGGTAAAGGTCTCTTCACTATCCCTTTTTTGAACGTCCACCATGACGCCTTTTTTAGTGGCCTTAACCGTATTCACCTGGTGTTTCAGGTGGAATTTCATGCCCAGGTTTTTAAGAGAGCGTTGAAGTTCTCTGCTGCAATCGTTGTCCATGGTGGCAATGATGCGGTCTAGAAATTCCACAAATTCCACTTCGGTTCCAAGACGAGCGAATACAGAACCCAATTCAAGGCCAATCACGCCTGCTCCTACAACAACCATTTTTTTAGGAACCTCCGCCAGGTTAAGAGCTTCTGTCGATGTGATGACTCTTGCTTTATCGTAATTGAATGAAGCCGGAACGATGGGCTTGGAACCCGTGGCAATGATGGTTTTATCGGTTTCGATTTCCTGTTTGGTGCCGTCTTCTTTGGCTATTTGAATTTTGTTGGCAGTCAGGAATGAGCCATGACCATGAAAAACATCGATTTTGTTTTTCTTCATTAAAAACTCAATGCCCTTTGTATTTTCCTCCACAACCTTGTTTTTGCGGGCAATCATTTGAGGCATATTTACCTTGAGGTCTTTAAGGTTTATTCCATGCAGCTCAAATTTCTCTTTGGCGTTGTGATAATGCTCTGAAGAATCGAGCAGGGCTTTGGATGGAATGCAACCCACATTCAGACAGGTGCCACCTAAAGTGCTATAGCGTTCAATAATGGCGGTTTTGAAGCTCAATTGTGCACAGCGGATTGCAGCTACATAGCCCCCGGGTCCGGAGCCAATTATGGTTACATCGTACTTCATTTCTTAGAAATTACCTTTATAAAACCCACACAAACAATGGCCTTAACTCTTATTGTTTCGATTACGACCTTTGTTCCGGTTTCTGTTTTTATTTCTCCTTCTGTCTTTATTTCTGTCCTGGTTGCCAGTGTTTTCACCTGGAGGTTTCTGAGAAGGTGGACTCATCTTTTTTTCCGGTTCCTTACCAGGTGTTATTTCCTTTTTTGCATCCCTTTGCTGGGAAGTGTTGCCTTGATTCTTCTGTGGCTTTCTTATCTGGCCTTTTGATTTGTCCCGATTTCGTGACTTTCTGCTTTGGCGACGTGGATCGTCGGGTGGTAATTCTATTGCACCGGTTACATCTTCAAAATCGGGTTCTGATTCTACTTCAACATTTTTGGAAATTTGCAGATCTGCCAAATCATCGGGAACATCACCTTTCAGATTCCTGTCCCTTACTGACTTAACCTCCTCAAGGTCGAGAGCATATAATCTGCCACGGCCATTATCACTCTCATAGGCATAATACATCAGGCCTTTGAATATGTCCGTTTTAACGAGAACAGCAAAGCCCTTTCTGGTTTTCAGCTTTTCAGCATCTTCAGGGAAATTGGAGAGCGCCTCCATGTAGGTGTCGAGCTCGTAATTCAGACAGCACTTAAGGCGCCCACATTGGCCAGATAATTTAGCCTGGTTGATGGCCAGATTCTGATAGCGTGCGGCAGCAGTGGAGACTGTCCGGTAAGCTGTAAGCCATGTTGAGCAGCATAGCTCCCGGCCGCATGGCCCCAGCCCACCAATCCGTGCGCTTTCCTGTCGGGCACCAATCTGTCGCATTTCAATTTTAACCTTGAATTCGCGGGCGTAATGGCGAATCAACTCTCTGAAATCGACCCTCCCGTCGGCAGTATAGTAGAATGTTGCTTTCCTGCCATCGGCCTGGAATTCCACATCCCCGATTTTCATATTGAGTTCCAGGGTTCGGGCAATAGCCCGGGCGCGCACCAAGGTCTTTTTTTCCAGGTCACGGCTTTCCTGAAACTTTTCAAGATCCCGTTCATTTGCCTTGCGCAGCACTTTTGGAAAGAAGCTTTCTTCAGGAACTCTTTTTTTGCGAAGTTGTGCACGCACCAATTCTCCGGCAAGGGTTATGGTTCCTACGTCGCAACCTGCCGTGGTTTCCACTACAACTTGATCGCCACTACATGCCCTTGTGTAGGGTTGATTAAAGTAGAAGCCTTTTCTGGAACCATTTTTAAAACTCACTTCGACGACATTAAAAGGTTCAACGTCCTCAATGTCCAAAGCTGTGAGCCAATCGTATGTATTGAGGCGGTTGCATCCACCTGAGCTGCAATTTCCATTGCTTCTGCAGCCTAATGGCTGACCGCTTTGCGTATTAACTGTACATCCTGCACAAGCCATTGTATCAAAATATATGGTGAAGCGACAAAGTGATTAAAACGCTGCCATGATCCCTGTTTAACTAACCATATCACCTTACCCCTTGGCGTATCAATTTAAGCGTTGGTTTTTGTATCACTTTTCGCGAAATATCCGGTTAATGTGAATGGAAGCGTTCAGAAATAACAATTTCTGATGTGCATTCCTTTCTATATGGTAATAACAATCATCAAACAATCTAACGAGTTTTTCCACCTGTCCGAAACCTAAAAAGTTGTCCAGTTTCTTTGCTGACTCCAGTTCCGACGGTAAAAACCGGGTATCCACTCCTGTCAAAATCTTCAGCCTCAGAAACTCCTGAAGAAAGTAAAGTCCGTATTGCAGAAATTGTTTCTGGTTTTCCCGGCCATGTCCTGAAAAATTTTCTACCCATGCCACCATATTGACTCCGTTACCCTCGTAACACTTTCGCAGCCAGTCCAGAAACTGTGAGGAGTTGTCATTCTCAGGAGACTCAGCCAGGTTAATGGCTTCATTAAAATTACCATCTGCGATCTGAGCCAGTTTCAGTGCTTTCACTTTTGAAATAGAACTCCTGGACTGAATGCCAGCAGCGACTTCCTCATCGCTGAGAGCAGCAAGTTTTATAATCTGACACCTTGAAATGATGGTGTTTAGAATGAGCTCCACATTTTGAGCAACGAGAATAATGATGGTATTGTCAGGTGGTTCTTCTATTAACTTCAGCAACCTGTTGCCTTCTTTACCCAAGTATTCAGGTAACCAAATCACGAGCACCTTAAAAGGCGACTCAAATGTTTTAAGGCTTAATTTCTTTATTATGTTGCCACATTCCCGCGCGTTGATATTTCCTTGTTTGTTTTCAGCTCCAACTTTTTGGAGCCATTGGTTAATATCCAGGTACGGATTTTCCAGTACTGCTGACCTCCAATCCTGAAGTTGGTCATCACTCATCACATTGGTCCCAACTGTCGGGAAGGAATAATGAATGTCCGGGTGAATCAGTTTTTCGGCCTTTATACAGTTAGGGCAAACTCCACAGGAGTCATTTTCAGTTCTGTTATCGCAAAGGATATATTGTGAAAGCGCCAAGCCCATAGACAGATCACCACTGCCCGGAGATCCCAAAAGCAGCAGGGCGTGCGGAATCCGATTACCGGAAACCAGATTCCGGAATTGTTCCTTGACAGCAACTTGTCCGATTACTTCGCTGAATTTCACGTGGCCTAAGTTTCCGCAACTAACGGTGCGGTCGGTTGAAATATTGATGGCCAATACGTTTGCCGGGTAAGACTATCAGGTCAGTAAACTGCCCGATTATTAAAGAGAGTTGATGCAAAATTTACAAGGCTTCAACACTTATGGCTATGCAGAAACAAAAAATGGCTAAATCCTTCGCCACATTTGGTTTTTTAACTGCTATGTCGAAACGGTTTTGAGCCGTTCATTTGAAGCCTAAGCTTCTATTATCATCTGCCGCACCTACGGCATTACTAATCTTATCCCTTCGCTGTTTTTCAGCAAAATCGTATTGGCGTTATCCTGTTTTCCCAAATAAAACAATTTGAGAGAACGTAAAGGTAAAGAAGTTGTACTTTCTTTGTCCATCAACCGCATTTTTTTTATCAGGTGTAAGAAATTGTAAGTGGACAGGCTAAGTTAGTTCTCCTGTGAATTCCAATACCTAAAATCATGTTTCATGAAAACATCGGTAGAGATCAGCATGTATCCTTTACTGCAGGAGTATGGTACTCCAATTTTAAAGTTTATTGAACGGCTTCGTCAATATAACGGGTTGAGGGTGAAGAGCAATACCATGAGCACTCAGGTATTCGGAGAGTATGATTTGGTTATGCAGGCCATCACTGTAGAAACCAAAGCCGCCTTACAGTCAGAGGAAGCTGTCGTGTTTGTAGTGAAAATTGTCAATTTGGATCTGAGTCCGGAGTCAGAATCCTGAAAAGCATCAATGCGACTTCAAATTTCTCTTTTCCAAAGTCTGCCTGCAATAAGTTTGTTGTACAATGTTTCCTGTAAACTTCTGCTTACAGGTATATGTTTGCCGTTGATGTGTAACTGATTACCCTCCATCAGATCCACTTTATCCAGCGAGACCAGGAAAGACCTGTGCACCCGCATAAATTTGTCAGCAGGCAGGTCCCGTTCCAATTGTTTTAAAGAAAGCAAGGTGAGATAACGCTTCTCTTTGGTGTAAATGAAAACGTAGTCTTTCTCACTTTCAAAATACAATACATCGTCGAGGCGGATTTTGATAAACTGACCATCGCTTTTGATGAAAAAATAGTCGGGCTCCTGCTCAAGCCGGGGGGCATGGGTTTGACTTGTTGTTTCAAAATGAGCCAGAGCCTTATTGGCAGCTTTTAAGAATCGCTGAAATGAAATAGGTTTAACCAGGTAGTCTAATGCATTGAGTTCAAATCCTTCTATGGCATACTCCCGATAAGCGGTGGTGAATATTACTGCGGGTGGATTTGGTAATGACCGCACGAATTCAGTTCCGGTAATGTCGGGCATTTGAATGTCAAGAAATAGCAGGTCAACCTGCTCCTTATGCATTAAATTATTGGCCTCAAGAGCACTTTTACATGAGCCAGCCAGTGTTAAAAATGGCACTTGCTCCACATATCTGCTGATGCCTTTCCTTGCGACAGGTTCGTCGTCCACAACCAGACAGTTAATAATCGTATTACCAGACATGATCATTTCAATTTGATTTTAGAGCGCAAATCAATTTTGAGTTTAGCCGTATAAATACCTTCTTTATTGTCGAGGACCAATTCATACTCACCCGGATAAGTCAGGTCGAGTCTTCGCTGCACGTTCTTCAATCCGATTCCACTGCGGAAAAGTCCCCTCTCATCATAAGCTTCATTTCGCTTTAAAGGGTTTATAGTGTTTTGTGTGGTGAATTCCAGCACGCCATTAGCGACTCTTAATTGTATGTCAACGGAATAGCCACTTGAGTTGGAACTGTGCTTAAAGGCATTTTCCACAAAAGGGATTAAAAGCATAGGGGCTATCTGATAGCCATTAGCTTTTGATGTCAACTCACAATGCAGGGTCAGCAGGTCTTCATCGTGCCTCATCCGTTGCAGTTCAATATAATTCTTGAGGTACTCAATTTCCTTGTCCAGTTCAATGAGGTTTTTGTTGTAATCGTACAATTGATGGCTGAGGGTGTCAGAGAATTTGAGCAGGGCTTCCTTTGCCTTCTCTTCTTCCTTACCATCCATGAGAAAGTAGATGGTGTTCAGGGTATTAAAGATAAAATGCGGATTGATCTGAGATTTGAGCATATCCAACTCATTTTCGAGATTCTTTTTTTCAAGTGCTATGGCGTAGTTGTTTCTTTCGTGCCATTGCAGAATAAACTTGAATGCAGTGGTGAAAGCCACCAATACAGTAGTGTCGATAGCGAGTGTAAAGGTTCCTTTCCAGGAAAAATAGTAGTCTTTTGGAAAAATGAAGTTGCCAAGCAAGGTGTTCACGAACCAGGCATTGAGGATGATAATCAGGATAATGCTGATGGCATAAAACCAATGCCGTTTTTGCCGGATCAGATACTTTGGTATCCAATAGTAGAAGTTGAAATACACCACACCAAGCGAACCAATGACGGTGGGCAGATTGAAGTTTTCCCGAAACTGAGAAAGGAAAACCACGTCCTGCATGCTGGCAAAGACCCAGTAAATCAGCCAGAAGGCTATGTGGTAAATCCAGATATTGGCCGGATTTTTTTGATATTTCTTTTCCATGAAAATGGGTTCCTTAATGATGCAAAGTTACTCAGGACAGATGGATGGGAGACAATTTTTTTTTCTTCATCCCTATCGGACACGTCTCATCATGACTGTAACTCAGATTTCTTCAGTTAAATGTTGGTTACAATGATTTTTCAATTGTGGCTATTATCGCCAAATACTTTACTTTTGTGCTCCTAACAATCACCGAATTGCGAGTTTTCGATAGCAGGGAAATTCAATTATTAAACTAAACTCGAAATCCACAATTCCTAAATCTTAATAGTATGAATACAATTCTGTTATTTAGCCTTCCAGGCGGTGGAGAGTTAATAATTATTCTCTTTGTTGTACTGCTCCTTTTTGGTGGCAAGAAAATTCCTGAGTTGATGCGCGGTCTGGGAAAAGGAATCCGTGAATTCAACAATGCTAAAAATTCCATTGAAGACGAAATCAAGGAAGGTATGCGTGAAGTGGAAAGGAAGAAAATTGAAGAAAAGGGGCCAATCGAAAGAAATGATTAGTAAAACCTAACTTTACTACATCACGGCTACTTTTTTGTGGCTTGGCATGGAAGAAAGGTGCTGAAACAGGACATTGGTTTCAGCACCTTTCTTGTTTTAAGGTCAACAACTCTAAAACCCTAAAGCCTTTTTCATTTTGGCATGAATAGCTGTGTTTTCATATATGCCGCTGAAAAGTTCTGCTCCTGGACCAAAGGCGAAAACTGGAACCATGGTAGCGGTGTGTTTATCAGTTGTAAATCCAGTCACAAGACTATCTAACCGGGAACCGGGGTTTATAGCAAACCCACCGGTTTCGTGATCGGCGGCAACAATCACCAGTGTTTCACCATCGGCTTCAGCAAAATCGAGAATTTTCCCAATTACTTTATCAAACTCAATCATTTCACTCACTATGTAATTGGCATCATTGGCATGACCGCCCCAATCAATCTGTGAGCCTTCAATCATAAGGAAAAATGGTTTATCAGACTTGGAGCGCAGATAATTCAACGCAGCAGAACTTGCGTCAATAAAGTAGTCTCTACCTTGTAAAAGAGGTAGAGGCTCAGCATTAGCAGTGAAAAAGCCAAATTTTTTACTGTTGTCAATTTTTACTTTTTGAAAATCCTGGGCGATAAAATCGGAAATAACGTATCCTCTTTCATTGAATTTTTCTATCAGATTCCGGTCGTCTTTTCTTTGGTCAAAGTATTTCTTACCGCCACCTACAAAGAAGTCAACATTGGAAGAAAGCAGGTCATCTGCGATTTCCTCCATCATTTTCCGGTCCTTTTGGTGGGCGTAAAAACTGGCAGGTGTGGCATGTGTTATGGATGATGTTACAACTATCCCTGTATAAAATCCCTTTTCAATTGCCTCTTCCATAATGGTCTTTACCGGGTTTCCATTGTTGTCAACTCCGATGGCATTATTGTAAGTCTTTACGCCGCAAGACATGGCTGTGGCACCGGCGGCGGAGTCCGTTACGAGGTCATCGCTAGAATGAGTTTTGTGTAAGCCAACGTGCGTGCATCTTTCGAGGTGCAAGCTGTTGCCATTCATATACATAGCTGCAGAAACCTGGGTAAGTCCCATGCCATCTCCTATCAGCAAAACGATATTCCGAGGCTTCCTGAAGCTGATTTCGTCGGGCGCTTTTTGATTTGCCAGTGCATTGGGGTTTTCTCCGCCTCGTGGTACACAGGCCGCTAAAATGAACGCGGGAAATATTATTAAAAGTAGTCTGAGCATAAAAATATGTGATGTATAATCCGGGATGCAAAGATTGGAAATCAACCCAAAAAGTACAACCGTTTAGCTTACATTTTAAAGTGTTAAGGATTGTGTTTTCAAAAAACCAATCAAAGAGCTACATATCTCTTGCCAGGCAACGACTTCACAAAGCCCTTGAATTCCAGGTTCAGCAAAGTGGCTGCAAGGTCCGCATTATTCACTTTTAACTGGTAGCTCAATTCATCAATTCCCAGGGATTCCCCCTTTTCAATCAGGGAGAGTACAGATTTTTCCATTTCCGAAAGTTCCGCAAACAGTTCTTTTTGAAAACTCTTAGGTTTTTCAGTCTGTTCAGCAGACCATTTCAGTTGGTCAGCTATATCCTTTGCGCTTTCGCACAATGTAGCCATGCTTTTTTTTATCAGAAAATTGCATCCCTGTGAGAACTTATCCTTTATTCTTCCCGGTACAGCAAATACTTCCTTATTGTATCCGCAAGCCTGTTGGGCTGTGATGATGGATCCACCTCTTTCTGCGGTTTCAATGACCAGCAGGGCATCTGCCATTCCTGCGACAATCCTGTTGCGCATCGGAAAATTTTCTCTTTCAGGTCCGACATGGCTGGCAAATTCTGTCACCAAGCCGCCGTTTTCGAGCATCTCGGTGGCCACCTTTTTATGCTGGGAAGGGTAAATCCTTGAAAGTCCATGCCCGAGTACACCCACTGTTTGAAGCCCTAAATTAAGGCTCTTTTTGTGTGCAGTAACGTCAATTCCATATGCCAGCCCGCTGAGCACTAATGGCTGATAGGCGGCTAAACCTTCGATGATTTCTTCGCAAATAATCTGCCCTGCAGCACTGGGAGTCCTGGTACCCACTATTGAAATGATACGTTGTTCATTAAGTGATGCGGTGCCTTTAAAGTACAGCAGGAGAGGTGCGTCGGGAATATTTCGCAAGCGTTGAGGATACCCTTTGTCGAGGTAGAAGAAAGGCGTGATTCCGTGTTCAATAATAAACTCCAGTTCTTTCTCAGCGTCTTCCAGGGCATTACTTTTGGAAATGCTTTGTGCCGTAACCTCTCCAATGCCCGGAATTTTCAGGAGTTTTCGTTTAGGTGTTTCAAAAACTTCCCTTATTCCGCCACAATAACTGATGAGGTTTCTTGCGGTCACGGCTCCAACCAATGGTATTTTGGTTAAAGCTACTTTATAAAGAAGGTCATTCACTATTTTTGTCGTGTTTGTTTCTGGTTGGAATGCAGAATGATATAGAAAAGGTTTTTAACTCCCTGTGTTTTCAATTTTCAAAGCAAACACTACAAACTTAATTTAAAGCTGAAAAAATGAAAGGATTGCGCGGCAATTTTGAACTCATTTTGATAGGGATTTTTATCCTCATTTTTCTGATATGGGCCATTTCCAAATGCAATGCATCAAAGGAAAAGCTTCAGGAAGAGGCAGCCATAGAAGCTAAAGAGGACAGTCTTGCCAATCAGACCACATCCCCATCTACAACTACAGCACCCGCTCCCCCCGCTACTCAAGCGGCACAACCAACCCAGGCACCTCAACCGGCTGCACAGCCTGTTGCCCCGGCAGAGCCACAGTACACCAAACTTTATATTACCATCGATAAACTCAAACTCCGCAAACAACCGGGCCTTAAAGGTGAATCCATTACTGAATTACCACTTTTTGAAGAAGTGTACTTCCTCAATGAAATGACTGATTCGACCACGCAATTAAACCTCGGCAAGGAAATGGCCGACGAACCATGGGTTAAGATAAAAACAAAAAAAGGACAAACAGGATGGGTGTATGGTGCCGGCGTACATTACCACAAAAAGAAAAGAAGTGGTACCCTTTGATGAAAATTTCTGAATGGAATTTTTTAAACGTAGAGCATCTTCCGGGTCATACCTCCGTCAATAATAAACTCCTGTCCGGTAATGAAACCGGATTTCTCACTGGCCAGAAATAACACCATTTCAGCTATATCATCCGGGTGGCCTATTCGATATTGAAAAGTCAACACTCAGGAAGAAACAGGTTCACAAATCTCAAAAACAAAAACTATCAGCCCGGCAATTTTTTGCACTGTATATTTTGTATAAAATCTCAACTATGGCTTTGGAAGGAGACCAAAAAGAGAATTTCTCAAAAGGAAAACTTGTATTTCTAAAACCTTACCTGCCTGCATTAAAGATGGTCTGTGAAAAATATGGCGTTGAAAAACTGTACGTTTTTGGCTCCCTAACCACTGGCGATTTTGATGACAAAGATAGTGACATCGACTTTCTGGTAAAATTCAAACAAGATGAACAAGTTGGCCTGCCGTTGCTTACCATGATGATTGACCTTGAAAAGTTACTTCATCGCAAAGTTGACTTAATCAGGGAGCGACCTTTCGAAAATGAATACTTCGCCCGCTCAGTTGAAAAAACCAAAAAGCTCATATATGCCGCATGAAATCAGAAAATATTTACGGGATATCGAATTGGCAATTGAGAAAATCCATGTCTTTTGCCTCCCGAATACGAGTATGAAGCTTATGATGGCGACCACAAAACACAATACGCCATTGAGCGTGCTCTTGCCATAATTGGTGAGGCGATGTACCATATTTTGAAATCAGAACCTGGAGCCTCCATAACAAACTACCTCATCGGCTCCTGTCAACCACACTAAACAAAACGCATAAAACAGCATTATGAAATCAAAGGGGGGGGCATTTCCACTGTGGGTAACAGAGTTCTCAATCAGAATCTAACCAAGCTGGTCTCAAGAAATTGAATTAATCCTGCCCCTTCATTGAAGAGTTGCTGAATCTGTGGTAGGTGTGCTTTGAAATGCGTCAATAAATCATTGTTGGGTAAATTGCCAAATCTTATCAACAGTACCCTTGGGGGAATTCCATTTATTAGAAAACTGTCAAAAAAATCAGTATCCTTTGTGATGATAATTCGATCTTCTGATGAAGCAATTTTTCGGATTGTTTTGTCGTCCAATAAATGTCCGTTTGGGAAAAAGGTTGTATGAATTGCATCGAATCCTTCACTGGCAAGAAACTTTGCCAATCTCGGAGGGAGTTGAGTATCAACTATGAATTTCATTTATTTTCAGGCAGCCAAAGGAATGATAGAATGGGCGTTTGCCATTTTGGAAGCGAACAGCAAGCATGCAAGGATATCCTCCTGCTCAATAAATGGATAATCTTCCAGAATCTCTTCATGAGTCATTCCGGAAGCCAATAACTCCAACATTTGCGCAACTGTAAAGCGCATATTTCGGATAGTTGGTTTGCCGGAGCAAACTTTAGCATTCAGTGTGATGCGTTTTAATAAGGCGCTCATTATTTTCAGAATTTGAACAAATATACTTTAATCAGCGGGAAATGTTTTGATTTGCTTGTCGAATAGCATTTGTCCAAACTTAAGTTGAGTCAATTATGAAAGTTGATAACTACCTCCTTGGCACCTGGCAACCCCACCAAGGAAAAGGCACCGAACAACACAACGCCATCACCGGCGAACTCATCGCCACCGCAGGCAGCGAGGGTCTCGACTACACCGCCATGGCTGACTACGCCCGCAAAACCGGCGGTCCGGCCCTGCGCAAAATGACCTTTTATCAGCGGGGACTCATGCTGAAAAAACTGGCACTCTACCTCCACGAGAGGCGCAAGAGTTACTATCCGCTCAGCTCCGCCACAGGTGCTACCAAGGCCGATAGCTGGGTGGACATTGAGGGCGGCATCGGAACATTGTTCGCTTATGCAAGCCTGCGACGAAAGTTTAGTAGCGAGACATTCTATGTGGATGGTGAGGCAGTGAAATCCTCGAAAGAGGGCACTTTCATCGGGCACCACATCCTGTCGCCAAGACAAGGCGTGGCCATCCACATCAATGCTTTCAACTTCCCGATTTGGGGCATGCTGGAAAAACTTTCACCCACATTTCTGGCCGGGATGCCGGCCATCGTTAAGCCCTCCGAATTGACCAGCTTCCTAACGCAACGGATGGTTAAAGACATCATTGAATCGGGTATCCTGCCGGATGGAGCCCTGCAGCTTGTCTGCGGCACCGGCGTGGGCATTCTCGGCCCGGTCACCTCGCAGGATGTGGTTACTTTCACTGGCTCGGCAGTTACGGGGCGAATGTTGAAATCGCTGCCGCAAATCATCGAAAACGCCGTGCCTTTCAACATGGAAGCCGACAGTCTCAACGCTTCCGTACTCGGAGAAGATGCCGTGCCCGGCACACCGGAGTTTGATATTTTCATCAAAGAAGTCCATCGTGAAATAGTAACAAAGGCAGGGCAAAAGTGTACTGCTGTGCGCCGCATCCTCGTGCCGGAAAAATTGGTCGGGGACGTGCAAATTGCACTTGGAACGCGCATTGCATCAACACCGATCGGCGACCCGCAGGTGGAGGGCGTTCGCATGGGCAGCCTCGTGCACAAAGTGCAGGTAGAGGAAGTCCGCCGCCGGGTAGAGGAACTCAACACCAGCACCGAAATCGTCATCGGCAGCCTCGACAACTTTGAGGTCATCGGCGCCGACAAGGGCAAGGGGGCCTTTTTCAATCCCATCGTTTTCCTCAATGACGATCCGTTTAAAAAACAGGATTCTCACAACATCGAAGCTTTCGGCCCGGTGAGCACCATCATGCCCTACCGCAACCTCGATGAGGCCATCGAAATTGCGAATATGGGTAAAGGCTCACTCGTCAGTAGCATTGTCACTGCCGATGAACGCATAGCAAGAGAATACGTCCTTGGTTCAGCGCCCTACCACGGCCGCATTTTGATTTTGAATGAAAGCTGCGCAAAGGAGAGTACTGGCCACGGATCACCGCTACCCCAACTCATGCATGGCGGACCCGGCAGGGCAGGTGGTGGCGAAGAACTGGGCGGTGCACGTGGTGTGAAACACTACCTGCAAACCACCGCTATTCAAGGTCACCCGACCTTCCTCACGGCGGTGACTAACCAATACCAGCAAGGAGGCAAACAAACCGAAAAGCCTGTCCACGTTTTCCGCAAGCATTTCGAGGAACTGGAAATCGGTGAGACGGTCATCACTGCCAAACACACCGTCACTGAGGCGGATATCACCAATTTCGCCAACGTAAGCGGTGATAACTTTTATGCCCATACGGACGCTACTTCACTGGAAGGAACCATCTTCGAACAGCGTGTCGCGCACGGGTATTTTATTCTTTCGAAAGCTGCCGGCCTTTTTGTTGATCCGAAAAAGGGCCCTGTTCTGCTAAATTACGGCATCGACGAATGCCGCTTCACCAAACCGGTTTATCCCGGTATGACCATCGGTGTCCGTCTAACAGTCAAGGAAAAAGTTGATCAGGAGAAAAAGAGTGAGGAAGACGTGGCTAAGGGTATTGTCAAATTTTTGGTGGATGTGTATGACGAAACGGGTGAGACAGTAGCTCTTGCCACCATACTCACGATGGTTAAAAAACTGACACAGGACTGAGTTGACAAAGACAGATTTGGAAATGACAATTCACATTTTCCAAAATTTCTCTTTGCTTTGTAAGACTCTTAGGATTCAAAGCCACAGTTCAACCTGAATTCTGAGGTAAGTAATTTCCGCTAAAACACAAAAGCCACCTTTATGCATTGGATAGACTGGACCATCATGGTCGTCGTGCTCATATCCATCGTTACGTATGGAGTTTGGAAAACAAGAGGCGTTAAAACAGCACAAAGCTACCTTCGTGGCGATCGTGAACTCAGTTGGTGGACCATTGGCCTATCTGTAATGGCTACTCAGGCAAGTGCCATTACATTTCTTTCCACACCGGGTCAGGGCTATGACGATGGTATGCGATTCGTGCAGTTTTATTACGGCATGCCCCTGGCCATGATAATCATCGTCATTTTTATACTTCCGCTCTATTACCGGCTGAATGTTTATACAGCTTATCAATTCCTGGAGGAGCGCTTTGATGCCAAAACCCGTACTCTCGGAGCGGTGCTTTTCCTGTTTTCAAGAGGCATGGCGGCAGGTTTTACAATTTCGGCACCCTCCATTATACTCAATAATATCATGGGCTGGAACCTGCACACTACCATAGTTATACTTGGAAGTGTCGTAACCCTTTACACTGTTCTTGGTGGTACAAAAGCTGTCAGCTATACCCAAAAACAGCAGATGACGGTTATGCTTACCGGGCTCATACTCGCAGCTATTTTGGTGGTTTACAGTCTTCCGGACAATGTTAAACTGGGCGATGCAGTTGGTGTGGCAAGAGAATTGGGAAAATTGGAGGCATTGAACCTGGAATTTGACCTTTCGAACAGGTACAATATCTGGTCGGGCATGATAGCCGCTTTATTTCTTTTCTTATCCTATTTTGGAACCGACCAATCACAGGTACAACGCTACCTGTCAGGGCGTTCACTCCGTGAAAGCCGGATTGGGCTTTTGTTTAACGGATTTGTGAAAATACCCATGCAGTATCTGGTTTTGTTCGTGGGAGTGATGGTTTTCATGTTTTACCAGTTTGTGCAACCTCCGGTTCATTTTAATCGTGCCAACCTCATGGAATTGGAAAAGGCAGAAACCTTCCAACCAGAGTTGGACAGATTGAAATCTGAACATCAGGCTATCTTTCAGGCCAAAGAAAAAGAAATCAGCAATATGATAGCCGCTATGCGCGACAAAGATGAAACGCAGGTGGCGACTATAAAATCTAAGGTTGAGCAACTAAACACAGAAGACGAAAGGGTCAGGGCAGAGGTGGATGAATTGCTGTTGCAGCATGCTGGAGTGAGCGGCAAATCGGTGGAAACCAATGACCGCGATTACGTTTTTATAACCTATGTGGTGAACTACCTTCCGATTGGCATTGTGGGTTTGTTGCTTGCTGTAATTTTTTGCGCAGCCATGTCTTCCATTGCCTCGGAGTTAACAGCACTTTCCACTACCACAGTGGTGGATATTTACAAACATTCATTCGTGAAAACGGAAAGCGATACCCATTATCTACGGGTTTCCAAAATAATGACATTGATTTGGGGGGGATTGGTAATCATCTTTGCTACCATCGCCTCACTTTTTGAAAATCTTATTCAGGCAGTCAATATAGTTGGCTCATTGCTTTATGGAACCATATTGGGAATTTTCCTTGTGGCATTCTTTTTCAAAAGGATTGGCGCAACGCCAGTGTTTATTGCGGGGTTGATAGCTGAAGCAGTTGTAATCGCAGTTTATTTTCTGGATAAAGCTGATGGAGTGGAAGACATAGGATTTTTATGGTTAAATCCAATTGGATGCTCAGTCGTAATTGGGGTAAGTTACCTGTTGCAGAAATTGCTCAGGACACCGGTAAAAGCACAACCTTAAATAAAGTCCACATCCACGTAATAGGGATAACGCATGAGGTACTCAATGGCCTGTTTGATGTCAAAGTTTTCGTAAACAGCTCTGTACAACATTTGCGTTATGGGTACCTGAAGTTTCAGATGATCGGCCAGGTGTTTCGCAATTTTAAGTGTACCCACTCCTTCGGCAGTTTCCTGCATAGATGCAAGGATTTCGTCTTTGGTTTCCCCTTTTCCAAGGCGGTAACCGAAAGTGTAATTGCGACTATCCATGCTGGTAGCTGTACAAACGAGATCACCAATACCGGCAGTTCCGACAAAAGGTTTTGGAGTCGCTCCAAATGCTTTACCGAAATAAATCATCTCCATCAGTCCGCGAGTGATCAATAAAGCCTGAATATTCTTACCCATTCCCAGTCCACCTAATATGCCACTTCCAATTGCAATAATGTTTTTCAATGCACCCGCCATCTCTGCTCCCTGAATATCATAAGTGCCAAACACCTGAAAATGCCTGCTGCTCAGCACTTTTTTTCCCACCTCGACCACCTCATCAAATTTGCTTCCTATCACAGTAGCCGTTGGCTGTCCGGCAAATATCTCTGAAGCGAGATTAGGTCCGGAAAGGCACCCAATTCTAAGGACTACACTTTCTTGCCGGATCACCTCACTAATGGTGGATACGTTTTTTCTGCTTATTTGTCCATTCTCCAATTGTTCTTCCGTAAGATTTCGCAGGACGAAGCCCTTGGTGCCATGCAACATGATGTGTGATGGTTTGAGAAATGGAGAAAAGGCCTGCATCATGCGTCGGAAACTCTCGGAAGGCACAATGGGGAAAAGAACAGAGCAATTTTTAGCCACTTCTTCCATGTCAATTGTAGCTCTTACTCTCGGAGAAACTTTTACTTTGAGACGGGAATGAAAATGTTCCTTGTTTATTTCATCAACCAATTCACTCTCGCGACTAAAAAGCAATACATCAGTGTTGTATGCCAATAAATTACTGACCGCAGTGCCGAAGCTGCCTGAACCGATAACACCAACTGGAGCTTTGCTCATAGAAAAAACTTGAGAAATTTAAAAAGGCGCTTTTCCCGGGAGTGGTAACTTGAATGGGGAAACGCCCACAAAAGTACATTTTTTGCGGCAACCTGAACTATTCTGACTGAGGTCGGTTTATGAAATAACCTGTCGCCAACAAAGGTATTTGAATGATACACCTCTTTTCGACATTGCTGTTCCCCTGGTTATTTGCATCCATGCATTATATGTTTGCTGTACCTCCCGGACAACCCGAAATTGGACCTGGCGGAGCCAACTATGTTCATGAAGATGTTTACTTTCAGAATTTCGCAGATGAGGCGGGAGGATACTGGCTTTTTGAACCGGTAAATCCCAAACCTGATTCGGCACATGTTGTAGTATTTGTGCCGGGATATGGAGGCTACAATCCTATGATTTATGGTAAATGGGTAAGGCACCTCGTTAAAAAAGGGAACATCGTTATTTATCCACGCTATCAGACCAACATTCTTTTTCCTGGCCCTGAAAAATTTGCTGATAATGTGGCCACTGCGATTCGCTATGCCTTGTCAGAATTAGAAAAACCCGGACACGTTAAACCCATTGTTTCCAACCTGGCTTTTACTGCCCATTCCTATGGCGGAGTGATTTCCTGCAACCTGGCCATCAATTATGAGTCTTTTGAGATTCCACAACCAAAAGTATTGATGCTTTGCTCGCCCGGAACCGGCAAATTGAGCGGCGGCAGGCTGGCATCCTACGAAGCAATGCCTCCAGAAGTATCCCTGCTTATGATTGTCAGTATTGATGACTGGGTAGTTGGTGACGAATTTGCAATGAAGGTTTTCAACGAAGCTAAAAATGCCAAACATCTCAATCTCCTTCGACAAGTTGCAGATGATCATGGATTCCCTGCAATTGAAGCACACCACAATCAACCCTACAGCCTGGATGAAGCTTTCGATACCGGCTCAAGAAGTTATTCCTCCAACAAGGCACTCAGAATAGCCACACTGGATCCTGTTGATTTTTACGGATATTGGAAAATATTCGATGCCATGCTCGACTGTAACCGCTTTGATCAAAATTGTAATGTCGCTTATGGAGGTACTGAAAAACAACTCAGTCTGGGCTACTGGAGTGATGGCGTTCCTGTCAAACCTCTGGTTTTTGTTAATCCTTGATTGTGCCTTTCGGAATAGGCTTCCAAGATGCTGTTAGCTGCCGGCATTGTGGCGCTCAATAGTGTCTGGTTCTAACCAATTGATTCTCTTTTAGTTAGAACCGAACACTAGTGAAAGAAATTATATCCGGAAGATCAGGCGATTGGTTACGTTCAAGGAGATTTGAGAGGGATTTGGTGTATTACTTTCAAAAGGGGTCAATGAGCAATGACCAAAACATTCAAGAACTTAATAGGCATATCAACATTTTCCAACTTAGTAATGAGTCAAAAATAAAGTTGCCAAATTGTTTTCTTAATCACTTGAAAATCAGTTGGAAAACTTTTGCCTTTTGCCTTTTTACTTTTGCCTTTTTAATTAAACCCCACAAAAAAGATTCTTTCTCAATCATACAATTTTACTTTTGCACCTGATTTTTGATACACAACCTAATTTGATCATGAAGCAATTATTCTTTTTAAGTATTTTCCTTATCGCATTTTTCTGTAGCTGTACCAATTCACAATCTGCTCCCGCCGCCGTTGAGGAAGACACAGAGCAGGCTGTAATTGAAGAAGAAATTCCAGAAGGTCCTTATGCAGATATTTCGGTAGAGCAATTCAAGGAAAAAATGAGTATCCCTGATGTAGTAATTATTGATGTGCGTACTCCTGAAGAGACTGCTCTTGGCATGATTGAAAGAGCCACTGAACTTAATTTTGATAGTCCAGCTTTTGATAAGGTACTCACTATGATGGACCCTGACAGGACGTACCTGATTTATTGCCGCAACGGAGACCGCAGTGGGCAAACCTGTCAGAAATTATCGGAAATGGGATTCAAGAAATTGTACAACCTCGCTGAAGGTTACGATGCCTGGAAAGCTGCAGGATATTAATCCGGTACCTGTTTTAATTACTACTTCATTTCAGGCTAATCAGCATCTTCCAAATAAAACTACAGAATGTTAATAAAGCTCAAACCAGAGTTTGTAACATATCAGCGAACTTTTAACAAAATTCATTATGTCACTTTTCGAATTGATTTCCGGTCCATGGCATTGGGCTCCAGCTGGTGTTCTGGTTGGTTTAACGGTGCCAATTCTTTTGATATTGGGAAATAAGCATTTTGGTATTTCTGGCAATCTTCGCCACATTTGCGCTGCCTGCATTCCTTCCAATATTTCCTTTTTTAAATATAACTGGATGCGAGAAAGTTGGAACCTTTTCTTTGCCGCCGGGATTATTGTGGGCGGGGTCATCGCCGGGTTCTTCCTGCGCGATCCTAATCAGGTGGTTGTTGCACCAGAACTAGCCGTTTCATTAGAGGCCCAAGGTATAACTGACTACTCCAATATGGTACCAACTCAGATTTTTAATTGGGAAAATCTGTTTACCCTGAAAGGGCTCATGTTCTTCGTGATTGGAGGATTCCTGGTTGGTTTTGGAACTCGTTATGCAGGAGGGTGCACAAGTGGACATGCCATACATGGATTGGCGAATTTTCAGCTGCCTTCTTTAATTGCTACCATTTCATTTATGGTTGGTGGTTTCATATGCGCAAACCTGTTGATTCCAATCTTATTGAACCTTTAACATAAACGAGTCTCTTTAGCAAGCCTCTGGCCTCTTAAGAGATATAAAAGATATTCGAAATGAAGAATTCAGCTGTGACAACAAAAGTGGTCGATAAGAATCCGGATTATGAAGTGCGATCATTGGATTCTGAATGTGTAAATGCCAGCGATATCAAAGTGCCGTGGTGGCATAATCTGTCCTATGGCGTAGCGGGAATATTTTTCGGAATCGTACTGGTAAAGTCGGAAGTGATTTCATGGTTCCGCATCCAGGAAATGTTTCGCTTGCAGTCGTTTCACATGTATGGCGTAATCGGAGTTGCAGTGGTTACTGCCGCTGTCTCCGTTTTCCTCATCAAAAAGTTCAACACTAAAACCGTTTACGGCGAAGCCATTTCGTTTTCCGACAAAGAATTCCGGAAAGGTCAGATTTTCGGTGGATTGTTATTCGGTTTTGGTTGGGCAATTACAGGCGCTTGCCCGGGCCCGCTTTTTGCACAATTGGGAACCGGCGTTTCAGTAATAATAATAACCATACTTAGCGCTATCGCCGGAACCTGGGTTTATGGTAAATTCAGAGATGTCTTGCCAAGCTAAGAGCTATTAACTCAATTAGGAAGAGTTCAGTAAGCTGGATTGGAAAATACACTGGATTTGCCATTTGCTTGGCGAGCACTTTCTAATTTCCAAAAGCTCAGCCTATTTCTTTTATTTTTACAACTTGAAGATCTACTGATTATGACTTCACGGTTGTGGAATATTTATGCCTTTCTTTTTCTCCCTCTCCTCGCCTTTTGTCAGGAGTCACCTAGAATTATAAATTTCAGCAAGGCAGATTACAATGCCCAGAGTCAAAATTGGGCAATAACGCAGTCCGACGACGGTACCCTGTTCTTTGCAAATAATGGAGGTTTGCTGGAGTATGATGGTGCACGATGGCGGAGCTTTAGGCTGCCCGAGAGCCAGATCATACGAACCCTTGCATGGCATAAAGGCAGAATTTATGCTGGGGGTTTCGCCGAATTTGGATACTTTGAGCACGACTCTAAAGTAAAATGGCGCTATCAATCTCTTTGTGCAGACCTTTATAGTGACAGGGCGCATAGAGAGGAAATCTGGAATATTCTTATTCACCCACGGAATAGTCAAATCTATTTTCAGTCTTTCTCCACGATTTACAAGTCAGATGGAACACTTACCACCGAGCTAATACCGCCGGTAAATATTATGTTCATGCAGCGTGTGGGTCAAAGAGTTTTCTTTCCCGGAATTGATAAAGGCCTGTACGAACTTCAGCCACAGGATGGATTCCGTTTTTTTGAAGGGTCTGAAGTATTGTCCCGAAGCACGGTATCCTTTATCCTGCCTTTAAGTAAATCTGAATTTCTGGCGGGAACCAATAATGCGGGTATCTTCAAGTGCGATGACACTGGATGCCGCCCATGGGATAGCGCCATAAACTCAGCTGTCAGAGATTTACAACCTAATAAGGCAGTAATGTTAAATGGCGGTCGTATTGGGATTGGGACAATTTTAGGTGGCGTTTTTATCGCTACTTATTCAGGGGAACTTCTCTATCATTTTGATATGAATTCCGGACTGCAAAACAACACAGTCCTTTCCATGTTTTCTGACAAGTCAGGCAATCTTTGGGTCGGACTTGACAAGGGAATAGACCTTATAGAACTCAATTCACCTTTAGCATGGTTTATAGATCATTCCGGTAAATTGGGTTCGACTTATACAGCTGCCCTGTTTGAAGACCATCTTTATCTCGGAACCAATCAGGGTGTCTTTTACAAAACCTGGAAAAGCTATCCCACCAACAACCTGACTTCCAAGGGAGATTCTCCATTCAGGTTAGTCCCGGGGACTCAGGGTCAGGTCTGGCAATTGTTTGTTGTTGACCAGCAGCTTCTTTGTGGGCACAATGAAGGCACCTACATCATTGATAAGGGTATCGCTTCTAAAATTTCCAATATAAACGGAGGTTGGCTAACACTGCCAATACCGGGTAAGGAGGACGTGCTGATTCAAGGCACCTACACTGGATTAATTATCCTCAAAAAACGGCTTGATGGCAAATGGCACTTCAGTCATCGTGTAAGAGGGTTAACAATGCCCATTAGAAGAATTGCATTTGATGAGTCTGGGGCATTATGGATTGTACACGCCAACAGGGGGCTTTGGAAGGTGCGATTAAATGAAAATTTAGACGACTTATCTGAGCTAAAGCAGTTTGGAGTTGATGATGGGCTTAGTAAAGACTTTAGGCTCAATTTAATTCAAACCTCCGGTAACCTTTTGGTAAAATCGGACATCGAAATTCTAAAAATTAAGGATGGCAGGCTCCATCCCTATAAAATGCCCAATGAACAAATCACTGAGTTTGATTTCGGAACAGAGGGAAGAATAGCCGTCTATCCTCAAAAATCAGTATTCTCAAACAGTTCTGTTCTACAGGAATTCCCATTGTCGCTATTTCCTGACTATGAAAAAATCGTTCAGATCCAAAAAGGCATTTTCCTGTTTTGCCTGGAGAATGGCTATGCTTTGTGGAGAAAAAGAGAAGGTCGGGATGCTAAAAAAGAGGTAAGTAATAGGGTAAGAATTACTCAGGTTGAAACTTTAACGGAGGTACCTGAGTTGTTTTTCCCAGGCACAAGTAATGATATCTGGAAGTTGGCTGCCCATCATAACAACCTGAGGTTTTATTCCAATCAACCCTATTTCTCGCGAACTAATAAACTTTATTGGCAATTGGAGGGTCCAGTAAATCGCAGTTGGCACAGTGACCAAAATCAAACAGAACTCACTAACCTTCCTCCGGGCAATTACACCATCAGTATTGGTCAATATGAAGGGAGTAGTCACGAAAGGGTTCACTTCGAAATATTAAAACCATGGTGGATGACGTGGTGGGCTTCTTTGATTTGGTTGGTTCTCGCTGCTGTGATTTTATTTCTGATCGAGCGATACAATCACCATAGGTTGAAAAGACAAAAAATCCGGCTCGAAAATGAAAAGAAAAGAGAGTTGGAGGAGCAAAAAATCAAAGTAGAACGGGAACGCCTGCAAGAAATACTGGCCAACAGAAACAGGGAATTGTCGAACGCAACGATAAACTTAATCCGGAAGAACGAAACACTGCTGGAAATACGGACAGAACTCGAAAATCAGGCATTTGACAAAAGGGGGAAAGGACGTTTGGATAGAATTATTGAGAATCATATTTCCGCTGATCAGGATTGGCATTTGTTTGAAGAAGCCTTTAATCAGGTTCACGATGAATTTTTTAAAAAACTGAAAAACCAATATCCCGATTTGACTACGGGCGATTTACGACTTGCAGCTTTCCTCAAAATAAATCTCTCATCAAAGGAAATTTCCTCCCTTTTGGGCTTGTCTGTTAGGGGTGTTGAAAACAAACGTTACAGGCTCCGCAAAAAACTTGGGTTAAATGAAAATGACAACCTCACTAGTTTTATGATCGAAGTTTGAGAGGTCATTTTTTACCGAATTTCTTGAAAATAAGGGCTTTTTTTTCTGTTTGGCGTAGTAGAAGTGAGGTGGATAATTCTTTCAGGGATTGTTTAATTCTTAATTTTATCTATCGAAAAGTACCGAAAAAGAAATGAATGTTTGGGGCGGGCTTTAAACGCAGGAATCTCTTCTTTTTGATATCAAGTATTCTTTACAAAGCCCATTACCCCATAGCTCTGCGCTTCATTTTGACCAAAACCAGATTCTATGCCCTTCGCCCGCTACTTAAGAGTTATGTTCCTGATAATACTTCTTTCCGAAGGGGTAAAACTATCCAGTCAGGAGGTTCCGGAATTGAAAGCAGAAGGTTTTGACAGCCATGTCGAATTGACGTGGAAAGAGGTACCCGGTGTATCTGTGTCTAGTTACCATGTCTTTCGCTCGGAAAATGGTTCAACATACACCCAGATTAAATCGACAACATCTTTATCCTACATCGATTTTACCGGTTTTCAGGGTTATGGCATCTCAAAAAATTACACCTACAAAGTTGTTGCACTGAACAGCGCACAATCTGAAATTGCAGTATCCAAAGTAGTCACCGCTACTGTAAAAGAAATGAGTGATGATGCGCTTCTGGACATGGTTCAGAGATATACCTTCCGGTACTTTTGGGACTTTGCTCATCCGGTAAGTGGTCTTGCACGTGAGCGCAATGCCAGTGGCGAGACCGTTACTATCGGTGGAAGTGGATTTGGCGTCATGGCTATTCTGGTGGGAATAAAGAGGGGCTTTATCACCCGGGAACAGGGATTGAATCGACTTTTACAGATTGTGGGGTTCCTTCAATATGCCGACAAGTTTCATGGTGTATTTCCACACTGGATGAATGGAACCACCGGAAAAGTTATCCCATTCAGCCAATATGACAA
The DNA here is from genome assembly GCA_964423205.1 of uncultured Saprospiraceae bacterium. Lineage (GTDB taxonomy): Bacteria > Bacteroidota > Bacteroidia > Chitinophagales > Saprospiraceae > UBA6168. The sequence continues at coordinate 15,319 of CAYRDX010000032.1, read as the reverse complement.
CGGAGGCGACCTGGTGGAAACAGCATTTCTCATTCAGGGGCTTTTAGCTGCCCGGCAATTTTTCAACCAGAACAATGATTACGAAAATGCCTTGCGGATAGCCATCACCAGTATTTGGGAAAAGGTGGAATGGAGTCATTATTCCAGAAATAACTCCGGGGTTTTGTATTGGCATTGGTCGCCAAATTACGGCTGGCAAATGAACCATCAGATTCGTGGTTTTAATGAAACCCACATTGTATATATCCTTGGTATCGCTGCTCCAAAATTCCCGGTTCCTGCTTCATATTATAACTCCGGCTGGGCAAAATATAATTATTACAGCGGTCTGATATGGTACGGATATCAGTTGGCAACCGGACCGCCGCGGGGAGGACCATTGTTTTTTGCCCATTACTCCTATCTTGGATTTGACCCTCGCAACAAGCGCGATTTCTACGCCAATTATTTTATCAGAAACAAACACCATACGCTAATAAACAGGGCATACTGCATTGAAAACCCCCTCGGCCATCCGGGATATTCCAATGTGAGTTGGGGGCTGACTGCAAGTGACAACCCATGGGGCTATTTAGCACACGAACCTTCATCGACACGCGACAATGGCACTATTTCTCCCACTGCTGCGCTATCATCCATGCCCTATACACCTGCCGAAAGTATGGCGGCACTAAAGCATTTCTACCGCAACCTCGGACATCGCTTGTGGGGGCCGATGGGTTTTTACGACGCGTTCAATTTGAAAGTCAACTGGTTTGCCAACTCTTACCTTGCCATTGACCAGGGACCAATTATCTGCATGATTGAGAATTACCGCTCGGGTTTGTTGTGGGATATGTTTATGGCCAATCCCGAAATAAAACCTGCACTCGATGCCATTGGATTCAAAGAGGATTTAAGTAATTCACATGAACCGTTCGGTATGACAGGGTTTGAGGTGTTTCCAAATCCCGTAAATGACTACATCAACATAGAGTTTAATCTCCGCAGAAATCAACTGGTAAGTATCGATATCCTTGATTTGAACGGAAGGGAATCTTGCCAAATTCTGAAGCAAAACCTGCAGCCGAAAGGGTTGTTAAGTAAAAGAATTGAACTGTCTGGTTTAAACCCCGGGCTTTATTTTATCAGAACAAGGACAGAAACAGGTGTACAAGTAAAGAAGTTTGTAAAACAATAGTTGCATAACCCCTCAAAGCTTAATTTCTGTATTCAAGTATTATTCAATAACCGTTAAAATCACTTTTATGAAAAAATCAATACTCACTCTACTCACTTTATTTCTGTGCCTGATATGGTTACAGGCGCAGATTGTTTACGAGAATTTTGAGGACAAGGGCAAATTGCCCTGGGTTGGAATTAACGGAACCTATAATGGCGTCATCGTCAATCCACACAAAACTGGTATCAACACCAGTGATTCGGTAGGTTCTTACAAAACCAACAAAGCCTCTGATTTCAATTTTGCCATTGCCAACCTCAAGGCTCCGGCTGATATGGCAAAATACGGACTGGTAAAGGTGAAAGTCTGGTCACCCATTGCACCTTCGAAGCTCCTATTGAAATTTGAAGGTTCCGGACCTGCTGTTGAACAGTTCAAAGACGTCACAGTGGCCAATCAATGGGTGGAATACACTTTTGATTTAACCAAAGGTGCAGCGAACCCTACTGGCTTGACTAAAGTGTTAATTAGTTTCCACAGTTTCTTGCCCGGAGTGGAAGAAACCTTCTTCTGGGATGACATCGTAGGTGTGGAAGCTAAAGAATGCTATGAAACCTTCGAACCTGCTGCTGCGCTTCCCTGGAACGCAGCTGACGGTGCAATCGAAATGGCGGTGGCTAACCCCAAGCCCAATATCATCAACAGTTCAGCCAAAGTTGCCAAATACACCAAGTCCAAACAACATGGGTACAGCCTCTTGTTGGCAGATTACGGCAAACCAATGGACCTGAGCGTAATGAATCAGTTTAAACTTCAGGTATATTCAGACAGGGCAACCAATGTATTGTTGAAACTGGAAGGCACGGGAGGTCCTGCCATTGAAAAAATAAAACCCATCGTGGTTCGAAATGCCTGGCAGGAATATACTTTCGATTTCTCATCAGCAAAAGATGCCAAGCATCTACAGAAAGTGGTCTTATTCTTTGATCCGGGAGTTGATACCAGCGGAGGTGACTACTATTTCGACAATTTATGCGCTGTTCCCAATGCCTGCGCAGGTGTTACACTTAAGCCGGATATGCTGGATGATTTTGAGTGCAACCGGAACGCTTCCTGGTCAAATGGATGGGATAGCCTTACCGTTGTAAATAATCCCGGTTCTAATCCGGTGAACCAATCTGCAAAAGTTGGAAAGTACGTTGACCACCAAAACGAGGAATGGGGTCATATCATGATTGAGTATAAAAATCCGATAGATCTCAGCAAGAAGAATCAGTTCAGGTTCAAGGTCTATTCACCTAAAGCGACAAAAGTATTGGTGAAACTGGAAGGTGGTGCTTCTCCTGCTAAAGAAGTAAACGTCGATATTACCGAGACAAATCAGTGGGTTCAGTACAATGCTGATTTCAGTGATCAGGCTGCCGCACAACACAAAAAGATTGTGTTGTTCTTTAATCCGGGTCAAAAACCAGCCGCCGGCGATGTGTATTACATTGACGATATCGAATTCGGGGAACGGCAGATTGTTTTAATTGAGCATTTTGAGGCTGGAGCCGTTTTGCCATGGGCACCTCTGGATGCAAATACTGTATTGCATGGTTCTTTTGTAGTGGCTGACAATCCATCAAAAACTGGTGTCAATACCACCAACAGGGTTGGTAAATACACAAAAGGCACCTCTGCATTTTCAACACTGGCCGCTGTAGTGCCTGGCATTATCAATATTAAAGACCGTTCACAATTTAATGTGGATGTGTTGGCACCAGCTGGCTCAGTGAATGTCATCATGCAACTGGAAAGTATTTCCAAGGGTAACAAAGAAGTGACCCGAAATCTGAAGACACCGGGTTCATGGGAAACACTCTCCTTCGATTTCAGTGCTCATAAAGACATCACAGACTGGGTAGCTGCCAAAGTCATTTTCAACCCTGGTAAGGCAGAATCAGGTGCCATGTTTTTCTTTGATAACGTGACTCTGGGACCAACCACTATCGATCCTTGTGAGGGTGTGGTTGCCATTGCCAATCTGATTGATGACTTCGAATGCCAGCGCAACTATCAGTTTGGCGCTGGTAAAGATTTAATTTCAGTGGTAAACAATCCGAAATTGGGCCCAGTAAACAACTCGACCAAAGTTGGTTTGTACAAGGATCAACCCAATCAGCCCTGGGCTGCTTTGTGTGTTGAATTCCCCAACGGAATTGACCTTTCTGTTCATAATCAGTTCCATACAGTAATCCATGCACCTGCCGCTGCAACACCAATGTTATTCAAACTCGAAGGAGGTACAAGCCCTGCGAAGGAAGTTTGGGTCAATGGGAAAGTGGCTAACGATTGGGAAAAATATGAAGTGGACTTTTCCGACCAGGCTGGTAAAAACCACAGGCGTTTTTGCATATTTTTCAATGGCGGTGTGGACCATGCGGGTGTAGTCGAAAACTATTACATCGACGATATGCGCTGGTCGCGTGCCGGATACACGGGTTGTTTCAATACTTATGAGTCACCAGTGATGAGCATTTCCAACTTCAGATACTTCGCTAATGGCCATTTGGAGGCCAAAGGCAAACTATTTACTGTAGTTGACAACCCGAAAAAGGCGGGTATCAACACTTCTGCAAAAGTCGGTGAATTCATAAAGGCCTCTGACGGTGCTCCATGGGCAGGTATGTATGCCGACCTCGATGCACCCATCGATTTCAAAGGCGAAAAGAAAATCAGAGCCAAGGTATTGATGGATCATATCGGCAACTTCGCAGTGAAGTTGGAGGCTTCTCAGTCTGTACCACCTGCGCAAAACATTGAGCTACCAGTTAAAAACACCAAAATAAATGAGTGGGAAGAACTGGTATTCGATTTCAGCGCAGTGCCTGATGATGCCAAGTATAAGCGCTTGACCATCTTCTTTGACCTGGGCATCGATGCAACTGGAAAGGATGTTACCTCCTACTTCGATGATATGGTAATCGGAAAAGGCACCTGTACACCTACCGGGGTTTTCACTCCCGAAGTGGAGCAAATGCTGATTTCACCGAACCCTGTTAAAGATATGCTGCGCATCGAGAACCCTGGCCAGGTATCCAGAGTAGATATTCACAACCTGCTTGGACGCCGTATTGCCAGCGTTTCAACAGGTACGGACACTGTCATTGAACTGGATGTGACCAATCTTCCTGCAGGTGTTTACACACTTGCGGGATATAACCGCACAGGTCAGGTTGTTGGCAATGCCAAATTCGTGAAACAGTAATCGTTTTGCCGTCAATTTTTGATGAGGTGACACCTTTTCAAAAGGTGTCACCTCCTATCCTCGAATGGGCTTCCATGCCTTTCCCTTACCAGAGAAAACACTCATTATGCGCTTCATTATAATTACAATTCTTTCATTGTTTATTATTCTGGGATGTACCAGCAATAGCCAGAACCCATCAAAATCACCTGTTGAGTTTTCAGAAGATGAATTGCTGCGCAGAACCTTCAACTATTTCTGGGAACTGACAGACACCCTCAATTGGCAGGTGCCTGACCGCTGGCCAAACCTGACTTTTTCCAGCATCGCCGCTACCGGGTTTGGGTTGAGCAGCTACCTGGTTGGGGTTGAGAGAGGGTATATCACAAGGGAGCAGGCTGCTGAACGGGTCCTGCGTACACTTAATGTACTTTGGGAATTGCCACAGGGGCCCGATAGTGTGGGAGTCAGTGGCTATAAAGGTTTCTTTTATCATTTCCTGACCCTCGACAAAGCCTTGAGATATAAAAAAGTGGAGCTTTCCTCCATCGACACGGGATTGTTAATGGCGGGCGTTTTATCTGCGCTTACCTATTTTGACAAGGATAATCCCCGGGAAACTGAAATTAGAAAATTAGCCGATGCTCTTTATCGCAGGGTAGAATGGGACTGGATGCTAAATGAAAGGGGTAAACTCTCCATGGGCTGGCATCCTGAATATGGTTTTATTGAAAACGATTGGCACGGCTACAATGAAGCCATGATACTCATCATTATGGCTATGGGCTCGCCGACACATCCAATTCCTGAAGAGTCTTGGGAAAAATGGTGTGAAACTTATGATTGGGGAACTTTCTACGGGCAGGAAAATGTGCAGTTCGATCCACTTTTTGGCCATCAGTACAGCCATGTCTGGATTGATTTCCGAGGAATCCAGGACAGCTATATGCAGGAAAAGGGTATTGATTACTTTGAAAACTCCCGCCGGGCCACTTTATCCAACAGGGCCTACTGTATTGAAAATCCAAAGGGGTTCAAGGGGTATTCCGAAAATCTGTGGGGCCTTACAGCGTGCGACGGGCCTGCCAATCAGAAAAGCCTTTTTAATGGAAAGGAAATTCAATTTTACACTTACCATGCACGGGGAGCTGCGGGAACGCAGATAATTGACGATGGAACTATTGCACCAACTGCGGCCGGGGGCTCAGTGCCTTTTGAACCGGAACTCTGTCTTTCTGCTCTTAAGTACATGTGGGAAACCTATTACGATGAACTGATTACTGATTATGGTTTCAGGGATGCCTTCAATTTGAGCTTTCAAACCGGCGAAAATGACAAAGGTTGGTTCGGTCCTGATCACCTGGGAATAGACCAGGGGCCCATTTTACTAATGATAGAAAACCACAGAACCGGCTTCCTTTGGGAGTTGATGAAAAAGAATCCGTACATAGTCGCTGGACTGAAAAAGGCCGGATTCAGAAATGGCTGGATTGAATCAACTGAATAATCACCCAGCTGAATATCGAATGTTATGAAGAACCTAAACGCTTTATCGATGCACAAAACAAGAATTCTACTAATTGCACTTTTCTCAATACTTGTATTTTCCCAATGCATGAAACCGATTGAAGGGGAAGTGAAAGGCCTGGATCCCAAAATTGAAAAACGAATAGACAGTTTGATGGCACTGATGACCCTTGAGGAGAAGATTGGGCAACTGACCTTGTTCACAACGGATTGGGGAAGTACAGGGCCTACCATCCGGGAAGGTTATCAGGAGGACATCCGCAAAGGATTGTGTGGGGCACTTTTTAACAGTCATACCGTTGAATTTACCCGTGAGTTGCAACGCATTGCCGTTGAAGAAAGCCGCCTGAAAATTCCCTTGTTATTCGGATACGATGTGATTCATGGCTACAAAACGATATTCCCCATACCACTGGGTGAATCGGCCAGTTGGGATACCTCTGTTTACGAAATCTCTGCGGCTGTAAGTGCTGCAGAAGCTGCTGCTGCCGGCCTGAACTGGACCTTTGCTCCGATGGTGGACGTATCGCGTGACCCGCGTTGGGGGCGCGTTATGGAGGGAGCCGGAGAAGACCCCTTTCTCGCCTCTGTTTTTGCTGTCGCAAAAGTCAGGGGATTTCAGGGCAGTTCTTTTGCAGGTACCGATAAAATTCTTGCCTGTGTGAAACATTTCGCTGCGTATGGTGCCCCCATTGGAGGGAGAGACTATAATTCTGTAGATATGAGTGAGCGAACACTGCGGGAGGTTTATTTGCCTCCTTATGAAGCTGCTGTAAAAGAAGGCGTATGGACTGTAATGACTTCCTTCAACGATGTTGATGGGGTTCCGGCCACCTGTAATTCCTGGCTCTTGACGGATATTCTGCGCAATGAATGGGGCTTTCAGGGTTTTGTCGTAACCGATTATACCAGCATTATGGAAACTGTTAATCACGGCGTAGTCGCTGATGCCAAAGAGGCAGGAGAAGCTGCACTGAATGCAGGTGTGGACATGGATATGCAAAGTGCTATATTTCAGCAGCACCTAAAACAATCAGTGGAAGAAGGAAAGGTTAGCTTAAAAGCGATAGACGACGCAGTGCGACGGATATTAAGGGCTAAATTCGTTTTGGGACTATTTGATAACCCCTACAAGTTTCACGATGCACAGCGTGAAAAGGATGTGATTCTATCAGCGGAGCACCAGGAAATTGCAAGGGATGTTGCCCGCAAGTCCATAGTATTGCTTCGCAATGAATCCGTTTTACCCTTGAAAAAAGACCTCAAATCCATTGCCCTGATTGGGCCACTGGCAGATGATAAAGAAAACCTGACAGGTGCCTGGTCGGGAGCCGGTGAAGGCAGGCATTGCGTAAGTGTATTGGAAGGCTTGCAGAATAAATTAAGTGAAAGTGGAACACGAATAGTTCATGCCAAAGGGTGCGATATAAACGGAACCGATAAAAGTGGATTTGCAGCAGCTCTGAATGCAGCCCGCTCTGCAGAGGTTATAATCGTTGCTGTTGGTGAAGAGAAAGGCATGAGTGGTGAGGCAAAATCTTACACCAATATCAACCTGCCGGGTGTGCAGGAAGATTTGGTGAAAGCATTGGTTGCTACGGGCAAACCTGTCGTAGTTGTGTTGATGAACGGAAGGCCACTAACCATTCCCTGGTTGGCTGAAAACTCTCCTGCTTTACTCGAAACCTGGTGGCTCGGCACTCAGGCTGGAAATGCCATCGCTGACGTCATTTTTGGTGATTACAACCCATCTGGTAAACTGACCATGAGTTTTCCTCGCAATACGGGACAAATACCGGTTTTCTACAGCGAAAAAAATACCGGCCGACCCTTCAATCCCGAATCCATGTGGACGAGCAAATACATCGATTCTCCAAATACCCCTCAGTTTCCTTTTGGTTTTGGTTTGAGTTATACCAGTTTCGACATCAGTGAACCCATCCCAAACAAAACTGAATTCAAAAAAGGAGAAGAACTTACCATAGAAGTAACGGTATCGAATACCGGCAACTATGATGGCGAAGAGGTGGTGCAGTTATACATAAGGGACCTTGTGGGAAGTGTCACAAGACCGGTCAAGGAGTTGAAGGGATTTCAGAAAATCCATCTGAATGCTGGTGAACAGAAAAAGGTGACTTTTTCAATCACTGAAAAAGAACTGGCTTTTTACACCCGCTCCATGAAGTTTGAATCGGAGCCTGGGGAATTTGATATCATGGTTGGGAACAGTTCTGATAGTCTGAAGACAGTCAGAGTAAAAATGACAGAATGAGCCAGATACTGGAAAAGGGGCTCTACAGTAAACGTCAAAAAAAATCAAACAGTTATGAAAGCGTATCGAATAAAGAAATTGAAGTTGGCCATGCTTGTTTTGTTGCTTTTGCCTCCTTTATTGGTTTTAGCACAGCATAAGGTTATGGGTGTCATTAAGGATGCCGGAAATGGCTTTCCATTAATTGGTGTCAACGTATTGGAAAAAGGCACGAGCAACGGCACCGTTACGGATATTGATGGTGCCTTTGAGTTGGAAGTAAATTCACCCAACGCCATACTGTCCTTTAGCTATATCGGTTACACGGCATTGGAAATTCCTGTTGCCGGCAAGTCCAGAATTGATTTAACAATGACGGAGGAAAGCCGCCTTTTGGAACAGGTTGTCGTGGTTGGTTATGGTACTCAAAAGAAAAGCGACCTGACGGGTGCAGTGGGTTCGGTCAAACAAAAAGACATTGAGCGAATACCAACCGCCAATATCGAGCAGGCCCTGCAGGGCAAGGTAGCTGGCGTGTACGTGGTACCGAGTTCGGGCACTCCCGGCGCAGGTGCCGTCATCCGGATCCGTGGCACTGGTACATTAAACAACTCCAATCCACTCTATGTCATCGATGGAATGATTACATACGACGCAAGCTTTGTAAACCCGCAAGATGTACAAAGTGTGGAAGTCCTGAAGGATGCATCAGCAGCCGCTATTTATGGAAGCCGCGGGGCCAACGGGGTTATCATCATTACCACAAAAAGTGGTAAGAAGATGGACAAGGCTGTCATCAATGTAACCAGCTATTATGGCACACAACAGGTAACCAAAAAGATTGACCTTTTAAATGCAGCCGAATTTGCGCAGTTGTACAATGAGCTTCGCAATTCTTCCTACTATCCCGACCCGGCAGCATTGGGAGAGGGCACCGACTGGCAGGATGAAATCTTCAGAAGTGCCCCCGTTGCCAATGTGCAACTCACGGCAGGAGGTGGTTCTGAGGGATTTGCCTATAATTTTTCAGCCAATTATTTCAATCAGGATGGAATTGTAGAAAATTCAAGTTATGATAGGGTGACACTCCGGCTCAATACGGAAATGAAATTGAACAAAGCCGTTACCCTGGGCTCTAATATTTCCTTTGCCAACACCAACAATCAAAACGCACCTGGCGGAGTAGTCGGTTCTGCTTACCGGATGCCACCGGTTTTCCCTGTCCGGGACAGTTTGGGAAAATTCAGTGACCCTACCTTTTTCGGACTCGCCATAGGCAATCCTGCAGCCGACCTGTTTTACAAAAGCAACAATAAAGGCACAGGTAACAGGTTGTTTGGTAACATTTACGCCGATGTGAGTTTTTTGAAGTATTTCACCTTCCGGAGCAATCTTGGATTTGACCGCAGCGACGGCAAGAGCAAATATTTTGAACCGGCATTTGAAGTTTCCGCCTCTCAGCGAAATAGAATTGACCGCCTCAGTGTCGGATTCAGCCAAAACAGGGACTGGATTTGGGAGCAAACCCTGAATTTCAACCATGAAATTGGAAAACATCGGTTTTCTGCTCTCGCGGGTTACACCGCTGAAGAGAGGGTTGGTGAATGGTTTGGCGGCAGCCGTGAGAACTTTCCGAGTACAGCTGATGAATTGTTATACTTGTCAGCAGGCAACGACACGACACAGATGAACTATGGTGGAGCGCAGGATGAAGCCATGGTTTCCTACCTTTTCCGGGTAAATTATGCCTTCATGGACCGCTACCTGCTCACCGTTTCCTGGAGAACTGACCAATCATCGAGGTTTACGGAGGAAAACAGGACAGGGAACTTCCCTTCTTTCAGTCTTGGCTGGAATCTGGGTCAGGAAGCATTTGTCAGGGATTTGGGATTATTCGACCGGTTAAAAATGAGATTCAGTTACGGTATTTTGGGAAACCAGGCTTCATCGAGACCATACCCCAGTACCGGCACAGTTACGAGTGGGCTTTATGGGATATTTGGCCCTGACGAAGCCCTGAACATTGGCGCAACATTAACTTCCTTGTCTAATCCGGATTTGAAATGGGAAACCTCCCGGCAAACCGATATCGGAGTGGAAATGGGCTTTTTCAATAACCGCCTGGAAATTGAAGCAGACTGGTACGAGCGCTTCACTTACGACATCATTGCGGCAGTGCCCATACCCGCTTATGTTGGCTCGCAACAAGACCCCGTTGTAAACACAGCAGAAGTTCGAAACCGCGGCTTCGACATCACGGTAAATTGGCGAAACAGTGGCAAATTCACTTACAATTTTGGAGCAACCCTGAGTCCCATCACCAATGAAGTAGTGAAACTGGCGGAAGGCAAGAGCGAAATTTTCTCTGCATTTCTGCAGGGAGAACCGGCCACACACACAGTTGTGGGTCTCCCCATCGGCGCATTCTATGGCTACAGGGTCGCCGGGGTTTTCCAAAATGCCGAGGAATTGGCCAATCTTCCCAAAATGGGAGTTGAACGGGTTGGCGACCTGAGGTATGCAGACTTGAATGGCGACAAGAAAATAGATGACAAAGACAGGGAGTATCTCGGCAGCCCGATTCCAACCTTGACTTATAGTTTTACTGCAGGAATGGAATGGTCAGGGCTGGATTTCGCCATAGACTTTATAGGAGCTCAAGGCAATAAGGTTTTCAACTCAAAAGAAACCTTCCGCTTTGGGGTGTACAATTGGGAACAACACTATTTCGACAGGTGGACGGCCGACAAACCCAGTTTATACGAGCCACGGATTACCAATGGCGGACACAATTACAGGGTTAGTGACCGCTTCCTGCATGACGGAAGTTTCTTTCGCCTGCGCAATGTTGTTCTCGGATATTCATTCCCACAAACGTGGCTGTCAAAGACCGGAATTGGAAAATTCCGGGTTTATCTGTCGGGTGCAAACATCTGGACAAGGCAGTTCTACAGCGGTTATTCTCCGGAATTTCCCAATTCCGGAAACCCATTCGAGGTTGGACTTGATTCAGGCGGCTACCCGATTGCCAAGTCCTGGCAGGGAGGACTGGAAATCACATTTTGATTAAAAATTGAGAAAGATGAAAAAGCAATTCACCATAATCATTTCTGCTGTTGCCCTTTTGGTTTTGTCGGCCTGTCAAAAAGAATTTCTGGAGCGAAAGCCCAAAGGCCAACTTACTTTCGACACCTATTTTGAAACGGCAGATCATGCTGTCTGGGCTACCAATGCCATCTATCATCAGTTCCGCAATTGGGATTTGTGTGCGTTTCCATGGATTGGTATAACGGACATCATCAGCGACGATGCTGATAAGGGAAGTACTCCCAATGATGCCTTGTACATGCAGGAACTGGATGATCTAACTTTCAATGCCACCAACGCTGCTTTTACAGGTGCCTGGCGAGGTCATTATCATGCCATCTTCCGGGCAAATCTCGCCGTCGAGAATATTCCGAAAATTGACATGGACGCAAAATTAAAGGCCCGTTTGGTGGGAGAGGCTAAATTCCTCAGGGCTTATGCCTATTTCCGTTTAGTGCAATGGTTTGGGGAAATACCCATCATAACAGGCGCCTTAAAACCCGATCAATATTTCACCCAGGAAAGAAAGCCTGTTGCGGAAGTTTATAGCCTGATTGAAAAAGACCTGCTGGAAGCCACCACCGCACTCCCTGAAAAAACACAATATGCCAGTTCCGACCTCGGCAGGGTTACCAAAGGAGCCGCAAAAGGCATTCTGGCAAAACTGTATATGGCCAAAAAGGATTTTGTCAATGCTGAAAAGTATTGCCTCGAAATCATCAATTCCGGGCAATACAGCCTGTTGAGCCGCTACAGCGACAACTTTGAACCCATCGGCGAAAATGGAGCTGAGAGCATTTTTGAAATCACAGCTACAGCCATAAAGGCAGCCGTTGTGGGACCCGGTGCTACTCCGTTCAATATGATTCAGGGCGTTCGAGGTATTCCCAATCTCGGCTGGGGTTTTAACAGACCAAGCGACAATCTGATTGCCGCCTATGAAATTGGAGATCCCAGGCGGCAGGCAACAGTTATTTATGTCGGGGAGGTCCTTCCGGATGGCGCAACCATTGTACGGAACAACCCAGAGATGGTTAATCCTCGTTTTAATCAAAAAGCATGGGTGCCGGCACATGCGGGGTTGCAGGACAATGGTCCCGGGAACATTCGCATCCTCCGATATGCCGATATTTTATTGTTGGCAGCGGAGGCAATGAATGAAAATGGGAAATCAGCTTCAGCTCTGACTTATCTTAATATGGTGCGAAAAAGGGCAAGAGCCGGCAACAATTTTATTCTGCCCGATGTGACGGTAACCAATAAAGACCAGCTACGAGAGCGCATTTATTTAGAGCGTAGGGTAGAGTTGGCTATGGAGCAACATCGCTGGTTCGATCTGCTTCGCTGGGGCAGAGCTGAACAAGTAATGAAAGCAGCCGGAAAGAATTTTGTAAACGGTAAACATGAACTCTTACCTGTTCCTCAAACTGAAATTGACCTAAGTGGTGGAGCAATGAAGCAGAATAAGGGGTATTGATAAAAGTGAAATACTGCAAGTTGTTCCGGCCACAAATAGTGCTGATGCGCAAGTGAAAAAACCAGTAGAAGCAGTTAATTTTTTAGTTGGAAGCCAATAGTCCAGCAAGGTATTCTTAAAAAAATAACTCTTCTTGTGCCGTCTCCTTCAACCAACTTGCAAGGAGACTGTTCTTTTATGTTGAAATTTTTTCCAAGGTAAATAGGATGTTTCCTATCTTTCTTGCTATTACACAGCATCTCTAAAGTTCATCATAAATGATAATATCCGAATCACCTATTTTTGCCGAATTTGAACAACGCCTTAAAGAAGAAATAGACAAATTTGGAGTTCTGAGGAAATTTGAATCTGGCGAAGAATTAATGAAACCCGGACAATACATCCGGTCCATTCCCATTATTCTCTCCGGAAGCATTAAGATTCTGAGACAGGACGAAAGAGGCAATGAAGCTTTTCTGTATTTTCTCACGGATGGCGATACCTGTGCTATGTCTTTGACTTGTTGCTCGGCCAACCGGCCCAGTACAGTGCGTGCAGTAGCTGAAGAAAACACGCAGCTGGTGATGATTCCAGTAGAGAAAATGGATATCTGGATGAGTTATTTTCCATCGTGGAAAAATTTCGTGTTCCAGACATACCAAAAGCGATTCGATGACCTCATGGAAGCAGTTGACTGTCTCGCATTCCGGAAATTGGATGAGCGTCTTTGGAGGTTGCTTAAAAAGAAAGCCGGTTTGAAGGAAAAGCGTTATGTCTACTCTACCCACCAGGAACTTGCCTATGAATTGGCTACATCCCGGGAGGTGGTCACGCGGCTCCTGAAAAAGCTGGAATCTATGGAAAGAATCAAGACCCACCGCAACCGCATTGAACTGTTCATGTCTTAGAAAACATTACACTGTGATAATTGTTACCTCATCAGATGATGACATTTGTCATCTTTGCACCGCTATTTTAAAATAAAATTCTGTAAACAAATGAAGATAGAACAAATTTATACTGGTTGTCTGGCGCAGGGCGCTTATTATATTGAGAGCAAAGGCGAAGCTGCCGTCATTGACCCCTTGAGGGAAACTGACCCTTATCTCGAAAGGGCAAATGAATCGGAGTCTGCCATAAAGTATGTTTTCGAAACACACTTCCATGCGGATTTCGTTTCAGGCCATTTGGACCTGGCAAAAAAATCCGGTGGCAAAATTGTATTTGGCCCAACTGCCAATCCAACTTTCGATGCTCATATCGCACGGGATGGAGAAGAATTCAAAGTAGGAGATTTAACGATTCAGGCACTTCACACTCCGGGTCACACCATGGAGAGTACCTGTTATTTGTTGAAAGATAAAAAAGGTAATGAGGTTGCAGTATTTACAGGCGACACACTTTTTATTGGTGATGTTGGCCGTCCTGATTTGGCGCAAAAATCTGATTTAACAATGGCAGACCTGGCAGGACACCTCTATGACAGCCTTCGCAGCAAGATTATGACACTGCCCGACGATGTAACTGTTTATCCGGCACATGGCGCAGGTTCAGCTTGCGGAAAGAACATGTCGAGTGAAACGATTTCAACTATTGGAATCCAGAAATCCTCCAATTATGCACTTAGGTCAGATATGTCCAAACAGGAATTCATTTTCGAAGTAACTGATGGACTGATGGCACCTCCAAAGTATTTTCCTCAGAACGTCCGAATGAATAAAGAGGGTTATGTCAGCTTCGATGAGGTTCTGAAAAAAGGAGCCCAGGCTCTTTCTCCGGATGCTTTCGAAATAGCTGTAAATACGACGGGAGCAGTTGTTCTGGATGTTCGCGAACACCAGGAATTCCCGAAAGGTTTTATTCCTAATTCTATTTTCATAGGTCTCGACGGAAGTTTTGCTCCATGGGTTGGAGCTTTAGTTGCAGACGTTCATCAACCAATCGCACTGGTAGTGCCAGAACACAGGAAAGAAGAAGCCATCACACGCTTGTCGAGGGTTGGATTCGATAATGTTATCGGCTACCTGAAAGGAGGCTTTGATGCCTGGAAAAAGGCCGGTAAGGAAGTGGACAATCTGAGGAGTATTACACCCGATAATTTTGCATCAGAACTGAATGGTTTTAACCGGGAGGATGTACTTGACGTACGCCGTCCAGGGGAGTTTTCTGCGGAGCACATTGTGGATACCAGCAATTTCCCTTTGGACTTCTTCAGCGACTTTATGTCTGAATTTGACAAAGAGAAGAAGTATTATCTCATGTGTGCAGGTGGATACCGGTCAATGATTGCCGCATCAATTTTGAAATCCAGAGGTTATCATAACCTCGTGGATATTGACGGCGGATTTGAGGCGATATTGGCCAGTGGTAAGTTTGAGACGACAGATTATGTTTGTCCAAACAACCTGAAAAGAGCAAAAGCTAAAGAGGTGGTCGCCCAGGAAGGCCGACTTTATTAATACAAGAAATCATTCACTTTATAAGGTTAAACAGGGGATGGAAGACAACAACTTCCATCCCCTGATTTTTATCTGCCATTCTTAATTAATCACTTAAAGAGATTAAAGTGATTCTTCTCAAGAAAATCTATCTCACCTTCTTGGCAGA
>CAYRDX010000031.1:0-48777 GCA_964423205.1 uncultured Saprospiraceae bacterium | reverse complement strand
CCAGGATTTCTGCCGAAGGTGTAGAACCGCTCTTTTCTCCACCTTTCTGTTATTTCGCCAATAAAGACGGGATATACAGGATTTGTGGGCAGGAATATCGCGTAAAAGGAGCGCTTTTATTTTCCTATCCCGTGGGAAAAGAAGAACTAGTTGCGAAATGGAATGGAGAAATAGGTGTGTTTGAAGAACTCAGTGTACAAAGTTTGAATAGCTCACTTTCAACTCAGATAATACGGTTAAGAGATGAGTTATTGGACATTCAATGTATTGCCAACTTCAATAATAACAGTAAAAGAATAATAGTCGAGCGGATATCTAAAGCAGAATGGGTTAACGCAAATCCGAATTTTCATACATATAATTATTTTCATCAAGCTATGGTTAAAGCCCAAACCAAAATATTAGGGATTTGGTGGCGGGATACCCGGCATATTGCATTGGATATCACAGGCACTGTTACCAACAGGCATACACACCCTTTGATAAATTGGTCCCACACAAATTATATCGACCTATTTTACTGCACCCATACAGACAGAATAACGGTAACCTTTGCGGTTGAAGACTTAGAGCATCCTGTCTATTCTCTTCTAAATGATTTTGAAAATTCACTTACAACTACTGGTACAAACCGAAAGGACGATTGCGTGACTATACAGGCAACTTGTATTCTCTCACAATAAAACATGTAGTAATTGCTTTCATAAGTAAGAAGGCTACACATTTAATATTTATTACCATGTCTATTTCACACTTATCATTTAAAAATTAATAGTATGAATCAGATGAAGATAATAGTCTTAGCAGTATGCTTGGTTCTAAGTTCCAGGCTTGTTTTTTCCCAATCCCTTTTTACCTTAGGTGCCAACTATTCAACCCTGAGATATCCAAATGAATCCCCTCATGGTAAACTTTCCTGGGAAAACTACAAACTCACACCCTCTTTTGGATATGGGTATAGTATCAAAATCGGAGAAAAATGGTCATACCAGCCGGGCTTGACATTGGGTGATATGGGTGGACTCCAGTATCCGAATAATTACTTTATACTGACCGCAACTTTTAATCATTTTATCGATTATCGGCTAATTCAAAGGTTGTCAGTTGGCTTTTCCCCTTCTATCTATTATATCGGATTTGCCGGTGTTCAAGGAGGTAAATGGAGAAAATATGAAGAGGAAATACACAGGCTGGTCTTGACCATAATTCCCCGGATATCAATTCACTTAAATGAAAAATGGAGTATCGATTTGTTTTACCGCAAGGATTTGACATCAGTTGGCAATCCAGATTTTTCTTTATTTACTCACAGGTTAAAGTACAAAGGACAAGGAACAGGGATAAATCTTAGATATCATCTGCAGCCGAAAAAAAGTTCCCAAAGAAATTAGGTGTTAGCCTTCTATGTCATCTTTTTAAAGGCAGCCTCTGTCAGTTGGAGTAGAAATTAGACATAATTGAAAGATAAAATTGATTTGAGGCGTAATACCAGGCCCCGGATTTATGCGCCTGCTTTTACCATGCTATTGTACCATTGTCAATAGATAGGAAAAGGGCTAATGCCGTTCTTCTTGGAAGGGAGACGGCAAAAGCCCCATTGTTAACTTAATAACTTCGTAAAAGTATGAAAAAACTGATTTTCATTTGTTCTGCTGTGCTGATTTTTATCGGCCTGATTACATTCATTGGTTGTCAGAAAGAAGACAATTCCAATGAACCTGAAGCGATGGAGAATTCAATGGCTGCGGGCTGTGACTTGAATTATGGTGTACTGGGATTCGTTGTTCAAAAGGATGGAGTAATCAACTTCCGGGATTCGAAGAAACTTATCGACTTTCTCAAAAGCAAACCGAGATTAAACAATGGAGAATTCAAAGCATGGGAAGCTTCTGTTGGAGCCAAAACTGCATTAGGACTTTCCATTGAAGTTGAAGACAAACTGGGTGTATTGCTTACGCGCCATGAAAAAGACCCGAAAATGACAGAGGCCACTTTCAAACCCATCTTTGAACAGTTTTCTCAACAATACGGACACTTGGCCAGGATTTCTGCCGAAGGTGTAGAACCGCTCTTTTCTCCACCTTTCTGTTATTTTGCCAATAAAGACGGGATATACAGGATTTGTGGGCAGGAATATCTCGTTAAAGGAACGCTATTATTTTCCTACCCGGTTGGTAGGCAAGATTTGGTGACAAAATGGAACGGTGAAATTGGTGTGTTTGGGGAACTTTCCGTACACACGCTAAGACAACTACGTTTAGAGGATAAAATCGTAGAAAGAGATGAAACCTTTCGTGATGATTGTACTGCGACTTTGCCGAACAACAATAACAAGAGAATTAAAGTTGAATGGTACTCTGATACACGGAGCTTCCCGGTCCAGCAAGGTTTCACTCAATATGCTTGGTATCATGAAGGTATAGTAAAAGCTCAAAGCCGCTCTTTGGGGATTTGGTGGCGTGATACCAGGCATATCTCGTTGCAAGTTTCCGGTACCATTACCAACAGGCACACTGACCCAGTAATAAATTGGTCACTCACGCATTCCATAAATTTCTTTAATTGTACCCGGACTGATAGAATCACCGAAATATTTGCTGCTGATAGTGATGTTCATTGGAAAGATTCACCCTTGAATGACTTCGTTATTATTTTAACTGTGACTGGTACAAATCGGCAAGACGATTGTCAAACCATCCAGGCAACCTGCACATTAAACATTAACTCTTAATATTCAATAGGTAAAGTGCGTATTTGGATGAGATAAAGTAAAGCACAATATCTTCCTTTCTTCAGCCGAGTGCACTTTACCGTTCTAAAACTACAATCATGAAAAGTATAATCTTTGCCATGTGTTTAGCCTTTTCCTCTGCCCTTTTGTCCGCTCAGTCTTTTTTTACGGTGGGTGCGAATTATTCTACTTTAAGTACCAGGTATGATTTCCCATTTGGAAAGCAAAAATTGGAAAACTTCAAACTAGCACCTTCTTTTGGCTATGGTTATAACCTAAATATAAGTGAAAAGTGGTCCTACCAACCGGGTATAACATTAGGTGATTTGGGAGGCAGCCGTAGTACGAGTGATTATTACATTCTTTCCGCCTCCCTTAATCAATTCATTGATTTCAAGCCCCTTGCATGGATGTCTCTTGCTGTTTCACCAACTGTTTATTATGTTGGATTTGCCGGAGTTCAATCAGGTAGTTGGAGGAAATATGAGGACAGAATAAATCGGTTGGTACTTTCAGTGGTGCCTCGTGTAACATGTCATCTGACTGAACGCTGGTGCGTAGATCTGTCGTATCGACGAGATTTGACTTCGGTTGGCGATCCTAATCCACCTGTTCCAACTGTAAATCTTAAGTATAAAGGATACGGTTTAGGAATTAACCTGAAATACAAACTTAAGTGAAATGAGTGTAGTTTCAGCGTGACAGGCAGCCCAATTCTAACACTACGCTATTTATTGTTAACTGAGATGCAACATTTAGGCTCATAGTTTTGGCAACACCCTGTTTCAGTTATTGAACGATCATCTTTAGATAGGAAAAGGGCTAATGCCGTTCTTCTTTGACCGGAGACGGCAAAAGCCCCATAGTTAACTTAATAACTTCGTAAAAGTATGAAAAAGCTGATTTTCATTTGTTCTGCTGTGCTGATTTTTATCGGCCTGGTTACATTTATTGGTTGTCAGAAAGAAAGCATACCAATCACTGCTGATCATAGTACTGAGGATGAAATCTCTGCATTAGATGCTTTTAATGGGGATGATTGTGAGGTGCTTATCCAAGGAAAACTTAAAAATGATAAGCACAGAAAAGTCGTCAAAAAGTATTATGACAATCTTTTGGCAAAAGACTTACGATTGAATAAAATCGGAAAGACTGAATGGAAAAATACCGTTACCCTTGACAATTACAATCAAATTATAAGTATTGTTCCTGTTGTGAATGATGGTACTGGCAATACAAAGCAAGTTACCCATGTGTTTGTTTTATATACAAATTGGTTTGGACATCAGTATTTATTGCTTGATAGAAATAGTGATGTTGGAATTGCTAAGAATAGAGAGTTAAAAAATAATCTGTTTGAAATAGCAGAATTTGTGACGATTTGCCCAAATAAACCAGTTGAATTTAGAACGGGTGAATGTGGGGTAATTGATTGGATTTTGGGCCCTGGTGTTACTTGTCCATCATTCGGAGACTCTTTCTGGAGGAAAGTTGGCAATTTCTTTCGGAATATATTTGAAGATATTTTCGAGTCATTTTCCAGTGGGGGAGGAGATCCAAACAGTAGCTATGATTGGTCAAACTATTTTTATTACAACTTTGGATATGACAATACCAACGCTTTATACTATACTTCTTATGATGGTGGTGGTGGAGGCGGACCATATTATAATAGTGGTGACCCCTCTGAAAGTCTGGAACCCTCTCAAATGCAGGCATTACAAAATTGCGTAGCGAATTCAAATGGCCTCGCTTCCAAAACGGAGCAAATCCTTAACGATTTTAAAGAAACTCCAAACATTCAATACATTGTTGCGGATAATTTACTGGAACTCTGTAGTAATGGAAATGGAATAACACCAACGCAAATTGAAGATGCTGTAGCCAGGGACATAATGATGGCATATTCTACTATCCCTGGATTTGAGATTATCAGAGCGGCTGTTCATATGGAATATGAATATCTAAAAAAGCAATGGATATCATCAAATTCCAGACAACCTACGCTTTTTGAAAGAGCCAAATTATTTAGAGTTGCAGTTTGGAATGTAATTGATGAAACAACACACATTATCTTAGATTTTTGTGGACTTTTTCCTGTATTTGGAGAAGGTTGCGACGCTGCCAATGGGGTTCTTTATACCATCGAAGGAGACTATCTAAACGCCTCATTTTCCTATGCTGCCGTTGTGCCGTTTACTGGTTGGGCTGCAATTGGTACCAAATACCTTGCTTACGCGGTAAAAAGAGCTGATGGGGTTGTCACCAATCTTATTGTAAAGAATGTTGGCGGTATTATTGATTTTGGCAACCGAAGTGATTTACGCAAGGCTTTAGGAATGGCAACAGGTGATAGCCGACAGGCACATCATTTAATCCCTTGGGCACACCGTGAACATCCAACTATTCAAACAGTTGCGAGAAATGCACAACAAGGCTCTGACTTTTTCCACATGAGCTATCCCAGAAATGGATTGGCAATTGACTCAGGGAGGCAAGCTGCAAGACCTGGAGAAATAACAGGGCATAAGGCTTATAATGATAGGGTATATGCTGGATTAGAGAAAATTCAAGAAACATTTGGATTAAATGATACTAAACGTTTAAAGGAAGAACTGGTTAAGTTTGAAGACTTCCTCAGGAATAAAATCGAAGCTAACCCAAACCTTCATTTGAATGATATTATTTTTAATTATATACCAATAAAATAAACACATATGATGTATTATATGAAAACATCACTAGACCCGAAAATAATAGGAGCCGATCACCCTCATATTCAAGAATACGATAGGCATGATAATGTTCCCATTGATTATTCAATATACGATATTGAAGGCAAAATTTCTCAAGACTATAGAATTCGAAGAGTAATTGTCAAAAATAGAACAAAAATCACTGACCTTCTGAGTTCAAGCCCTTTGTCAAATTTTTTATTGCTTAGCAAAAACGTGTTAAATATTTTATGTAATTTCAATATTGCCGCCCATCAGCTCTTTGATTTTGCTTTCTTATATAAAAAGAATATTTATGATACTCATAGGGCTCTGTGGTGGGTAAAAGATAGAGCCTACCTTGATTACATTGATTGGGATAAATCAACTTTTTATAAATCAAAAGGTTGTGGTGAACCAAGATTGGAAGAATATAAATTTACTAGCTGGAATGAACTGATAGAATATAATAAACAGATAAGGGACAGGGAGAAGGATTATGGATTAGAGTATTGTTTAAAAATTAAGTACAATGAACCTTTTGACCTTATTAGATTTAGTTATCCTGGTTTTCCGTTTGGAGAAATTTGTACTGAAAGAGTGAAAAAAATGATTGAGGAAGAGGGATTTACAGGATTTAGGTTTGAGCCTGTTGAGGAAGATTATTTTGTTTGAGGTTCTTAAATTTTATTCAACATCTCCCCATGTGTGGCAAAGGGAAAATATCTTTGTAGAATTTTAAGGGGGTAGTCCTGGGGGAAGTATAATAGTATTTGTAGTTTACCGGATGGCTAGGAGATTATCCGAAATTTGAAGCGAGCAATAAGATTATCAGGCACCAACAATATCCTGAGAAGAGTTTATTGTCAAAAATCCTTTTGATACTCAATCATATCCCTAAGTGATTGCCTAAGCGAAAATTCGGGTTGCCAATTACAGGATTCCCTCAATTTTGTGTTATTGCCGATGATGACCGGATTATCATTTGGACGGATATAGGCGGGATTTTCTTTTGCAATGACTTTTTTACTGAGAAGTTCGCATATCAGTTCAAGAACAGACTGCAAAGATTGACCTGAACCGCTGCAGATGTTATATGTTTTACCGGTTTCACCCTTTTCCAATAGCAGAAGATAGGCTTTCACAACATCCCGTACATCCAGGAAATCACGGATGATACTCAGGTCGCCAGTCTCTATTTCAGCATTAGTGCCCTTGGCATGTTTGACTCTCGTGATAAAAGAAGGTATCACAAACCGCGTATCCTGACCGGGACCGATATGGTTAAATGACCTTGTCAAAACGATATCGAGCCCGTAACCTTCAACATACACTTTTGAAATCAATTCCTGTGAAACCCTGGCCACAGCATAAGGGCTGATGGGGTTCAGGGGAGTCAACTCGGTGATGGGGATATTCCCTGGGTCAACAATCCCATATTCCTCTGAAGAACCGACGTGGAGCACTCTGGCTTTTATCCCGGTTTTTCTTACGGAATCCAGAAGATTCAAATAAATGTTGACGTTGTTGGTGAAACTCTGAATGGGGTGCTGCCAGCTGTAACCAACGCTGCTGTACGAGGCGAGATGAATGATGGCATCCGGGCGGTATTGTTCGAGAATGGGAGTAATTCCGGCAATATCATTAAGGTCCAAAATGAGGAGTTTCATTCTGGAGTCCACCGAGTCGTGTTTTCTTCGTGCGATACCTATGATCTGAGCATCAGGCTGCTGTGCCAAAATTTGATCAATCAAAAAATGGCCTACAAATCCGGTGGCACCTGTTATCAGATAGGTCATGTGGTGGTTATTCGTTGAAAATTGTTTGTTGTCTGTTGGTAAAACTTGAGGTTAAAGATTTCCAAAATCTCCAGGATTTCGGAAATCTGAACGTTGAAGTCATTTTTTAATCATTACCTGGTTCTTACAGTTTGGAAAGAATGCCTTCCAAACCTTCTACCATGGAAGTCCATGCAAAGCGCTTCTTTTCTTTTTTTACGCCTTCGGCGAATTCTGCGGCTCTGTTTTTGGTGAAAAAATCCACAATAGCTTTCGCAATGGCAGCAGGCTCTTTTTCGACGACGTACCCGGCTTTTCCATGCGGAACGATTTCTGGTAATCCTCCCACATTGGTCACCACCATTGGTTTTTCGTAATGATACGCAACCTGTGAAATAGCACTTTGTGTAGCTGTCTTATACGGTTGAACGATCAGGTCGGCCGCTGCAAAATAGTATTTTACCTCTTCGGCCGGAATGTAGTCGGTTCGCAATATGAGTTTATCCTCTATTCCCAGGTCATTGATGAGTAGTTCATAAGATTCCCTGTTGCCATAAAATTCACCGGCTACGATTAGCTTAACGCCAGTCTCAGCAACGGTTTGTTCAGCCATAGCCTGTAACAACAGGTCCAACCCTTTGTACTCTCTGATGAAACCAAAAAATAAAAGGTACTTCTCATTTTCATTCAGGCCCAGTTTGGCTATTCCTTCTTTCCGGCTGACCGGTTCACCATAATTGTCGTAAATGGGTAGGGGCACGTAGGTAGATGGCTTTTCAGCAGTGAACATCCTCAAATCCTGCTCCACCGATTTGGACATGGCAATAAAGCCGTCATTGGCACCTACAAACCATTTGGTAAACATGCGGTCTCCCGGCCTTTTTTCATGGGGCAGGATGTTGTCGAGCAAACCGACTGTTTTGGTGAAACCATTGCTCCTGGCAATTCGCAAGATGGTGCCCAGGCAAGGTCCCAAAAAGGGCAGCCAGTAGCGGGTGACTATGGCATCGGGTCTGAGTTTGCGCAGCTCCAATCCGACTTTTATCCAATTCAGTGGGTTCACTGAATTAACCGCGGTTCTGATGGTTAAATCCCGGGGTGCCGGGTCACTCGTGTATTGCGTTGTGCCCGGAAAAAGGAATCCCGGATATTGAAGAGAAAAGGAAAAAACCAACACTTCGTATCCGCACTTTTGCAGTTCCTGTGCAAAACGCTCGCTGGAAACGGCTATTCCACCTCTCAAGGGGTGTGCAGGTGATAGGACAACAATTTTTTTCATGAGTTCTTTATCAGGGAGCCGGTTGCAGCTTAATCTTCTGTCGTTTTTTCAATGATATAGGAATTCCGTGTGGCAGAGTTTCTAACCAATAACTCTGCAAGAAATCCGGTCACAAACAATTGTGTACCAAGTATGATAACCAAAATGCCGAGGTAAAATAACGGTCTGTCGGTGATTCCGTATTCCTGATATACGAGTTTGGCCCAACTCAAATATGCCAAAACCACAAAACCCGCAAGGAAGAACAAAGTACCCAGAGTGCCAAAAAAGTGCATCGGCTTTTGTGAGAAACGGCCAATAAACGTGATGGATAACAGGTCGAGGAAACCATTGATGAAGCGGCTCCATCCAAACTTAGAAATCCCATATTTACGGGTACGGTGCTCGACCACCTTTTCCCCGATTTTTGTAAAACCTGCCCACTTGGCCAGAAGTGGTGTGTAGCGGTGCATTTCACCATATACTTCGATGCTTTTCACTACCTCTTTTTTGTATGACTTCAGGCCGCAGTTGAAATCATGCAGTTTTATTTTGCTGATGGAACGGGTGACGGCGTTGAAAAATTTGGATGGCAGTGTTTTAGAAATGGGGTCGTGGCGTTTTTTCTTCCAGCCACTGATTAAATCATAACCTTCTTCTTTAATCAATCGATATAATTCAGGTATTTCATCAGGGCTGTCCTGCAGGTCTGCGTCCATGGTAATAACCACGTCGCCTTTGGCTTCCTGGAAGGCTGTGTGCAGGGCGGCAGATTTGCCATAATTCCTGCGGAATTTGATTCCAATGACATTTGGATTCTTAGCCTTTAATTCTTCAATGGCCTGCCATGAGCGGTCTTTACTGCCGTCGTCCACCATGATGATTTCATAGCTGAATTGATTCGCATCCATGACCCTCCGTATCCACTCCTCGAGGTGTGGCAGGCTTTCGTCTTCATTAAACAGGGGAACTACTACACTTATATCCATATCTTCATTCTAATTCAGCGTAGACAGCTTTTCAAAAGTTGTCAACGATTTTTGACAAAATAAGCCTGTTTCAGGAGGCTGTATCAAAAGACCCTTATGATTTCATTTTGCAAAACTAAATTTTTTTTCCCGCGGATTTGTGCAGATGGACTCGCGGATTCCACAGAGCGAATCATCTGCGAAAATTAGCGGTAAAATCCGCGAAATCTGCGGGAAAATTACTTATGATACAGCCCCTATTAAACCCTCTTTTAAGACCTCTTTTTTACAAAATTTGCAACCATCAGCGCCAGCAGGAACCCATAAACCAGACTAAAGGCATATCCGAAAAACACTTTTCCTACAGTCATTTCAAAAGGTTGTCCTGAGGCTTCTAAATCTTGCGCTGGATTCTTTTCCACTACAATCTGGGCAAGTTCCGGGTCTATGAAATTGAAAAGCAGATAAAGGAATGTATAAAAAAACAATCCCGACACTACGGCCACCGAAAAAGCAATTTTCAGCGCCTCACTTCTTTCCAATGAACCAACTTTTTTTCGCTCAGCAACATTGGCTGCTACCATACCGATCACTGTAATGATGAGGGTGCTGAAACTCACCCAAGTATTGGTGGCATTGGAACGGTCCAGTGTGTAAAAAAAGAACAGGTACAGCACTGTGGCTATACCTGTTATGATACCGTATTTAACAGCGGTTTGTTTCATCAAAATGTATTTATTCAAAGGCCCTTACCACATATCTAAAATCAGCCCAAACTTATACTACAGCAGGCTTTCTCTTCATAATGGCACCAATGATGGCTGCAACAACGGCATTGAAAAAACTACCCCAGAGAAGGCCGTTTTTTATCATGGATGTTGTGTTGAAATGAGCCCTTGTAGCCTCAAGTTGTGTTTCCATCATGCTTTCATCCATGCCCATGTTGGTGAATAATTCTTCCATCTTTTCCATGGCTGTATCTGTGTAAGTAGGGTCAATCACCGTCATATAAAGCACGTTGAACAGACTGCTGATGATGGAAGCAACGAAAAGTGCAATGAAAGCTACAAGAAATGCTCTGAGGAATGAAATATTGCCCTTCAGATCAACATTGCGGTGTTGCTTAACCGTCAAGGTGCCAATGACTACGATAAACAGCAGGGAAATAACGGTTTGAATTAATCCACTTGTAATGGATGTGGGAATGCTGAAACCCGTCATGTTCGCAACTAAAGCGTAAATAACCAGAAATAAACCTCCTAAGACACCATAACGAAGTGCAGTGGGCCAGAAAGAAACGGTGGATTCGTCCACCATGTGCTCAAAGTTTTCAGAATTAGTCATAATGTTTTGATTTTGATTTCAAAGTTTAGGTTCGATGACCGAAAGTATCCTGAACCAATGCTTCTTACCAAAAGAATTGGCCGGTCTAAAGGTTTTGACGGATGAAAAGGTGATTATCCTTGATAACAGCCTTTATCTGCCCTTTCAACTTCCATCCGATAAAGGGGGTGTTTTTGGATTTGGATGCAATATCTTCAGTACTAAAAGTCCACTCTTCATTGGGATCGAAAATGCAAAGATTGGCTGCTGCTCCTTTAGCAATTTCAGGAATGGGCAGTTTGAGCAATACTCTCGGAGCAATGGCCCATTGCTCTACCAGTTTCTCCAAATCAAAGTTTTTGCTTAAAAATGTATGGGATAAGGCGAAGGAACTTTCCAGGCCTATGGCTCCAAATTCAGCATAAGGAAATTCGAGGTTCTTGGCTTCTTCGTCCAATGGACTGTGATTGGTAGTTATAAAGTCTATCGTACCGTCTTTTAAGCCAGCTTTCAACGCTTTCATATCCTCTCTGCCTCTTAAAGGCGGCATAACTTTGTAATTGCTGTCAAATCCTTCCACCATGCTGTCGTCACATACCAGGTTCATGACCGATGCGGATGCGGAGATTTTCAGGCCTTTTGCTTTTGCACGCTTTATCAGGTCAACTGCTCCTGCCGTAGAAACATTCAGGATGTGCAATCTGCTTCCCGAATATTCGGCCAGGAAGATATCCCTTTTGAGCATCAGTTCCTCTGCAAGTGCGGGAATACCTTTCATGCCCAGTGATGTACTCACAATTCCTTCATGCATTTGTCCACCCGGAGCAATGGATTTGTCCAGTGGCTGATTGATAACTATGCCATCGAAAGGAAGGACATATAATAGAGCCCTGAGCATCAGGCCGCTGTTCTGGATTGGATTTTTTCCATCGGTGAATGCGACGGCACCTGAGGCAAACATATCGTATATCTCTGTGAGATCCTTTCCGGCACAATCCTCCGAGACAGCACCCATGGGCAGGATGTCAACAGGGTTTCCTTTCGAAAAATTTCGCACATACGTTATTTCCGACTTGGAATGCAGACTTGGAGACGTATTAGGCAGGCAGGCCAATCCGGTAAATCCTCCCTGTAGTGCTGCCTGAGTAGCCGAGCGCAGGTCCTCCCTATGTTCCAAACCAGGGTCGCCAATCGTCGTGCCCAAATCAAACAGTCCGGGCAAAGCCATCAAATTCGCTCCATCAATTTCCTGAACTCTAATCTTTTGGAGTCCCGAAGCGATTTCTGTGATTTGACCTTTTTGTATGAAAATATCGACGGTCTGGCGGTGGTGAGGAGAACCCGGATGTAGTACTGTAATGTTTTTTATCAAGAGCTGCATCGGCAAGCAGAGATTTACGGCAAAGGTAGTTTCTATGATTCAATTCGCCTATTTAAATCTGATACAGATGGAGCCGAAGCGCAGGATCAAGGCAAAAAAAAGGGTACCATTGACAGGTACCCACAAATCAAACTTGTATGAAAAAACTCTACTAATTAGTCGTTGTTTAGGGACAGGAGTTTATTTCGCCGGGAAATACACACTACTCAGTTCATTCCTGTCGATCATGCTGTAAAAACTCTCCAAATACTGCACCATTTCTGCTGATGCATAGCTGTCTAATTCTCTGAAGCCCTCAATAATTCTAATCAGCTCTCCTTTTTTAGAACGGAAATAGGCAGTTACAGTCTGCATGTCTCTATCCTCTCTTCGCATCCCCATGTAAATCCTTTCCATTTTAATGCTTTGGCCGACATCCTGATTGGGTCTCAGATAGGGTGCTCTTACGATAACTGAGAAATCAAAATCGTATGGAACCGGCGCCAGTTTGCCATCTTCTTTTTCCATCAGTTTCACGTTGCGAAGCATCAAAATATCCCAATCGGTATTTCCAATCATGAACTGGAAAACGGCGTTTAACTTCTCATAAAAATCATCCAGATTGTCCGGTGTTTGCCCCAGACATTCACACTCTTTTACACCCAGTCTTTTTGCGAACTCTTTATCATCTTCGATTAGAAAAGCCCAGGTGTTGATTTTTTTTCCTTTCTGCTGGACATCCTCAATTGTCAATTTCACCAATTGTACCCTATAACTGAAAGGTGTTATGGCATTGTACAATTTATAAACGAGGTACTCTCGCAACACTAACTCCCTGCTGCGTGCATCATTCTCCAGGCAATAAGTGACGAGTTTAAACTCATCATAATCATGAAAACCTGCTGACCGGAGTTCTTTCTTTTGAAGGTTCAGTTTTAAAGGCGGAAGATCGCAAATCGCTCTCCTGAACCGTCCCCGCGTCTTCAATTCGACTTTAAAGGAATAGGACTTTCCTTTCTTAAGTTTGAATGAAAAAGTTCCCTCCGTGGTTTTTTCGGTAGTTTTATTGGCATAAATAGAGTCAATATTGGCCACAATAGTGAGGTTTATGACCTTATGAAAATTCATCACATCCATTAAACTGAGAGGCTTTTCATCGGTCTGTCCATCTACAGAGGTGGCATTCCAAACTGATAAAAAAAGTACAATGGCTATAGTGCGCAAGATGATTGAATTATCTGTAATCATTTCTATTGACTGAATTTTGGCTGCCAATGTATTAGTAAGCCCGCCGTGTAACAGATTTTATTAGACGAGTGTTCAAATAATTCTGGCATAATTTCCAATTATCTTTCAAAATATTTAGGGCAATTCAGAATAATATTCTTATTCAATCAAGAATTATGTCCTTTTTCCGAATAAATACAAAAGAGGCCGACCTTTCCCGGTCGGCGTAGCTTTTCGCTTTAACTTTTACAATGAGCTATCAAAGTCCGGTAAAGTTGGTTTTGGGACAAAACATCTTCATTGCCGATCATGACGATTTGTTCTTTTGCCCTCGTCAAGGCAACATTTAACTTCCTGTCAACGCCTTCATCTGAAAGAGAAACCAGAGACTCCAATTGTCGCAAATCGTTAATGCAAAGGGAAATCACGATGAGGTCACGTGCTCCTCCCTGATACCTTTCTACAGTGTCAATTGTGATATCGTCAACGTCGATACCATCCTTCTGCATAATTTCTGCTATCAGAGCTATTTGTGCGCGGTAAGGTGTTATGACTCCAATAGTGGCTGAGCGGCCAGCCTGCCTGTATCGCTCTTGCAGGAATCGAACGGCGTGCGATACGAGATTCGCTTCTTTGCGGTTGGTTTTCCAGGATAATCCAGATTCTTCATTTCCAGAGTGTAGGAATACCATTCTTTTGGAACTAAGAAGTTTCTCTACTTCCGTATCCAATTTTGTGAACGGAAAAAACAATGGTTCCTTTTGCCGGGTACCACCGAGGCAGGAAGGCAGGATATCCAGCTTATTTTCATAAAAATGCATTTTTGAAAATAACATGATGTCCGCATGCATTCGTCCCTGATGGCTTAAGTGGTCAAAAGCCCAATGCCAGTTCATTTCCGAACACCTCTTGTACAACCTTTCAAAAAGGGAATTCCTCAGGTTGGTCAATCCAATAGCTTTCAACCCATCGTTTAGAACAGCTGATTCATCCTGCGACTGCACCACAACTGCCGGAAGTTGTTTGTGGTCGCCAATCAAGATGAACTGTTCGAAATTAGGCAGCAATCCAATCAGCGAAGGCTCCAGAATTTGTGAGGCTTCATCAATGACCACTCTCTTGAAAGTCTTGAGCTGCAGCAGGGATAAATTGCCGGAAAATGAGGCCAGGGTGCTGACGAAGATTCTGTGCTTATCGAGAATGGAACGAAGTTCTGACCGTGTTCTGACCGTTTCCATTTTACTCGACAACAATTTTGTCCTGAAACGCTCACCACAGGAATAGTAAGAACCGATGCGCAGGTAAGAATGACTCACCTCTTCATCCAGACTTTCGAGTGCTTCGCAAATTTCATCCACAGCCCGGTTGGTATAGGCAAGCAACAACAGGTTTTCTGAACTGTTCCTGTAAATCCAGCCTGCAAAGTGTTTCAGCATACGGCTGGTTTTTCCGGTTCCGGGCGGACCCCACAACAGGAAATAATCTTTCGCATGTATCATTTTCGAAAGGATGCGTTTTTGTTCTACCGTAACTCCTGACCAGGCAGGTGAGTCAACCTCTTGTTGCACATCAGGTATGGCTGGGGGTCTGCTGGTTAGGAGTAAATCCCGCCGATTGGATTCACTTTGGGCAAAACGGAAAAGTCCCTGGTACATGGAACTGAAGCTCATGTCCATTTGATCGTGCTCGAGGTTCCAGAACCGGTGTTCTTTAAAAATGCTCAGGTTGAATTGTTTGTACCGCAGTTGAGCGGTAACCTCTTCGGGACTGATATCGAGTATGGTGACTTTGAAAAGCTGGGTTTTAATGGGCGAGATGCCTTCATTCTCTGAACTTTCATTTTCCACCAGAGGATATAAAACGGCAATGTCACCAACCCGGAAGTTTGCCAGTTGGTTGGTTTCCGCTGATTTTTGGAAAACGAGAATAGGTTCTGATTCATTCGCTTTGTTATGGTGAATGACCAATTTACTTAAGATTTCATAGTTGTTTTCCTTTTCCTCATTGGTGTCTAACCAAATGGATGCGAGACCATTTACGTTTTTCAAGCCCTGAATTCCGGTTTTAGCCAGCCGGTGCTCTCTGGCAATGAATCCGCAATATGCATTGAAATACGTTCGCTCCAAATCGGAAAGGCCACTGTACACTGATTCGAACAATTCCAGATTTTGTCTTGAAAATCCTTTCAATCCGGGGAAACGATTGACGGTGAGCCCTTCCAATAATGAAACCTTCCCGGATGTGCTCTCAATGGAACAAAGCTGTCGCTCAATGGTGACCATTTGGTTGCGTATCTGAAGTGCCTCATTTTGCTGGGATTTTATCAGGGGTGCGTAACGAAGCTGATTGTTGTCTTCACGTGAATAAAGGATATAATTGGATGGTTCCACATTCTCACCGTAAGTGGAACGCACCATCAGGTCATAGAGCAATGTTTGTATAAAATGACTGGCACCTATGCCATGTTGATTGGGCATAAAGGCGGAGCCGCTTTTTAGTTCGATGATTGCGCTCTGTTTCTGGTTCAGATAGAGTACATCGAGGCGACCCTGCAATCCATGACTTGAGTCGTAAAAAGATGGTTCCAAGAAACAGTCCTTTGGAGGAATGTTTTCCTTGGCCATATCTCTGTGAACTGCTGTGTAGAGCGAAACCCAGTGCTTTTGGGCCTGGCCCATAAGGTCTCGTATTTCTTTGTCATTGAGCAGGGAAATGCCAAGTGGATTCAACTTAAAAACTCCGGCGAACATCTCTTTGAAATCAGCCTTTGGGTTGAGCATCAACTCATCCAGGAAGTGGTTGGCAATGTTTCCCATTAACATGGGTATACTTTGTTCGTTGGGCATGAATTTGCTCAACAGATACAACATAGGTTCCGCTACCGACCCAGAAAAGCAGTTTGCAATGGCAGTTACGTCTATCAGGTAATCCGGCTCTATCACAATTGCTCTTGGGCGGTAGGTGAACACAGGCTCAGTTTCTGAACCTCCGGTCTCCACTATTTCAATATCAGTCAAGCTCAAAATAAGGGGGAATCCAAAGGAATAGCGAATCTGAAGGATGCTGGCACTGAAGGGTTCGTTGCGTTCCGCAATGCCATATTGGACATAAACTTTTTCAGCATCCAGTCCTTCATCCACTGCTACCAACCGATCATTGGCCGCATCATCAGCGATAGCAGTGACCCGTGCCTGTTTGCGAAATTCCACAACCTTTTGCTCACTCCTAACATAAGGATAAGACTTTGGCAGGAAGTTCTTTATTTCTTCAGGGCAAGGATGCCCAAAAGAATGTGTTATGCTATCGGCAACTACTTTTAAGCCAAGGAGATAGATGTTATTTATTTCAGTGCCATAGTTCCCGTCTCTTTGTTTTTTCCTGAAAAAATGAATCCAGTACTGTGTCTTTTTATCCAACCCGAATTTGTGGCTGGCGTAGGCAATGCGTGCAAAAAGTGTGGTAAACTGAATATTTTCAGGGCGGGTTATTTCGGTAAAAAGCAACTCCATCAGAACAGCTAATGCTCTGATCTTTTCCTCCTTTTCCCAGGTTTCATGCTGGTGAATTTTTCTGAGTTCTATGAAAAACAGGCGTGAATGTTCCTTTTTATCTTGATTCATGGATTCTTATTCATAGCGCAGGTTTGGAATTAAGTATTGAGTCAAAAATAAAGTAGCCAAATTGGTTTTTTAACCGCTTGAAAATCAGTTGGAAAATTTTTGCCTTTATGCCCCTTTAGCCCTTTGGGCTTCGGGGTTGCCTTTTTACTTTTGCCTTTTTACTTATTACTAACCTCTTCTGAAAAGTCTTTCTCTTTCAAACCTCATTATGGCAATTCCCTTTCCAGCAGTAAAAATGTCGTCGAGGCCAGAAGTAAGAGGGAGGGTCATTTTCTGTAGCCATAGCGCAAATTTATTGGAGGGAACTTCTTCCTCTCCTTTTCCAGTAGGGAATTTCATCCAGGAGGCCGGGAATCCTATGAGGAACAGCAAAGGGCTGAAAACCCATCTCAGCCAAAGCATAGGGCTTCGTTTGCTGCGATACACCGTCCGGCTGAAGGCGACATCGAGGTATTTAGTCTGCCGAAGGTGAAAACCTGCTTTGTGGAAAGCATTTTTGTAAAAATGCAAGGGACGAAAGTAAACTCCGTCTTCTTCCTCTTCTTCCAGCGATGTTTCTTCCACCAATATGACCCACTGGCGGCAAACCCTGCAAACTTCATCCACTGCACTTTGAAGATTTTCTGATTTCAGATACTGCATTTCAAATAGGGCGAAAACGTAATCGAAGGATTGTGCCGGAAAAGGTAGGTCGGAGAGCGCTGCAATGGAAAGATCGCAATCCACATCGTCGAGATGCTTTTTGGCCAGGTTCAAAGCTTCTTCCTCTTCGTCCACACCGTAAATCTCACTTGGCTGATGAACAGCGGCAGCTTTTAATAAGTCCCCAACTCCACATCCTACTTCCAACACAGAGCAGCCGAAGACTTCCTGTAAATTCAGGCTTTTCAGCAATTTGTTCTGGTAGTATTGGTCGAACGGTGATTCGGATTCCTCAAAAGGAGAATCAACCCGATAAGGTGCGAGCTGACTCATGCGCCTTTTCAGGCCAGATACCAGGACAGGCAGATTGGGTAGGGGATTGAAAAGCTTTTTCATGTCCCGTCAAAAATACACTTTGAAAACAGAAGGTATATGATGGCAGACCCAAAAGCTGCTACTTCTTTTGAAGATGGGTTTCCCAGATGCTTCTTGTTATGCGGAAAACGACAACCGGATGGCCTCGCCAAATGGTTCTTTTCCATTCTGTCATGCCGTTTCTGGTCGCCACTGCCTGGGACCTGACGTTATCGGGATGAATAAGTGAGATAAGGGTTTCAGCCATTTCATTTTCAAAAGCGAAATCACGGCAGGCTATGGCAGCTTCTGTTGCAAAACCTTTTCCCCAGAAGCGTGGAATGAAATGGTAGCCAATTTCAATCTTGGGTATGCCATCGACAAACTGAAGCAGCAATCCGCATTGACCAATAAGCTCACTTGTATCTTTCAGTTCAATAGCCATCAGTCCGTTTCCGGCAGAGTTATAGCGGCGGATTTGCCGCGCCAACCAGTCTTTGGCGTAAGGTTCTGGTTCTTTGTCTGTAAACAGGAAACGCGTGGCTTCTGAGTCATTGAAAAACTCGAGTAGGGCAGTTAAATCCGATTGGGTAAGTTTTCGAAAACGCAGGCGCGTTGTTTCAAAATGTTCAGGAAGCATAATTTAGTAAGTTAGTTTTTGGGTCTTCCATAGTATGCGCCGTGCAGGTAACGATGCGAAGGTGCGGTTTTATGTTGACATAAGTATGGGAAGGGAACACCTTTTTCTCATAAAGGTGAACCTGGCAAAGAAACCAGGTCCACCCTATTGTTTATACCTATTTCATCTCAATCGGCTTATAGTCTTTAAACAAACTACTATTGGCCGCTTCTACTTTTTCCTTCAGTTTGCTGATGTCCTCAGCAAATAACTTGTTGATTTCGCTAATTATAGCGGTCAATTCTGTTCGTGATTTTTCCATCAGAACTTTCGCCGAGGCATTCGGTGCTCCTTCAGAAGCATCGATGTAATTAGTCACCTGCTGCATCGTTCCCGTCAGGTTATTTGGGTCGCGCTGAATGCCTTTCAGGCCTTCCGGAACCATGTAGCGTTTTTCCAGTTCTGTGATTTTATCGGTGATACCTTTACCTACTTTAGCAAGGTCTCTTTTTACACTGTCCGGAGCATTGACGAGTGCATCATTCACCAATCTGACCACGCGTTTTCCCTCCTGAAGCCTGTCCCAACCATCGGCGGCTGATTTTACCAATTTGTAAAACTCTTTGTAACCTTCCTGATGAGCTATGCGCTGTTGGGTGCGGTCACCCATTCGGGGGTCATCATGAACCACAACAGTGGTGCTGTCTTTCAACTTACCAAAAGTAAATACGAGTTTGTATTTGCCCGGCAATACCTCATAACCGGCAGGTAAGTCATCATTGGGCCTGCTGGGCCTGCGGGATGGAATGCGAACGCCATCATGGCGCATGTTCCAGTTGGTGCGAACCATGCCACTGTCAACATTGGTATGATAGGTTCTGATCAGTTCGCCTCCATCGTTATACACCTGCACCTTAATTCGGTTGCGACCTGCGCCCGGACCACCAAATCCGCCAAATCGGCCCGTGAATGCCGGTATTTCTGGTTCAGCTTCTGCTTCTTTCTCTTCCTCCCTGGCAGATTCAGCCTGGGCTGCGGGCGGCGCTTGTCCGGGTTGACCAGGGCGCCCTGCTGGCCCTCTTTGACCTTGAGGAGCAGCCGGTGCTGCCGGAGCGGATGCCGTTTCCTTTTTAGGATTCAGCCATAATGTAATCATGGCATTAGGCATCTTGTTGGTTCCGGAAAATACACCGTTGCCGGTAAAGCGAATCCCATCATATGAACGCATTTCGGCGTGGTAGGCATCAGGTGCCGGGAATACTTTGAATTGGGATTCCAAGACTTTGCCTTTTGTGCGGGCGATTTCACGGATTGGACGGATATCATCTAAAACCCAGAACGACCGGCCAAATGTTCCAACCACGAGGTCGTGATCACGCGGGTGTATTTTCAGATCAGTTGTGGAGACCGATGGGTAGCCATTGGTCCATTTGTTCCAGTTTTTGCCAAAATCAATGGTAAACCACAGGCCGTAGTCGGTACCCAACCATAACAAGTCATCTACTTCCGGATCCTGTACGATGGCAAAGGCATGCCCATCCACCTGTTTTTCATCGGCAATGCGTCTGAATGTTGCCCCATAATCAGAAGTGAAATAAACAAAGGGGCGCCAGTCATTGCGGCGGTAATCACTGACCACAACGAAAGCCTCGCCAGCCCTCTTTTTACTGACTTCAATGTACGGAATCCAGGCGCCGGGATTGGAACCGACCAGGTTCTTAGCCACATTCACCCAGGTTTTACCGCCATCACGGGTTATCTGGACATTGCCATCGTCCGTTCCCACCCAAATAACCTTTTCGTCAACAGGGCTTGGTGCGATGGCTACAATAGTTGTGTTGTTTTCGGCATGGGTGGCGTCTATGGTCAAACCGCCGCTCTCTCCCTGTTTTTGTTTATTTGGGTCATTGGTGGTGAGGTCCGGGCTGATGATTTCCCAGGAGTTGCCACAATCAAGACTCTTGTGCAGGAACTGGCTGCCATAATATATACCACAGGCGTGGAAAGGATTTTGGGAAAATCCGGCATTCCAGTTAAACCTTAGGTCTTCACCTTTTGGATGTACCGGTTTAATGAACTTGGTATGTCCTGTTTGCATATCGACATAGCCGAGGTTACCACCCTGGGACATGGCGTAGGCATAACGGCCATTGTCGGGACGGACAGCCACATCAAAACCGTCACCAAAATAAATCTCCTGCCAATCAGAATTTCTTATACCACCTGCTTTCCAAACCGCTGAAGGACCTACCCAGGAGCCATTGTCCTGCATTCCACCTAATACGCGGTAAGGGATGGACATATCCACATCTACATGGTAGAATTGTCCGACTGGGATATTTTCTGCAAATAGCCAGTTTTCTCCACCATCATAGGAAATGTTCAATCCTCCATCATTGCCATTTATCATGTGCAATGGATTGTCGGGGTTGATCCAAAAAGCATGGTGGTCAGGATGAATCGTCCAGCCAACCCAAGGTTGGAAGGAGCGGCCTCCGTCCTCACTTTTAGTCATGTTGCTGTGCAGACTGAAAATGCGATTTTCATTTTTCGGATCTACATAAATTTCATGGTAGTAAAATGGCCTGTTATTGACATTTGTATTGTTGCCGGGTTCGGAAACGGCCATTTTGGTCCATTTGTAACCGCCGTCCGTACTTTTATACAATGCGTTTTCCTTGGCTTCTACTATAGCATAAACTATACTTGGTTTAGATGGAGCAATGGCGAGGCCAAGCCGTCCCAGGTCTCCTTTTGGTAAGCCGTCTTTATCAGTGCGCTTTTCCCATGTTTCACCGGCGTCGAAGCTGACGTATAATCCAGAGCCTTTTCCGCCGGAGTTAAAAGTCCATGGTTTGCGCCCGTATTCCCACATAGCCACTATGAGTTTATTCGGATTGGAAGGGTCCACAACCATGTCTGCGACACCGGTCGAGTCATTCACGAACAGGATTTTGCGCCAGGTTTTACCACCATCAGTGGTTTTGAAAACACCACGCTCCGGGTTGGGGCCCCATGCTGAACCATGAGCACCGACGAATACGGTGTTTGGGTCATCGCGTTGAATGATGATGCGATGGATGGTGCGACTGTTTTTGAGTCCCATCAGTTTCCAGGTTTTACCGCCATCGATGGACTTGTAAAGACCCTCGCCACTGTTTTGAGAGTTGCGGGGATTTCCTTCGCCCGTTCCCACCCAAATTTCGGCAGGATTGCGTTGGTTGATTTTCAATGCACCAATGGCTTGTACAGGAGCATCGTCGAATATTGGCTCCCAATTGGTGCCGCCACTTTTGCTCCGCCAAACACCTCCGCTTGCAGTTCCTGCATAAATGATGTTTGGTTCGTTCTGAACCACATCAATTGCAGTTACACGGCCCGACATGCCAGCAGGCCCGATGTTCCTGATTTTCATATTTTCCAACTGTTTGACGTCCACTTTTTGCGCAAACAGAAATAGAGGTAATGCCAGGAACAACCATAAAAGTTGATAGGATTTACTTTGCATAGTTTCGTTTGATTGTGATGAAATGATTGGCCGCTAAGGTAAATTTTGTTTTGCGAAATACTTTTTGATTTGTGTCGCGAGTCCGGCAAGTTATATTTTTCAATCTGGTGAAAAAGTGAAATTAACGGGCTGCGTTTTTCGAATTTACATATTTTAGCTCCATGAAAATCGCAACACTTCTCACAGCCATCCTTGTTTGGGGTTTATTTTCCTCATGTAATACTTCTGATGAAAAGAGCATTCCTCAATTTTCAGAATTGGAAATCCAGAGTCAATCCGGAGGCATGCCCAATCTGCATTTTTCTGCCAAAGGCACACTATTTCTTTCCTGGATTGAATACCTGAATGACACCACTGATGCATTGGTGTTTTCCAAGCTCACCAATGGCATGTGGTCAGAGCCAAAGCAGATAGCTGAAGGCAGCAATTGGTTTGTGAACTGGGCGGATTTTCCATCGATGGCGGTTTATCAGGACGATGAAAATGATTTGTCTGCTCACTGGCTGCAAAAAAGTGCTGCCGGTAAATTCGACTATGACGTCAGGATAACACAGTCGGTCGATGGTGGAAACAATTGGAATCCTTCTTTTATCATCCACACGGATGGAATAGCAGCGGAACATGGTTTCGTATCAATGGTGCCATTGCCGGATGGGAAAATCTTTGCTACGTGGCTGGATGGTCGCATGACCAAGGGACAGGATAAAAATGCAGGACATACTGCCGATGCACATGCCCATAAAGGTACCATGACGCTAAGAGGGGCAACCTTCGACAGGAGTGGTATAGTACGGGATGAGGTTGAACTGGATGAAAAAACATGCGACTGCTGCCAAACAGCAGCTACTTTGACATCCAAAGGTTTGCTCGTGGCATACCGGGATCGCTCGGATACTGAGCACCGTGATATTTATGTCGTCAGGCAAGCTGAAGATGGAACCTGGACCAAACCTAAAGCAGTTTTTGAAGACAACTGGTACATCACTTCATGCCCAGTAAATGGGCCTTCATTGGCTTCCGTTGGTGAAACGATAGCATTGGCCTGGTTTACAGCTGCAAATGGTAAACCAGCAGTCAAGTTGGCTTTTTCGCTGGACGGAGGTCAGACTTTTGGATTGCCTTATTTAATTGATGATGGAAAACCGGAGGGCAGGGTCGATGTAGTCTTTGTGTCCAAAGAAAAAGCCATTGTCGTTTGGTTGGAGAATGTCAACGAAGAGGGCCAAATCCGGGCTGTTGAGATTAGAACCAATGGTGACAAAGGGCAGTCCTTTCTGGTTGCTACAACCAGTCTTGCCAGGTTGAGTGGTTTTCCCCGGGTTGAAAAAGCCGGTGATAAATTAGTTTTTGCCTGGACAGAGGTCATTGGTGCAAATACAAAAGTGAGAACAGCTGTCATGTATTAGCGTCGAGGCTGTCTCAAAAGACAAAAAGTTCATTGAAAAATAGTCAAGAGTCCGTATCTTTTTCTCATGAAAGAGACGAATGAATCCAAGCCTAATAAGAAACGCCACAACCAGGTGACCTTCAAGCCTTACGTCCAGAACCAAACCTGGCTCCTGCCGCCCACGCTGGGGGAACTCATTCCCGAAGCCCACATCTGCCGTCTGGTCAGAGACGCCATCGACGGGATGGAGTTGGAGCCTATCCTTAACACTTACGAGGGCGGGGGCAGTTCTACTTACCATCCCCGGATGATGCTCAAGGCCCTGGTCTATGGTTTTGTGGACAAACGGTACTCCTCACGGGACATTGAAAAAGCCATCAAGGAGAATATCTGCTTCATGTGGCTGTGCGGGATGCAACAGCCCGACCACAATACCCTGAACCGCTTCCGCAACTCCCAACTCAAACAGACGGTCAAAGACGTGTTCGCCCAGATTTTGGCTATGCTGGTAGAACAGGGTTACGTCCGGCTGGAAGAATACTACGTCGATGGCACCAAAATAGAGTCAGTAGCTGGGCGCTACACCTTCGTCTGGGCCAAGAACGTCGAGCGCGACAAGGGCGCCCTGCTTGACAAGATAGCCCGCATCATTGAACAACTCGAGGCGACCAACGAGCAGGCCGAGGCCGAAGCGGTCGAAAGGGAAGCCAAAGCCACCCGGCCTGCCGTCACCGACAGCGAGGCCCTCAAAGAGACCATCGTGGAATTGAACAAAAAGCTCAAAGCACAATTGGGGGAAAACAAAAAGATGGCCAGGCAACTGGACAAACTCACGACGGAACAGCTCCCCAAACTGATGGACTATGAAGAACAAGAAAGACTGCTCGATGGGCGAAGTTCCTACTCGAAAACCGACCCCGATGCCACGTTCATGCGCACCAAGGACGACCACCTGGGCAACAGTCAGTTGAAGCCCTGCTACAATATCATGGCTGGCACCGAAGGCCAGTTCATCCTCAACTACACCGTACACCAGACCCCTTCCGATATGGCTGCCTTCACCGAGCACATGGATGATGCGTTGGACATGTTGGAAAAAGCACAAGCTCCCATACCCAAGCGGGCATGTGGCGACGCTGGTTTCGGTAGTGAAGAGAACTACGAATACCTCGAAGAAAAAAGCATTGAAGCCTACCTGAAGTATCCTGGCTATTACCAGGAGCAAACACAGAAGCGCAAGGACGATGCCTTTCACAGCAGCAACCTGTACTATAATGAAGAACAGGACTACTTCGTCTGCCCCATGGGACAGCATATGACCCTGCAGCGCATCGGTGAGGAAAAGACAGGCACCGGTTATGAACACCAGGTACATTATTACCAGGCCCGACGGTGCGAAGGCTGCCCCTTGCGGGGAATGTGCCACACGGCCAAGTCCGACCGGGTTTTGAAAATAAACCACCGTGCGGCAGCCTATCGCCAGGTGGCAAAACAGCGGCTCGACTCCCTGCAGGGTATCCGCATGCGCAGCCAAAGAGGTGTCGACACCGAACCCGTCTTCGGACACATCAAGCAGTGCCGCCACTTCAGGCGCTTCCTGCTCACTGGCATCGAAGGGGTTGCCACCGAGGTGGGGCTGCTTGCCATCGCCCACAACCTGAAAAAATGGTGGGCTAGGCAGTGCAAGCATAGGTGTATTGTGCCCCTATGGCCCGCCGATGAAGCAAAATGTGTCCAAATGGAACCAAAAAGCGGACAATTGGCCCCGGTTTTTGAAAAAATCAGGGCTTGAAAGCTCTTTTTTGACTTTTGACCAATTTTTCAATGAACTTTTTACCAGGGCGACCTACGGCGGCTCTGAAAGGAATCGCCTAGTGAAAGCCCTGTGCAGATTTACTTTTGAGACAGTCCCTTAGTGAACTCCCGACCTTAAAAGCGAGGTGTTAAATCTGGGGGTTGGTGAAGTTCCCGGCCATTACTCATCCTCCGCGAATATTCATCCGGGGGTTAGTTCAGTTCCAATCATATTCTCGCCGCCACTTCTGGGAATACCTTATAAAACATAAGATAAGCCATCAGCAGGGTCAGACAGAGTTGGAGGGCTTGCCCGCAGACGTAGAGCGTCAGCGGTTTTCCGCCTTTGAAGTACTGCTTCAGTTCTCTGAAGTTGGTGGACAAGCCGATGCTGGCAAATGCCAGGCAGAACAACCAGGTGCGCAGGTTTTTGGCAAAACCATTCAAGACGCCATTTTCGATAACGGTGTAAGCCATGCGGTCGCCCACCACGTCGTAGATGATTGAAAACAAAATGGAAGCTCCCAAAAAGCCGAGGATGAATTTCGGGAAGCGGGTCCAGATTTCACCAATTCCTACTTTTGGGCCACCGTTAGCACGCTCTACTTTGGAAGTGAAATACACTGCTACTCCAAAAGCAATCACGCCGATGAGCACATTCTGAATCATTTTAATGGTGGCAGCCACGTACATGGCTTTGTCGCTAAGTGCCGCTCCTGCAGCAACTACCGCACCGGATGCGTCAATGGTACCTCCAATCCAGGCACCACCCAATACCTCCGGCATGCCTACGAATTTGATGAACAGGGGCATGACCACCATCATGATGGCAGTGAAGAACATACTCAGGCCAATAGCTACTGTCAATTCATCTTTGGTGGCTTTGCTTGCAGCCGCCGTTGCGACAGCAGCAGAAACACCACAAACAGACATATCGGCACAGATGGTGATGTTCAGCGACTTGGAGGTCATCTTCAGTATTCGCTGACCAAACCAATAGGTGGTTATCAATACTATCGGAGTCACAACCCATGCGACAAACATTCCCGGTAAACCGATGTCGAGAATTTTGTTGAACAGCACCTCAGCACCCATGACCACCAGGCCGGTTTTAATGAAAAACTCAGTTTTGAGGGAATTCTTCACCCAGCCGGGGGTACCGACTGTGTTGCTTATCAACATACCCAGAAATATAGCCCAAACGGCGTACTCAATTCCCATATCAGCGAGGTCTTTCTGTCCGGCAAGAATCATGGATATGGCTGCCAAAAGGAACACAAATAGGAAACCTTTCGCAAATTTTGGGAACGGCACACCCAGTATTTTGGCACCCAATCCAAACAGAATAGTGAGTAAAAGGAAAAGTACAAAGGTGTGAACGGGTGAAAATGTACCTGCTTTGAGTTTATCCTTTTTCTTTTCCGCACTGGTGTTCAGGTCCTGCCATTTGGCAATGGCTGCCTTAGCCTCACTATTTAGTGTTGCGTCAGCAAAGCCAGCTTCTGCTGCCATGGTTTCGGCAGCGATTGCTTCGCCTTTTGCCACTTTTACAGGATCTACTTCTGGAGCAGGTTCTTCCTTGCCGGCTGGTTTATACACAGCTTCGACTATGTCGGTATTCCAGTTATTGGGTTTGTTGGTAAGCGCCCGCAATTGCTTACCTACCGGCTCGGAGGTGAGCTTCATCTTATTTAATGCAGCATCAGCCTCAAACCAGGCAACAGTTTGGAAAGGTTTGGAAGCTTCGGCTTCAAGGACAGCCTCTTGCACAGCGATTTTCTCCTTCAAATCGGCAGGTCGAATGGCCAAATAGATTCCCAATGCAGCAATCAAAAGAAAGGCACCCAGCAGAATGGCGAGGAAATCTTCTGTCTTAAAGAATGACGCGGTTTTACTCATTTTGTTTTGTTTTAAATGAAAGTTAGGACTGACAGGGTAGCAAAATCAACCTACTCTGAAAGTGAATTAACACAAAGAGTTACCGCTTTTCATGTATTCTTACCGCGATGTAAATGGGGATAATTATCCGGGAATTTTCTGTAGTCAGGAATGAAGTGCAAATCTAAAAAAAACGGACATTATTCATTCAGGCCGGGCTGAATTTGGAAATTTTTTAGAAA
Organism: uncultured Saprospiraceae bacterium; assembly: GCA_964423205.1. Classification (GTDB taxonomy): domain Bacteria; phylum Bacteroidota; class Bacteroidia; order Chitinophagales; family Saprospiraceae; genus UBA6168. The sequence goes on along the minus strand of CAYRDX010000031.1, from coordinate 21,374 downwards.
TAATAAAATAATACTGCACGATCGTTGAACAAATTACAAGTAATATAAAAATAGCATCACTTGGATAGAGGATTGCCAAACTTTCAAAGTCTGGCAATCCTGTGACCACGGTTATTTACCCTGAAATTCAACTTTCTTTCCAATGGAACTGAGTCCGAGCAAGGCATCTGAAGTGGCAAAAATATCGGCCAAATGTTTCAGTTCAGAAGCACATCCCTGCTGTTCTTCAATCAATTTATCTGCAATCTTCAAGGCAACGGGGGCTTTTGACTGAACTATCCTGCTGATTTTGGATACCTCTTCACCTGGCAATGCGGTTCCGGAAGTAGTACCTGAGAGAAGATCGTCCAGGGAATTTTGCTCAAAAAACCGTTGAATCGATTGCCATTTTTCACTGAGTTCTTTTTTGTGCCCTTCGGGCAATGGCATGGAAGCATTCATCATTGCGTACATCTCCTCCACGCTTACAATGCCGTCGATTAGCCCTATTTCCAGGGCATCCCTTGCGGAGAGCATTTTACCGGTATAAATAAGGTATTTGCTGAGGTACTTCCCCACTCTTCTGACGGAGCGCTGTGTTCCTCCCAATCCGGGATAAATACCAATTCCCGTTTCCGGAAAAGCCATCATAGTTTTTGGCAAGGCCAAAATGACATCTGCGCAAAGGGCAAGTTCCAGGCCGCCACCCAAAGCCAGTCCGTTCAACATGACAATCACCTTTTTGGGCGATTTGTCGATGCGCTCATAAACCTGCTGACCGAAAGCTGTAAATTTTTCAATGTTGGCGAGGTTATTAGCTTTGATGTTTTTGATAAAAAACTTGATGTCCGCACCTGCAACGAATGCCTTCCCGCTGCCAATGATAAAAATGTTGTCAACACCGGGGTCTGATTCGGCCTGCAGGAAGAGCTCGTGCAATTGTTGCATGGTGGACTCATTCAGTGCGTTCATATCCTCCGGCCGGGTAATGCTCAGTATGGCATTTCTACCTTTCTTTTCCAGGAACAGCGAATCCATTTTCCAAAAAGCTCGACCAACAGACTCCGGCATTTTCATTTTGTATTTGTAAACAAGAGGTTGCATCAGGTTTCGAACCGAATCCTCCCCGTTTATTAACATAAGTTCAATGGGGCCTTTGCGCCAGCGCAGGCCGATCCGCGCTCCGCGATTGATGTCAGTCGCCGTGCATACTTTATCATCGAGTAATTGCGAGCTTACCAAAAAGACAACTGCCAGAATGCGGTCGGAAATAATTTTCCGGGTCTTTTCATCCTGTGAAATTTCACCTTCCAGCGTCCAGTCTTGCCGCAATTCAGTTTGCTTCTTTAGCCTTTCTGATACTTTATAAAAAGGTCCAAAATCTTCCAGAGTCTTTTGAGCATGATAGGCAACGGGCACTCCAGTAGCATTCATGAGCGCAAAAGGCCCCATCCCAATGCTTAGAAGTTGCCTGTTTACGTCATCAATAGTGGCAATATTGGCGACTCCATCTTCCAGCAAACGCACTGATTCATTTAGCCAGGGAACAAAATAACGGTTGACAATAAAGCCATAGGAATCTCCACTGGTGATGGCGTCTTTCCCAGATTGCACCGAGAAGACCTTCATTGCCTCATAAGTATCCTGAGAAGTGTGTTCACCGGGAATAAGCTCTACCAACCTGTTTTTTGCTGCATGATAGAAGTAATGTACCCCGATAAATCGCTCCGGATTAGAAACAGTACGGGCAAGTTCAGAAACGGAAAAAGAGGAGGTGTTCGTCGCGATAATGGTATCCGATGGGACAATGTCACTCAGTATGTTGAACAACTTTGTTTTTGCATGGAAGTTTTCAAAAATGGCTTCTACCACGAGGTCGCAGACTTGCAGGTCATCTAAATTGATGGTGCCCTGGATTCTGTTAAGAGTGTTTTTCACCTGTTCTTCGGTGAAAACTCTTTTGTCCAGCCCTTCGTGCAGTGTTGTTTTAATATTGTTGAAGCCTTTATCAATCAGCTCTTTTGCTTTGTCGGCAAGGATAACCGTAAATCCTTCCTGAGCAAATTTCTGGGAGAGGGCGGAACCCATAGTTCCGGCTCCTACTACACCGACTGTTTTAATTGATTTCATGGTTAGAGTGCTTTATGAGTTTAAGTTACGCAGAGCTTCCTTTAGTATTGCAAACCAGAATATTATCATAATATCATTATTACCATTATGAATAAGTTTTCTTTTTTGCTACTTTTTTCTTTTGTTAATTCCACACGAAAAAGTGGAAAACTCCATGTTCAGTATCGAAGGCGCATTAGGCAGAGGTCTTAGGTTAACGACCTATTCTGTGTTTGAATCCTTCGATGCATTTTGCCCCAGTCAACGGCAAAAACAGAAAACCAGAGTTTACCAGGCTCACTAAAGGTCGGATTGCAGACTGGCGCCTTTTTCAGAAGTTTTCCACTGAAGTCTAAAATTAAACTAAAGTTATGGAATTCAAATTAGTTTTGGGAGTAGACATCAGCAAAGAGTGGTTCGACTTCTGTTTGATGGATGCCAAATTCGACATCATCTGGGAGAGCCAGGTGAAAAACAACCCTGAGGACATCTTCCCGTTCCTCGGCGAGTTATTAACTAAGTGCCAGGTGTCCAGTTTTAAAGATGTTTTGCTTTGCCTGGAGCACACTGGCATTTATGTCCAAGATCTCATAAGATGCTATCTGAGCAAGGGAGGTCGAGTTAGCATGGTGCCTGCAACTAAAGTGAGCGAACACTTGAGTGGCAGAGCCAAATGGGATGAAAAGACCGATTCGATGGACGCCCGCCGTTTAGCAGAATATGCTTTTCGCTTTGCTGATAAACTGCAACTGTGGAAAGCCCAGGATCCAACGTTAAACAAGTTACAGGCTTATCAGCGGCAGAGAGAGCGTCTCCTGAGTGCTATCAACAGGTTGGTAGTACCAATCAAGGGAGTAAATCGTTTGACAGCGTGGACATCAGTGAGTCCTTGGAAGCCAACCAGATAGCCAGCGTTAAGGCTTTAAAAGATGATTTGAATCAACTGGAAGATGCTATCGATGATTTGATAGAGTCAGATCAACATCTATCCGGTCTATTCGCTTTAATTACCTCAGTGGAGGGAATAGGAGAAGTCACAGCCAGAGAAATCATCATCGCTACCGATGCATTTACCAGATTCCAGCCAAATGAAGCTAAATCTTTCGCTCGGTATGCCGGTGTGATTCCTCTGAAAAGAGACTCAGGCAAAATCGTCAAAAAGCGACCATCAATCGGTAAAAGAGCCAATAAGAAGCTCAAATCATTGTTGACAATGGGCGCGCATTCACTACTAAACAAAGAACTTGAATTGGGTATCTATTACCGAAGAAAAATGAGTGAAGGGAAACACCATATGTCGGTCATAAATGCCATGAGAAATAAAATGATCTTACGCGTTTTCGCTGTGGTCAAAAACCAGGTTATGTATCAAAAAAATCTAAACTTTTGTTTGGGTTAACCATAGAAAACCTTTAGGAGTTTTTTTACCACGGAGACTCTGAGAGCACTAAGAACCACAGAGAGAACTCCGTGAAACTCCGTGTCTCTATGTCTCCGTGGTTCAAAAAAAACGCAGAGAAAACGCAGAGCGAGTCATCTGCGAAAATTAGCGGCAAAATCCGCGAAATCTGCGGGATAATAACTTATAATACAGCCCCCGTTAGAAGTTGGAACCCCTTCAATACATCAGCACATCTTTTCTCAACTCCCTGAATTCTTCCAGGCTTTCTTTTTCAATCGCCTCGAGAGATTCCAGCTTTTCACCTGACTCAATCCATCGACGGATTTTGTCCGTTCCATTGAGCATGTCTATGGGCAACAAGAGCTCCTCATATTCAAATGGGGGTTGACGCCAACCAAAGTCGCTGCCCATGGCATGATACAACTCATTAAGGATTAGTAATCCACTTCTCCAGGGTTTGAACGTTTTCCAATCTGTAATGTGAATTTGGTAACCACCGCAAGTAATGTCCTTATGCTTTTCAAAAGTTGGCTGAAAGTAAAGTGGCCGAAGGGTGAATCCACCAAGCCCCGACTTTTTGATTGAATCATTCAGTTGAGGTAACCATTCATGCGGTCGACTGGCAGGGTGGCCGAAAATTTCAAAAGGCCTTGTAGTTCCCCTGCCTTCTGACAAGTTGGTGCCTTCCAGAAATACTGTCCCTGGAAATACTTTGGCGGTTTTGATATGTGGCATATTGGGAGATGGATAAACCCAGGGGAGTTTTGTTGCGCCAAAATGTTTTGACCTGTCCCAATTTTCCATGGTCACCACGGTCAAATCGCAGTCGATTCCCCAGCGCGATACAGCCATCTTTGCAATTTCCCCAATCGTGAGTCCGTGCCGCATGGGTAGGGGATGGAGGCCAATGAAAGATTTAAAAGCACTATCCAAAACGTTTCCCTCCAGGTCGATACCATTCAGCGGATTGGGGCGGTCGAGCACCCAGACTTTAATACCCCTATCTCCACACACCTGCATGGTCAGTGTCATCGTATATATAAAGGTGTAAGTGCGGCTTCCGATATCCTGCAGATCAACTACCAGGTGTTGGATTCCATCCAGCATCTCAGGAGTAGGGGTACGTGTTTCGGAGTAAAGACTATATACGGGTATCTTGTAAAAGGGATGGACAAAATGGTCCGACTCAATCATATTGTCCTGTGCCTCTGCAAACAGGCCATGTTGCGGAGAAAAAACAACTTTTAACTGTTTACCAAATAGCTGTATCATCAGCCCTAATCCTTCCCGGCAATTGCGATCAATGGATGCATTATGGCAGAGGTAAGCAATGTTGCCTTGCATTTCTTTTTGCAGGCCGTAGTCGGTGAGGAGTCTGTCAAGGCCTGTAATTGTCGTTCCCATAGCCGAGAGTTTTACGAAGTGGCTGGGTCAAACTCTTCCATGGCCTTCCGGACACTGCCATATTTCAAAAGGAGTTCATTTGCCTTTTCATAAGGAATACCGAGGGCATTTTTCAGAATCTTGGTTCCCCGGTCCACGAGCTTGGTGTTGCTGAGTTGCATGTCCACCATTTTATTGTCCATGACCCTGCCCAGGCTGATCATGGCAGTGGTACTGATCATATTGAGCACCATTTTCTGAGCTGTTCCAGCTTTCATTCTGGTACTTCCGGTAACGAATTCAGGTCCAGTTATTACTTCCACAGGATAGTCGGCGTATTCAGTGACCGGTGCGCCGGGATTGCAGGTAATACAGCCGGTAACGATGCCTTTTTCCTGACAAGCTTTCAAGCCATTCACCACATAAGGAGTTGTGCCTGAAGCGGCAATTCCAATGACCACATCCTGAGGGTTGATGTAATATGCTTCCAGATCAAGCCATGCCTGAACAGTGCTGTCTTCAGCCTTTTCCACGGATTTTCTGATGGCCCTTTCTCCTCCGGCAATTAATGCGATTACCCAATCGGCGGGTACTCCGTAGGTTGGTGGGCATTCGGAAGCGTCGAGTATCCCTAATCGGCCACTGGTGCCAGCTCCAATATAAAACAAGCGACCTCCGTCTTTCATTTTATATACCACCACTTTTACCAGAGCAGTTATCTGGGGCAGGGCATTTTCCACAGTGTAGGCCACTGTTTTATCTTCTTTATTGATATTGCGGAGCAACTCACCGACAGACATTTTCTCTAAATGGCGGTAATGCGATGATTGCTCTGTGATTCTTTCCATAGTTACTGATTCTGGTAAGACCTGTTTGGTTTGGTCCTTTTTGTGTTTAAGTGTTTTTACCAACTTTATCATAGAATTTGAATTGCCAGTTCGCGATAGGGGTTCAGTAATTGATGACCCGGCTCCAACTCGGTTATCAGAAAATCAACATCGCTGGCATTACAAACTTTTAGTTTTTGAGAGGTATTTAGTTTTTCAGAGATGGTCAGAACGGCAACCTTTGCGGAAACCTCTACCATGGTTCTCTTAACATTTACTACTTCCCAATCGGAATCTGTAAGGCCGGCGTTGATGTCAAAACTATTGGTTCCCAATAAACACAGGTCGGGGCGGATATTCATCAGGTTGCTGATGACTTTTCCTCCGATACTGATTTTTGCATTTTTTGACAAACGTCCTCCAAGAAATATAGTTTCACAATTAGGCCGATCCAGCAATTGCATGGCGGTGGGGATACTCAAAGTGAAGAAAGTGAGTTTTAATTCCGGGGGTAAAATCCTCACCACCTCCAGATTGGTGGTTCCTCCGCTAATGAGTACGATCATATCATCGTGCAGCAAAGAGATTGCTTTACTGGCAATAATAGTTTTTTCTGCAAAAGCGTAAATATCGCTATGTCGGTAGGTGAATGACTGAAATGACTTGGAAAGTGCACCACCTCTTACTCTGATCAACTCCCCGTGTTCATCGAGCTCCTGAATATCACGCCTGACGGTATCCTCCGAAACGTCAAATCGCTCACTAAGGTCTGTCAATAAAACCTTGTTGTGAATATTGACTTCTTTTAGTATCAGGGCCTGCCTTTCTTTTTTCAGCATAATCTGTCTGTTGCTACGGTGCCAGATAATTGAAAATTGCGCAAATCGGCATAATTGTTTGCAAGTTATGCCATAAATTGATTCTATTTATTAATTGGACTTTTTTTTCTTGCAGAAAACGGCAACTTTCTTTTGAAGAATTTATGAAAATCGAAAACATGTATTAACTATGCAATGAATTGTAGAGCTGAGGCAGTAAAAGATTTTGCCGTGATAATAGATGGTGCGCGCCTATTCCAATCTCCTTTTATGCACCATGTGAGAAGGTTTGATATAACTTCTTATACTTCAAATAATTAGCCTTTATTCACAAAATCGCAAGCCTATGAATTCCGTTAATTTTCGATTCAGGCAGTGGATTACTCTGATCTTACTTGCCTTCCCAATGTTGCTTTTGGCGCAAAGGGTAAATTTTACCATACAGGGCGTAGTGTCTGATAATTCCGGAACACCCTTGATTGGTGTAACCGTGCAATTAACAGCACCACAACTTGGAACCGTTACTGACCTGAATGGATCCTACCAATTGACTGGTTCGGTTCTGCCGGGTGAGTATCAGGTGCGTTTCAGTTATGTTGGTTATGCATCAAATACTGAAAGAGTAAGCATTACTTCTTCCTCACCTGTTACATTGAATTCGTCTTTGACTGAGGACATCCTCAATATGGACGAAGTGTTGGTGGTCGGCTCTTCCGTAACTACCCAAAGAAAACAATTGGGTAACTCTGTGAACAACATCAAAGCAGACAAACTGACACTGGCCAATCCGCAAAGCGTTGCCAGCGCACTGCAAGGAAAGGTGCCGGGAGCTTTAATCACACAGAATTCCGGTGACCCTGCCGGCGGATTCAGCATCCGGCTCAGAGGGGCCAGTACCCTGCTGGGTTCTTCAGAACCACTATATGTGGTCGATGGGGTAGTGGTGAGCAACAACACCACCAACGTTACGAATATCAATGCCACTGGCGGCGCTTCCTTACCAGGTACCAACCGTCTTTCAGATATAAACCCGGCGGATATTGAAGATATAAACGTAATTAACGGTGCCGCCGCCGCCGCACAATATGGCTCAAGGGCATCCAACGGGGTTGTTCTCATAACCACCAAACGTGGCAAGTCAGGCGCACCCAGATTTACCTATTCCACAGGTTTCAACGTAAATGAACTGCGTAAAAAAGTGTATGTAAACCTTAGACCTGAGCAATTCGGAAGCGCAACTCAGAGGCTTTATCCTATAGCCGGATTGCATCCAACCACTGGTGCACTCACGGTTGGCTCCAATTTCTCTACTCAGAAGGTACCCGTCACCCGTTATGACTATCAGGACCAGATTTTCGGAACGGGCTATGGTACTGACCAGCACTTGTCGGTTTCAGGTGGAAATGAGCGCTCCAATTATTACTCATCCATTTCCTATATGCTCAACGAGGGTATCGTCAGGAATACCGACTTCCAGCGTTACGGTGCCCGATTTCGTTTCAATCAAACGGTCACTGACTGGGCGAGCTTTACCATTGGATTGAATTACAACAATTCCTTCTCCAATGAAAGACCGGACGGCAACGTATTCTGGAGTCCTGTCAATTCCTTTAATATCACCAACAACATTTGGGATATCACCAAAAGGGATGAATTTGGAAACCTGAAAGCTGCAGAACCAACCAGGGTTAATCCCTTGAGTGTGATCGAAGACTTCGACATCTCACAGGAGGTGAACCGCGCCATCACTGATTTTCAGCTAAAGCTGTTTCCATTCAGCGGATTTTCAGTTGACTATATTGTAGGTGTGGATGCCTACGCACAGGAAGGAAAGATTTTCATTCCGCCATATCCTTATGCCGGTGTAAACCCGATTTTCTTCCATGATGGATACGCTTCTACCGCAAACAACAATGTATTCCTCATCAATAATGACATCAACGCTGCATACAAAACCACTTTTGGCAGCGATATAAGTTCAACAACGCGATTAGGTTACAGTACCCAGTTTTCAAAAGATTCCTACAGTGTAGCTCAAGGCCGGGGACTTGCTCCTTTCGTTAAAACGGTGAATGGTGCCAGCACCGTGCTTTCACCTGCCCAAAGCATCGCCAGAGTAAGGGTTTGGGGCTATTACCTGCAACAGACCTTTGGCTATAAAGACCGCTTCTTCCTGACCGGTGCTGTCAGAATGGACGGCTCCAGCTCTTTCAGTCCGGATAACCGCAATCAGCTTTATCCAAAGCTAAGCGCCAGTTATATGTTGTCTGATGAGCCATTTTTCAAAAATCTCGGTCTCGGTAATATGATTAGTACTGTAAAACTGAGGGGTTCCTGGGGACATGCAGGTAACCTTACCGGTATCGGTGCTTATGACCGTTTCTCCTTATTCCTGACCGGTAACCTCGCCGGCTCTGTAGCCATCAATCAGAGCAATACATTGGCCAACCCCGACGTGAAGCCGGAGCGGCAGAAGGAACTCGAAATTGGTGCGGACTTGTCCTTGTTGAAAGACAGGATGGGTTTTGCATTTACCTGGTACAATCAGGATATCGAGGACCTGCTCGTGAGCCGTTCTTTAGCTGCATCACAGGGTGGTTCTGCTATTACCAATAACATCGGTAACCTGGAGAATAATGGTATTGAATTGCAGCTTTACGGTACTCCGGTGAAGAAGGCTGGCTTTTCATGGGACTTAGGTGTGAGCTATAGTGCCAACCGCAATAAGATTACCAATTTGGGCCAGGCCAGAACGGCTGTTCCCAATGTGACCGGCGCACCTATTTTCCTGGTAAACAACCAGCCTTTAGGTGTATTTTACGGGACTTATATTGCCAGAAATGCAGATGGTACTCCTTTACTAACATCACAAGGATTTCTGCAGCAGGAGAGAGGTGATGCGAAAACCGGCACTCCACAGCGCGACGCCAATGGCCAACCTTCCGGTACTGCACTGGAAAAAGTGATTGGTGATCCCAATCCTGATTTTGTATTGGGATTCAATACTACGATCAATTTCAAGCGTTGGAGCCTGAGCGCAGTTTTGGAAAGCGTACAGGGAGCGGATGTATTTGATGCTGATAAAAGAACCCGTCAGGGTGTAGGCATTGGCGAATATTCAGAAAAAGAATTGTCAGGTGAATTACCACGCGGGTGGGTATGGGCTATTTACCCCATTCTCGAGTGGAGGATGGAAGACGGCTCATTCACGAAACTCCGTGAAGTTGCCCTCAGTTACACCATACCAAAACTGGCTGGAATATTTGACAATACCGTCATTACTCTCGGAGGACGCAACCTCTTTTCCATCGATAACTTCTTCAGCTATGATCCTGAAACAAACGCCGGTGGACAAAGCAACCTGATGAGAAACGTCAACTTTGGCAATGTGCCCATCCCGCGGGTGTACACATTGACCATTAAGACTAATTTCTAATCAAAATTTTCCCTCTGGATGGACGAGTGATTTGAGGCTATGATAAATTCCATCAACAGGTTCACTTTAAAAATTCAACAATCATGATTTTGAATAAAAGAATTTTATCCATCGGTTTGTTGCTGCTGTCGGTTCTGTTCTTTTCCTCCTGTGAAAAAGATTTCGTAAACCCCGGTGCAGCTACCGAGTCTCAGGTGCTCAATAGCGCCGATGGGCTCATAGGCCTGACAGTGGGCATACAGAAAAGATGGACTGTTGGCCGTCAAAGCCCGGTTTATGCAACTGTTGCCGGTTCCGGGTTCAGCACCATGGAACTAAGGCTGATTAATCCGGGTAACCTATCTGAAAATGAGGTTTCCATTGGAGGTATTACGTTAACTGGTAGCAACGGTATTGTCGCCAATATCTGGGAAGAATGCCTGCTCGTGCGCAATGAAGCCGATAAGGTGCTGGCCAATGCATCGAAAGTGCCAGACGCAGGAGTGCGTTCCGGACTGATCGCTTATGCATCTATTTTTAAAGCATTGGCCAATGGCACACTGGCTCAGTTTTATCAGCAAGTTCCTTTGAAAACTGGCAACAGTGCAACGTTCAGCACTCGTGAAGATGCGCTGAAAGATGCCGTTGCCGTTCTCGAAAATGCACGGACGGTGCTATCGTCAACTCCTGTTTCTTCCGCTTATTTGTCAAAAGTTCCGAAAGGTATTGATGCTGTAAATACAGTCAATGCCCTTCTGGCACGTTATCACAATATGCTGGGTGAACATGATAAAGCCATCGCAGCGGCAGACAGGGTTGACAAAACTTCGAAGTCGAGTTTTTCCTATGACGCTGTCAATACCAATCCGATTGCATTTGTATCCATTTTGACGCATAACGTTTACCAGCCTGCTGACCTGACTCTGGGTTTGCCCGCTGCACTGCGTCCCGCTGCGGCTGACAAGAGGTTGGCTTTTTATTTTCAGAATCTGACACCTGCCAACAACGATTTCAAGGCAGCTGGATTTTGGGATAATGCCACTAAGTCCATTCCCGTCTATCTGCCGGGTGAGGTAATTCTGGTAAAAGCAGAAGCATTGGCCCGTAAAAATCAGTTGACAGATGCTGTGACTGAGTTAAACAAGGTGCTGACAAAAGCTCCAACTGCCGATGCATTTGGAGTGGGCGCTGGTTTAACGAATTATGCTGGTGCAAACACACAGTCTGCCATTCTCGATGCCATCTATGCCAATCGCTGTATAGAGTTAATGATGTCGGGCATGAGGTTGGAAGACAGCCGCCGCTTCAGCAGGCCTGGGCCTGCTGCTACCGGACAGGAAAGGAACAGGAATTGGTATCCTTATCCGAACAGCGAACGCAACAATAACCCAAATACGCCAGCTGATCCTCCCAACTAATGAAATAACGGAAAAACGATTTAAAAACAATTCTGGACCGGGCTGTTCAATAGCCCGGTTTTTTTATTCAAATCAGATGTATGACACCTAACTGGTTCATTCCTTGGTTAAACCAATTATCGTAGCTTTGACAGCTCATCATCATACTGCCGTTTTATGAACAGAGTTTTTGTTGTTATCCTGACCGGGTTTCTCCTGTTTTCAAATGAAACATTTGCCCAATCACCCTATTCTCTGAATTGGAAAACTGAAACAGTTGTCTATGCCTTAGGAATGGGAACCATGACGGGGGCGTGGCTGAAAAGCCGTCAAGTGGAGCCATTGACGATTCAGGAAATCAATGAACTCAACCCTGAAAAAATTCGCCCATTTGACCGTTTCGCAACAGAGAACTATTCCAGAAGGGCCAAAATAACCAGCGATGTTCTCATGGTTGGTTCCTACCTAACCCCATTATCGCTGATGCTTGACCCCCAAAAAAGACCAGATGCTATTACACTTGCCGTTATGGGGGCAGAGACATATTTATTGGTCAGCGGAGTTACGCAACTCACTAAAAATCTAACCCTTAGAAACAGGCCGTTTGTTTACAATCCTGAAGCAGACCTGGAAGACAAACAAAAAAAAGATGCCCGCTATTCTTTCTTTTCGGGCCATACATCAACCGCTGCAGCAGCAACTTTTTTCTGGGCAAAGGTCTATTCAGACTATCATCCGGATGGTAAATGGAAACCCATGATTTGGGGCGCTGCGATTGCCATACCTGCGCTAACCGGATACATGCGTGTGAAGGCCGGCAAACATTTTCCGACCGATGTGATAACGGGTTATGCTGTCGGAGCACTTTGTGGATACTTGATTCCGGAGCTGCATAAAGGCAAAAAGCCGGAGGGGTTGGGATTTGTTGTTGGACCCAACGGGGCGCATTTCTGCTATCAGTTTTAGCAGGTTTTCACAGCGATTCTCACTATGAATTTTTTAAAAATTGTTTTGGGTACGAAAAAGACTAAATCGGCTCAAAATCGGTCGCCAGACTCTGTGTTTGAGGAAAGTTGACCTTAAAAACGCACAACCCAAAGCTCAGTTTGGAGGTTTTTCGTTCAATTAACTCATTCAATTTAGCTTATTTCAAAGTGAGAATTGCTGGGTGGATTTAATCTCACATTACAATTCTGGTTATTCCCTTTTTCATATCCTGCACATTGAAATTCATCAGTAAACCCAATTTCAAGCCCGATAATTTCAGGTAAGTCATCAGTTGGGCCTTATAAATTGGTGCGATTTCATCAACAGCTTTTATTTCAAGGATAATACTATTTTCCACCAGTAAATCAATTCGATAACCCGCATCAAGTTGGACATCACGATAAACCACAGGCAGCGCTTTTTGACGCTCAACTTTCAGCTCTTTTTTCAGTAGTTCGTATTCAAGGCAAACTTCGTAGGTTGATTCCAGCAGCCCGGGCCCCAATGCACTATGGACATGGTAAATTGCTCCAATGATTTTATAGCTTATACTGTTAAGCTTGTCCAAATTTGTTATTATTTGTGCCATTAATCGTGTGTTTCTCATAAAGTGTATTACCCAAGATTACGCTGATTTTCACGGATTAATTGTCTCTGTGTGAATATGTGTAATCCGTAGTGGACTTTTTTACCACAGATTACACGGATTTTCACAGATTTAAATTCCATCTGTGTGAATCTGGGCTATGTGTGGTGAAATCATTTACCACAGATTACACAGATTTTCACAGAGTTTAGCTTCATCTGTGTTAATCTGAGCTATGTGTGGTGAAATCATTTACCACAGATTACACAGATTTTCACAGAGTTTAGCTTCATCTGTGCTAATCTGAGCTATCTGTGGTGGCATTTTCTCGAAGAATTCTTTCTAAATTGTTTTAGGTGCGAAATATACTAAATCGGCTCTAAAGCTGTCACCAGACTCAGGCTTTGAGGAAAGTTGACCTAAAAATCGCACAACCCAAAGCTCAGTTTGGAGGGTTTTCGTTCAAATAACTCATTCAATAAAGCTATTATTCAAAGTGAGAATTGCTGAGATTTTCATTCATTGATGGCAAAATTTCTCCATGTATGGCTGAATTGAGTAAATTCGGCTCAATTCCTCTTTATCGTCATTAAGAAACTGCACCCACCAATGGAAACTTTCAAACTCGATTCTGTATTAAAACTGGAAGCCCAGCAACTGAAAACCCGTCGTCGCTTATTATTCGGAGATGAAGCTGCCGAAAAGTTTGAAAAGGAAAAATTCGGTATTGCCATGTCCGGTGGTGGCATCCGTTCAGCAACCATCAATCTTGGGTTTTTGAGGACACTCAATCTGTACAAGATTTTGGAAAAAGCAGATTACCTATCCACAGTGTCAGGCGGTGGATATACGGGAGCTTATGTTCAGGCTACTTTAAAAGAAAAAAATGGCTACAAGTGTCTTTTCGAAGAATCGAAAATTACCCACCTTAGAAGCTATGGTAATTATCTTGTTCCTGGGCAAAGCAAATGGACCAAGCTTTGGAATACATTGGTTTTGATAATTTCTTTTTTAGTGAGTTGGTTGATGAGTCTCTTGAGTCCGGCAGTGGTTGTGGCAATAGCTGTTCTGATTTTCAAAATGATTGCATCCACTCCGTTTTTTGAAGTTCAAAACTCTGTATTTGATTGGAAGGAAAGCAATAATGTAGTCATGGAATTTCTGAGGCCTTTTCTTTACGCTTTGGGAATAGTCCTGCTCATTCATTTGATATTCAATCTGGTCTTTAATTTCAACCTTAAGATATCCAAAAGACTGAGCAAAATAGAATCGGTTTTAGGTGTCTTCATTGCAGTATACCTCTTGTTGGTTGGGATAATCACTTTGGATACAAGCAGCCATCATCAGGATAATTATCTCGATTTATATCCACTAATAATCATACTCCTTTTCGTTACCGGTTATCTTTTGAACCCGAACTCGCTGAGTTTCCACCGTTTTTATCGCAATCAACTTGCCGATGCTTTTTTAAGTCATACAGAGACCTTCGGTAATATGCTGTTGCACAAAGTATCTTTACCTGATGGCTCATCAGGCCAACAGCAAGATTATTTAGCACCTTTCCCTCTTATCAATTCCTGTCTGAACCTGCAGAATCCCGGAGGTGGTGAAAAATTCAAAGGTGCAAAAGCAAGCGACTATTTTCTACTGTCATCTTTATTCTGTGGTTCGAAACTTTCAGGATATGTAAAGACAAGTGAATTTCCTGGATTTAGGCGTTTGACCTTACCAGCCGCCATAACTATTTCAGCAGCAGCGGTCAACCCCGGTATGGGCATCTATTCCAACAAAGTGCTAAGCATTTTGATGACCTTGTTCAATGCCAGACTTGGCTTCTGGGTCAATAACCCGTCTTCAAAGCTTCGCCAGGGGCTTCTTGCCTGGACGAATTACATCGTTTGGTGGCCTTCCTATTTCTTCAAGGAATTACTCGCCAAAATCAATACAGAGAACCGCAAGTTGAATATTTCTGATGGTGGCCACATTGAAAACCTTGCAGTATATGAATTGCTGCGAAGAAAGTGCCGGCTAATTTTTTCGGTGGACGCCGGTGCTGATCCGGAAAGTACTTTCAGCGATCTGGAAAATCTGTCCATCAGGGCCCGTAATGAGTTGGGGATAGACATCAGTTTCCGCGCCGGGCAGGATCCGGTTGATGTCATCAGATCGAAACCATCATCCGGGTATGCCCAGCGGCGTTTTGCACTGGCGGATCTGTTGCAGGTATGGGAGGAATTCTATGTGAAAGATGAAAACAACCAGCCCTGTTTATTCACAAAGAAAATCATGGTTGATGGGAAACCGAATGTCAAGACATCCAATTTGGAAGCTTTAGTCAACTATTTTTACAATAAAAAAGAACCCTCGGAATTGAAATTCCGTGTGGACCTGAAGGCTGAAAAGGGAGTTGACATATCGGAAGCAGAATATGAAAACCTACGTATCAAGACTATTGAACAGGTAAAAAAAATACTGGATGAACGGCCCGGAAAACCAGGAATTGATAAAATAAAGGTAGGCTTGTTTGTTTACATCAAATCCTCAGTGACTCCTCCGCGCAAGTTGTATGTTCCGGAATATGGGCCCGATGGCAAAAAAAACCCGGAATTTGACACCTTTAAGTACAAGATCTATCATCCTGAATTCCCGCAGGAGTCCACTGCTGACCAGTTTTTTGATCCGGTGCAATGGGAATCCTATTATCAATTGGGTCAGCATATTGCGAAAGATGTGCTCAATGCACCTCATCAGATTTCACAATGCCAGTATGGCGTTGAGGATGTCAGTATAGATGACCTGCTGAAACATTTCGATGGCAGCAAATCACTGTTTGAAGAAGTGAAGGTAAGTGATGATGGGGTAGTGGATGCTTATACGGCCGTGGACAGGGAGTCTGAACTTGAAATAGCCCCACCCAAAACACCAGAAATTCCTGATGAAACCTCAGAAGAGCAACAGGACATGGCTAAACAAATGCAGTTCAACATTTAATGTGGATTTTCCACCTTTGGCAGGATAAAAAAAAGAACCATCATCCTGTGCTGGATGAAGGTTCTCTTAAGAAATGTTATGCAATTTGATTTTGGTTGCGGGGCTTGCGAGCATCAGGAAAGCTGAGTGTCAATAATCTGAGCCAGATTAGCCTGTGTAGTGTACCCAACATGGCGCTTGATCTCCTCTCCATCCTTCAGGATAAGAATAGTGGGGATGCTGCGGATCCCATATTTGAAGGCAACTTCAGGATTATTGTCCACATCGACCTTACCAATGAGGGCTTTACCATCGTACTCTTCTGCCAGTTTTTCGATAATTGGGGCAATCATGCGGCAGGGCCCGCACCATTCGGCCCAAAAATCTATGACAGTTACACCTTTTTTGTCTAACACTTCCTGCTGGAAGTTTGCATCTGTAATTTGAAAAGCCATATTTATAGTTTTTTGCGTGAATTAGATTTTCAAACGGCCTATAAACACCTCAATAGACCGAATGGT
This sequence comes from uncultured Saprospiraceae bacterium, assembly GCA_964423205.1. Classification (GTDB taxonomy): domain Bacteria; phylum Bacteroidota; class Bacteroidia; order Chitinophagales; family Saprospiraceae; genus UBA6168. The sequence continues at coordinate 4,980 of CAYRDX010000031.1, read as the reverse complement.
TGCAAATCTAAAAAAAGATGGAATTTGGTTACCCATTTTCCACTTGCCTGCGGTGATTTGCAGTTCTGAAAATCTAAGGTCTTCCAAAATATTATTTACCGAACAGAAGAAAATTTGCTTCGAAATAAAATTTATTAAGGATTTTCCGAATTATTATTGTAGTTCGTTCGCCAAGTTTCTATCTTGCGCCTTGTTTTTACATTTCATGTTTTAATCATAAAGGAATGGCTGAGAAACTCGATCGCACCGATACCAAGATTCTGAAAATACTCCAGGAGAACTGCAAAATCACCAATCTCGATTTGTCCAAGAAAATAGGTCTATCCCCGGCACCGACTTTGGAAAGGGTAAAAAAATTGGAACAAACCGGTTTTATTGAAAGCTACCATGCACAGATTAACCCTGCCAGCATAGGATTAAATGTGCAAACCTTCGTGCAGGTGTCATTGGCTTGGCAAAAGGAAAATGCACTCAATAACTTTCTGGAAAAAGTTAAAGGCATCGACGAAATAGTTGAATGTTACATCATCACTGGTGAAGCCGATTTCCTGATTAAAATCATTTGCAAGGATATCCCAACTTATGAGCAATTGTTATTCAAAACTCTTTCGCAAATTGACGAAATTGAAAGATTGAAAACCCTGATGACACTCTCTACAGTAAAATCTTCCAAGGTTTTACCCTTCGAATACGAATAATGAATGGGCCTAAGGCTCATTTTGTATGTGAGTAATAACATCACCTCAGCCTGACTTCAAATACTCTCTAAGTATTGAGTCAAAAATAAAGTTGCCAAATTGTTTTCTTAACCACTTGAAAATCAGTTGGCTGTTGGCTGTTGGCATTTGGCTCTTGGCTGTTGGCTCGGTATTTCCAATTTCCCCCGAGTACTCGGGGTCCAATTTCCTTTTGCCTTTTGCCTTTTGCCTTTTGCCTTTTTACTAAGAATCCGAAGTTGTGTCACTCCTTTGGAAGATTCCATTAGAAAACGGCGGATCGTCCTATCTGTTTGGTACTATGCATGTGCCTGACAGTCGTGTTTTTCATACAGCCAGGCAGGTCATCCCCTTCATTGATGAAGTTGGAATCTTTGCAGCAGAATTCAACCTGGACGATATGGCCACAGGTGTTGATTATACTGAGTTTAGACTTCCTGAAGGCACAAACCTGAAAGACTGGATAACTGAAAAGCGATATGAAAAACTAAAAAAGATACTTTTAAAGTCCATAGCGGTCAATCTTGATAACTTTCAGTTTACACTTCCCTTTGTAACCGCCAATGTGATAAGTGAGAAGGTGCTGTATTCTGATATGGGGCAGGCCTTGGATGAGTACCTGTGGGAGTACAGCAAATCGGTTGGTAAGTCCATGAGAGGAATAGAAACTTTCCAGGAACAACTGGAAACCTTGCGTCAGATCCCAATCCAATATCAAATAGCCATGTTGCTGGAAACAGGCAGGAACATCAGCCATTCCAAAAAAAACATATTGCATCTGATGAAAATGTACCTCTCAGGTGACGTTTATCGGTTGTACAAATCAGTGAAGAAGAATTCTCGGGGATTAAGAAAACCGCTTTTGTATCAGCGAAATGAAATCATGGCAGATAGGATTGCATCCATGGCTTTAGGCAAAGAAACATTTTTTGTTGCGGTTGGAGCGGGACATCTGGCAGGGGGAAAAGGGCTGATTTACCTCTTGAAACGTAAAAAAGTGCAGATACGCCCTGTTTGGTTGTGAATCATCAAACCTCACCGGAGGCGCATGGAAAATCTGACTCCCATCGCTAAACCCAGCTCTGGACTGGATTGCACTCCGGGAGCAACCCTCATGCTCAAATCATCGCTGATGTCGAAGGTTCTAAGATGTGCATCTACGAATGCTTCGGTAGCCTGTAGCAGATGAACCGCCACAACACCTATGTAGGATACCTGTCGGTTTTTATCGTAAGAATCACGGATGCGGCGAAGATCATCAGCCCTGAAGCGTGTACCCGTAAAAGGGTGTTGCTCGCCTTTTAATTCTGAGATATAGGCGTCGCGAAATAACTTGTACTTTTTCGTATTGAAATCAACGGAGGCAATCAAACCCGCATAAGCACCGTAAACAAAAGGCAGTTTCCACCAACGTTTATTATACAACTGTCCTGCTCCGGGAATGGCCAATGAAAGGTATAAGGCCATGTTTGGATTGGGGTAATCCTTGACAAACAGGCGGTACAGGAATCTTTCCTTTTTAACTTTTGCAGTATCTCCGACCTCAAGGGAGTCAACTTCTGATAGGGCAATCAGTGGCTCGGGAGTTTCATTTTCGATGGTATCATCCGGCACGGCAAGCGTATCGAGTACCTGTCCTGCAGCTTCAATACAGGTGGCAAAAAGCAGACAAAAAATCAGGTATGTGATACGCATCATTTCACCGAATTAATTTCAAACTCACAGCATAAACGCTGCAAAGCCAATGCACGATGCGTCTGCTTAGTCTTTTTCAATCAATTCGAGTAAACGGTTCAGGTCATCAGTGGAGGTGAATGGAATGGAAATCTGACCAGACCCGTTGGGTTTGCATTTCAGTTGGACACGCGCGCCGAGATACGATCTCAAATTGTCCTGCACCTGCTTGTAGTCACCTGATACATTTTCTTTGGAAACACGCGGAGCTGATGGCTCTTTATACCGCCGCACCAAATCTTCAGTTGCCCGAACTGACAGGTCTTTAGATACTATTTCTTTGAAAACGCTTATTTGCAGGGCAATGTCGTCGATTCCCAACAGCGCACGGGCGTGGCCCATGCTGATGTTGCCAGATTTAATGCCTTTCTGGATGTCGGGGGGCAATTTCAAAAGCCTCAGATAGTTCGTAACAGAACTACGTTTTTTGCCCACACGACCCGACAGGTTTTCATGAGTCAGTTCACATTCATCAATGAGACGCTGGAATGTAATAGCCACTTCGATTGCGTTCAGGTCTTCCCGTTGAATGTTTTCAACGAGAGCCATCTCTATCATATCCTGGTCTTTGGCCAGACGTATGTATGCTGGCACTTCACTCAATCCGGCTATTTTAGATGCTCTCAACCTGCGCTCTCCGGAAATGAGCTGATACTGATGGTCATTGAGCCTTCTGACGGTCAAAGGTTGAATGAGACCGTGTACTTTCAAGGAATCAGACAGTTCGCTGAGTGCTTCCTCGTCAAATTCCTTTCTCGGCTGAAATGGATTTACTTCAATTTCATCGATGGATATCATAGCCACAGTGTGTGTCAGTTCTTTGACTGTCTGCACCTGTTGCTCTGGTGTCTGGTTTTCAATATTGGATAAAAGGGCACGAATTCCGAGCCCGAGTTCCGACTTCTTTATTTGTTTAGCCATTACAGTTAGTGAATTGGGCTTTTCTTATTGTTCAACCGGCATGCGTATGGGATCGCCGTTTTTATGCAAAAACTCTTTTGCTAGGTTTAAAAAGTTGATGGTTCCCTTGCTGCTCGCATCGTACAGTAAAACCGGCAAATGCATATTCGGTGCTTCGCTGATTTTTGAATTGCGGTGAATGATGGTATCGAAAACTTTGTCTTTGTAATAATCGCGGACTTCATTTACCACCACATTAGCCAGTCGCAATCTGCTGTCGTACATGGAAAGCAGGATTCCTTCTATTTCGAGATTTGTGTTGAAATTCTTTTTTACCAGATTGATGGTTGCCTGCAATTTGCCAAGACCTTCGAGTGAAAAATATTCGCATTGAACCGGAACCAATACCGAATCGGCAGCGGTGAGAGCATTTAGGGTAATGATACCCAAAGAAGGCAAACAATCGACGATGATGTAATCGTACTCATCCTTCACCTGGGCGAGCACATTTTTCATGACCGATTCCCGGTGGCTTTTTGTCACCAATTCCAGTTCAGCCCCTACCAGGTCAATGTGTGAAGGCAGCAATTCCAGATTAGGCGTTCCGGTTTCGTAGATTGCTTCGTGAGGGTCAACACCATTTACCAAGCAATCGTAAAGACTGTATTCAATGGCATCATCGAAAATGCCGACACCTGACGAGGTGTTGGCCTGCGGGTCGGCATCAACCAGCAGTACTTTTTTATCAAGAATGGCCAGACAGGCAGCCAGATTAATGGCAGTAGTGGTTTTACCCACGCCTCCTTTTTGATTGGCAATGGCAACGATTTTTCCCATGGGCAGCTTGTGTTCGTAGTTTCTCCAGTTGGTGATAAGATTATTAAAGTGTTACCACTTCGCCGGGGGCGGGCAAAATTAGCCTTTTCCCGCGCTTTGCAAAAACCTTTTTTGCAGCGTCATGGTCAATCTCAATGTATCCGAAAGTATCAAAATGGCATCCAATGATGGTGTCGCATTCAATAAACTCAGCAGCGATGGCTGCTTCTTCATATCCCATTGTGAAATTATCACCAACAGGCAAGATAGCAAAATCGAGTTTCGGACAAGTCATGGGTATGAGTTTCATATCCATTGTCACGTCCGTATCGCCGGAAAAATAGAAGCAATTATTGTTGTCCCAGATGACAAAGCCTCCGGGATTGCCCCCATAAGTGCCGTCGGGCAAAACGCTGGAATGGGTTGCATACACGTATTTCACTGTGCCAAAGTCCATTTTGACCTTGCCCCCGTGGTTGAGTGGATGGCCTGAGATTCCTTTTTCACCAAACCAGGTTACAATTTCATAAGATGAAATCACGGTCGATTTGTTGTTCTTGCCGATTCGCTCCGCATCTGCCACGTGGTCGCCATGACCGTGGGAGATGAGCAAATAATCAGCCTTGATGCTGTCCACTTTAATGTGAGCTGCTTTTTCATTTGGGCTGATAAATGGGTCGAAAACGAGATGTTTGCCATTCATTTCGATGCCAAAGGACGAATGGCCATAGTAGGTAATTTTCATGGCAGTATTTTGATTAAGTAATGAGTTAAAAATAAAATAGCCAATTTGTTTTCTTAACCAATTGAAAAT
>CAYRDX010000030.1:0-49573 GCA_964423205.1 uncultured Saprospiraceae bacterium | reverse complement strand
AGAAAAGATGGAGCAAAGACGAGAAGCTCACAATCCTAAAAGAAGCCTCTGAAAAGGGGGTTGAGATTACCCTTCGCAAATACGGTGTATACCCCGCGACCTATTACTGCTGGCGAAAGAAGTTCCAGTTGGAAGGTGAAGCCGGGTTTGCAGACCAGGCCCGAAGGCGAAAAGACCAGCACTACATCCGCCAATTAGAAGACGAGGTTAGTCTGCTCAAGCAATTGTTGGCAGAGCGGGATGTAGAAATAGCATTGCGAGATGATTTGCTAAAAAAGAAGTATCCCTGGGCGAGAAAAAGCAGATAGCCCGCCAGTATATGGCTCAGGGACTTAAAAGAGATAAAGTTTTGGCTATCTGTGGGATAAACAAAAACAAGTTTTATTATAAACCCAATGGGGGTAAGCCCCAAAGGGACAAGCCTGGGCGCAATCCCAGCAGTCATACACTTCGCTTGACAGACGGTAAAAATGTCAAACAAAGCAACCCCGAGTACTCGGGGGTGAGTGATTACATGAAGTCTTTGTTTGATAACCCTATGAACGATTATGGCTTCCACCGCATGGTAGGAGCGCTGCAGTTGGCCGGTTTTTACATCAACCACAAGAAAGTGTACCGTTTGATGAAAGCCGCCAGGCTGCTCCGGCCGACACAGCCAAAAACACCAAAGGAGTACATGAAATACAAGGTAGTATGGCCGGAGGGTCCTTTGCGTCTGATGGAGATAGATAATAAACAGGTCTGGGTAGAAGGATTGCGTCCGCCAGTTGGCGGATATGCGCTGACTATACTGGATGTATTCACTCGTTGTGCTCTGCATTGGGAAGAGTAGGATTCGGGATGAAACAACAACAGGTACAGTCAGCCTGGCAACAGGTTATCGAAGGGTATCTGGAGCCAGCAGGCATGTTCGCCTGGGATTTACACTTTGAAATCAGAAGTGACAACGGGCCACAGTCCCGAGTACTCGGGATTGCGTCAGTTCCTGATAGACAATTATTTTGCTCAGACATTTACGCATCCGTACACTCCGCAGGAAAATGGTCACATTGAATCGTTTCACCTCATTTTGGCCAAAGCTCTTCGTGGGGAATACTTTGAGGATTTGACTGCGGTGCGCAATTGGCTGGAGGGTTTCAACAGGCATTACAACTACGAGCGCATCCATGGGAGCAGCTGTAACTTGCCACCAATGACCTTCTGGAATGAATGGAAAAAGGGTAAAGTAGAGCGGCTACTCCTTAGTGACAAAGAGCGGAAAGTACGCTTCTTACTAAAAACTTCCCGACAGCAGATCCAAAAAATCGAACCTGCGGGTAATGAAAGCCAGAGGGAAGTTTCGTCTCTGGATTGGAGGGGGTTCGATACCCCCTCCAATCCAAATTACGTGCAAACAGACGGGCCCGTACTGATTGCTCAACCTGCGGTATAAAGATCACCGTCGGTCGTTTCGTCTCAGCAGCAAAAGTACGACCACATCATTTTAGTTTTACTAACTGTCTGTAAAATTGTCCGATTAATAGGGGGCCTGACCATGCAATCAACATTCTATTTTTAATGATAATTATCGGAATTGCAAGGAAGTATGAATATAATTTGGAATCGGAAGTCTACTGGGATTGCATTACTGCCCGCCTAATACAACTTGCGTTTTCTGACCCTTCATTTTGACAAACAAATCTCCAAAGGTAAATTGGGTTCACCTTCTTACTTTTGCACTTCATTTTACCAATATGGCTGAACAGAATTTTGTCGATTACGTGAAGATTTGCTGCCGGTCGGGAGCTGGCGGGGCAGGTAGTGCACATTTTTTGCGCGACCGCCGCAATCCAAAAGGCGGCCCCGATGGCGGTGATGGCGGGCGTGGCGGCCATATCATTTTGCAGGGGAATCGGAATACCTGGACACTTTTACATCTTAAATACCGGAAGCATGTAATTGCCGAGAATGGAGAGTTTGGCTCTGGCAACAATTGCACGGGTAAAAGCGGAAAGGACGTGGTGCTGGATGTGCCTCTTGGTACTGTGGCCAAAGATGCAGAAAGCGGAGAATTCATTTTTGAAATTACCCAACACGGCGAAAAAAGAATCCTGACAGAGGGTGGTCGAGGAGGTCTGGGCAATTCCCATTTTAAGTCCTCCACCAATCAGGCGCCGGAATACGCTCAACCCGGTGAGCCCGGAAAGGAAGAGTGGAGAATACTGGAGCTGAAGGTTCTGGCGGATGTCGGACTGGTCGGATTTCCCAATGCCGGAAAATCAACTCTGTTGTCGGCAATATCTGCTGCCAAGCCGGAAATTGCCGCTTATCCATTTACGACTCTCACACCCAACCTCGGTTTTGTGCGTTATCACGACGATAAATCCTTTGTCGTTGCCGATATCCCGGGCATCATTGAAGGGGCCCACGAAGGAAGGGGACTCGGACTGCGTTTTCTCCGCCATATCGAACGCAACTCCACATTGCTTTTTATGGTTCCCTGCACCACCGAAAACATCAAAAAAGAGTACGAAATTCTGGTGCATGAACTTGAAATGTACAACCCGGAACTTCTGGACAAACCCCGCATTCTGGCCATCACCAAAGCAGATTTGATTGATCACGAACTCATGACCATGCTGCGAGAGGACCTGCCACAGGAAATACCTTCCATATTTATTTCCGGAGTATCACTATATGGGCTGGATGAATTGAAAGATTTGATTTGGAAAAAGCTCAATGAATACAGGGAAGAGGAGGAGGAAATCTTTTAACAGAACCAGAATATTTTTGAAGAGAAAACACCTGTGTGCGCCACAATGAAAACCATTGCAGCGCACAGGGTGATAGGGTGTACTAATAGGACAATACTCTACTTACGAAGCTAAAATCGGTAACCCCAATAACAAGTTTTTGGGATGTTGGAATTGGGGGGGATTTTAAATGAAATTATTTTTTCAATCGTTGGATTTTTTGCCTCCGGACAGCCCGTGCTTGCTGCCACATTAATTTTAGTTATAATGTTTCAAAAACATTGCCAGAGGCATAAAAAAAGGCAGGTTTCTTCACATATTTATTTTTATAAATAATTGAAATACAGGCATTCTGTGAAAATTGATGGCGTGAACGACACAAAATCAGCGCCTTAAATATTTTTTTAATACGTTTACTGCTTCTTCCAGATTTTTTCCAAAAGTGAAAATTCCTTCCTCGTGATCGCGCATCACAAAGATTTTTCTCGAAGGCAAGTCTGAATGGTGAATTAACCGGGCAATGGAACAGGCCATTTCGGGTGTCCCATAGGTTGCGCCGGGACTCGTCGTGGGCACTTTATCCAACAGTTGTTCCCAAGAAATTGCATCATGTACGTGAACCACACCCCTGATTTCCGGCAGTTCCTTGTACAGTACGGCATGACTCATGGTTTCAGAAGAAGCGACAATGGGGCCGCTGCACCAAACGGTATTGTTCTGAGTATCTACTTGCGTTACGGCGGTAAAATGCTCAGGCTGGATTGTTTCAACATGGCCGGTTGAGGAACCACTGATGATAAATCGCTCCGCATCACTTCTCCTGCTGATATTCCCAAATCCTATCCCATCTTCATACACCCCTATCAGGTTCAGGCGCTTTAGCTCGTCTCTCCAATAGCAGAGATCGCCCAGTTCTTCCGGTGCAGGAGGTGCTGATTTCTCCCAATTTACATGGAATTTGATGTATCCTTCTTTCATAGTTTATCTTTGTGCCTAAGAGGCTGCATGTAGAAATTGTTCAGATACTTGTTAAAGAGGTTAAAGAGGTTGAGGAGGTTGAGGAGGTTGAGTTTAGCAACCGCTTGGCCCTGTCTAAACTCGCTCAACAAACTCAACACTCTCAACAATATCAACTCTCTCATCATTTTTTAAATTCTTTTCATCAAAAGGAGCATTTAAAAATCAAGAACTAATCGACACATAAAGATACGTATGGGTTTTAAGTCAATCATATTAAAGCCGTTTGCAAAGCAAATTGCCAGGTCAATCGAAAAGAACAGCCGGAATGCACTTATTGACCAGGATAAGATTTTCAGAATGCTTCTGGAAAAAGGCGGGAAAACTGTTTTTGGCAGAGACCACGACTTTGCGGGGATTACAACATACCGAGACTTCGGGAATCAGGTGCCCCTTCGCGATTACGAACAACTCAAGCCTTATATCCAACAAATAAAAGAAGGAGATTCCAATGTACTTTGGCCGGGAAGGCTCCGGTACTTTGCAAAAACTTCCGGCACAACCTCTGGCGTCAAATACATCCCGATCACACAGGACAGTCTGCCGAACCATTTTGGAACTGCGCGAAATGCCCTGTTCAACTATTTTGCTCAAACCGGAAAAGGAGCATGGATTGATGGCAAAGTGATTTTTTTAAGTGGAAGCCCTGTTTTGGAAATGGTCGGCGACATACCCACTGGAAGACTTTCTGGAATCGCCAATCACCTTATTCCTGCCTGGCTTAAAAGGAGTCAGATGCCTTCATACAAAACCAACTGCATCGAAGATTGGGAAGAAAAACTGAAACATATCGTCGAAGAAACCCTGACTCAGGATATGCGACTGATAAGCGGGATACCACCATGGGTTCAAATGTATTATGAAAAGCTTCTGGAACGCACTGGCAAGTCTTATGTAAAAGACATCTTCCCCAACTACTCTGTCTTTGTATATGGTGGGGTGAACTTTGAACCATACCGGGCCAGCCTCGAAAAGATGGTGGGTAAAAAACTCGACAGCGTAGAAACATACCCTGCAAGTGAAGGATTCATTGCTTTTCAGGATTCACAAAAGGAGGGGGGACTTCTGTTGAATACGGCGTCCGGGATTTTCTTTGAGTTTGTTCCGGCAGGCGAAATATTCAACGAGAACCCGACCAGACTCCAGCTTAGCGAAGTAGAGACCGGTGTAAATTATGCTTTGATTATAAACAGCAATGCAGGACTGTGGGGCTATAATATTGGTGATACGGTAGAATTTGTATCACTCAACCCCTACAGAATCATCGTAACCGGGAGAATCAAACATTTTATATCGGCCTTTGGCGAGCACGTTATTGGCAAGGAAGTAGAAGAAGCCATGAATGCCACCAGCAAAAAACTGGAGGCCAACATTGTTGAATTTACGGTAGCTCCCCAGGTCTCACCGCCGGAAGGAGGGCTCCCCTATCACGAGTGGTTTGTGGAATTTGATTCCTACAGCGGTCATCCGGATAATTTTCAAAGCCTGCTGAACGAACAAATGGTTTCCCAAAACATTTACTATGAGGATCTGATAAAAGGCAAGGTTCTTCAACCACTGAAATTGAGGATTCTTCAAAAGGATGCCTTCCGGAATTTTATGAAATCGGAGGGCAAATTGGGTGGACAGAACAAGGTACCCCGTTTATCGAACGACAGAACAATTGCCGAGGCTCTTCAAAAATACAGACTTCATTCAGAGTAATTTGTTGACTCCGAGATGTTGTTAATCATAAGAACCTCTACCAGTTATACTAATCTATTGCTATCAAACCTCTTGACATGACATTGAAGTTAAGCATCTTTCTCGCTCTGTTTTTCACTATTGGCTGTTCTGCCCAGACGCCTACAAATGAATTGAAGGAAAGCACTATCTCTGTTCAACAGGACACATTGCCCTTCCCAGTTTACACGAGCTTTTCCCAACTGGAACCACAGCTTTTCCAGAATAACGATACCACTTATGTGGTTAACTTTTGGGCAACCTGGTGCAAGCCTTGTGTAGCGGAACTGCCTTATTTCGAAAAACTGCATGAATCGTATTCCGGCAAGGCAGTAAAAGTTTTTCTCATAAGCCTCGACTTCCCCAGGCAAATCAAAACCAACCTGATACCATTTGTAAAAGAAAGGAACCTGAAATCCAGCATCGCAGTTCTGGCGGATATGGACTATAACGCGTGGATTGACAAGGTCAGCGTGGAGTGGGACGGCGCTATTCCATTTACCCTCATATACAAAGGCAAGGAACGCCTGCCACTGATTGGTGAAATGCCGGACTATCAAACGCTGGAAAATCATCTGCTCTCCGTAATGGATTAACGCCCATGCCATTGGGGATTCAGTCCGGTCTTTGTAGATTTGGAGGCTGTTGCATGTATTGTTTTATAGTTTCTCGCTTTTGAGAAATTGAGGCAAACCCTAAATGGCATACTATGAGCAAAAGATGGACCCTCCTTCCTGCCGACGAAGACAAGGTCCTGCAACTGCAGCAGGTACTCAAAATCAACCCGGTCTTTTGCCGCCTACTGGTTCAAAGAGGCATCCATAGTTTTGAAGAAGCCCGTGAGTTTTTCCGCCCTTCACTCAAAATGCTCCACAATCCATTTCTGATGCGCGACATGGATTTGGCTGTTCTTCGATTGGAAAAGGCAATTAAGGAAAAAGAAAAAATCTTGCTGTATGGAGACTACGATGTTGATGGGACCACTTCAGTCGCCACTATGTATTCTTTTCTGTATAAAAGACATTCCCGACTGGATTACTACATTCCCGACCGCTACAAAGAAGGATACGGGGTGAGTTTTGAGGGGATTGATTTTGCGAGGCAAAATGGATTCAGCCTGATTATCGCCATGGATTGCGGAATTCAGGCCAGAGAGCAGGTTGCTAAAGCCAAAGCTGCCGGAATAGACTTCATCATCTGTGACCACCACAACCAGGAAGGAGCGCTTCCGGATGCTGCTGCTATTCTGGACCCCAAAAGAACAGACTGCAACTATCCTTTTAAGGAATTGAGTGGCTGCGGGGTGGTTTTCAAACTCATTCAGGCTTACCTCAGGAAAAACAATCTTCCGGAGGAAGAGCTTGAAGAATACCTCGATTTCCTGGTCCTGAGCATTGCTTCCGATATAGTACCCATTATTGGTGAAAACAGAGTGCTCGCATTTTATGGACTTGAAAAACTGAACCAGACTAAGCGAAAAGGCATCAATGCGCTCATCGAAGAAAGCGGCAGAACCAGACCTTTGACGATTAACGATCTGGTTTTCGGTCTGGGGCCGCATATCAATGCAGCAGGAAGATTGGCTGAAGCACAGGAGGCTGTAAGGTTACTGTTGTCAACCGACAAATTTGTCGCTGCTGACAATGCCCGGATACTTGGACACAGAAACAAACAGCGAAAAGAGTTTGACAAAAACATAGGTGACGAAGCAAGAGTGCAGTTTGAATCTTTGCCGGACTTTGAAGCTATGAAAAGCATCGTGTTGTATAATCCTGTATGGCATAAGGGCGTCATCGGTATTGCCGCATCCCGAATGGTTGAAAAATACCACCGCCCAACCGTCCTTCTTACTGAGTCAAATGGAATGGCTGTTGGTTCTGCGCGGTCAGTCCCCGATTTCAACATTCATTCGGCCATCAAGCAATGCGCAGACCTGCTCGAAAAATTTGGGGGACACGATCACGCTGCCGGTCTTTCTTTGCACGTTTCAGCAGTGCCGGAATTCAGCAAGAGGTTTGAGCAGGTTGTACGAGACTCCATAACAGAACAGCAGTTGAGGCCAGAAATACAAGTGTCTTCTGTGCTCGATTTCAAAGACATTAACCACAGATTTTGGAAAGTTCTGACTCAGTTTGCCCCTTTTGGGCCGGGCAACAGAAGTCCGGTTTTCGTAACCAAAAACGTCATGGATACCGGGCAAAGCCGTGTGCTGAAAGGGAACCACTTGTCGCTGAGTCTGCGTCAGAAGGACGGACCGGTGATTTCAGGAATTGCATTTGAGCAGGGTGTTCTTTATGGCAAAATAAAAGATAAGCGCACCTTTCACGTTGCTTATAAACTGGAAGAAGATGTTTGGCGCGGCACAAGCAGGTTGCGATTGATGGTGAAAGACATCTGGATATAAGGCCATAGTTATTCTATCTATTGCACAATTTCCATTTGTATATTTGCCCCTCATTATAAGAAACCTCTAAGGTATGCACGCAATAGACATAGAAGCTCTGAGTCAACAGATTTATGCTGACAGTGCTTTTGTTGAAAAAATAAACGCGGAAACGGAACGAGTGATTGTCGGCCAGCGACAGATGATTGAACGGCTCATGATCGGAATGCTGACCAAAGGACATATCCTGCTTGAAGGGCTGCCCGGCCTTGCCAAAACCCTTGCGATTAAAACCCTGTCGAACACCATCAGCGCTCATTTCCATCGCATTCAGTTTACCCCTGACCTTCTTCCGGCTGATATCATCGGCACCATGGTTTACAATATCCATCAAGCTGAATTTGCTGTGCACAAAGGTCCCATCTTCGCCAATTTCATCCTCGCTGATGAAATCAACAGGGCACCTGCAAAAGTTCAGTCCGCACTTTTGGAGGCCATGCAGGAGCGCCAGGTAACCATTGGAGCACAAACTTTCAAACTGGAAGAACCTTTCCTCGTTCTGGCTACTCAAAACCCAATTGAGCAGGAAGGTACCTACCCGCTACCCGAGGCGCAAACTGACCGCTTCATGCTAAAGGTAAAAGTGGATTACCCGACTATGGTTGATGAACGTGAAATCATGCGCCGGAATCTCAATGACGACAACTTTGGTGATGTCAAGCACGTGGTGAGAACGGAGGATATTCTGAAAGCGCGCAAGTCAGTCAGGAAGATTTACATGGATGAAAAAATTGAGCGTTACATTCTGGATATCGTGTTTGCAACCAGAGAACCTCAAAAATACGGACTTGCTGAACTGAAGCCACTAATTCACTTTGGCGGTTCTCCTAGAGCCAGCATTAATCTCGCACAAGGAGCTAAAGCCTTGGCATTCCTTCGCCGCAGAGGGTATGTCATTCCGGAAGATGTCCGCAATATTTGCCACGACGTGCTCAGACACAGAATAGGACTGACTTATGAAGCTGAAGCCGAAAACGTCACCCATGAAGACATCATCAACCGGGTATTGGATACGGTGGAAGTTCCCTAAGATTGGACCCTGAAAACTCAGACGCTAACGCTTCAGGCAGAGTCGATTGGTTCTATGTTATAAAGGTTTTTTGATTTCAGAATTCAGATATATGACGTATCCCGATAGCTATCGGGATTTGATTTTCCGGGACGAAAACCGGCCGTGTTCGTCTCGGAAAATCAAAAATCTGATTTCGTCAATCTTATATCGTCAATCAAAAACCAGTCAAAAACCAGAACCAATCGACCTTGCCTTCAGGGCGGATTATGTCAATGTAGTCTCCAGCCCTCTTCCCTATTTCAATAGGTAAATAATTCTGGTCAGCCATTTAGAAGTATCGGGTTCAGTGCCCGAATCAGTTAAATATTGCTCGATTGCTGGCGGGTTGTATTCCAAACCCTTTTCTTTCATGAAGTCATCGAAAGCATAATGGGCCTCCGCTGTACCTGAATAGTCGCCATAATAATCAATAACCAGGCTTTTCCCAGCAGCAAGTTCGATCAACTTGAAAGGCCCTCCGGACACAGCCACACCAGCTTTTATCGGCAGGGCAGCAGCCATATTGGTTATCCCTCTTTCCTCATCAAAGGTGTAATACAGCCCCGTAGGTGGCCCTGCCATTTCCAGCCCGCCAGTGGTTATCAAATTCTGCAAAGTACCATAACTCTTGGCAAAAAACTCCTCAAAGGCTTTTGGGTCAATCCTGATGTCACCCATCATGCCCACATAAGTTGCACCCCGGAAGTCAAGTTCCTGGATATGAAATCCTCGATAGGTTTGGGCTGCCTGAGCTTCGCATATTTCCTTCATCTTATTCAGGCCTTTTTCAAACATCTCCATCATTTGCTTTTCCATTGCTCCGGCAGTAAAAATGCTGAAGGCATTTAACGGAAATGGCACATCGAAACCTAGCCACCAGGTAACATTGGTGCCACCATCGGGTGCATCTTCCAGCGTGAAAGACCCTTCAGCAGTTCCCTGGCCTTCAAACTCCAAAGCCGTGCGCACAAAAGAAGGCGGGTTGCTTTCTGAAATGGTCATTTTGCCAGTCCCGGAAAGCTTTGAGTCGCCAACCCATGAGTAACCTGCACCCAGACCTTCCGTCTTGTCGCCATAGGTGAGCACCATGCTCGTATCCTGGGCTTGCCATGGTTCCCAATCTTCCCAACTTTTCAGATTGTTGATTTTATCGAAAACTACTTCTTTGGATGCATCAATAACTATTGATTTTTCATAAGTAAAATGCGTAGGTTGTATGAGGCCAAGTAATAGAACCAGTGCAATAAGCACCAGTAACCCAATGCCAGCGTACTTGAGAATTTTCATGATTGAAGTATTTAACAGTTTACAAATAATTGAAGAGGACAAAGTTAACCGTTAATGATTGGATACCAGTGGTTGAAGTTTCCAAACAGTGCAACTCAACCTTCGTCACACTTTATTTGGGTAAACTATCAACATAACTGACAAAATCGAAAGCATTTACCCCCAGTTTATACAAATAGCAAGTACTTTTGCAGTCCATTAAAATGAAATCCTTTTTTACTCATTTAAACATGTAACTGAGAAATGATTAAAAACCGCTATTTCGACCTGATTGACCAAACCTTTTATTTTCCGCAAGAGGGATTCGATATAGAAGAAGGCAACCTGGTATTCAATGGAGTGCCGCTCAAGCACCTGATAGCCAAGTACGGAACACCCTTAAAACTTACCTACCTACCCAAAATCGGCACACAGATCAAGAAAGCCAAAAACATGTTTAACAAAGCCATCAAGTCCTTGGGCTATGGTGGCAAATACCGCTATTGCTATTGTACCAAAAGTTGTCATTTTAGCTATGTGGTAAAAGAGGTACTGAAACACGATGTCGAAATAGAAACTTCATCCTCTTTTGATATCGATCTGGTACGCAGGCTGCATGAGGAGGAATTCATCGATAAAGACACCATCATTGTTTGCAACGGCTATAAACCCAGGGATTATGCCCAAAAGATAGCTGACCTCATCAATGAAGGATTTGATCAGGTCATTCCTGTTCTGGACAACACCAGTGAACTGGAGTTGTATGAAGAGATGGTCAAGGATAAATGTACCATCGGTATACGGGTGGCAACCGATGAAGAACCAAATTTTGAATTTTATACATCCAGGCTCGGCGTGAGAGGTTCCTCACTGGTTTCTTATTACAAAGAAAAGATTCATAAAAACCCGAAGTTCACCCTGAAGATGCTTCACTTCTTTGTGGACACGGGGATTAAGGATTCCATTTACTACTGGGGTGAGTTAAAAAAAGCTGTAAAACTTTACTGCGAACTTAAGAAAGTATGCCCTTCACTCTCCAGCCTGAACATTGGTGGAGGCATGCCTATCCGGAATTCATTGGGATTCGAATTTGATTATACCTACATGGTCAGGGAAATAGTCAACCTGATTATGCATGCATGCCGGGAGGAAGACATTCCCGAACCGGACATTTTCACTGAATTCGGAAAATACACCGTGGGTGAAAGTGGAGCCATTATTTTCGCAGTTCTTGGCCAAAAACAGCAGAATGATGCCGAGGTGTGGTACATGATTGACAATTCTCTAATCAACACCATGCCCGACAGTTGGGGTATCAAAGAACGCTTTATCCTGCTTCCGGTGAACAAATGGCAAAATGAATACAGGAGGGTGAATATCGGTGGACTAAGCTGTGACAACTCCGACTATTACAATTCCGAGGTTCACGAAAGCCAGGTTTATTTACCGAGTATTGAAAAAAATGACACGGAACCGCTTTACCTCGGATTCTTTCATACGGGAGCTTATCAGGACGCACTCAGTGGCTATGGCGGAATCAAACATTGCCTGATTCCTGCGCCAAAACACGTGCTGATTTATAAGGACTCGAAGGGAAATATTGTTGACAAGCTTTACAGGGAAGAACAAAGGGCTGAAGACATGCTCAGGATTTTAGGGTACATATAGTAATTCTGAAAAATAACCCAGAGCATAGATTTCTACTTTACATCCAGCCATTATCGCGGTACCAGGCGATGGTTTCCCGGAGCCCTTCTTCAAGTGTGTACTGTGGATTAAAGTTAAAATCTTCCTTAAGGGGTTCGATATCGCATTTCCAGTTGCGGCTTTCCAGAATCTTTACTTTTTCCATATTCAATGTTGGAAAACGGCCGTTCCTACCTACCGTTTTTTCTGCTATCCACGCCACAAGGCGCACAATGGATAAAGGAATATGGATGCTAAGTGTCCAGGTTTTTAGCACTTTTTTTGCGGTACGCCCCAAATCATGCTGAGCATAATGCTTCCCATCAGAAACGAAATACCCTTTTTGTCCTTCTGAGGAAAGGGTCGCATCGAGCACCACCCGAACCAGGTCTTTTACATAAACAAAACTCAAATGCTGCCTACGGAATCCAATGTAAGGCTCAAGGTGCCAATCCAGAACCTTGAAAAAGGTCAGGAATTCTTTGTCCCTGGGGCCAATGATACCAGTTGGACGGATAAAAATCCATGGAAAATCGGGTAGGGCTGAAATGTACTTTTCTGAAGCCAGTTTTGTAGCGCCGTAGGTATTTATTGGATTGGGTGTATCGCCATCTTTTAGGTAGTCGGATAGGTCATACTGATTTGCCGGACCATAAGCTGCAAGGCTGCTGATGAAAGTGAATTTCTTTAGGGGAATATCACGAACAGCATCAACGAGGTTTTTGACATACTCAAAATTGACCCGCCAGTAATCCTCAATCCTTGGCGCACCAGTCACTCCGGCATTATGGATGATGTAATCAAATTTCCCGCGTTGTAAAATTTGCCTCAGCCCATCCACATCAGAAAAATCTAATTCAATTGTATTGATTCGTTGGTCGGACAAAAACTCACGGCTGCTCGTGCGTCGAATTCCAGCGTACACGCTTAGATTGCGGCGAAGGCATTCTTCGACCAGAAAACTTCCCACAAAACCACTTGCACCAGTAACCAGTATTTTTTTCATAGACAACAAATAGATGAGGATGGCAACCCTTCAACTGAGGTCTTTGATATAACAACGTCTTTTCTTGTGATTCCTGGGGTCGTAGTCTTTCCAGATGTTTTGTATGTGAAGGTTGTTTTCAAGTTCAGGATTGGTTTCTACTTTACGGATTCCAAATTTCTTGAAACCATTATAAATTTTGGTAAACATCAGGGCCGTAACACCTTTTCTCTGGTACTCCTTTCTGATGCCAATGAGGTAAAAATCGGCGCGGTCGTTCTTCTTCATTGCCTTAAGTAAATGGATGAATCCAAAGGGGAAGAGCTTGCCGTTTGATTTTTGAAAGGCTCTGGAAAATGAAGGCATGGTAACTCCAAAAGCTACCACTTGATCGTCGTCATCTACGATTACAGTTATGAAATCCGGGTTAATAAAACCAAAATACTGATCGGCATAAAACTTAATCTGCTGGTCGTCAAGCAACACATAACCATAAAGATCCGCATAGGCTTCATTCAAGATGTCAAATATCTGTGGGATATAAGGCTTGTAATCGTTGGATTTTTTTGCGGGCAGTTCTCTCAGTTGATAGCGCTCTCCGATTTTCTTCGCAAATTCAACAACCCTATCCGGCAGCGAATCCGGCACATCGATTTCGAACTCAAACCATTCCGCACTTTTAGAATAGCCCAACTTTTCAAGATGCTCGGGATAATAGGGGTAATTGTATAAGGTGGCAATGGTTGACAAACGATCGAAGCCCTCGGTGAGCATACCTTGTTTGTCGAGGTCGGTGAATCCTAAAGGGCCATGAATCGCAACAGCGCCATGGTTTTTGGCCCACTCTTCTGCTGTTGTTAAAAGTTGCATTGAGACTTCTTCATCTTCTATGAAATCCAGCCATCCAAATCTGGCAATAACCTTTCCTGCCGTTTCAACCTCCTGCTGATTAATGATACCTGCGATTCTTCCAACGGTATTTCCGTCCTTTTTGGCTAACCAATATTGCGTTTTACAAAATTCCAGGGCCGGATTATTTTTAAGGTTGTCTCGTTCACTTTTGTCGAGCTCGGGCACCCAATGGGGATTACCCTTGTACAACTTAAATGGAAAGCGGATAAATTCCTTGAGGTCTGCAGAAGACTGAACCTTAACGATCTGAATCATAGCATTTGGTTTTATCGCTTTATTCGTTTCTCATTTCACTACAGGGTGCCTGAACAACGTTGTTCTTACACCAAAATTTGAAGTTTCCGTGCGATATGGTGTAGTTTATCTGTCGCCTCGTCTATTTGATCAAAGCTGTGAGTAGCCATCAAAGAGAACCTTATTAACGTATCCTCAGGCGCAACTGCCGGGGTGATAACCGGATTGACAAAAACACCCTGTTCTTGCAGGTATTTGGTTAAAAGGAAGGTTTTATCCAGGTCGCGAACGTAAATAGGAATAATCGGTGTTTCTGAATGTCCGGTTTCAAATCCCATTGAATCCAGCTTGTTCTTGGCATAATGCGTATTATCCCAAAGTTTCTGAATGCGCTCGGGTTCTTCCTGAATTAAGTCCAGTGCTGCAATAACAGCAGCAGCATTTGCTGGTGCAATACTGGCACTGAATATCAGTGAACGTGCATTGTGTTTCAAGAAGTTGATGAGCGCAAAACTTCCTGCAATAAAACCCCCGATTGTAGCCAAAGACTTGCTGAACGTACCCATTATAAGGTCCACATCCTGGGTTACACCGAAATGATGGGCAGAACCCTGACCATATTCACCCAGTACACCCAAACCATGGGCATCGTCCACCATGATATTGGCATTGTATTTCTTTGCCAAATCAACAATCTCCGGCAGTTTGGCTATGTCACCTTCCATGCTGAACACACCATCCATAACCAGCAACACGATGGATTCTTTATCCTTTTCATTACCTATCTTCTGCAACATGTTTTCCAGTGAAACCATGTCGTTGTGCTTGTATTTCCGGGTGGTGGCAAATGACAATCTCGTTCCATCTATGATTGAGGCGTGATTGCGTTCATCCCCTAAAATGTAATCCCTTCTTCCAAGCAAAGAGGGTAAGACTCCCAGATTGACCTGCATGCCGGTACTGAAAACGATAGCCTCGTCCATGCCGACAAATTTGGCGAGCTTTTCCTCCAGTTTGATATGGAGGTCCAGTGTGCCATTCAAAAACCTGGACCCTGCACAGCCTGAACCGTATTTATCCACAGCCGCTTTTGCCGCTTCCTTTAACTTGGGATGATTTGTCAATCCCAGGTATGAGTTGGAACCAAACATCAGCACTCGCTTACCGTTCATCTGTACTTCTGTATCCTGGTCACTTTCAATTACGCGGAAATAGGGATATATCCCGGCTTCCTTTGCCTTTTGGGGTGCATCGTATTTTTCAAATTTTGACTGTAACAGGTTTATCTTCTCAGTATTGATACTTGCTGGTTTATCCATAGTAAGATTGAGATTATTGTGTGATTTAAGCTAACAGGTTATTCTCGACATATTTATTCACCCACTTGTTCACTCTTGTCCTCATTATCACCAATTCAAAAAAGATAAGAGTAATAACCGAGCAAACGGCGCCAAGCAGAACATCTATGATGTAATGATGGCGGGTGTAAACAGCAGCAAACCAAATGCCTGCTAAAATTACAAAAAAGAGAATGCTGGTCAGTTTCATCCTCTTTTTCCAGGCAAAGTACAATGAAATAATTGGATATGCGGCATGCAGCGATGGCACAGCCGCAAATACGTTTGAGTTCTTGGTGTACATTTCAGCAAAAAAGTTGAACCCAAAAAGGGCATCAAAATTTGCCAGGCCTGCCTCACTGCTTGCCACAGAAAAGTCTTTTTGGAATCCATGAACTTCTACGTACCAAGGCGGAGCAGCAGGATAAGTGTAGTACAGTATAAATCCCAGGATATTAGTCAATAGAAAAGCTAGCGTGAATTCAATGAGGGTTCTCCGGTCTTTAAAAAAGAGCCATACGGCAAACATGAAAGGTACCGGCACCCAACACAGATAAAATATGCCTGATAAAAAATCGAGAACAGGATGGGTGTTGACTGCCCAGTATTCATTGGGAGTTACGATAGTGCCTTTGTAGCTGAATCCAAAGAAGTATTTTTCGAGTTCATATAATTCCTGTATTCTAACAGGATTGAACTCATGGTTGGGAAAAATTCTAAGTGAGTCGTAAATGATCCAATACACAGCAAAAAGGCATAAGCCAAAGAATGCCTTGCGTGTGAAATCATTACCAAAAAAAAGGATCAGACAAATGCCCAGGAAAAGGAAATGATCGCCCCTCAACCCGATAGCCAGCCAAACATACACCATGTATGTAACAGACAGGATAATAGCAATGGATGTCCCTCTTAATGAAAAGCGTTGGAATGCCATGTTTCACTTTAGTAGGCCACTTGAAGATCGTTCTTCAATGCCATCGGTTTATCCTCAGGCAAGGGCAGTTTTTTTAATTGTTTGTCCGCAAACCTTTATAGTCTCGCCCGGTTTGCTGGTAAAGGCAGCAAAGGTAAAAAGCATTGCATGTTTTTGAGGAATTGGTGGTCGAAGTTTTGATGAACTGCTCCATTCGCTATACTATTGAAACCCTCTGTAACAGGTACATGGATTATTTGAGTACTTTCGATGCCCAAAATTTCGACTTTTCGGTAATTCACTGTTGACTATCATGAGCACCACTCTGCGACTTTCCGATAAAAAGATTTCTCCAATCTGGACAATCCTTGCCTTTCACTGCATGATCCTGCTGTACGGGGCATGCAATGAAAACAAAAGGCCAGATACAATTCCTACTAATTTTGGGGAAGAACCTTACTTATTGGTTTTGGGTATAGCCCAGGATGCCGGTTACCCTCAGGCTGGTTGTCTGAATGAATGCTGCCGGGATGCCTGGATACAGCCTGAGTTGAGAAAATCAGTGGCTAGTCTGGCAATCATGGACCCTGTTAGTAATCAAGGATGGATAATAGATGCTACTCCCGATTTCAAAATGCAGCTTCAAAGGATGGAGAGCCACAACTCTAAGGCACAAACTCAACTGGCCGGAATCCTTTTGACACATGCACATATCGGGCACTATACCGGATTAATGCACCTGGGAAGGGAAGTTATGGGGGCTAAGTCTGTTCCCGTATTTGCTATGCCGAGAATGTCGGCTTACCTTAAAAACAATGGCCCTTGGAGTCAGTTAGTGGAACTGAGAAATATTGAATTGATACCAATGAATGCCGATTCGGCATTTCACCTGAGTTCAAATATTGTAATAACTCCGCTATTGGTGCCGCACCGGGATGAGTTTTCTGAAACAGTCGCATTTATCATAGAAGGTCCATCAAAGAAATTATTGTACATCCCCGATATAGACAAATGGCATTTGTGGGAAAGAGACATTCTGGCATTAATAACAGGTGTTGACTTTGCACTTTTGGATGCCACTTTTTTCCAAAACGGCGAAATCCCCAACCGCGACATGAGTGAAATACCACACCCTTTTGTGGAGGAAAGCATGAATCTTTTTAAGGACTTACCAGTTGAAGAAAAAAAGAAGGTTCATTTCATTCACTTCAACCATACAAATCCTCTGTTGTTGAAGAATAGTGAAGCCGGAAAGACCGTTATGGAGGCAGGATTCCACATTTCGAAGGAAGGCATGATTTTTCCTCTTTAGCAATTCACTGTTTAGAAGCTATGTCAAGTCAACACCTGATTATTGACATGATATTTTTAGCCACAAAAACACAAAAACACAAAATTTTCTTAACCCTTGAAAATCAGTTGGAAAACTTTTGCCTTCTTGCCTTTTTCCTTTTTACTTTTTCCTTTTTACTTAATTCACAAATTGTAACAATCATGAAAGTATTGAAAAGCCGTTTTGCAAAAATTTCAGCACTAATCGTCGTACTCTTCATCGGCATTTCATTCACCTTTATCAAACCTGGCAACTACTTTGAAATAGCCAAAAACATAGAAATATTCACCAATCTTTATAAGGAAATAAATACGTATTACGTGGACGAGGTAGATCCTGCCAAGTTGATGCGCACTGGCCTCAATGCCATGTTGGCGAGCCTCGACCCTTACACCAACTACATCTCGGAAAGTGACATCGAAGGATTCCGCTACATTGCCGAAGGCAAATACAACGGCATCGGGGCTGATATCCGGATCATGGATGATTATCCGACTATAGTTTCCCCTTACGAAAATTCTCCTGCCCATACTGCGGGGATGAAAGCAGGCGATCAGATTTTAACCATTGATGGAAAAGAGGCAAAAGGAAGAACCACGGATGAAATCGGGGCCATTCTCAGAGGCTATCCAGGCACAGAAGTTAAGTTGACCCTCCGCCGTCCGGGCGACAATAAAGAGCATAAAGTGACGCTCGTCCGTGACGAGGTGAGCATCCCTAATGTTCCCTATTCCGGCATGGTGAGCAAAGATGTCGGGTATATCGCGCTGACCATTTTTACCAGGGAAGCCGGCGCCCATGTTGCAAAAGCGCTGAAAGACCTCAAAGTGGAGCAGCCCAATCTTAAAGGAGTTATTCTCGATCTGAGGGGAAATGGAGGTGGTTTGCTGAATGAAGCTGTCGAAGTATGCAATGTTTTTATCCCAAAGGGAGAAACCGTCGTGACCACCAAAGGCAAAGTGAAAGATTGGGACCGCAGTTTCAAAACACTGAACGCCCCTCATGATACGGAAGTACCCCTCGTGGTATTGATTGACAAAAGCTCCGCATCGGCTTCAGAAATAGTAAGCGGTGTTATTCAGGACCTCGACCGCGGTGTGCTCATCGGTCAAAAGAGTTATGGAAAAGGCCTGGTTCAAAACACCCGCGATGTGGGCTATAACGCTATGGTGAAATTAACCACTGCCAAATACTACATACCCAGTGGCCGTTGTATTCAGTCCATCGAATACAAACAAGGTGAGCCCGCCGACATTTCAGACAGCAAAAGGGTTCCTTTCAAAACGCGAAATGGACGAACAGTACTCGATGGCGGTGGTGTGATACCGGATGTTGTCTTGGATAAACATGCCGGCAAAGATGTACTGCAAAACCTGGAAGAAAAAAATATCATCTTCAATTACACCACAGATTACTGCCTCAGGAATAAGCAAGCTCCTGGCTCACCAGAGTCATTCCGTTTCGAAGACTGGACAGATTTCGTTCAGCAGTTGGAGCTTCAGAAGTTCAATTACGACACCTCTTTCGACCGGTTGATGAATGAGCTTAAATCAACAGCCTCAGAATACCTCTCCAAAGAAGACTTACAGTCGCTGGAAGGCAAAGCCATCTCCGGGAAGAAAAAAGTATTGGAGTCCTTTAAGGGAGAAATCGTCAACCTGCTGGAAAAAGAAATTGTAAGCCGTTATTTCTACGAGAAGGGAAGAATCAAAGTGGGACTGAGAAATGACAAGGAAATTGAAGAAGCCATCAAACTGCTCAACGACAAACCCCGGTATACTAAACTTCTGAAAGGCTGATACCCAGTCTTATTGATTGGACAAATATTCCAATGCCCCGGCAATGAGGTTTTCATCCAGATAATTGTCGATGTGAACTTCTCCGACAGGATTGATTAGTGTGCAATTGATTTTGCCAGCACGGTTTTTCTTATCCTTTCTCATTAGTGCCAATATGCTGTCATGGTGGGATGCTGCAACTTCGAATGAAGGATAGAATCGTTTAATGAATTGGGCGATTTCATTCAAATCTGACCCCGGCAATCCCAACACCTGCGAAGAAAGCCAGCACTCGGCAATCATTCCCAAAGCCACCGCTTCGCCGTGTTTCAAGGGCTTACCAATCTGCAAAGCATAACTCTCCAGTGCATGGCCGATTGTATGCCCAAAATTGAGCGCCTTCCTGGTATTTTGCTCATAAGGATCTAACTCTACGATATCCTTCTTCACTATCAGCGATCGCTGTAGTATTTCATCAAGTCCACGAATATCTAAAGCATCTTGATTCCTAAGTTCCATCCAAAGACCGGCATCCCTGATAAGTGCATGTTTGATGATTTCAGCGTTTCCGCTCCTTAATTCACCTTCCGGCAAAGTCTTCAAAAAAGGTGTGTGCATGAAAACTGCCTTTGGATTGGCAAATACTCCGATGGAGTTTTTTACGTACTGAAAGTCAATCCCAAGTTTACCGCCAATGGATGCATCGGCCATTGACAATAAAGTGGTGGGTACCTGGATGAAATCAATGCCTCTCAAAAAGGTAGCCGCACAAAATCCACCCATATCACCAATTACGCCACCGCCGAGGTTAACGAGCAGTGAATGGCGGTCCAGTCCGGATTCCATCATTTTACCCCAGATGTATTCGCAGGTGCTTATGTTCTTGTGGTCTTCCCCGGATTGTATTTTTATGATTGTTGTGTTTTTGGGCAAATAACTTTCGAGCAAAGGCCAGCAATGCTCAAAGCAGTTTTCATCCGTCAGTACACCTGTTTTCGAATAGTGAGAACTTCCGATAAATCCGGAAAGCGAATCCAGTACTTCGCCCGTGTAGATGTCATAATCGTGAAGATGCAGTGTGAACATTGGCACGTGTGGTGAGGCTTTTATCGTTTGATGTTAAACCACGAAGCTTTCCCTGAGAATGATACTCTTGCGCTCAGGACCTGTCGAAATCATGGTGATGGGAACTTCCAATTCCTTTTCCAGTATCTCCAGGTAATCTATGGCTTTCTGAGGAAGGTCTTCAGCTGAATTCATACCGGTCAGCGAGGAATTCCATCCGGGAAAAGTGCTGTAAACAGGTTGTGCATCCGGCGAGGCCAAGTCATAGGGAAGCTGTTCGGATAATTCCTCACCAATCCTGTAATGTGTGGCTGCTTTCAACTCAGTGAAATTGTTGAGCACATCAATTTTGGTAATGACCAGTTGGGTTACACCGTTCAGCATGATGGTGTAACGCAAAGCAGGAAGGTCAATCCATCCGCATCGCCGGGGGCGACCCGTCGTGCTGCCAAATTCAGCGCCTTCTTTCCGCAGCATTTCACCGGTTTCATCATGCAACTCTGTGGGAAAAGGCCCGCTACCCACCCTGGTGCAATAGGCCTTTGTAATGCCGATGACTTCACCAATTGCTCCCGGCCCTACGCCAAGACCGCTGCAAACGCCAGCAGAGATGGTATTGGAAGAGGTTACATAAGGATAGGTGCCAAAGTCAATGTCGAGCATGGAGCCTTGTGCACCTTCGGCTAATATTTTCTTACCCTCCTTGAACTGCTGATTGATAAAATACTCTCCATCCACGATTCTGAGGTTACGCAACAATTCTATGCAATCGAACCATTTTTTCTCTTCATTTTCCAGGTCAAAGTTGACTTCCGGAAGGGCCTTCAGCAATCCGAGGTGCTTATCTTTCAGGTACTGATACCGGTCGAGGAAATCAGCCTGTAATATATCTCCCACTCTCAGCCCATTCCTTCCCGTTTTGTCCATATAGGTAGGGCCGATACCTTTCAAGGTGGAGCCGATTTTCTTTTTTCCTTTCGCAGCCTCAGATGCCGCGTCGAGCAAGCGATGAGTTGGCAGGATGAGGTGAGCTTTTTTTGCAACCAACAGACGACTTTTATATTCAAAACCGGCGGAGTCCAGATTTTCCAATTCTCCTCTCAGGGTAATGGGGTCGATGACCACTCCATTTCCTATCAGGTTAAGCAAATTGCTGCGGAATATGCCGGATGGCACGGTATGAAGAATAAATTTCTTGTCGTCGAACTTAAGTGTATGCCCGGCATTGGGCCCACCCTGAAACCGGGCTACCACGTCATAGTCTTTTGCCAGAAAATCAACTATTTTCCCTTTTCCTTCATCACCCCA
Source organism: uncultured Saprospiraceae bacterium (assembly GCA_964423205.1). Classification (GTDB taxonomy): domain Bacteria; phylum Bacteroidota; class Bacteroidia; order Chitinophagales; family Saprospiraceae; genus UBA6168. Next base: position 27,791 of record CAYRDX010000030.1, on the reverse strand, counting down.
CTGGAGACCCAGGATTACATCTATTGCCATTGTTTAATCTTTGCTGTTAGTTCAATTAGGTAGTAGAAATATTTGCTGAGAGAAGCGAACTTTTCAAGAGTGGTTTTCTGAAGAATTCACATTTTCCTTTTCAGGCTTTTTATCGCAGGCACCACGGCATTCGCCAAATAAATTCAATGAATGATAGGTCACGTCGAATTTGAGGAGTTCCCCCATGGTATCTTTAATCTGTTGTATGCGAGGATCACAAAATTCGAATACCTTCCCACAGTCCTCACAAATCAGATGATCGTGCTGCTTAAAGCCATAGGATTTTTCATAAAATGCAAGGTTCTTCCCAAACTGATGGCGTTTGACCAGATCACAGGTCACCAATAAATCGAGGGTATTGTAAACAGTGGCACGGCTCACCCTGTAGCTTTTATTTTTCATGTGGATATACAGGGCTTCCGCATCAAAATGATCGCTGCGACGGTAAATTTCCTCAAGAATGGAATAACGTTCCGGAGTTTTGCGATGGCCATTTTGCTCGAGGTGGGAAGAAAATATGGATTTTACTTCCTGGATGATTTCCTCTTCATTTCTCGCATTCATGTTGTTGCTTTTCTCTACTGAACAGCAAAGGTAGAGAAAAGTATGTCCAAAGTCTGTTGATTTTAGTTTGGCTCCAATTAAAACATACCAGTTTTGGGGGTCAATTGTCCGCCTTCCTTTAACTTTCGGTTTTGATTATAAATCACGAGTGAAACCGAAGCTCATGCAACTAAGGTAGCACTTCGGTAGCACTTCTTATTTATTCAATTCCAGATTCCCGGATTTCCGAAATCTCGACTATCTGTTTAACGCAAATCAAAGCTCCAGCGGAGCAAAATGTTGGTAGGGAATTCAATACACGGATTACGAAGCCCCGTCGGGGCGGAACATTAAATGAAAATTACGCTCCGCTGGAGCTTAAAAGCCTGCTTACATTTTTTCTACCGATATCATCGCCCTGCTGGGGCTCTTGAACACTAAATGGATATAATCTTCGAGATTTCAGAAATCTTTCATTCCTCAATGGAAATGAAAGAAAACAGCTTCACAAAAAGCGAACGGCTAAAAAGCAGGAAAGTTATTGAAAGCCTTTTCAAGGCAGGTCATTCCTTTGCTGCATATCCATTGCGTTTGGTTTGGGCTCCAGTGGAATTACAGGAGCATAATGCCCGGATTCTATTTTCACTGAGTGTTTCCAAGCGAAATTTTAAAACAGCAGTAGCCCGCAACCGAATAAAAAGGAAAGTCCGTGAGGCCTGGCGGTTGAACAAAAACAAGCTTTATTCCAAACTCCCGGAAGATGGAACTGTATATTCAATTATGGTCATTTACACAGCCAGAGAAGAACTACCCAGCAGCGTTATACATGATTCAGTGAAAAAAATGAATGCCATATTCCTGAAGAAAATCAGGAAGGACGGGTAAAGAATTCCGAAATCTCTGAGATTTCGGAATTCTGGAGATTTCGGAAACCAGGCAACTAATGCAAACGATGAAAAAACCAATCTTCACAATCATACTGTTCATCCTTTCTCTTGCCTGTTTTGGACAAAAGTTCCTTCAATTGGAAAAAATGAACAGCGCCAAAACCAGAAAATATTCGCCGGGTACCGTCATCACGTTTCAGTTGCAGGGGGGACAATGGTACACTCGCGAACTGGGGGATATTTCCTTTGAACAGAACCAGATCGTTTTTGAATATGGCCATGCAAAAGTGGTTGACGTCACCGCATTTCGCACCTATGATAGTCAAAAGTGGTCGCGGCCGCTTGGAAATAATTTGTACACCTTTGCAGCCGCCTGGACGGGGTTCTCACTGATTGCAGCAGCCGTTGACAAAGAAGACACCTATTCAAGTGGCGACATTATGGTTGCTGCAAGCAGTATCGTCACGGGGTTAGCCATTCAGAAAATTTTCCGCCAACGAACTTTCGATCTGAAGAGAAATAAAAACGGACAACCCAGGAAATGGCGGTTGCGTGTACTTGACCTCAATGTAAAGCCCAGCCGCAATTCACCAACAAACAAGCATCCCTGAGTATTTTTGTAAAAAACTTGTGCATTTTTGCACCCTTTTTCAATAACCCACCCCTATCACAGAGGGTTATTGACCAATTCACGAAGTTTTCAAAACAATACCATGTCAGAAAAAATAATCTTTTCCATGTCTGGGGTATCCAAAACATACCCTCCCCAAAAGCAGGTGCTCAAAAATATCTGGCTTTCCTTTTTTTATGGAGCAAAAATCGGAGTGCTCGGTCTGAACGGCAGCGGGAAGTCCACTCTACTGAAAATCATTGCAGGACTTGACCAAAACTACGACGGCAAGATAGAATTCGAAAAACAATTCAAAATTGGCTACCTGGCTCAGGAACCGGAACTTGACGATTCCAAAACTGTGCGCGAAGTGGTGGAAGAAGGTATGGGTCAAATCATGGCATTCATGAAAGAGTACGATGAGGTGAACGCCAAATTTGCAGAACCCATGAGCGACGATGATATGAACGCACTCATTGAGCGGCAGGGTGAACTCATGGACATCCTGGAAAGAAATAATGCCTGGGAACTCGACCATAAACTGGAAATGGCCATGGATGCGCTTCGCTGTCCGCCGGATGGTGAGCCCATCAAAGTACTTTCTGGTGGTGAAAGACGCCGGGTGGCGCTCGCCAGATTGTTGTTGTCAAACCCCGACATTCTGTTACTCGACGAACCTACGAACCACCTCGATGCAGAGAGCATTGACTGGCTGGAGCAATACCTGCAAAACTTCCCGGGCACTGTCATTGCTGTTACGCACGACCGCTATTTCCTGGATAATGTGGCAGGTTGGATCCTCGAACTCGACCGCGGTGAAGGTATTCCCTGGAAGGGCAACTACAGCAGTTGGCTGGAGCAAAAAGCCAAGCGCCTCGAAATGGAAGAAAAATCTGAAGATAAGCGCCGAAAGACTCTGGAAAGGGAATTGGAATGGATTCGCATGAGTCCCAAAGCTCGTCAGGCTAAAGGTAAAGCCCGTTTGAACGCCTACGACAAACTGGCTGGAGAAGAAATGAAAGCCAAAGAAGCCAAACTGGAAATATCCATTCCACCAGGTCCGAGACTCGGCGAAGTTGTCATTGATGCCAAAGGACTTTCAAAGGCTTTTAACAATCGTGTATTATTCGAAAACTTTTCTATCTCAGTTCCCAAAAACAGTATTGTGGGAATCATCGGCCCTAACGGGGTTGGTAAGACTACATTGTTCCGCATGTTGCTCGGCAAAGAAAAACCGGACAGCGGTACTGTCACCATTGGAGACACCGTTAAAGTATCTTATGTCGATCAGTCACATGCAGCCTTAGACCCTGGTAAGTCGGTTTATGAAATTGTTTCTGAAGGCCTGGACATCATCAAGGTTGGCAATTATGAAATGAATGCAAGGGCCTACATAGCCCGTTTCAATTTCACCGGGGCCGACCAGCAGAAAAAGTCCGGTGTGCTTTCCGGAGGTGAAAGAAACCGGCTGCACCTGGCCATGACACTAAAAGATGGAGGTAACGTCTTGCTGCTTGATGAACCAACAAATGACATCGACGTGAATACCTTACGTGCACTGGAGGACGCACTGGACGCTTTCGCCGGATGTGTGATGATTATCAGCCATGACCGTTGGTTTATCGACCGCCTTGCCACGCACATTCTTTCTTTTGAAGATGATGGAGAGGTTGTGTTTTTTGAAGGCAACTATCAGGATTACGAGGCCGCCAAAAAAGCCAGGTTAGGAGATGTCACGCCTCACAGGCACCGGTTTAAGAATTTGTTGAAGGGGTAGTTTTCTTATTTCATTTTTCTGCCACAAAAACACAAAAGCACAAAACTTTATAACCAGCTGGTGCTTTTGTGCGTTTGTGGCAAAATAAATTTATGCAGGCCAAAACAAACAATGACTAGTGATACTGCCTCAACTGCCATTTCGAAAAACTACAATCCACTACCCCGCCTTAAACTCTTCAAATGTCTTAATGACCATTGGAGTCTTCTTCTCTTTTAGCAGACTTTTATTCAGTTCCTCCATTCGCTTTTTATAACCATCAAAGGTGGCCTGGACTTTTTCCATCTCCTTTTCAAAAGAGGCTGTTTTCTTAAGCTGAGCTTCCGAAGGTTTGCCCGGGTAATTGCTGATACGGCCAAATAAAAGGGAGATTTCTTCGCGTAGCTCAGAGCTCTCATCTACATATCCATCTCCCTCTAATGATACCAGTGCATCTTTGCTCTTTCCCGTTTCTTTTGAAAAGGCCGAAAGCGAAGCAGAGAGTTTCTTAGAACTGTCTTTTGCTCTTTCTTCAGACTGTTTTTGCAGATCCTGCAGCGCAAAATAAATGTAGGCAATGCGCTCCGTCAGATTGTAGAGTCTCATTTGTGTTTCCTGAGCCAGCTTTCTGTCGGATGCAGGATATTTCAGGTTGGCTTTTGGCTCAAACTGAAGGTTAACCGTCGTGGTGTACTCTTCCTTGCCTTTGGTGATTTTTACAGTGTAAATTCCTTCCTGCAAAGTCGGCGGAAAAATAGAACCGGCCACAGCTTGCAGATTCTTGGTGGGTGCAGCTTTCGGCATCGGCAGCCTGGTCGGCAATTCAACGATGTTGATGCCACCACTTTTTCCCGGAGATAATTCCTTAATAAGGTTTCCAGCCGGATCAAAGACTTCCATAGTCATTTTACCGAAAGTGTGGCGCTTGCTCATGTAGTAGGTGATGTAAGCTACATCCTTGGGGTTTTCGCCGGAGAAGTTGCCGGCACCGCCAAAAGGCCTCCCCGAGCGGGGCAAACGGATATACGCAGGCTTGGAGTCCAGGAAGTGCAGTGTTTTTCCTGCGATTTCAGGAGTAATTTGTCGAAGCGGTGTAATGTCATCGATAATGTATATGCCCCGTCCATGTGTGCCTATCACCAGTGCTGATTCTCGTGGTTGAATTGCAAGTGAAAACACGCCAACTTTTGGCAGATTTTCACTGAACCGGGTCCATGATATGCCGCCATCCAGTGAAATAAACAAACCGAATTCGGTGCCCAAAAAGAGAAGATCTTTATTAACTATATCTTCTCTCAAAACATGAGCATAACCCTCCAAATCGGGTGTAACCAGAGATGTCCAAGTTTTACCCAAATCGCTTGTTTTGAAAACATAAGGTTTTTTGTCCCCTGAGCGATGTCCGTCGATGGTAACATAACAGGTGTTCCGGTCATATCGGCTCGGTTCAACCTGTGAAACCCACAGTCCGGCAGGTAATCCCGGCATATTGGCAGCCACGTTTTGCCAGGTTTTTCCTCCATCAGCTGTAACCTGTACATTACCATCATCGGTGCCAACCCAGACGATTTTTTCATCAGCCGGTGATTCGCCGATTGCATAAATGGTGCAGTTATTTTCAGCACCGGAATTGTCTATGGACAAACCTCCGGATTTTTTTTGTCTCTGACGATCTGGATTATTGGTGGTGAGGTCGGGCGATATTTTCTTCCAGGAGTTTCCCCTGTCCTCTGTTGCAAACAGGAATTGCGAAGCAAAATAAAGCCGCTCCGGATTGTTTGGGCTGACATGGATGGGTGAATTCCAATTGAAACGGTATTCAGGTTCGCAGTCGCCAGGGATGGGGCGAATGTCTTTGGTCTGCCCGTCTGATTTGTTGTGGCGAACCAGATAACCACCCTGACTTTCAGAGTAAACGATATCCTTGTCGGTGGGATGCCGGAATGAATAGAATCCATCTCCGTAATAAGACAGGCTCCAGGCATCGTTTCCGATTCCGCCTGGACTCGCACTTGGTCCATACCAGGTTCCGTTATCCTGAAGTCCACCATACACATTATATGGCTCCTCGTCGTCCACACTCACGTGATAGAATTGTGAAAGTGGAAGGTCCATAAACATTTCAAATTCGTAGCCCCCATCTAGCGAGCGGTATCCTCCACCATCGGTTCCCAATACTATATTTTTACTGTTTTGAGGATTTACCCAAACATCGTGCATATCGGAATGCACGCCACTGCTTACTGTCCTGAAGGTGTGCCCTCCGTCTTCGCTTATAGTCAGATTTAGGCCACATTTAAATACCTTATTCTCGTCGTTAGGGTCAACAATAATCCTTGAAAAGTAGAATGGTCTAACTGTAATGTTGAAATCGGAATTGATTTTCTTCCAGGTTGAGCCAGAATCAGTCGATTTGTACAAGCCCTTATCATCTTTGTTTTCAGCTTCAACAGTTAAATAGATAACCTTTGGATTAGAGGGTGCAAAATGGATGGCGAGCCGGCCAAGCAGTCCTTTTGGCAGGCCACTTTCCGATGTAATTCTGTTCCATGTCTTGCCGCCATCTGTGGTTTTGAATAGTCCGGAGCCCTTGCCTCCTGAATTAAAGAAATCCGGCGATCTGCGGTGTTCCCATAAGCAGGCATACAGGACATTGGGATTGGATGGGTCCATTGCCAAATCCGAACATCCGGTATTTTCATCAATGAAAAACACCTTTTCCCATGTTTTACCAAAATCGACGGTTTTGAATACTCCTCTTTCCTGGTTGGGTCCCCACAGATGTCCCTGAACAGCAGCATAGACAACAGCACTGTTTTCCGGATGCACAATCACCCTGGCTATGCGTTCGGAATCTCCCAAGCCTTTAAACTGCCAGCTTTTGCCACCATTCAGTGTCACATACATTCCCGTGCCGACAGAAACGCTGTTGCGAACCCATGTTTCACCAGTACCCACCCAAACCGTATCCGGGTGTTTCTGGTCGATGGTGACTGCGCCAATGGATTGTGTGTGTTCGTCAAAAACGGGATTCCAGGAAGAACCTCCACTTTGGGTTTTCCAAACACCTCCGCTGGCGGAGCCAATGTAGATGACTTGTGGCTTAGTGTTAACTCCATCGAGGGCAGAAATCCTACCGCTCATCACTGCCGGCCCAATGCTTCGGGCACGCATATTTCCGAAGGAAATGTTGATTGCAGAATTTTGGCTGTACAGTGATAAGGTGAATAGAATGGAAAGGAAAGTGAGTAAGAGTGACTTGTTCATAGCCAGCGACATTTTGTTAATAATGGAAAAAGAGAAGGGTAATCAATGTCTAAAGCAGGGTTGAATCATGAGTCACCCTAAAGCATCTAAGTATGAAATCCGGGCCTAAGGCCGATGGACAAATCCCGGATGACTCATGTTTTTACTATCCCTACTTCTTAGGCATGCTGAATGCCGCCTTTTCCAAAGGAACATTGAACTCCACGCTTGTGGTTTTCATATTCATAACCACGTTACCATCCATTCTCTGCTCCATATAGTGCGACATTACCACGCCGTTTACTTCAATATAATCACTAAGATAAGTATCAACAGGTTTGCCCTTCATTGGCCCCAGTGGTATGTAACTTCTCATCATGATAGGGACAAAGTTTTCAGCATCAAAGAAATAAAATAGTTCATCCCCAGTCTTTTTTACCATTTTCACTTTGTAAGTCTTTGTGCCTTCAATTTGTTCTTCTCCCTCAAATGTAATCTTATGGCCTTTTGCCTGATAGTCGATGAATTCATCTTCAAACATATTCTTTCCTGCCTCTTTGGTTTCATCTTCAGTCTTTTTGGCTGGTTCTGTACCCCCCATGAATGGATTCAATGACCAAGCGACTTCACCATCATAGGATTCGATAAATTTTTGTCCCTGAATATCCACATCAATGCGCTGAAGATTGGGCTTCATGGCAATTACTTTCACTGGAAAAGTAAATCCGCTGTTTTGAGTTTCGCCGGTCATCTTCATGGTATTGATTTTTTTCCAGGCATCTATACCGCCGATTGCTTCGAAATAGTTTGTGAGAATGTTATCTAAAGAGGGTTGTTGAGCTATTGCTGCTGCTGACAATACTGCAAAAGCAATGATAGTAGTGAGAATTTTTTTCATGTTCCTGAAAGTTTTTTGATAATGAGTTGTGAAGGAAACAAAGTAGTGAGAAAATTAGTACGAAAATTTACCAAGACAGGAATTTTAGCGACTAATAGAATTTGTAAGCTACATTGGACAACGAAAAAGCCCTGACCTTTGGCCGGGCTTTTTTTCAGGTTTTTTTTTGAAGGGTTACATAATACTAGCTTGTTAGGGAACAGGTCTGACTGGAAGCAGAAACAGATCAACCGTCATTTTTCCGTTATCATCCAGCTTGTATTTTCCCGTATTAACCGTCATCATGTAGAAGCCTTTGGAATGCCCTTTTATTATGAACTGTTTTCCTTTTTCGAGATTAAAAGTGACTTCATTGCTCTTGGGTGGACTATCCATCACCCAGCTATGCGATCCTTCTTCATTGGTGACCATGACTGTACCTGCTGCCAATGGTTTTTTATCTTCTGCATTGTACAACCTTACGAGTAAATTCATTTCAGGTCGCAAATAAATATCCCGTTCATAGGTAATCGATCGGTTTTGTCCTCTGGTAGTTACACGGACGGTATCGCTGAGGTACCCCTGAAGTGAGGCGGCTATTGCATAGGTGTTTTCCAGATCCAACGGCAAACGAAAACTATTACCGGAGGCATTTGCCAGAGCTGCATCCAATTCTTTGCCTATTAGGTTAATCAGTTCGAGTTTTACACCCTTCAAGGCCGAACTGTCGCTCGAGTTGTAAACCTGAGCAACAAACTCCACGTTAATCTCAGCCATATAGATATCGTAACTCAGGCGGTTCAAATGAGCGTCATTAAAAACACTGCCGGGACGGTTGGAGGAGAAGTGTGCTTTCTTGGCTTTTGAATGCAGACTGTAGTAGATTTCATCATAACTTGAATTCAATGGGTAGCCGAGGTTTTCTGCATTTTCCCATTTACCGGTAAGGGTTCTCGACGCCCTAAATACATCAAATCCACCCATGCCCCCATTTCCATCTGAACTGAAGAACAGTGTCTGGCTGGAAGAATGGAAGAAGGGAGTTACATCATTGCCTTCAGAATTAAAAGGCAGTGGAAAGGGCTCTCCAAAGTTATCCGTTCCTTCGATGACTGAGACCCATATATCCATTTTGCCTTTGCCTCCGGGCCTGTCGGAAACGAAATAAAGCACTTCTTTTCGCAGGAATTTGTCGTAGCCAATAGCTGGTTGAGTAGTATTATACCCTCTCACATTTATAAAAGCCGGGAGTTTTTTGTGCCTTTCCCATTCCCCTTCATAAGTTCTGTCGCGGTAAAATATTTCACAATCTTTACCAAACAAGCTTCCCTCGGTTTTACATATAGTGAAATACATGCGGCGAGCACTGGCATTCAAACTGATGTTCGAAACCTGAAAATCAGTATTATTTGGAGTGGCTTTATCGATGCTATTATCCTGTTGTTGAATGGCAGAATGAATCTTATTGCCCCCAGGTTTTGCGTCTTTGACAACTGTCTGTGTTGTGAAATAGAGTTTGTCTGCATAAAGCAACGGCGCCAATTCATCGTTTTCAGAATTCACATGGGTACCCAGATTCACAATGGTCATTGGCCCAGCTTCTCTAAGCTGTTTAATTGCCCATTCACAACTCTCGATTTGTTTCAGAGCCTGGTTATAAAGAATATCAGAGCCATCTTTTTGACCTCGAATAAAAGTCCGGAAATAACTGATGGCAATGGAATAATTGGCAAGGCCTTTCTGTACAAGCCCCATTTGATAATCCGTATCTGAATAGGATCCTCTTTTTTCGAGGTCGTCTATTTGGCCGAAATACTTTTCAGCGAGGTCATAGCGACGCAATTGCATAGCAGAAAATCCTGCCTTGTACAGATTTTCAGCAGAGTTATTTTCAACTGTAAGGGCCTTCTCATACAGGTTAAGTGCCTCTCCATATTCCTGCATCCGGTAGGACTCCTTGGCATCTGTGTTAAGTCTCTTTATGGAATCCCCACAAGAGACAGTAAGCAAGAGCAAAGATGCAAACAGGGAGAGGATGGTCAAAAGGTTTTTCATAATGATTCACTAATTCTTTCTCTAACTCCTTCCACTTCAAAGTTTCCCAATATCCAAACAGCCTGCAATTGGAAAACGATTGAAAATTACAAAGAGATAGCGAACAATTGGTTGAACAAGTTCCAATTTGCTTTCAAAAAAATAAATCGATGTCCTCAATAGAAAAGTTTTGAAGGGTCAGTTTTTGGACGCCCAAAAGTACAAAATATATTTTCGCTAATATTAAAAAGGGGGGGGAATCTCAATTTGGGATTGTCAGTAGCTTGCATTAACAACTGGCAAATTACGCAATCTTTACTTCAAAAATAGCTCCTAATTTGACACAATGACCCCGTTTTTGACAACCAATTTTACCATTCCCAACTGCTTAAGGCTTCTATAGACAAATTGCGTTGTGGAGCTCATACAGAGGTTTAACATCTGATTCAATTTTGACTGGGCTACAACTTAAAGATAAAATTTCAGTTAAATGTGAAATCACTCAGCTGATTCAAGTCTAAAATCAAAGTCTATGAAAAATCTACTCCTGATACCGATTTTTTCTTTTATGTGTTCTCTCCTGTTTGCACAAACGCCCTTTTCACTGGAAAGCTTTTTACTCGAAAAGAATTTGCAGACTCAAAAAACAGACGAAGGGCTTCATTATACAATAGACAGACAGGGAAATGGACCTTTTCCCCGCAAAGGTGAATACGCTGTGATAAGATTCAGCGCCAATTTGCTCGACGGCACTGTGTTCGACCAATCAGATATAGAGAACCCACTAGTTTTTCAAATAGGTAATAAGGAAGTAATAAAAGGTCTTGACCTTGGAATACTTCTCATGAGAAAAGGAAGCAGATTTACATTTTACATGCCTCCTGCTTTGGCTTATGGCCATCAGGGAGTTGGCACTACAGTACCGCCAAACAGCCCGATTGTTTATGCTGCTGAACTTACGGATATCCTAAGTTTCGAGCAATATGACCGTTTTATGCGTTCTGCGGAAGAGAAAGAAAAGCAAAGGTTTCAGGAGAATCAATCCCGGCAATTTGAAGCAGATTTAAAGATACTGGACCTGTTCGCTAAGGCAAATAACATTGCTCCTAAACGGAATCCCTCCGGATTGAGCATTGCCATTGTCAACCCAGGAAATGGAGAAGTAGCTAAAACAGGTCAGAGGGTTAAAGTATCGTATGAGGGATTTCTCATGACTGGTGAACCTGTAGAAAAGCCAGCTGGTCCGCGAACATATGAGTTCATACTCGGAGCAGGTGCTGTATTAGAAGGCTGGGAAGAGGGTCTAAGAACATTTAAACCGGGTACCGAAGGCTGGCTTTTGATTCCTTCAAAATTAGCCTACGGACCTTTGGAAATAAAAGAAGAAGGCATTTTCGTACCTGCCAATTCCCCGATTGCATTTAAGGTAAAAGTCCTGGAAATTATCAGGTAATGGTTATAAGTGGATAATTCGAATTTCGAGACGGTTGTTATAAAGGTGTTCTGCAATAGTGCAGGGAACATTATCGACACAGTGGTTCAGAGGCATAGTCTCACCATAACCGACATAGTTGAATTTTGAACCGGGTAATCCTTCCTGAATAAAATAATCATAGACCATTCTGGCTCGCAGGTCGGAGATAATCAGGTTCTCATCATAAGTTCCCAGTGCTTCAGTATGTACGCCTATTTCAAACTCAGCTATTGGGTAGGCTCTTAACATTACCAGTAGTTTGTCCAGTTGCAATTTGATTAAAGGTGTTATCCGCCACACATTTGCATCGAAATGAACATCGGCAATTCTGTAACGTTCGCCCTCTTTCAATAAGCCAGCTTTCAAGTTCTCCTCCAATAATTTTAAACCCGGGCGTATAATTGTAGGTGCCTGATGTTCTGGTTGGTAAATGTTGATAACGGTATCTACCAGAATCACCGGTATTTCCCGAACGGCGCTTTGCTTTTCAATTTCAGATACTTCGCTTTCACTGTTTTCGACAACACGTATTTTGGAGATTGGCGGCTTAGGAACCTCGGAGCCCTGAGGAATTGCCGGAGCAGTGGGTACTGATGTGAGTATTGCTGTGCTATCCTCGGCAACGGAGACTGAAATAATGGGAGTTTCTGTTTCCAGCACTTTTATTTTTTTAACCTGTTTTTCAGGTAATACATCAACCTGAGTTACTGCCTTTTCAGGAGCTGGGTCCAATACCCTGAATTGGAAGATATCGTCGTCACCACCATCTCTCGAAGAAGTAAAAAAGCCCGCCTTCCCACTTTTATCTATATACACAGAGATGTCATCCAAAGAGCTGTTGAATGGCTGACCGAGATTCCTTGGGGTTTGCCACTCCCCATTGGCATCTTGTTCCGTGACGAAAATATCGAAACCTCCAAATCCAACATGCCCTTTTGAACAAAAGAAAAGTCGCCCCAATTCATCAAAGAAAGGGAATCCTTCGTTTGCAGCAGTATTCACCTTTGGACCAAGATTTTCAGGCCGACCCCAACCATTGGCTTGTCTGCGTGACACCCACAGGTCTGTTCCTCCGATGCTTCCCGACTTGTTTGAAACGAAGAAAAGCAATTTACCATTGGGTGAAACAGCCGGATGCATAAAGTTGAAACTAGGTGTACAAAACGGCAATTTTGTCACTTTTTTCCACCTATTCTTTCCTGCCGATTCAGCCTGATAAATCTGAAGACTGTATGTATTCTGTTTATTTAGTTCGTTGTCGTTTCTGGTAAAATATATTTCCTTTCCGTCTGCCGAAACAGTTGCATTACCAGTGTTCTTATTAGTTGCGTTCAGTTTGGAAGAAAATGTTTGTGGCGGCAAATAGCCTCCTTTCCCATCAGTTTCTGAAAAATAGAGGTCGAGATAATCCCTTCCCGTCCAGCCCGATCTTTCTTTCATGATTTTCATGCCCTGTTTTCGGTCGGAAGAAAAAAGCACACCTCCATCGACCAGGACTGGTGCATTATCATCGGCCTCAGAATTAAAAGGGAATGGCTCGATTTCTACATTGAAAAAATAGGGCTCCAGGAAAGGTACCATCAGGCATGACTGTATCATCAGATCCGCTCTTTCATCGTCTGGTTCCAATACTTTGTATTCTCTGAACCAATTCTTTGCTTCGTCATATTTTCCATTGCTCATCAGAGCTTCACCGTAATAAAAATAACTCTCAGCTTTTGCTCTTTCATCCTTCACCACCTCTGCATACAATTTTTCCGCCTGCTGCATTTTGTTATTCATGCGGTAGCAAAAGGCGAGTTTGGCTTTGATGGCAAAACCTGTACGCCCTACTTTTCCTTCAGAATCCATTAATGACAAGGTCTCTTCGAATATTTGGGCTGCTTCGTTGTAACGGTTACTATTGAATAGCTCGTTAGCTTTTTCTATTTCCTTGTTTTGGGCGAAAAGAGCTAAAGCAGGTGAAAGAAGCAACAGTAAGATACAGAGCCTGAATTTTCCAAAATACGACAGTTGAAAAGGAAATATGAGAGCTGAAGAAAGCCCGCGGTAATCTGCGCTGGAGAAAGAGCCTGCTCTCATGAATAAACCGGTTGATTTTAGGATAACATCGCACAAAAAGCGTGCACAATATCGGAATACTGCTTTTATTCCGAAAGCGAGGTAGTTATGAATGATGAAAATATCTGTCTGGGTCAGTTCAGGGAACCAAAGGAATAAGCTCCAATCAATTGATCGTAGCGACTGCCAAAAGGCTTGTAATAAACCAGAATGGTGTAAGTGTTTTTGGCTTCAAACCAATCCCCTTCTGTTACTTCAAAATCTGGTGTACTACCATTTTTAGGTAAAGTAGCAAAAAGGTAATTGTAGTATCCCTGTTTTAGTTTAACTTTTCCCACATACGCACTAACGAGAGGATTGTACACGAGTTTAAATTCCGGTTTCAATTGCCAATCTGTAAAAGCCCCGATCAAATAAACATCTTCGTCGGGAATTTCACCCGCACTGGCAAGGGAACATAACACATTCATGTATGAACTTTCCAGGTTATGGTCCCTGTCGTCCAAAGTCTCTATCACAAAATTGCCGTTGATGTCCTCAGTTTCCAGATAGGTTTTATTGCCTCTTTTTTCATCCCTGTAAAGAGTAACCTCATACTCATCGTTAAAATAGTCGATGTGCTGAATGCTTTCCGAGCCATATTTCAGGCTTCTCAGGTCGGCATAACGAAATTCCTTGCCAGCCGGAAAAACAATTTTGTCCTGGAAATCAAAAATCTGTTCATCCATCCTCGAGAACATCGGTTGCAATCCGGTAATAGCATTATCCCATCTCCCATTTTGAAGCAAGGATACTGAAAGTTCCTGTTTGGGGTTCCTTATTTCAAATCCTTTATGGTTAATGGTAAAGTCAATTTCCTGATGCGTATTGCCCTTGCTGACCACAGCAGGCCGGACTACTTTTGGCGCAATGCTCACTTTGTTATCCACTACCACAAAACGACGGGTAATCGCGAGTTTCTTTCTCCGACCTTCATTTTCATACACTTTGAGCAAATAGTTTCCCGAGCGGAGAATTTGCATATCAGTGTTGGGCAGATACAGGATGTAGTGTGTATATATGGACCTGGTCTTGAAAGAATAATCATACAATTTTATACGCTCCTCGTAAAACCCCCGCAAGTATTCATGCTGCATCAAGGCAGAAGGTTTCCAATCGGCGTCACAATGGACCAAAGTGTAAGTAAAGTCCTTATAATCAGGTGACAAGTCATCAAAAGACAATTGCAAAGGAGTTTGAGAACCCAGATTCAAAATCGGATAGCTCAGCAATAATCCCTCAATATGAAATTTTACTGACTTAATGTTGTCGCTGTACACATAGTCGTAATACCGCAGATTATCATCCTGTGCGAATGAACCAAGTGTTAGTGTAAGAAATATAGGTAATATGAGAAGCCTGAGCATATCAGTCATTTTAGTAAAATTAGTTATTGTCAATAGGGCTTACTGGTCCAGGGAGAATCCTTAACCCTGAAGCGCCAATTCCAAAGAGCCGATTCACCGGCAGATTGCACACCTACCCTGGGGCCTGAAACAATCATAGAATCCTCCAAGTTACTACCCCTGTCTTCTATCCATACCGGGCTATCACTGCTAATCAAACTAGAACCATTATACGTTGTATGCAATCCAAGGGCCCGGCTCAAAACGCCTGGACCTGCAGTTAATTGCCTCGAAAGACTGTTCATTCCCCTTCTGGACAGCATCAAATCTACGTTTTCAGTTGGTTCTATTGAACGAATGAGAACAGCATGGGCCTGGCCTTGCTTGCCCGTAACCACATTGAAAAGGTGATGAATTCCATAACACAAGTAAATATAGGCAACACCACCCTCATGAAACATAATTTCTGTTCTTGGCGTGCGGCGATTATTCCATGCATGGCATGCTTTGTCATCGGGCGCCCGATAGGCTTCGGTTTCGACAATCTTTCCTGAAGTGTGCTGTCCATTGAACCGCGTGACGATATACTTACCAAGCAGTTCCCTGCTGATTTGCGTGACATCTTCACGGGTATAAAAAGAAAGGGGCAGCCTGCTCATTCTAACTGTACCATTGTTATTAATGCTGTGAAATTAAGAAAAACTGCAGGTTGCCAAAAAGAGTACATTTATAGGATTTGCGGCATGCCGGATTTTAGGCTGTAGAAGGCTGGTATTCCCAATGAAAAGTGGTTTGCAAGTTTCAATTGGCTGAAACAATCCGAAAATTGAGTGTCAGAAGTGACTCCAACTCTGATTAATATTGTCCTATATTTTTGAAAAAGTCGAGGGCTGCCTCCCGAAATTCTGCATAATGTTCATAGAAATAATAACTGGAAACTTTTTTCCGGAAAAACTTCCACAAGCGTTCTATCAGATTCAGGTTGGGTGAGTACGATGGCAGGTAAATAACTTGGCACCAATGGTTGGACTTCAACCATTCCTTTATGTAGTCACAGTGGTAGTAGCGTGCATTGTCGCTCCCGAGTACTCGGGATGAAGTTGGTTTTGCCGGAATGCTTTGCCTTTTGAGCTTCCCACAATTTCACAGTTGACTGCGCATTGATGGTCTCGTCCTCCCTGACGATGACGTCTGTCACGTCGTGGGCGTTCAATGAGCCGTTGATATTGACCCGCTTGCGACCCGGATTGGTGGGCGATTCAAAGCCGATAGCTATCGGCTTCCCCTTGCAAAATCCAGCCATAATCCGGTCGGGTATTGTGCTGGGGATGCACGGCATCGTTGAAGTAAACGACTTCATGGTCATCCAGTTCATTGAACAGTTTTTCGAGTTCCTCTACGAATTCTGCTTGCTTTTCAGGGTCTGCTTTACAAGGAACGGCTTTTGTTTTTTTGTAAACAAAACCTAAGCATTGCAGCAGCCGATAGCTATCGGCTTTACCATGCCCACACAAGTATAGAAAACACCGAAGGCGTGTCCTGCGTAGTCAACGACTTTATGCTCTTCTGTCAGTTTGCCAAGTGGATTGATGCGAGGTAAGCGATGAGGTTTGACTTGAGCCAGCCCTTTGTGTAGTGGAAAATGGTGCTCTCGTAAGTGCCTAAAGTCTCAGCAATGAACCCTACTGTACAGCCACTGTCGAGCATGAGTAGTACGGTGACCTTGATAAAAACTTTCTTGTCTTTATTCGTCTTCTGCAAAAATCGCAGCTGCTTCCGTGTCTGCTCATTCAAAATCATACGGCAAGTATAATCAATCTAATTTAACCTGCAAACCAATTGCTTCTGGGTATAATGCATTAACGTACTATAAAATTTCCTTAGCCAAACGGCCCTTTACAAAATAACAACGGGCAGCCAGAAAACTGACTGCCCGGATTAACATTATAACTAGGTTTAGTGCGAATTTGTCACTAAAGTCAATGTTGGCCTGGTTGCAGTTGCGGTAGTACCGTTAAGGCCCCGTGCGACGATGGTGAACTTACGACCACGAGCCAGGTTTAGAGCGCTGGTTGTTGCCAAAGTTGTGGTCTTACCAATTTCACGAATTATGATAGTGAAGCGTGCAGTACCATCCTGAGCATAGGTAAAGAAAGCTTCCTTTCCATCGGTCTGGCCGGTTGCTGTAGTTGTTGCAACGTTGTTGACCAAAAACTCAATGCCTGCAGCAGGCATAGTGGCCATTGCATTGACGAAGCGGATGTATGTCTTGTCTGCATCCGGAGTAGAGACATCATCCACGGAGGTGACAAACTTGTAAGTACCGCCGTTGCCTATGGCATATAGTGTGTAAAACTTGCCATCCTCCAGTTGCATAGCAGTGTTCAGATTTACTTCAGGCAATGTTCCGGCAGCAGGTGCAGTTACTTTTACATTGGCTTGGCCGGGTGATAGTACGGCATATTCCTGCAATGGGAAAAAGTTGCCATAAGTAACGAGGTTGGGAGTAGCGGGAGAAACTGTCAACACGCCGGAGACCAATTTGTCGTTAACGGTGACTGTTGAACCAGCCACGTCCACAGCAGCGTGGTAAACTTTTAGCCTGGCTCCGCTTGCTGGAGTGACGCTGTTGAGGAAATCATATTCATCTCCACAGGAAAGCAACGCCACCGAGGCTAATATGGAAAAGATTAGATAAATGCTATATCGTTTCATAACAATAATTTTTGAAGTGAATAATAAGGCAAAAAGCCTTTCATATTCCCAAATTATGGGTTCACAATCCACAACGGTTTAGTATGGTAATCCGCCAGGTCAGCTCCGATGACAGCCAGGGCTGCACGGTTCCAAACATATTCCGAATTGAAACGCGGTCTAACCCTTTGTGCCGGTTTGCCCTGATTGTCAGGGAATAAACTTAATGGCAAGGCAAAACCGGTGTAAATATTCGGATCATAGTTATAGCGGCGCATATCCATCCATGTTTCAAGGCATCCACCACCGTACATGGCGATGAATTTTTGAAGCATGATACGGCTTAATGTCAGTGCATCAGAAGTTTGTGGAATAGCAGCGCTCTTAACGTAATTGTTCTTTTCTGTCGCAGTAGTTCCAACAAAATCAAGGTGTGCATTCACGCCGTTCAGGAAGGCAGTGTAAGCAGTTGCTTTATCACCTTGCTTAAATGCGGCTTCAGCTTTAATAAATTGAAGCTCAGAGTAGGAAACCAACGTATGCAATGCGTTGTTAGTGAATATCCACTTACCGCTTCCTGCGGTACTGCCCAGACCTCCTGTAAGATTAGGAATTTGCCTTGTATTTCCTGAAACGTTGTTTGGATCACCGGATGCCGGTAATACACCCCTGTACACTCCATCAGGACATGGATTGAACATGAGTTTCATCCTTGGGTCAACCACACCTGTGAATGTTGTTCCATCCAACAATGCGATAATGAAGCTCGATGGACGGTAAGCGGTCATGTTGTTCCTCAAAGGACCATAAAAGTTGGCGTCAGTGGTGCTGTTACCATTGTGAGGCACATTGAAATTATCTGCGTTGTTGCGCAGTGATTTGTCAACATATTCAATAACCTTAGTAGGGTTGTAGGTGGACTTATTACTCTTGTGGTTTTCCAATCTGGCCAAAACAGCATAAGTAAAACGGGTCCATTTGTCCGTATCTCCGCCGTAAACCAGGTCGCCGCGGTTCAAAGACTTATTGTAGTCCGTTTTTGCAAGATGAGCGATGGCCTCATTTGCCTGTTTTTCAGCTTCAGCATAAATCAGGTCCTGTGTGTCGAAGTCAAAAACATAACGGTTGGGTTCAAAAATCTGCTTCAGAATCATCTCACCATACATGTCAGTAGATGTTTGCCAGCTCCACGCTTTGATGGCCTTAGCGGCTCCGATAAAATCCTGTTTATTGTTCTTTTCGCCATCTTCAATAACCAGGTCGAGGTTTTGACCCAAAGCCCAGTAATGCTGGCGCCATTTTTCGCCAATTGCATCTGAACCTGAAAAGTATCCGTGCCTGTCAGTCGTACCACCGGCAGCAGCACTGCCCCACATCTGAACATAAGTCCCGATAAATCGGCTGTCGAATGTTTCGCCACGCACCATATTGGCAAGGATGGGCATCATGAGTGCATAACCTGCGGCTACTTGCGGCTGACTTGGGTCTTCGTTGATATCGAGATATTTATCACACGATGTACTTCCCAACAGCAGCAAGAAAATGAAAACTATATTTAACTTTTTCATAATCGTCTTGATTTAAAAATTAAGTTTAAGTGCCAGATGGATTACAAACCTACCCTGATTCCTCCTGAGAATGTTCTTGGAAGAGAAATTGTACCGAAGTCAAAACCAAATGCACCTACACCACGTGTTGAAGCAGTGGTTCCATTGACGTTGGGGTCGGCACCTGTATAATTAGACAGCATCCATAAATCAGTACCGGAAGCAAAGACCTTGAATGAACGGAAGATTTTCGCCTTTTCCAATATTTTATTTGGTATGGTATAACTCAATGACACATCACGCAGTCGAATCCAATCAATGTCCTTTTCAACAAATTCTGATTCAGGGAAAGCGCTGAAAAAGTCAGAACGCTTTTGTGGCGTAACCTGAATAATGTTGACGGTTGGATTTTCTGAATTTTCACGACCATCGCGCAGTACACCTGTAAATATGTATGGCTGGCTGCGGTCGCCCATCCTGGTGCTCAAACCGTTCAGGAAAAGGAATCTTTCCGTTCCGTTATACACATCACCTCCTTTGCGGACATCAAACAGGAAGGATAAGGTGAAATTGCCAACGGCAAATTGATTGGTGATACCCATGGTGAATTCCGGATTTCTGTCGCCGATAGGCAGGAAGTTGGTATTGATAACCGGAAGTCCTGTGGTTGGGCTAATCAACACTTGTCCTTTATTGTTGCGCAGGTAGCTGAATCCACCGATCGCGGTGGCAGTGCCCATACCGCGCTGATTGCCGGATAAGTCAAATGTCGGATAGAAGCGCTGAAGGTCTTTTACGAAGGCACTTGCACGTGCATTACCATATAACCATGTATCGGAATTGTAGAACTCGGCCTGATCAGCAGGCAGGTTATCCACACTGGTGGTAAAGCTGGTGAAGTTAGTGATGATATCCCAGGTCAGTTTCTCGGTTAACACTGGAGTCAATGTCATTTGTACTTCAAAACCTTTGTTGGAAAAGGTTCCTCCATTGACCAGACCAAAAATAAATCCTGTACCGTAGCTGAGGCGCTGTGAAACGATTTGGTCGTAACGTGTGTTGTTAAAGTATGCCAAGTCAAGGCCAATCCTGTTTTTGTAAAACTTGAGTTCAGCCCCTACTTCAAAACCTTCGGTGCGCTCCGGTTTCAAGTTAAGGTTTCCACCAAAGAAACCATAAGCAAATCCACCACCGGTAGTGGTCTGAGAAACGAGGCTGGGCCTGATTCGGTAGGGAGGAGCGTCCTTTCCGGTTTGTGAGAGGGTACCCCTTAATTTACCATATGACAAGATGTTCTGATTGAAGAAGTCGAGTTCGCTGAACACAAAACTCAGACCCACGGATGGGTAAAAGAAGGAGCGATTCTGGACAGGCAGAGTCGAAGACCAGTCGTTACGGCCTCTGACCGACAGATAAATCAAACTCTTGTATCCAATGTCAAAACTTCCCAGCAAACTCACCAGACGTTGACGCGTAATAGTCAACTTGGCATTTCTGGTGGTTGGCTCTGTGTTGTTGATACTATTGTAGTCCGGGATGAATAGTTTCTCACCTCTTACAGAGGTTACTTCGTAATTTCTGTCATCAACGGATCCGCCAAATGTAATAGAAGTGCTGAACGCACCAAAATTCTTCTTTGCAGTAGCTATAACGTTCCCGTTCATCAACAAGGATACCTCATTGTAAGATTCTAAAGTGCCAAGACCGGCAATACCCAGTACAGATTCCGGGTGGCGGAATTGGTTGCCAATGGTTGAGTAATTGTCCAGACCAAAACGGCCAGTCACATTCAACCAGGAAATAGGACTGTAGCTCATAGAGACGTTACCTATTCCGCGTCTTGTCCTGTTGCGGTTTGAATTTGCGTTGACGTTGAAGAATGGGTTGTCAGGTTCGGTCGAAGTCCCAATCAATCTTCTTCTTGTGCCATCGGCATTGAGGTACACTGAAGCATCGTCGTATGAAGGCCATTGAATCAAGGCAATGAGATAACCACTTGAACCGCGTTCAGGTGAAGTGGTCTCACTGTTGATGTAGTTGAATGAGCCTGTCATTTCCAGTTTGTCCGAAATTTTTGCGGAAGAGCTTAATCTGGCAGAAATACGGTTGTAGTCGTTAGTAGGAACTACACCTTGCTGGTCGGTATAACTGGTTGAGAAACGGTACGTAATGGCAGGTGTTCCACCTTCAAAGCCCAGGTTGTGCGTTTGAGTAAAACCATTGCGGAAAAATGCGCCAACGTTGTCAAAGCGCTTAGTTTCTGCACCAAGTTTGGGACCGAAAAACAAGGTTGTGGTAGGATCTGAAGAACCATTAAATCCCCTTCCGTATTCATTGGAGAATTCAGGGAACTTGTAAGTATCTTCCATCCGGAAAAGGTTGTCGTAGTTGATTTTACCTACACCTGCGGTTCCTTTTTTAGTAGTAATGATGATTGCACCTGAGGATGCATCAATGCCATAAGCTGCCGCAGCTTCCGGGCCTTTAAGTACTGTTATCGATGCTATGTCAGCCGGGTTGATATCGCCTGCTCTGTTGAGGTAGTCAGCAGAACGGTTTGGCTGGTCAGAGACCAATGCTCCCTGGCTAAAGGTGCGATTATCAATGGGCAAACCGTCCACGACAAATAGCGGTTGGTTGTTGCCGTCAATCGAACTCGGACCTCTCAACTGTATGGCAACAGAAGCTCCAGCCTGGCCACTGGATGGCGTCATATTTAAGCCCGCCACACGGCCTTGCATAGAGACAAGGAAGTTGTCACGACCGGTTTCGTACAGGTCATTTCCTTTTAACTCCTGAATTGAATAAGAGAGCTTTCTTTTTTCCTCCTTGATACCCAAGGCTGTCACAACTACTTCTGACAGAGCTTCTGATTGGAAACTCAGTGTAACATTCATCGTCGTTTCATCACCCACAACTATATCCCGTGGGGTATATCCTGTATAGGAGAATCGCAGGGTCTGACCTCTCCGGGCAGACAGGCTGTACCTGCCATCCAGATCGGTAATAGTCCCTTCAGTAGTTCCGACCACTTGAATGGAAACACCGAATAGAGGGCTGCCATCCTGAGTGTCGGTTACACGTCCGCTTATGGTCCTTTCCTGCCCGAAGAGCCAGGCTGCCGGGAGTAAAAGGAAAAGCGCCAACACTTTAAACCTTTGTGAATAGAATTTCATAAACGAATTTTTTTGTTTTCAAAAGGAAATATGCTTGATAAGTTGAATCCTGTGTTGACAATCAATTTGTTCGACATCATCCTTCTTTTGTTCAAGAGTTCAAAGGTATCTGGGCATCTGCAGCAATATTCCTCAATTAAAGGAGCCATCACTGTGCAATGGTTTAAAGGTAGTTCCATTTGGCAAACACATTCAGCCAAATGAAATGAGAGGCGGAATAAAGGAGTAACTGTATCTCCGCGAATTATTGACAATGTTACTGCTTGCATCTGAAAGAAAGAAGTCTTTAGCCCGATTTTATTGTAGATTTTTGCAGTAATTCTTGCACATTCTTGCAAAAGGTTGCCTCTTTTAGACAGATTTAGACTTTTAATCACTCTGAAACTGTGGTAATTCTCAAGCCGTTAAGTATTGTCAAGGCCTTTAAAATGACACTAAAACGGAGTATTTTCGTACCGAATTCAACTTTTAAACGCTGTTGTACCGCCTGTTAATTCTGGTTTTCTTTTGCTGTTTCCAGCAATTGCTGATTGCTCAACCAAACTGGAACGAACATACTTTTCGTTCCATGTCCCGGGCAGAACGATATCGGTTTGTCCATGATTACCCTTATTGGAAAATAAAAAGCGGAAAGGAACAGTCCGTCCTGCTCTCGCAAATGCTTGCCATAGCTGAAGCAGTAAAGGATCGCCATACTGCCTTGGCTGTCAAATATTATATCTGTAAGATTTCAGGTAATTACGGTTTCGATTTCCCTTTTGGGAAAACAGTGGAACAGTTGTATTCAGAAATCGAATTAGAAGCCAAGAGAAGAGGATTGAAAGTGGAGGAAATAGTAGCACACCACTACCTTGTGAACCTGCACAGAGTAGCAAATAAACTTACCAACGAGCAGCAATACGTAGAGTATCAGAAGACTTTTGAGCGAATGGGGGAACTGGGGTTCGAAAGATTTAAAGACTACCAGGCTGAAGCCATCTTGTTCAATCTCGCCTATTTCATGTGGGAACTGGAAGATTTTGAAAATGCCTTCAGATATCTGACTGTGGCAGAACAATTTATCAAGCCGAATGAACCGGGAGCATATTTCTACACTCAGGTTTCGAGTTACGTGCAAAACTATTGGAAGTTAAAAAAGGACTTTGCCAAATCCTTAACCTACACCCAGCAAATCCTGCAGTTCCATAAAAACTTCCAGTTCGAAAATCCGGATAATTTCTGGTGGAGCCAGTTCTGGCATGGCCTTGCCAATATCGAAATGGCGGCACTGCTCATTGAACAGGGAAAAATAGAGGAGAGCGAGTACTATGCAGACCAGGGTTACAAGCTGAGCATGACAGAAGATTCCGCCTCTAATGTTGTGCCCTACCAGGCAGAGTTCGACGCTTTGATGATACTTATTCCTGTCAAACTAACTCTTGTCAAATTGGGTGAAGCTGGTGAGCTTTTACAACGTGCTGATTTTATCAAAGAAAAACTGGAACCTATTGGCCAATTTGAATATTTCAAACCGCTCAAATTGTACCGACATTTTTCAAAATATTATGAAATGCGGAACAATCACGCTGCGGCCCTTCGATACACACACCTCGCTCAGACCTTGCAGGACAGCCTCGATCGCCGAAATGATGCCCGAAAACTGGCTCAGGCGCAACAACGCCATGAAGCGGAAAAATTCGCTGAAAAGCTTCAAATGGTAGAAAATGAGAAACAGCTTCAAATGCTGCTTCGCAATGCTGCATTGGTTATTCTCTTGTTGGTTATCGCCCTCGCATTCGGATATTATCACCGCTT
This sequence comes from uncultured Saprospiraceae bacterium, assembly GCA_964423205.1. Taxonomy (GTDB): domain Bacteria; phylum Bacteroidota; class Bacteroidia; order Chitinophagales; family Saprospiraceae; genus UBA6168. Next base: position 3,677 of record CAYRDX010000030.1, on the reverse strand, counting down.
ACAATACATCCGCCGGCAAAAAGATGAAGAACTCGAATTAGCTAAAAAAGATCTCGAAACCCTGACTCACAGCTTCCGGCAGAAATCGGAACTTGTGGAAAACCTGCGCCAGGAAAATGAAAAATTAGCGCAGCAGGGTCAGCATAGCGATTACATAGAAAAACTCACCAATACCACCATCCTTACAAAGGACGACTGGACCAGTTTCCGGACAACCTTTGAAAAGGTTTACCCGGGATTCATTGCGGAGCAAATGCTTCAAGTTTCCGATTTGACACAAGCCGAGATTAGACTGCTGGTGCTGGAAAAACTTGAACTTAACACTGCTGAAATGGCTAATATCCTGGGCGTAAACAGGAATACCATCAATCAGACCAGGCTGCGCCTTCGGCGCAAGACCGGTAAGCCTTCCTGACAGCTTGTCACTTTTTTGTCACCGCTGATTTTTGCATTGAAGCGACTACTTCCTGCTTTTTTGTGTTGTCGAAAAAATCCACCACGACAACGCCTTCAATGGCTTATACCAACAAAGAATTCAACATGGCTTCCCTCCGGTACTGGGTCGTTTGGACTCTGTTGCTGTTAGGCTTGGTGTACGGTATCCACCGCTATTTCGAGTACCGGAACCAGGAACTGGACCGGCGATTGGAGCGGATAAAATAAACCATCATTCTCAATAATTAAATTTATAAGTCTCATGAAGAAAGTTACTGGAATTATAATTCTACTGTGTTTTTTGATGGGCCAAATGCATGCTCAGAACAATGCGCTGCACTTCGACGGCTCGGATGATAGAGTAACGGGCACCAACGCAAGTCTGCCACAAGGAAACAACCCGCGAACTATAGAAGCCTGGGTAAACTATAATGCTAACGATAGAGCGGTATTTACTTATGGAACCGAGGTTACTAATCAATTATTTTCTCTACTTATTTATAACGGAGTGTATATCGTTGGCTTTAATAACGACTTTTCAACAAACTCTGGTTATAATAATAATGTCTGGCATCATATTGCTGTAACCCATGATGGTACCACAACAACCGTGTATGTAAACGGAAATAGCGTAGGGGCAGCAACCAGAACTTACAATACAACCGGGACCAATTTTCAAATCGGTGCTATTCAGCGCAGTGGTGGTAATTATACTAATCTTTTCACCGGAAGTATTGATGAAGTTCGAGTCTGGAATGTGGTACGCACTCAGTCAGAAATTCAGAACAACATGAATGTTGAATTGTCATCTGGCTCTGGATTAATAGCGGCTTACCATTTCAATCAGGGTATTGCAGGCGGCAACAATGCAGGTGTTACCACTCTGACTGATGCTGCAGGGTCAAACAACGGCACCTTGAGTAATTTTACGCTTTCTGGTTCATCCTCCAATTTTGTGAGCGGCCCAAGTTCATTATTGCCAGTAGAGCTCAAATCTTTTACCACTGTTATGCAGGGAAAATCGGTCTTGCTCCATTGGCAAACCGCCAGCGAATCCAATAACCAGGGCTTTGAAGTGATGCACAGCAAAGATGGTATAAAGTGGGAAATGCTAGGTTTTGTCAGCGGCCATGGCACCTCCCTTGAAACATATCATTATTCCTACCTGCACTCGAATCCGGCAATTCGTAATAACTACTATCGCCTCCGGCAAATAGACCATGATGGTTCATTTGAGTTTTCAAAAGTTGTATCAATTTTTATAGCTGACAGCGACAAACTGCTCCGGATTTTTCCCACAATTACGGAAGGGATGATCAATATTGAAAACCCTAGTAATGAACCAATGCAGATTTCGGTCTTCAACAGTGCCGGCCAGTTGGTGTTGGCAGCCAATGATGCCAACTTCTTAGACATTTCAAGCTTGGATGAAGGTCTCTATTTCGTACGTTTAAGGACGACAAGAGATATACTCACAGAGAGGATTTTGAAGAAATGAGCTTTACAATGGGTTGATGAATCCGACTTCTGGAAATAATTCTCAATCAAAAAAATAAGGTCTAATTAACTAAAACAGATGGAAATTCCATCTGTATTCAGATTCTACATCCTCGGATTCCTTGCGCTGTATTCTATCAATTTCCTTTTCTGAATGTTTGAACTTCTCATCATTGAGTTATTGCTAATCCCTTCTTTCTGAATCATTGGTTTAAACGGGTGCTTCTTGCACTTTGCCTATTTCCGAAAAGTCATGCAGATTTGAAAAACGGGTTATGAATTTTTTAAAAAGCGCTTATGCAAATTTGAAAATTGTCTTATGTAATTTTTAAAAAAGATTATTTTTGGACTAAAAAGAAATGCAATTTGTACCACGTACCCTTGTTAATTCACTCCAGGTACAGGCAGAAAAATACCCGGTCCTTGCATTGACGGGACCCCGACAATCTGGGAAGACGACCCTTTTGAAGGAGATGTTTCCGCATTATGCCTACCTAAGTCTTGAAGACCTAAACACACGCCTTTATGCTCTCGAAGACCCTGTTGGATTATTGAACGCCTACCCGGAGAAAGTCATCTTTGACGAAGCGCAGCAGGCTCCACAACTGTTTTCCTACATCCAGGGGCGGGTGGACAAGAGCCGTCAAATGGGGCAGTACATCCTCTCCGGTTCGCAGAATTTCAACCTCCTGCAATACATCACCCAAAGCCTGGCAGGCCGGGTGGCTTTGTTCCGGCTACTGCCTTTCGATTTCTCAGAAATGATTCGGGCGAAAGCCCTGCCCGAATCCTGGATGGATGCCGCACTGAACGGCTTTTATCCCGCTATTTTCGACCGGGGCAATGAGCCTTCGTTTTATTACAACAACTATATCCAAACCTACATTGAGCGGGATATCAGCCAGTTGGAAAAGGTGAAAGACCTGCGGCTGTTTCGCAATTTTCTGTCCCTGTGCGCTGGGCGTGCCGGGCAGTTGCTCAATATCACCAATATGGCAAACGAGAGCGGTGTTTCTCAACACATTGCGAGAGAATGGCTGTCCATTCTGGAGAGCAGCTACATCGTTTTCCAACTGCCAGCTTATTTTCGGAATTTCAATAAACGGATAGTAAAAACTGCCAAGCTGTACTTTTACGACACGGGTTTGCTCGCATTTCTGTTGGGTATCCGGGAAGTAGGGACAGGCTTGGACAGGGACTTGTTGGGTAGTCTGTTCGAGAACTTGATTGTTGCTGAAATGCTCAAACAAAACCACCATCGCCTCCTGCTCAGGGAATACTTTTTCTGGCGTGACTCCAATGGCAACGAATGTGACCTACTTACTCCGGTGGGAACTTCCTTCGATGTTTTTGAAATCAAGGCGGGGGAAACTGTTTACCCCAAATCATTCCAGGGTATGGATTTTTTCGACACCGCATCCGGCGGCAAGGTGCGCCACAAAACCCTGATTTATGGTGGACAGGAAAACCAGGACAGAACGGCTTACCGGGTAAGGGGCTGGCAATTTTGCGGCACATAAAAACCTGCCAGGTCTAACAGCCCTCGGGCAGGCTGCAATTGATTGCCACAAATGCACAAAAGCACCAGGTTTGATAAGTTATTGGTGCTTTTGTGCTTTGGTGGCAGAACAAATCTGTGTGAACTTTTACGGTAATTAAGCGTGGTACACAGGAACTTGATATGAGCATTTCTTAGAGCTTGTTTGGGATTTAGTGCTTGAGTTAAAAACGAGAAATTTTTCGTC
>CAYRDX010000029.1:0-50542 GCA_964423205.1 uncultured Saprospiraceae bacterium | reverse complement strand
GAATCGAAAAATATTAACCAATTGATTCTCTTTTAGTTAGAACCGGACACTAGTGTTTTTGAATCAACCCACTGGACAAGCGCATCTAGTTCATCATAGAATTCGGCTCCAAATTTTCTGATAAGAGCCTCTTTCACAAATTGGTATACCCTTATTTTCTGTTTCTTGCCTAGAAGACAGGCAGGTGAGCATATTTCCCACTGATCATAATTCAATGCTAGAAACCCCGATTCTTTATTCTTGGCAACTCTTACCGGGTATAAATGACAGGAAATGGGTTTCTTAAAGTCTATTTCCCTATTTTCATAAGCTTTTTCAATTCCACATTTTGCAATTCCATTCTCCTGCCTAATCATAAAAACACAAGCCCCGTCATCCATAAGATTCGTGCCAGTTGAATCCTGTTCCTTGTAGTATCTGCTGATTCCACTTTGCTTCATAACCTCTAATGCTGCATTGTCCAAAAACGGCTTAATCTTTGGCAACAATGCTTCCAGTATTTTCAACTCATCCTCTTCCAGAGGTGCTCCAAAATCACCTTCCCAGCAACAGGCTCCTTTGCATAAATCGAATTGACAATGAAAGAATTCTTTAATTGCATCATCACTAATGAGAACATCTTGCACTATTAACATAAAATCATCACGTTTTCGAATCCAAAAATTGTCTTGAGTCAAACCCTCTCCTGATTACTAAGTAATAATAATTATCGAAGCGTAAATTGGTTCTATAAGTCACATTTTAGTAAGTCAAATTTTTCATACATTTATCCCTGATGATAGCTTTACTATATGACCTTCAAACCAAATTACTAACCTATATAATCGAATAGATAATGGATCGTTTAAAACAAAAATTTTATGAAAAATCCTCTTTGGTTGCCAAAGAGGTGAAAGAGTTTTTAGCCGAACATGGTTATAAACAGGTTGATACCATAGATGTTTCACAAGTATTCGGTGGTGCACGAGATGTGACGATGATGGTTTGGGAAACATCCCAATTACACCCCGACAGAGGAATTAGTTTTAGAGGATACTCAATTCCAGAACTCAGAAACTTACTTCCAAAAGGCAATGGAGATGAACCACTGCCTGAAGGATTGTTCTGGCTAATGCTCATCGACGAAATACCTACAGACGAAGATGTTGAATGGCTTAGCAAAGAATGGGCAAAAAGAAGTACTGTTCCGAAACATACTTTTGCCGTATTAGACAGCATGGATAAGAACACCCACCCAATGACTCAATTCGTTGCGGCAATTGCTTCCATGCAAATAGATTCGATTTTTGCCCATAAAGTTAGTGAGGGTTCAATAGGTAAAAAAGAGTTCTGGGATTCAGCTTATGAAGATACTATGAACCTCATTGCCAGGTTGCCAAGAATTGCTGCTTACATTTACAGAAGAAGTTATCATGATGGTAAACACATTGAACCAAATAATGATTTAGACTGGGCCGGGAATCTAGCACACATGCTTGGAATTTCGAATAAAGAAAGCTTTACCTGCCTCATGCGCCTGTATTTGACCATTCATGCTGACCATGAAGGTGGTAATGCTTCCGCACATACTACCCATTTAATCGGTTCTACATTAAGTGACGTTTATTATTCATTTGCTGGAGGAATGAGCGCTCTTGCAGGCCCTCTGCATGGCTTGGCTAATCAGGAGGTAGTAAAATGGATTCAAGATTTGATTGATGAAATTGGCACTAACTTCCCCGATGCTGACCAGATTGAGGAGTACGTTAAGAAAACTGTTGATGAAGGCAAGGTAATTCCCGGGTATGGCCATGCCGTTCTCAGGCAACCAGATCCACGGTTTATAGCTCAAAAACGCTTTGCGCAGCGAAATATTAAAGATGATGATTTTGTAGAAGTGGTTTGGAAATGTTTTGATGTAGTACCTACTATTTTACAAGGGCTTGGGAAGGTGAAAAATCCTTGGCCAAACGTTGATGCCCACTCAGGTGCCATTCTTAGGCATTATGGCATGACGGAATACCAGTATTATACTGTTTTATTTGGTGTATCCAGGGCTTTAGGTGTTTTAGCTGCTTATTGTTGGTCAAGGGCCTTGGGTCTTCCTCTTGAAAGACCAAAATCCATTACATTTGAATCACTGAAACAACTTATCAAAGAGCAGGAACTGCATCAGCAACAACAACCTGCTCGCCACTAACAAACAATTGACTTTTTAAAAAGCTGCCTAAGTATTATTGGGCAGCTTTTTTTGTACATTTTCGAAAATAAAAGAAGAATGTCCAGTGAATCTAACATACTACGTCCGCATGCCGAGGAATTATATGCTAAGGAATTGTCCAAATTAATAGAATTAGATAAAAAACCCAGACCCGAAAATTGGAAATTGTCACCATTTGCTGTAATGACCTATTTGATGGGGGGACAATTGGAAAATGGATTCTATATAGCTCCTAAATACTTTGGCAAACGTAGGCTTATTGAAATTGCTGTTGCTACACTTGTCACTGACCAAGCCTTACTTTTAACAGGTGTTCCGGGTACAGCAAAGACCTGGTTATCAGAGCATTTAGCCGCATCCATATCTGGAAATTCAACATTGCTAATACAAGGAACCGCAGGAATGAATGAAGATGCCCTTCGTTATACCTGGAACTATGCACGTTTGTTAACTGAGGGGCCAAGTAAAAACGCAATTGTTCCAAGTCCAGTTATGACAGCCATGCAATCTGGAGGAATAGTGCGAATTGAAGAATTAACACGAATGCCATCGGATGTTCAAGATTCCCTGATAACCGTATTGTCTGAAAAATCATTGCCAATACCAGAACTGAATACTGAGGTACAAGCCCTTATTGGATTTAATCTAATTGCAACCGCCAATGACAGAGATAGGGGAATTCATGAATTATCCGGTGCATTGAGAAGAAGATTCAATACAGTTGTTTTGCCTTTACCTGAAACACTGGAAGAAGAAGTTCATATAGTTAAGACCAGAGTTGAAGATTTTAGTAAAACTTTTACTACCCAGAATCTAAAAATTCCGCTTTTTGAAATTCAAAGGCTCGTACAGGTATTCAGAGAACTTAGGTCGGGAAGAACTGAAGATGGTACTACTAAAGTAAAAATCCCAGGAGGAACTTTAAGCACCGCTGAAGCAATTTCTGTCATCAACAACGGGATATCATTAGCTATCCATTTTGGAGATGGTTCACTTAGCGCTAAGGAACTGGCTTCCGGTATGACCGGTGCAATTATTAAAAATGTGATGCACGATAAAGAAGTATGGTTGGATTACCTTGAAGCTATTATCAAAAAGAGAAATGGATGGTCTGACATCTATGATTCCTGCAAAGAGCTATTATAGAAGCATAACAAAAGACATTTTTCTGGCTGTTACTTATTGGGGGTTAAATCAACAAGAAACTTTTCAAGATGCTGATTAAAAACAGTAGGATGCTCCATCATTGGTGCGTGACCACATTTGTCTAAAACAAAAAACTTTGAACCTGTTATTCTCTGGTGAAATTCGTCACCCACAAAGGGAGGAGTTACTTTGTCATCTTTACCCCAGATGATAAGTGTAGGAGATTCAATCTGCATAAGTTTTTCACGCAGATTATTCCTTATCGCTGATTTTGCAGTAGCTATGATGCGTATGGCTTTATTCCTGTCGTTTACCGTATTGTAAACTTCATCAACCAATTCTTTAGTAGCTACCGAAGGATCATAAAATGTATCTTGAGTTTTCTTTTTTATGAAATCATAATCACCCCGTTTAGGGAAAGTCGATCCCATGGCATTTTCATATAATCCTGAACTCCCTGTTAGTGTCAAGGAAGATATCCTGTTTGGATAAGTCAATGCATAAATTAGGGCTATGTGACCTCCAAGAGAGTTGCCTAAAATATGCACTGAGTCATATTTCTTCTTCTCAACAAACTGTGCTACATGCTCCATCAGGTTTGTCAAAGAAAGTTTAAGCAACGGGATATCAAAAATTGGAAGTATTGGGACAATAACATTATGAGACCTTCCAAAATGTTGCAGTATCCCGGAGAAATTACTGAGAGTACCAAACAATCCATGTAACAGTATAATATTCTGCTCACCGCCACAGGTCTCTGCGTATTTGAATCTACCTTCTTTTTGTATTTTATACTTCATTGAACCAAATTGGGCTTATTTCCAACAAAATGAATTACTGTGCTATTTGTTAACAACTAATTTTCACCTTACGGTTAAAGATTGACAATTAAAAGGGAATCTGAGTTTAAATTTTTATTCTAAATAACTTTTCCACATCTTTTTCCACAATTGTGGATTTTTAATAATCAACTTAATTTCCATCTATAAAGTCCACTAAAAATCCGGCTTAATAAGATGATTCTTTAATATCCATTTAGAACTTGATTTAACTATACAATTCGCTGCAAAGATAGTTTCTATCTATTTAAGATTCCCTAGTCTTAATAAAACGTTTTGTGTTAATTGTAGTTTATCACCACATTTATAAATAATTAATTAACAGCATCTTATATCAAAAGAGTTTACAATTATCGAATCTTGTACAAGCTTTGAGAAAATCAAATTATTCTGTATCCTTCATCCTTTTTCTACTGAAATAATGTACACAAATAGCTGAGGCCAGTAGTGCAAAAGCGCCAGCCTGGTGTATTGCCCCCCAGACCACCGGAATTTTCCATACACTGTTGATAACTGTTACTATCCCTAATAATATCTGCAAAGAAATAGCGCCAATCATGAGATAGGTGGCATTCATTAGTTCCTTTGAACTCTCCACTTTTTTCAACTTAAAGAAGAACCAGGCCACAAAAGCAAGTAAAATCCAGGCAGTTAGTCTATGAACAGTTTGTACTACTGCTTTTATAAATCTCGTGGGTTCATAATCAATCAGGTTTTCCACTTTTGCTTCGTGGAAAGCCGTAACAGATGATAAGAACTTCTTGAACTCAATAAACAGAAATGCATGCGGATGTAACAAGCCTGCTCTCATCCCTGCCATTAATCCTCCAAATAAAATTTGGATGACAACTATCATAATTATCCACAAACTAATATTTTCAAGTTGCCCTGTAAAAACACTTTCTTTTTTTCTTCTTCCAAATGCCTGCATCCAAAGCCAAAAAAGTGTTCCAAAAAGAGCGGAAGCTATGCCGAGATGTACTACCAAAGCATAAGCATCTACCCGGGTTCGTATATGGTTGTTCAGTCCGGAATCAACCATAATCCAACCGAAAACAGCAGCCAATATAGCCAACAGTATAACAACACCAAGACCTTTCATTAGCCATACTGGAATCCATTTTTTTCTCCAGAAGAAAAGGAATGGCATGAGGAAAACAAAGCCCATCAATCTTGCCCATAATCTGTGAAAATATTCCCAATAGAAGATTACCTTGAACTCATCCAGCGTCATGTCGGCATGGAGCATTTCAAATTGCCTCTTAGCTGCTACCTTATACATATCAAAGGCTTCCTGCCATTCCGTCTCATTTATTGGTGGGATAGTACCTTGAATAATTGCCCACTCCGTTATGGATAATCCACTGTCTGTCAGTCTCGTAACTCCACCAATTACTATTTGGAGAAAGACCATAACAACTCCTGTTAGCAACCATATTCTGACAGGCTTTGGAACAGGGGAAAATGAAGAATCTGTATTCATTTTGAAAATTTCCAGCAAAGCTAAATGCTTTACTACTTTTTCCGATGCCTGGCTTTAGTAATAATAGTTAACTTTTTTAAAGACTACTCTCTATTATTATTAGGCGTGTGGATTTGTGAATAAAAAAATGAGTTGCCGTTTGTTAGTTAATAACTTTTGACTTTTCACACGCATACTAAGGTGAACTAACAATTATTAATGAAGTGAATCAATAATTTAGATTGTTATTCACAACCTTGTTGAAAAACGAGTATTAAAAAAATCTCCTAACTAACACTTAAACAACAATGCTTTTTCTGTTGGTAACTTTTGAATGGCTAAACACCTTTTTAATAAATGTGTACCGAGACATTGAATAGCTACACGATTAGGTTTAGTAAGTAGCTCATAGTTCACATTGGATACTCTTTTCGATGTTTAAAAATTTACTGAAGTATAAAAAGCAAGCGGTTGATTTTAATACCTTTATGTAAACTCTTTTTTCGGGCTGTGGAAAAAAAAGTTTCCGTTCGTTTTTGTGCAAAAACCAATGTTATGTGCGGCCGTTTTTCATTAGCCACATCTGTTGAAAAATTACAACAACAACTTCCTTTTGTTGAAAACCTTGAGTCTTTTAAAGTTAGTTATAACATTGCACCAACCCAGCACGCTTATATAGTTACCAACGAACAGCCCGGAAAATTGCAATACTTAAATTGGGGATTAATACCACATTGGTCTAAAGATGACAGGAATGCAGGCAAACTGATTAATGCCCGCTCTGAAGGTATTGAAACCAGGTCCTCTTTTCGTGTACCGGTAAGAAAGCGTAGGTGTCTGGTACCTGCCGACAGTTTTTATGAATGGAAGAAAGATGGAGTAAATAAAATACCCTATCGGATTTTATTGGAAAATGGTGACCTTCTGATGATGGCTGGTATATGGGATATTTGGTTCAAAGGGGATTATGGTGTAAAAACCTTCTCAATAATAACCACAGAACCTAATCGAGAAATGAAATCCTTACATAACCGAATGCCTGTCTTGCTAACAAACATCGAGGAAATGGAGAAATGGCTTGTTGCAGATGAATTGTCTGAAGCCTTGGATTTGTTAGAAACGCCTGCAGATGGTATTCTTAAAATGTACCGGGTATCAACCACAGTTAACAAGGTGTCTAATAATACACCTGAATTGCACCAAGAAGTCCCGGAACCACCTTCGTTATTTTAGGTGGCAATATATTTCAACATACTGCATACTTAAAGAGAAAACCCATGCTTGTAAAAACCTTTTCCAGTTCCGTACACGGTGTTGATGCGAGGATAATTACTGTTGAAGTAAATGCAGGAGGTCAGTATAGTGGTAGTGGCCCAATGTACTATATGGTTGGTTTGCCGGATAGCGTCGTAAGAGAAGGCTTTCCACGGGTTGAAGCTGCGATAAAGAATAGCCGGCAGCAAATGAACCGACTGAAACTTACCATCAATTTTGCTCCGGCCGATATCCGCAAAGAAGGCTCAGCTTTTGACCTGCCTTTGGCAATAGGGATTTTAGCAGCTACTGACCAAATCAGTCCTACAGGTCTGGATAAGTATTTAATGATTGGAGAGTTATCACTGGATGGCGGACTAAGACCGGTGAAAGGGGCTTTACCGATTGCCATTGAAGCACGCAAACAAAAATTCAAAGGTCTTATTTTACCAAAACAAAATGCTCGTGAAGCAGCTATAGTTAATAACCTTGAGATTTACGGAGTTGAATCACTAACGGAAACAATACAGTTTTTACAAGACGAATCATCAGTTAAACCTGTAGTAGTTGCTACACGGGAAGAATTTGCTCACGGAAAAGAAATTTTTGCCGTTGATTTTTCAGATGTAAAAGGTCAGGAAAATGTGAAAAGGGCTTTGGAATTAGCTGCAGCTGGTGGCCATAATGCAATTTTGATAGGTCCTCCAGGTGCAGGGAAGACCATGCTTGCCCGAAGAATGCCAACCATTCTACCGCGTTTAACTTTGTATGAGGCACTGGAAACCACCAAAATTCATTCAGTATCTGGTATTTTGCCGGATAACTCCTCATTGATATCAGTTCGACCTTTTCGCTCACCACATCATACTATCAGCGATGTGGCATTGGTTGGTGGTGGTTCCATACCAATGCCGGGTGAAATTTCACTTGCACATAATGGAGTGCTGTTTCTCGATGAACTCCCTGAGTTTAAGCGCTCTGTATTAGAAGTTATGAGGCAGCCAATGGAGGAAAGGAGAGTCACCATATCGAGGGCAAAAGTTACCATCGATTATCCGGCTAATTTCATGCTCATTGCTTCCATGAATCCATGCCCTTGTGGATATTATAATCATCCTCAAAAGGATTGCGTGTGCGGTCCAGGCGTGGTGAAAAGGTATTTGAGCAAAATCTCAGGGCCATTGCTCGACAGAATTGATTTACATGTCGAAGTGACACCGGTATCTTACGAGGAGTTGTCCAATTATAACGTAACTACCCGGACTAGTACCCAAATTCTGGAGGGTGTCTTGAAAGCCAGGGAAATTCAGGAATTGCGATTCAAAGAAATCAAAGGTCTTTTCTGCAATGCACAAATGCCGGGTCGAATGGTTCGGGAAGTATGTCAATTGAGTTCGGCAGGAAGCGCTCTTCTCAAAAAGGCTATGGAAGTACAAAAATTATCGGCCAGGGCTTACGACAGAATTTTAAAAGTGGCCAGAACAAGCGCCGACCTAACGGGAAGTGAGGACATTAAAATAGAGCATCTGGCAGAAGCAATCCAATATAGAAGTTTGGATAGAGAAGGGTGGGCCGGATAGAGAACTCTGTTGCGAATTCTTTCTTTTATTTGTGCCCGAATAATAAAACACAAACCTATGTTATCAATTGTCTCATACAATGTAAACGGTATTCGTGCTGCTATCAATAAGGGTTTTTATGGTTGGCTAAAATCAGGGGGATATGATATAGTTTGTATTCAGGAGTCCAAAGCAATGAAAGAGCAGGTAGAGATTGAGGAACTGGAAAATTTGGGATATCATCATGTTTGGCATTCAGCACAAAAGAAAGGTTATAGTGGTGTGGCCACATTTTCCAAAGTTGCTCCTGACAGGGTAGTAATTGGTTGTGGAATTGATAAGTACGACCATGAAGGAAGAATAATCAGAACTGATTTTGGTGACCTTAGTTTGCTCAATTGCTACTTTCCTTCAGGCACCAGCGGAGAAGTAAGGCAGGACGTCAAGTACGAATTTTTGGACGATTTCTTTGTGTGGGTGAATAAATTGCAGAAGGAAACGCCTAAACTGATAGTAGTTGGTGATTACAACATTGCTCATGAAGAAATTGATATTCACGACCCAAAAGGCAACAAAAATTCATCGGGATTCTTACCAGAAGAAAGGGCATGGATGACAAAGTGGTTTAGTAATGGAATGGTGGATGCCTTTAGAAAAGTGCATCCCGAAAAAGTTGAATACAGTTGGTGGAGTTTTAGAGCTAATGCAAGGGCTAACAATAAAGGATGGAGGATAGACTACCAGTCAGTTACAGAAAATCTGGGTGATAAAATTGTAGATGTCAGACACTTGTCAGATGCAGTGCATTCTGACCATTGTCCTGTATTGATGAATATAGATTTGTAATTATCATTTTTGGAGAATAGTATCTACCAATTGTTGAGTAGAGGAAAAATCTTCACCTTCCTTTTGTGCAAGTGCTATTGCTTTTCTGGCAGCCTTCAGTGCTTTCTTGTCCTTTCCTGATTTGTGAAGCAAAAAGGCCAAAGTGTCATTATTATAATAGTTGCTGTTCAATTTTATGGATTTCTTTACCCAACCTAAGGCCATCTTTATTTCCTTTTCTCCTTCTAAGGTTTCATAAATTATCCAAGCCGATTCGTTTAGTTCCTCCCAATTGTTTGTTTTGTTGCTATTGAAATAGTTATCAGAAGCGGTAGCATATTCAAGCCACTTTTCGTTTTGAAGGAAAAATGCCATCCTGATACGGAGAATTACATTTTCAGTATTCGGATGCCCCAATGTGCGATAGGTGTTTTCTATATGTCGGAGTTCCTGCTCTGTTTTGGCGCGCATAATCTTGTATTGAATCAACTGTTCAATTTTTCCTGTTACTGCCCGGTCTCCGTATTTGTCTTCAAATGCTTTCTTATTATTGAGGATAAAACGGAACATTTTGGAGTCTAAATCTTCTGTCATCAGGAAAATAAAGTCCATGATTTCAGGGTCAAGCCAATTTTCCTGAGTGGACAGATATTCTTCTGCAAGGTCCTCATAGATAGGTTCCATAGCTAACTGAGCGGCTTTGGCATATTCAAGAAGGAATGCAGGCGACCTATCTCCTTTATCGTACCGCTTTCTTAATCCTAAGATGTTTTTCTCACCATCCAGTGCCACTTCTCCTAGCTGAATTAACATATCTGCTGCATGATATCCTACTGCTCTGTGGACGACTTCTCCTTTACCATCGAAAAACAACAAACTTGGGTAGGCATAAATATTATACTTCTTCGCCAGTTCAATACCCTCCCCTTTCTCCATGTCAATCTTGGCATTCACAAAGCTCGAATTGTAAAACCTCCCAACTTCTTCAAGCGGAAATACATCTCTTGACATCATTCTGCAAGGGCCACACCAAACAGTATAGGCATCGAGAAAAATCAGCTTGTTCTGCTTTTCTGCTTTTTCCAGCAACTCTTTCCAGGGCTCGGAGCTAAATTCAATGCCCGACTGAGAAAATGTAGCAAAAGTGAAAACCAAAATGAAGGTGAACAGAAATAGATATTTCTTGACCATAATAGGATTGCTTTGATTACGTTGTTTGGTAAAAAAAAGTGAATAATCTCAACCGTCGATTCTCCTGATTAATAATTCCGAGGCTTGTTCGCCTCCTACATCCTTATCTTCTTTTGCCAATTCCAAAGATTTTTGAGCTGCAACTTTTGCCTCTTTTATCTTCCCATTGGACAGGAGTATTTCAGCATAATTGAGATAATAATCGTAGGTGTTACTTTTGGTGGCGGCCTGTTTGGCGTATTTCTCAGCCAGTTTCATACAATTTTCATCTTCAGCAAAATTGGAAAGAATCTCTGCTGAGTGCCGCCGGAGTAATTCAGGGTCATTCTTTGCACGGATTTTATAAAACTCTTTACTCGCCTGAAGGTAGTTTTTTGAATCTTTCTGAGATGCGAAGTAATTTAATTTTGAAATGGCTGCGAAAAGTTTGGCCTTATCCGGGTAATGACTTTTCATTTTATCTATTGCCTCCGTCAATAGTTCAGGAGACTTGAATTCAATAGCCTTCCGAACAGTTTTTTCACAGGCATATTCTATTTTGTCGTTCAAAACTTGTTGGCCGGACATTTTAATCACTGCATCCTTGTTTTCTATCAACAGACTAAAAATTCTTGAATCTGCTTCAGTAGTAGCTTCCAATAAGAAACGCAGGTTAAATTCTGTGTTGAGATTTTCTTGTGTTCTCAGATATTCATTGGCAATCCGCAGGCTGGCCTTACCCGACTTGTTCAATGCCTCTACATAATCGTACATGAGTTGTGGGCTTCTATCCCCTTTATCATATTTTTCTGCAAAATCAACACTGTAGTCAATCTTGCTCAATGCAAATTCTCCAAGTCTGATCAAACCCTTATCATCTTGTGCACCTACTGCCCGGTGTATTACTTCCTCGTCGTTGCCAATAAAATATAGAGTTGGGTAAGCGGTTACTGGATAACTCTTTCTGAACTTTAAACCATCTTCTTCTTCACAATCGATTTTAACGTTTATAAAATTCTTATTGAAAAACTCTCCGACAACTTTATCCATAAAAGTGGTGGCAGCCATTCTCTTACATGGGCCACACCACTTTGCATAGGCATCTACAAAAAGTGGCTTGTTTTGTTTCTTAGCAAATTCCACTGCTTCTTTCCACGTTCCATGAAAAAACTCAATACCCTGTGAATGAGAGTTGACGAGAATGGAAATACTTATCAAACATGTTAACACTAATCGCATTTTCTTAAATCTTAGTTTATCAGCATTCTTAATTTGCAGAAATAATATTGGATTACTGAAGCGTGCTCTTTATGGACCAACACAACCAGTGGGCTGTATGGCTATGTTGATTTCACCTTCTATTGAAGAAGGAGGTATGGTGAAAGCCTCTAATTCTGAGTGATTTCCCACAAATACATTAAAATCTACAAAACCAGTTATTCCATTCAATTTACCTTTATTGCCATACTGCCAAAATACCCACTCCTGTTCAGTCAACATAGCCGGGTAACGCCAATTACTGTACCTTGCAATCCATACGGGGTATTCAGTAAAATGTCCGGCTAGATGGTCATTGAAGAAATTTTGGTTAGTGTAAATAATGGGCTTGGTTTGGTACTTCTCTTCGACTATTTTCAACCATGTGCTCAAACCTGAAATAAGGTTATCAATGCTTGACTCATCCAGCACTTCAACATCAAGTACAGGTGCCAGGTCGCCAGGCTCAATTCTTACGCAATCAATGAAATTTTGTGCTTGTTTTTCTGCCGATAATGTTGGCCTGAAAAAATGATAAGCCCCGCGGATTATACCGGCTTTTCTTATGGCACCCCAATTTCTGCAGAAAAGGCTATCTCTGAAAGTTTCGCCCTCAGTTGCTTTGATAAAGGCAAAATGAATGTTCTGTTCAGCAATTCTTGCCCAGTCAATTGATTTTTGATAGTGAGAAACGTCGATGCCATGCACTTCGTAACCTTGCTTTCTGATGGTGTGAGTTTCACATGCAGAAAACAAAAAGGATAAACCCAGTACAAATAATGTTTGCTTTGACAAAATCATTGTCACGGAGTACTACTTGGATTACGGTGCAAATAAGGTAATTTATCGTGCAAGGTCAAATCACATCCTTTCAATTAATGTTTCTCTAACTGACATAACAGCAAAATTGCAGCCATTAACTCTTTATTGCTTCAAAAACTTCCTCCTTTGGCTATTCCACTAAGAGAGGAAATTGCCAATTTTTATCACTTCTGCAAAAATACCAGCAGCAGTAACTTCAGCCCCTGCTCCCGGCCCCCTTACCACAAGGGGTCTTTCTTTATAACGCTCTGTTGTGAAAACTATCATATTGTCACTGCCATTCAGAGAATAAAATGGATGGTCTAAACCAACGGTTTTTATTCCAATGAATGCAACCCCGTTGTCAAGTGTGGCAACCAGCCGTAGTTTTTTCCCTTCTTTTTCTGCGTTAGTCCGCAATTGTTCCAATTTTTCATTGTCTTTCTTTAAAAGCTTATAAAACTCATCCACACTGCCGGCATCAAAAGTAGCCTTTGGCAAAAAGGCTTCTATTTTAACATCATGAGATTCCAGTGGATAGCCAACTTCTCTTGCTAAAATCAGGAGCTTTCTCTTTACATCGGCACCCGAAATATCCTCTCTTGGATCTGGCTCAGTGTACCCTTTGTCCTGAGCGTCTTTGACAATGTCACTGAATAAACTACCAGCGCTGAAATTGTTGAATATGTAGGACATTGAGCCCGAAAGAACACCTTCTATTTTCAATACTTTGTCACCACTGATCAACAAGTCATTCAGAGTAGATATTACCGGAAGACCAGCGCCTACATTTGTTTCATAAACGAATTGAACCCCTCTTTTGGCTGCTATGTTTTTTAGTCTTTTATATTGAATAAAGGATGACGAAGTAGCAATTTTATTAGGCGTTGATATGGAAATGCTGTTCTCTAAAATAGACTCATAGAAGTGTGTAACTTTTTCGTTAGCGGTATTATCCAGGAAAATAGTGTTCGACAGGTTAAGGCTTTTCATTTTCTTTACAAACTCACCCAAATCCACTTCCAAAGAAGAATTTTGCAACAAGTCTTTCCAATTGGCGGTATCAATGCCCTCTTCTTCAAAAAGCATTTTACGGCTGTTAGCTAAACCGACAATCCTGATTTCAAGGCCTCTTTGTTCCTTTAAAAATGCAGACTGAGATTTTATTTGATTGATTAGGGTGGTACCTATTAACCCCACACCAACCATAAAGAGATGTAGTTCTTTGGTGTCTGAAAGGAAGAAAGCCTCGTGTAATGAATTCATGGCTTTGGCCTCATTATTTCTTGACACCACTACCGATATGTTCAATTCAGAACTTCCCTGGGCAATGGCAACTACATTCACGCCGTTTTTCCCCAGGGCCTGAAACATTCTGCCCGATATCCCGGGCCTGTATCTCATATTTTCACCGATTATGGCGACAACGGATAAGTCTGATTCAACCTTTACAACATCGACAAGTTGTTTTTCCATTTCAAAGGCAAACTCTTCCTCAACACAACGTTTCGCTTTATTTGAAAACTCCGGAGCGATGGCAAATGAAATGGACTGCTCAGAAGAACCTTGGGTAATCAGGATGACACTTATGCCGGCTTTAGCTAAACTCCCAAAAAGTCGCCCGGCAATACCAGGAACACCCACCATACCGCTTCCCTGTAGCGTAAGCAAAGCAATATTGTTTATGGATGAAATTCCTGTAACCGCCCTGTCAGAAGGGTCTTTCTTTTCTGAAATGAAAGTTCCCGGAAAATCGGGTTTAAAGGTGTTTTTGATACAAAGCGGAATGTTTTTTTTGAAGGCTGGTTGAAGTGTCGGCGGATAAATAACTTTTGCGCCGAAATGGGACATTTCCATTGCCTCAGCATAAGTCATGGAGGGTATGGAAAACGCACGTTTCACTTTACGCGGATCAGCAGTAAGAACACCATCAACGTCTGTCCAGATTTCTATAAGCTCAGAATCAAGCCCTGCAGCAATAATGGCAGCAGTATAGTCAGATCCGCCTCTGCCCAGTGTGGTAGTAGAGCCATCTGGTGCCGAGCCAATAAATCCGGTAACTATCTGTATTTCCGGGTTTTTTTTGAAGTGTTCTTTGATTTGTGAAAATGTAACATCAAAATTTACTCTGGCATTTCCGTAAGAATCATCAGTTGAAATAATCTTTCTTGCATCCAGAAAATTCGCCTGAATACCAGCCTGCGTCATAGCGTGTGAAATGATAAAGGCAGAATTTCTTTCACCAAAACTCACAACATAGTCCAGGGTGCGGCGGGAAGCCTCTCTGATGAGAAAGATGCCATGAAGAATGTTCTGAAGGACGGTCAACTTTTTGTCCAGTTCATTTAACACCAGCGTTCTGCGCTCATCATTTAAAAATACTTTTACTGCGGACCTGTGTCTTTCACAGAAATCATCAAACAGCTTTTTGTATGCCTCATTTCCCTCTGATGCCAGACGACTCATTTCCAGTAAACTATCTGTGACGCCACCAAAAGCCGAGAAAACAACTGTGAAGTTTTCGCCTTTGACGTAATAGCTTTTAAGAATTTCTACAAGCGCTTTTATGCGTTCCGGCGTTCCAACCGAACTGCCTCCAAATTTCAAAACCTTCATTCTTATGATTATTTATTAATGCCGCGGAATTTTTTTGACGGCACACATGTTTCATGAACCGTATGTGTTCATCCTTCTAAATGGGTGCCAAAAGTAATTCAAATGGCATTTTTTTATAGCCTACATTGGTTTATAGTGAATTTACGCCCAATAAAAGGCAGGTAAGTGGATTATTGTTTACATTTGGTATTGCTATACAACACTAAAAACCAAACCTCTATGGAAAACTACCCACCCTCAAATTTGCCCATTACTTCCTGGGCAGAAGATGACCGTCCCCGCGAAAAATTACTTTTAAAAGGAAGGCAAAGCCTGTCTGATGCTGAACTCTTAGCCATTTTGCTGGGCTCCGGGTCAAAGAATGAATCTGCCGTTTCACTTGCTCAAAGGATTCTGGCTGAAGTGGGCAACAGCTTGAATGAGTTAGGTAAACGCAATCTTTCAGAATTGATGAAATTTAAAGGAATTGGTGAAGCAAAAGCTATAACGATTCTTGCAGCAATGGAATTGGGCCGTCGGCGGCAATCATCAGACTCGCTAGTCAGGCCGGTGATTGGCAGTAGCCGTGACGCGTTTGAATGTGCTGCCCCCTTGTTAATGGACTTGCCACACGAAGAGTTTTGGATGCTGTTGTTGAGTAAATCGAATAAGGTAATTTCGAAAGAAAAAATGAGTTCAGGAGGCATGGATGCTACTATCGTGGACATGAAGATGGTTTTTGCCAAAGCGATTGAAAAAAAAGCTGTTTCGATAATTTGTTGTCATAATCATCCTTCAGGAAATACACGTCCTAGCCAGGCCGATATTGAATTGACCAAGAAACTCAAAAGCGGAGGTGAAATTCTTGGAATTGCAGTTTTGGATCATCTCATCGTTGCCGACAACAATTATTTTAGTTTTGCAGATGAAGGAATGATGTAAGGTTGTAGGTATCCAAGACTCACACAACAAATAAATCAGCAATAATTTTATCAGCAATCAACTTACCAGCTCGTGTCAATAGGTAACACTGCCCTGATTCAACCACCTTGCCGCAGGCAATATATTTAGTGATTGCTTTTAGAAAAGCCTCGGTGTAAATTCCCGAATCAAAGCTTTTGATTTTATCCAAACTACACCCCCACTGAGTTCGCAGGGAAGTCATGACATACTCGTTAAAACTTGTTTTTACCGTAATTTCTTCTTTTTGATACGGAACTTCATTCAGGTTTAAGGCTTTGATGTAAAGTGCATTGTTGGATATATTCCATTGTCGGCTATGCCCATTAAAGGAATGTGCTGAAGGACCAATTCCCAGATACGGCTCCCCCATCCAATAACTGGAATTGTGTTTGGAGTACCAACCCGGTTTAGCAAAATTTGAAATCTCATAATGCTCGTATCCTGTCATATTCATTTTTTCCATTAATAGCTCAAAGTGCGCAACAGACAAATCTTCATTGTTAGGTTGAACTTTGCCTTTTTTTATGAAATGATATAATGCCGTTTTCTCCTCGACAGTCAGGCAATAACACGACAGGTGTGGTATTTCCAATTTTACGGCCTGGTCCAGATTGTAGTTCCATTTTTCCAATGTTAACAAGGAAAACCCGTAAATCAGATCGATAGTCAGGTTAGAAAATCCTGCTTCTTGAGCATAAATGATACTGTCAATTGCTTGCCTGGCGTTGTGGGTTCGGTTCATGAACTGCAGATCATCTTCATGAAATGATTGAACTCCGAGACTTAAGCGAGTGATGGGTAATGATTTTAATTCTTGGACTTTTTGCTTAGTTAAATCGTCAGGATTTGCTTCTAATGTGATTTCAGCGTTTGTGGCAACATTGAAGTTCCTATATATTGTATTAAATAGATTCTCTAAGTCTGATGTGGATAGAATAGTGGGGGTTCCTCCTCCTAAATAAATCGTTTTCAATTCATTATGTGGCAAGTAATACTTTTGCAATACTATTTCTTTTTGCATGACAACCATCATCTCATTTCTCAATTTTTGAGAGGTTGAGAAATGGAAATTACAGTAATGACATGCTTTTGTGCAAAAGGGTATATGGATGTAAAGCCCCGCCATATATCATGTTCTATTATCTATAGGTGCTTTTACAGAAGATACTTATTGCTTTAATTTGCAACCTCAATTGAAAAGCCCTGAATTTGGCGACCAAGTTCCGTTAAATATTACAGTAAGTTTAGCCGAGAGGTCACCAAAAAGGCAAAACTCTAACTTTAAACGAATTCACATGGCTCAAGATCTTATGCTCGTTATTCCTGTTCTAGGTTTGGCAGGATTACTCTACACGTTCTGGAAATCTTCCTGGGTTACAAAACAAGATCCCGGGAATGAAACCATGAAATCAATTTCTGAAGCCATTCACGAAGGTGCAATGGCATTTCTTAAGGCCGAATACAAAGTGCTTAGCATTTTTGTGGTAACGGTCGCAATCCTCCTTGCTATCAGCGGAAACAATCCAAATTCCTCTCCTCTTGTGGGCTTATCGTTCGTTGTCGGAGCACTATGCTCCGGACTCGCTGGATTCATTGGAATGCGGGTGGCAACAAAAGCGAATGTCAGAACCACTAATGCGGCCCGCACAAGTCTGGCAAAAGCGCTGGAAGTTGCCTTTGCAGGTGGTTCAGTAATGGGACTTGGCGTAGTTGGTTTAGGTGTTCTAGGCCTTGGAGTCTTATTCCTGGTTTATTCTAACACAGGATGGGATATTACAAAGGTGATTACTGTTATTACTGGCTTCTCTTTTGGTGCATCTTCCATTGCGCTTTTCGCACGCGTTGGTGGTGGAATTTATACTAAAGCGGCTGACGTGGGGGCAGACTTAGTCGGTAAAGTTGAGGCGGGGATTCCTGAAGACCATCCTTTAAATCCAGCGACAATCGCCGATAACGTTGGAGACAATGTTGGAGATGTGGCGGGTATGGGCGCCGACTTGTTTGAATCCTTTGTGGGTTCAATTGTGGGAACAATGGTGTTAGGCGCAGCTTATATTGGAGTTGTTGGTTTTGAAGCTACCAATGATTTGAGTGGTCTTAACGCTGTATTGCTTCCGCTGATTCTTGCTGGTACGGGTATCATCACTTCCATACTGGGTACTTTCTTTGTGCGGGTTTCCGAAAGCGGCAATCCTCAAAAGGCATTAAACACGGGAGAATTCCTTTCATCCGCTTTGATGCTCATTGCCACTTACTTCATAGTTACCTGGATGTTACCGGAATCATGGACATTTGGTGGAACAAATTATAGTTCTTTCGGAGTATTCATGGCTGTAATCATTGGACTTTTTGCCGGGCTGGGTATTGGCTTCATCACAGAATTTTATACGGGCACAGGCACAAAGCCCGTTAAAAGCATAGTTGACCAGTCAATCACTGGGTCAGCAACAAACATCATTGCCGGATTGGGTGTTGGAATGCAATCCACAGCCATTCCAATACTGATATTGGCAGGGGCAATCATTGGATCGTATTCATTTGCTGGACTATACGGTATTGCTATCGCTGCTGTTGGTATGTTGTCAAACACGGGTATTCAATTAGCAGTAGATGCATACGGGCCTATTTCTGATAACGCTGGCGGCATAGCCGAAATGAGTGAACTTCCCAAGGAAGTCAGGGGCCGCACAGATAAACTGGATGCCGTTGGTAATACTACAGCAGCTATTGGAAAAGGGTTCGCAATCGGTTCAGCTGCACTAACTGCGTTGGCACTTTTTGCAGCGTTTGTTACAGCATATAATATGACGCACCCTGACGCACAACTTGTCGGAATAGACATACTCAATCCTTTTGTGATAGCTTCAATGTTTGTTGGGGGTATGTTGCCCTTCCTTTTCTCTTCATTATCTATGGGAGCGGTTGGTCGTGCTGCAATGGATATGATTCAGGAGGTTCGCAGGCAGTTCAATTCTATTCCGGAATTAAAGGCGGCACTTGAAGTGATGCAAAAAAATGATGGAAAAGAAATGGCGGAATGGAGTGAAAAAGACAAAAAGATATTTGAGGATGCTCATGGTAAGGCCGAGTATGGCAAATGTGTGGAGATTTCAACCAAAGCATCCATCCGGGAAATGATTCGCCCTGGATTACTCGCAGTTTTGGTTCCCGTAGTTGTAGGACTTACTCCCGGGCTGGTTGGGTTGGGAAGTTTGATGGGGGCGCAAATGCTGGGTGGTTTGTTGGCCGGTGTCACTGTATCAGGCGTATTAATGGCAATCTTCCAGTCTAATGCAGGCGGTGCATGGGACAATGCTAAAAAGATGTTTGAATCAGGCGTGGAAATTAAAGGAGAAACGTACTACAAAGGAAGCGCACCGCATAAAGCAGCTGTGGTCGGCGATACAGTTGGCGATCCTTTTAAAGACACTTCAGGTCCTTCCCTAAATATTTTGTTGAAGTTGATGTCTGTCGTTGCGCTGGTCATTGCCCCGCTTATCTAAAAATCAACTTTTATTATAGCCAATTTTGGCAAACAGTGCCCCGGCAACAGTTGATGTCGGGGTGCTGTATTTTTGTAAAAAGACCAAAATAACGTAAAAATAAGCTATAAAGCTAAAAAAATAGTTGCGTTGCCAAAATATTAGGCATACATTTGTTTTACAAAAAGAAAAATTGAAATAACATGCTTCAATTAACAAAAGCAGAAGAGGATATTATGCAAATCATCTGGCGTATGGAAAAATGCCTCGTCAGCGATATTCTCAATTACATGGAAGAAGAACTGGGCCTGGAAAAGCCACCCCATAGTTCTGTTTCCTCTGTAGTTCGAATCCTGGAAAGTAAAGGATTTGTAGCGCACAAAGCCTATGGCCGTACCCACGAATACTTTCCTGTGATTACAAAAGAAGACTATACAAAATCTACTCTTGAGAAATTAGTGACCGATTACTTTGAGGGCTCCATGAGTAACCTGGTTTCCTTTCTGGTCAGAAAACAGGACCTAAGCCCCAGAGACCTGGAAAAACTGATTGAGAGACTAAATAAGGATGAAGAAATAACAGGCTAATTTTTTATATAATGTTGACCTACATCTTGGAAGTCAGTTTGTGTTGGATGGTATTTTATTCCGTCTATTACCTGCTTTTGAGCAAAGAAACTTTTTTCAAGCTCAACAGGACCTACCTTTTACTGACAAGTGTATTGGGATTGCTTATCCCACTAACTGACCTTTCCTGGTTTCTTCAGGAACCGGTTGAAGAAGTGATGTACTTCATGCAGCCAGTTACAGTAGGTGTTGAAAAGTTAGAAATGATTGTTGTGAGCGACACATCAAATAGTAGTTTCCATATTTCAGCATTACTGGAAAGCATCTATTGGTTTGGCGTAGCCCTTTTTTGTTTGCGCCTGTTATATGGTTTGTACCAGTTGTTTTCATTTTTCAAAAATGCCAGGATCGCAAGAAGCAATGGTTTTTACATCGCCACTTCGGGCAAAGTGCATTCGCCTTTCTCTTTCTTAAATGTTCTGTTTTGGAGCGATAAGCTTTCGCTGACAGAAGCTGAGCGGCAAAATATCTTTCAGCATGAAGAGGCACACATCTTTCAAAGGCACAGCCTGGATGTATTCTTTATGGAGGCGCTGGGCGTCATTTTCTGGTGCAGTCCTTTTATTTATTTGTACAAGAATTCCCTCAAGACAGTTCACGAGTATTTGGCTGATGACTATGTCTTGCGCTCCGCCAACAAGAAACAATACGGCCATTTGTTATTGCGGCAATCTCAGTCCGGACCTCAGGTTGTCCTCACGAATGCAATGTTTAATTCACAATTAAAAAAACGAATTGAAATGATGACAAAAAATAAATCGTCAAGAAAGGCAGCGGCCAAATATCTGGCTTTGTTGCCGGTAATAGCCATACTGAGTCTGGCATTTTCCAATGCCAGCTTTGTCAGTCCGCCAATTGATTCAGGGTTTTCACTAACACAATCAGATACGGTTCCGAGTGGTGATGAAATTTTCAAGAAAGTTGATGTAATGCCGATGTTCCCGGGTTGTGATGGCATCACCTACGAAAACCTTAAAAATTGTTCCAGTGAAAAGCTGTTAGAGTTTGTTTACAAAAACCTGAAGTATCCATCAGAAGCCAAATCAAAAGGCGTTGAGGGGATGGTGGTCGTAAAATTTATTGTTGAAAAGAACGGTAAAATCAGCGGAGCGGAAATGGTCCGTTCGGTAGGTTCAGGCACGGACGAAGAAGTATTGAGGGTTGTCAATATGATGCCAGACTGGATCCCCGGAAAACAAAATGGTCAGGGTGTAAGGACCCAATTCGTCCTTCCGGTAAAATTTCAACTGCCTGCCGATAAGAACGAACCTAAAACCGAATCTGATAGTGGCAACGAGGAGATATTCAAAGTTGTTGAGGAGATGCCGCATTTTCCAGGATGTGATGATGTCTCGCCTGATGAGAAAAAGAAATGTGCTGATCAAAAGATGCTTGATTTCATTTACCAAAACATCAAATACCCCAAGGAAGCTAAAGAAAATGGGATAGAGGGCATGGTTGTTATAAAATTTATCATAGAGAAAGATGGCAGCATTACCAATGCCGATATTATCAGAGGTATTGGCGGGGGTTGTGATCAGGAGGCGTTAAGGGTTGTAGAAAGCATGCCCAACTGGGCTCCAGGCAAGCAAAGAGGGCGGCTGGTGCGCGTTCAGTTTAATCTTCCCATTAGGTTTAAGTTGGACAACAAGCCCGCAAAGAATAATGAGCCAGTTAGTGGAGAGTTGAAAGCCTATCCGAATCCCGCTCAAAATTCATTAGATGTGGAATTCCGGGCAGCGACGGGGGCCGTAACGCTTAGAATATATGATATGACGGGCAGAGAAGTTTACCAAAAATCATTTTCAGCCTATGACGGCACCTACCAAAAGGTGGATGGTATTGATATCTCCAAAATGCAGAAAGGCAACTTATTTGTCTCCCTGTTTGATGCAAAGGGTAAAACTATCACTACGACCCAGGTAGTAATTCAATAACACGATTCTGAGGGCAGTGCCAAATGGTATTGCCCTTAGAATTATTTGTTGTCCTGCTTTGCAAATACACTTTTTAAAAGATCTGTCGTCCGGGCTGAAATATTGGTTCTGATGTTTATTTCCTCTGAAGCCACCATGGAAAAAAGACCTTTCAGGGCTTCATCTGTCACGTAGTCACCAAGGTCGGGATTAGCCTTTTCAACAAAGTGGATTTTGTTGTAAACATCTACTGCGTCTTTCCAATATTTCCGTGCATCGAATTTATCGAGGGAGTTTACGATGATGGGGTAAAACTCCTGGTAAAGTTGCTCATTTGTATTTTGTTGAAGATAAGACGTTGCTGCATCCTTTAGTCCCATCAAAATATTCATGGCATCGTTAAAAGACATTTTTCGGATTGCAGATACAAAAATTGGCTTTGCTTTTTGTGCAGCATCTTCGGCGCCCCTATTTATTTTTTCTAAGATTACCTCCTCCACATTGTTAAAGCCGGGAATACTTCTCAATTGGTTGGCCACCTTTCTGGCTTCTGGGGGAAGTAAAATTTTGTATTGACTTTTGTAATAACCGTCTTTTTGAGAAAGGTAATCAGCGCCCTTACTAATGCCAATCTCAAGTGCCTGTTTCAATCCGGAAGATATCTCTGCAGTAGTTAGTTGGCCTGAATTTAACGTGTCCATTGCGCGCTTCAAAGCAGCAGGATCACAGGAAACAATAATGGACGAAATGAAAAGAAACGCAAACAATCTGGTCATAGGTTATTCTTTTAGATAGGGTGTTGAACAATCAGGCATTAAATAATTTTTCTTCTATTGTGGTCCAGTAAAATATAACAAACACTCCTTACAAAGGCATTTGTTACCGTAATTTGATTTTATTTGGTCCAGGGTCTTATCAAAAATCCGAAGGTTCATACACCAACAGGATTCATCACCATAGCAGAGCATTGGTTTACCGCATCTTCCACAAGACTTTGAAAAATTTCCATCCACTTCAACAGAAGAACTATCAACCGTAGTCCCAATAGGTGGGGATAGTTTTTTTACTTTAACTTTTAATTCCTCAATATTTTGAAATTGATGTTTCAGGGCTAATGCGATAGTGGTGGCCACCGTTTCAAGAAGTTTTGCATTACGGCGCATGACGGCGTCACAAATAAGGTAAATGGTTTCATAATTTATGGTCTTGTACAAATCATCAGAGATGGCTGCTTCTTCGACACCGGTCTTAACTTTGACATCAACGAGGTAATAATTACCCAGAACCTGTTCCTCCAGGTAGTATCCGTGATGTGCAAAAAACTTCATGCCTTCAATGGAAATAGTGGACATTGTTCAGTTTTATATAGTTAATGAAACGCTATACAATGCTGTATTTTGCTCAAATGTAACCAAATCAAATAGTTCAAAAGCGCTGTTCAGGGGAGCATGAATCAAAAGATATCATTCTAATATGTACTTTTGACCGACTTTTATGACCAATCCAAATTTAAAATCACCTACATGCAGGAATCTAAGATTGACACCCCAAAACATACAGCAAAATCGCGAGAGGACCGTTATCAACATCATGACTATTACAAGATGGATGAGTTGTTGAGCGAAGAACATCTTCTTGCACGTGAAGCTGTCAGGGCATGGGTTAAAGCCGAGGTATCACCTATCATTGAGGAGTATACTGAAAAAGCAGAATGTCCTGCATTCTTATTCAGGAAACTTGCAGAAATAGGAGCATTCGGTCCAAGCCTTCCGGCAGAATATGGTTGTGGAGGAATGGACGAAATATCTTATGGATTGATTATGCAGGAACTTGAAAGGGGTGATAGTGGAGTTCGTTCCATGGCATCCGTGCAAGGATCTTTGGTGATGTACCCCATCTATAAATACGGTTCGGAAGAGCATCGCAGACATTACCTGCCAAAACTTGCCTCAGGAGAAATGATTGGTTGTTTTGGTTTGACTGAACCTGATTATGGCTCAAACCCCGCCGGCATGATTTCTACTATAAAAAAGGATGGAAATGATTATATCCTCAATGGCGCCAAAATGTGGATTACCAACTCACCGGTTGCAGATATTGCTGTTGTGTGGGCAAAAGATGAAGAGGGAATTGTCCGAGGAATGATAGTTCATAAAGAGATGAAGGGCTTTTCTGCACCCGTTATTCATGGAAAATGGTCGTTACGGGCCTCTATTACCGGCGAGTTGATATTTGAAGATGTGCGCGTACCCAAAGAAAATATGTTGCCTCTGGCAAAAGGGATGAAAGCGCCACTTTCTTGTTTGTCAAAAGCAAGGTATGGCATTGCCTGGGGTGCTATCGGGGCCGCATTGGATTGCTATGACACAGCATTGAGGTATTCTCAGGAAAGGATACAGTTTGATAAACCCATTGGAGCATTTCAGCTAACTCAAAAAAAGCTTGCGGAAATGATAACTGAAATTACCAAGGCCCAAATTTTGACTTGGCGTTTAGGGGTTTTGGCCAATGAAGGAAGAGCATCGGCTGCCCAGATTAGTATGGCAAAGCGAAACAATGTCAATATGGCGCTTGTCATTGCGCGGGAAGCGCGTCAGATTCTTGGAGGGATGGGTATTACCAATGAGTACCCGATTATGAGGCATATGATGAACCTTGAAACAGTATTAACTTACGAGGGAACTCATGATATACATTTGTTAATTACCGGAATGGACGTGACTGGCTTCAATGCTTTTAAGTAGATACGATTCAATTGCAGAATTAAGGAACTCCTAACTGTTTGAATAAACTTTTAAAAACTGAAGGACGTTAAATTTATCTGCAACCGTATAAATTAAACCGACCTCAAATGAAAGGTCTCTTCACCACTCTGTTATTCTTTTTTGTTTTAGTTTCCCTACCCCTTTTGGGGCAGGATGAGCCGATTCAGTTGGTAAATCCTTCATTCGAAGGCCAACCAACGGATGGTACGCTCGACGGCTCTTTGCCTGTTGGATGGTATGATTGTGGTTTTCCGGGAGAAACAGTTCCAGATATTCATCCACAACCTGACGGAGGGACATTTCAGGTCAACAAAGCCGCATTTCACGGCAATTCCTATATCGGGATGGTAGTTCGTGAGAACGATACTTGGGAAATGGTATCACAGCGCTTATCCAGCATGCTCCGGGCCGGAAAATGTTATGAATTCAGCATTTACATTTCGAGGTCTGAATTGTACATAAGCCCAAGCAGGATAAATGCCGAACGTGTAAATTATGCCACGCCAGCCAAATTAAGAATTTGGGGAGGTAGTGGATTTTGCAATCGCGGAGAGTTGCTTGCTGAAAGTTCGCTAATAGTAAATACGAGGTGGCTGGAGTATAATTTTCGTTTCGAACCTAAACAGAATCACACCCATATCGTTTTTGAAGCATTTTATAAAACACCAACACCCTTTCCCTATAACGGCAATATTTTGTTGGACAATGCTTCGGCCATAATCCCCGTTCCTTGTAATGCTGAAAAACCAGCAGTCGTTGATGTGGAACCAAAAGTACTGGAGCCAACCCCGCCGCCACCACCCACTATTGTTCCCAAACCTGCAACTCCACCAATAGCAAAAGCGGAGGACCCCACTCCAGTGAAAAAACAGAAGATTTTGGAAGACCTGGATAGGAGTAAACTTAGAAGAGATCAAATCATTCGAATTGATCAGCTTTTTTTCAGAGCAGACAGTTCAAGTATTGCGGAGCAGTCCTATCCGGTTCTTGATGAGATTTATGAGTTTCTCTCTTCAAATGCAGATGTAGTGGTGGAAATTGGGGGGCATACTAACGGGATACCAACACACGAATATTGTGACAATTTGTCCACCGCCAGAGCAAAGGCCGTGGCAGAATATCTTGGTTTAAAAGGCATTTCAAAAAACCGGCTACACTTCAAGGGATACGGAAAAAGAATGCCAATTGACTCAAATCGAACTGTTGCCGGTCGACAAAAAAATCAAAGGGTTGAGATAAAGATTCTAAACTTTAACGGCTAAGTTCATTTCTTCAATTCATTCCTTTTTCTGAGAAAACATCCACTCTAGATATTGAGGATCAGCAAAAACTGCGTCCCAACTGTTATGGGTGTACGCCGGATATTCGGTGTATTTTACCTTAGCCCCCCATTTCTTAAGAGCCTCATACATTTTTCTGGAATTCTCAACCGGCACCACCGAATCCTTTGCTCCATGAAATATCCACACGGGTGTATCATTATATAATCCAACAAGACCCGAGTTTCCTCCACCACAAATGGGTGCTGCTGCTGCAAATCTTCCAGGCATTCTGGCCAAAATATCGAATGTTCCAAAACCTCCCATTGATAATCCGCTCACATAAAGGCGGGAAGGGTCAACACCTTCTTCCTTCATTAGTTTTTCAAGCAATTGCATTACCAGGTTCATAGCGGGCATCGGCTCTTCAAAAAATGGAAACGACCAATTCTTATCGCTTCTGCCGCTTAAATCAATTACCGACCAGGAACTCCTTTCCGGGCATTGGGGAAAAACTACTATTGAAGCATACTTTTCCTGAATATCTTCCCGTACAAACAAAGAGGCGCCGTGTACCAATTGTTTTATGTTGTCATTGCCTCTTTCACCTGCTCCATGTAAAAATAAAAGCAGAGGATACTTATTATTGACATCGTAATTCTTGGGAAAGGCAATCCGGTACAACAAAGTATCACCTTTGTGCCCAATAAAATTTCGTTCCAGATACTTATCGCTTTGCTGCGAAAAAGAAGAAATGGTAAGCAGGACAAAGGTGCTTAGCAGCAGGAAAATTCTTTTCATTGGTGGTTGGTTTTAGTGCATGTATTTCAGATGCCGTTACATTTGATCCTAAGCCACGCTTTTTCTTCATCATTTAGATAAGGGGAGATGACCTCAAAAACCTTGTTGTGATAGTGGTTGATCCATGTGGATTCTTCTTCTGTTAGAAGGCTCTTTTCAATCAATGTCGTATCGATGGGAAACAAGGTTAGCGTTTCAAATTTATAAAACTCACCAAAATCTGATTCGCCTGCTTTTACGCAAAGAATCAGGTTTTCTGTTCGAATGCCATATTTATTGGTTTTGTAAAGTCCCGGTTCATTAGAAGTAAGCATGCCCGGTTCAATTACAGTATTAGCTCTTGGAGTGTTTACGGCTGGTGAAAATCCCTGAGGGCCTTCATGAACATTGTTAAAGAAACCCACGCCGTGCCCGGTGCCGTGCCCATAGTCTGAAAAAGAACGCCAAAGGTGCATTCTGGCCAATGCGTCGAGTTGGACACCGGTGGTTCCCTTTGGAAATACCGCGTTGGTCAATGATATTACCCCCTTTAGAACAAGTGTGAAATCTTTCTTTTGTTCTGGTGTAGGCGGACTTAGGGCTATGGTTCTTGTAATATCGGTTGTGCCATCAGCAAATTGTCCTCCGCTATCGACAAGTAAAATTCCTTTCGGTTGAATTGCAGCACAGATGCCGGGCTCTGGAGTGTAGTGCACTATTGCGCCGTTACCTTCATAACCAACAATGGCATTGAAGCTTTCTCCAAAGTAATCAGTTTGCTCCTTTCTGAAAGCTGCAATTTGTTGTGCCGCTTCGGCTTCTGTAACAGTTTGGGTTTTCAGTGTTTTTTCCAACCAAATAAAGAAGCGGGTCAATGCAACTCCGTCCTTTCGCATGGCGGCTTTAATGTGGTTGATTTCAACATCGTTCTTGATAGCCTTTAAGGAAGCGACAATATTTACCCCTTCCACCAGAGCCATTGTCGGCACAGAATTGTAGAGTTGATTATTGGTAGAACCAGTGTCGATGAGTACTTTTTTGCCTTCTGGTATAGTAGAGAGCGTTTTTTCTATTTCATGATAGGGTTTAACAAGAACACCATCATTATTTAGTTTTTGTTTCAGCGATTGGGATACCTTTTGCGGCTCAACAAAAAGATATGATAACTCCTTACCCACTAAAGCAAAGGAGTAAAATACCGGATTACAGGCCACATCGCTTCCCCTTAGGTTAAACAGCCAGGCAATGTCATCGAGGGTTGTTATCAAATAATACTCCGCCTCTTGCATTTTATCCTGGACGACCTTGAGTTTTTCACTCCTTGTTTTTCCAGTATAATCTTCTGAATGCTCGAACAGCAGATTCTCTGGTAATGGTGGCCGGTCCTCCCAAATGCCCAGAATCAAATCTTGGTCGCTTCGGATTTCAATGTTTTTCTTGTAAAACATTGAGGCCATTTTGCGAATGTTGCCAACGGAAAACAATCTTCCATCCAGGCCTACAGTACTGTTTTCCGAAAGATTCTGTAACATCCAATCCAAATGCTCCGGGGTGTGTGGAATATTCAGCTTGTGCAGAACAAACGGACTTTCTGCTAACTCAGCTTCTGCCTGAATGAAATAACGGCTATCCGTCCAAATGCCGGCGTGATTCTTAGTAATAACAGCGGTTCCTGCAGAACCTGAAAAACCAGAAATCCATTGTCGTGATTTCCAATAAGTGGATACGTATTCACTTTGGTGTGGATCGGCTGAAGGTATAATGTAGGCATCGAGGCCGTTCTCTTTCATTGCCATACGGAGATGGCTCAATCTTTCAGTAAGGGTCATAGAAATATTATTTAGCCGTTAAAGTACACAACGCGTCCAGGGTATGGAACAATGAGGCATAAAAAAAAGAGGCTCTTTTCTTGCAAAGGCCTCTTTTAGTAAGATTCAATTTTTATGAACCCGCATTATCCATTCATTGATGCAAGGAACTCGTCGTTGCTCTTTGTGCCCTGCATGTGCTTAAGCAGAAATTCCATTGCCTCTTCAGGTTTCATGTCAGCAAGATGGTTTCTGAGGATAAACATTCTCTGAAGGGTATCCTTATCCAACAATAAGTCATCACGACGCGTGCTGGATTTCGTCAGGTCAACTGCTGGGTATAGTCGTTTATTAGACAAGGATCGATCAAGCTGCAATTCCATGTTACCGGTGCCCTTGAACTCTTCGAAAATAACACCATCCATTTTAGAGCCTGTGTCAATTAATGCAGTTGCCAAAATTGTAAGCGAACCACCACCTTCAATATTACGCGCTGCACCAAAGAACTTTTTGGGCTTATGCAAAGCGTTTGCTTCCACACCACCTGAAAGGACCTTTCCACTTGCCGGCGCTACGGTGTTATAGGCACGCGCTAAGCGAGTAATTGAGTCCAGCAGAATTACAACGTTGTGTCCACATTCTACAAGGCGTTTTGATTTTTCCAGCACTATCCCCGCAACTCTAACATGATTTTCAGCAGGTTCGTCAAATGTTGAAGAAACTACTTCTGCATTGACGCTTCTCTTGAAATCGGTTACCTCCTCCGGACGTTCATCGACAAGGAGCACAATGATATAGCAGTCAGGATGATTCTTTGAAATGGCATTGGCTACATCCTTGAGTAAAAAAGTCTTACCAGTTTTTGGTTGGGCGACTATAAGACCACGCTGACCCATTCCAATGGGAGTAAATAAATCGATGACTCTGGTGGAAATATCCCTGCCGGTAGGTGAAATGCAGAGATTGAATTTTTCATTAGGGAACAACGGCGTCAAATAGTCAAACGGCACTCTGTCCCTTATATCTTTTGGGTCGAGGCCATTAATCTTGGAGACCCGTAACAGTGCGAAATATTTTTCACCTTCTTTTGGTGGGCGAATAGCACCCCTGACAGTATCTCCAGTACGTAGACCGAATAATTTAATCTGCGAAGGTGAAACGTAAATGTCATCAGGGGAGGTTAAATAATTATAGTCAGCTGAACGCAGGAATCCATACCCATCAGGCATCATTTCCAGAATGCCTTCTCCTTCGATTATACCATCGAGTTCGATATCAAACTTTTCAATCACCTTTTCTTCCTCAACAACCTCATCTTCGGGACGGTATGGTTGATCAACGATAATATCTACATTGGGTGTTGAGACATCTTTCGCCGGAGTTCTTACGATGTCGTCGGTATCCATTTCCATGTCAGCATCGATAACATCCTCATCGTAATCTTCCACCTCAATGGGGTCCAGGCGAACATTTTTCTGTGGATGTGATTGATGAACAGGTTTTGGGCCCGGCGAAGTTCTGCTTCTTTGGTCGCCCCTGTATCTATCCATTGAACCTTCAGATTCTCTTCTGTCCTGAGGCCTGGACTTTGTTCTTGTTCTGAATCCTCTTCTTTCGGAATGTTGTTTTGTTTCTTCCTTTTCCTTTGAAATTGAAGAGGGTGTTGAGGATTTACCGGCTATGGCTTGTTGGTCAAGGATTTTGTAAATCAGATCTTGTTTGGCAAGGCGCTTATAACCATCAATATCCATTTTCTCAGCTATTTCCCGCAGTTCGGGAACCAGCATGTCGTTCAGTTGCAAAATGTCGTACATGTTATTATACTTAATGTTTACTTAGTTCTAACATACAAGATTGTTGTATGCTTCTGGATGGGTGTTTTGCTGGGTTGTATTATTTAATGACGCACTGAGAACCTTCCTGATGGCGTCACACAGTAAGATCAGAATGGTAAAAAAATAATCAATTTCCAGGGGTGAAAAAACCGGCTTCCAGGAATCGTTTTTCATGACCTATGTAATGGGCAAAAATCATTGCGAAACCGAAGCCTTCTAACAACATCTTTCTCTTTTTTATTTATCTAACCATCATCGCTTCCGGAAAGCAAACCAATTTACATTTCTTTAGAATGTGGGAAGAAGTAAGGAGCTGATGTTGTGATATACAAACGAATCACCAGACTTTAATCAGGTAGCAACGTGAGATATTGAACTGCAAAAATACATTTTAGTTTCAATAATCAAATACTACCTTTGCTTCCACTTGAAATTTGAAACAAGAAATTATTTGTTCAGGCTTGATTTAAAAGGAGATACAGTTGAGAATTGATGCAAATTTTAGTTTGGGTTTGTAATAAAACGCCACAATTGCAATGCTTCTCACCGCTATGAATTTAATTGTCAATAGTCTAACACTTGTCTGGGAACGATGGTTCGCCAGACTTTGTTTTTAAATCAGGAAGAACCAGAACCATAACTATTTATTATGCTCGAATTACAGTTTATTAAAACCAACAAAGAAGGAGTTTTAAAAGGGCTTAAACTCCGAAATTGGAAAGATGATCAATTAAATGTGATTGATGAAATCCTTTCCCTCGACGATCTGCGTAAATCCACCCAATTGGAATTGGATAACTGCAATGCTCAAGTCAAGCAGCTATCATCTGAAATAGGCAAACTTATCAAGTCAGGGGAAACAGCAAAGGCTGAGGAGTATAAAACGCAAGTGGCAGGATATAAGGAAGAAGCAAAATCACTTGAAACAAAAATGTCAGAATGCATTCTTTCGATGGAGGAGCTATTGTTGACGGTTCCTAATATCCCGCATGCTTCAGTTCCGGCCGGCAAAACGCCTGATGACAATGAGGTGTATTCAGACTGGGAAAAGCCTTTTCCGGCATTACACCCAGATGCCCTGCCTCACTGGGATTTAGCCAAAAAGTACAACTTATTTGACCTGGAATTAGGTGTAAAAATTACCGGTGCTGGCTTTCCCGTTTACCGGGGAAAAGGCGCAAAATTGGAAAGGGCACTAATTAACTTTTTTCTGGACCAGGCTACTGCAGCAGGTTATGAAGAAATTATGCCTCCCCTGATGGTGAATGCTGATACTGCACGTGCAACCGGTCAACTACCCGACAAAGAAGGACAGATGTACTTCATTGAGCGTGATGATTTTTATCTCATTCCTACTGCGGAAGTTCCGGTAACCAATATCTTTCGCGATGTTATAGTAGAGGAGAGTCAACTACCCATTAAACTAACCGGATATACTCCTTGCTTCAGAAGAGAGGCGGGGTCATATGGCGCACATGTAAGAGGCCTGAACAGGGTTCATCAATTTGATAAAGTGGAGATTGTTCAAATTGCACATCCAGATAAATCATACGGCCAATTGAATGAAATGCTGGAACACGTAAGAGGAGTACTGGATAAACTGGAGTTGCCATACAGAATCTTAAGACTTTGTGGAGGGGATATGGGATTTACTTCGGCGTTAACTTTTGATTTTGAAGTTTATAGTGCTGCCCAGGAACGTTGGCTTGAAGTGAGTTCAGTTTCCAACTTTGAAACATATCAAAGCAACAGACTCAAAGTGCGGTATAAAGATGGGGGCAGAACACGATTGGCCCACACCCTTAATGGTAGTGCGCTGGCTTTAGCGAGAATCGTAGCGGCTTTATTGGAGAATAATCAGTTTGAGAATGGAATCCGCATACCTAAGACACTTGTACCTTATACCGGTTTTGATACCATAGACTGATTTAAGAAGCAAATCCTTTTCAATCAAACATAAATCCTAACCATTTACATTTATGAAAGAAATTCGCATTCTTCAAGTTGGTCTTGGACCTTTGGGAATTAAGACAGCCCAATTTATCGCTCAGCGGAAAGGCCTGGTGACCGTGGCGGCTGTTGATAAAAATCCGGATATCGTTGGAAAAGACCTCGGGCAATTTACTGGCGTTTCCGCTTTCAATGGAATTAAGATTTTCAGTGATGCCGCTGAAGCTGTTAGACTTTCTAAGCCAGATGTAGCTGTCATTACTACTGTTTCAGATATGGCACGAATCACTCCTCAGGTAATGGAAATTATTGAACTTGGTCTTCCAATTGTTTCGACTTGTGAAGAGCTAAGTTTCCCATGGGATGAATCACCGGAATTGGCTGCTAAAGTTGACGAAGCTGCCAAAGTTAAGGGAGTGGCTGTATTAGGTACAGGCGTAAATCCGGGCTACCTGATGGACTCTCTGCCTACGTTTCTCACGGCCGTTTGCCAGGATGTCAAAACCGTCAATGTGAACAGATATCAGAATGCACAATTCCGGAGAATACCTTTCCAAAAGAAAATCGGTGCTGGCCTGACTTTGGCTGAATTTGACAAAAAGAAAGCTGATGGTTCACTGCGGCATGTGGGTCTGACAGAAAGCATTCAACTGATTGCCAACAGAATGGGTTGGAAATTGGATAAAACCGAAGACATTATCAGCCCTGTAATTGCTCAAAACAAAGTAGTAACTGACGCAATGACTATTCCTGCGGGGAATGCAACCGGTGTCAGGCAAGTTGGCAACGGGTACGTCAATGGTGAAGTAAAAATCAAATTGGTATTCCAGGCCACGGTAGGTGAACCTGAAAGTTATGACGAGGTAGTCATTGACGGCACGCCCAACATACATTCAAAAATCGCCGGTGGCGTCAATGGTGACGTGGCAACATGTGCCATTACATTGAACGCTATTCCACAGGTTCTTCGAAGTACCGCGGGGCTAAAAACAATGGTGGACATCGCGCCGGTTTCTTTCTTTAGCTGATAAAACAGCAGGGAATCAACTTTGCCTCAACTTCAAAAGGGCGACTGTTTCGATATGATGAGTGTGTGGAAACATATCCACTGGCTGGATCTTGATCAGGTCATACTTTTCATTTAACAGAGCAATGTCCCTGGCCTGGGTGGATGGATTGCAGCTAACATACACAATCTTAGGCGCCTCCAGGTGCAAGAAGAAATTAATGACCTCCCCGTGCATTCCGGCTCGTGGAGGATCTGTTATAACGATATCTGCTTTACCATGAAGTTGCGTGAACTCTGGTGAAAGTACTTTTTTGACATCTCCAGCATAAAATATACAATTCTCAATTCTGTTCAGCTTTGCATTTTCGTTGGCGTCTGTTATTGCTTCTGGTACTTCCTCAATTCCTACAACATTTTTTGAAAACTTAGCAAGATAAAGGGCGATGCTACCCACTCCTGTATACAGGTCATAAACCGTCTCCAACCCCGTTAACCCTGCAAATTCCACGACTTTATCGTAAAGGACTTTTGCTTGTTTGGAGTTGGTTTGAAAAAAGGATTTTGGTCCTATTCTGAAACGCACATGCCCCAACTGTTCTTCAATGAATGGTTTTCCCGAATAATGAATCATTTCAAGATCGAGGACATAATCATTTTGTTTTGGATTAACACAATAATACACACTTGTCAGTTGAGGGACTTGACTAATGATATCATCCAGGAGCTTTTTAATTTTTGATTTCTTTTGGCTATGAAAACTTACAATGAGCATGACTTCGCCAAGTGTGCTGCTACGAATCATGATGTGCCGCATGAATCCCTTTTGTTCACGGAGATCAAAATAGCTGAGACCCTGACTGGTAGTGATAGCTTTTACTTTTAACCTGATTTCGTTGGAGGGGTCAGGTTGCAACCAACATTTATTAATGTCTACAATTTTGTCGAAGGCCCCCGGACGGTGAAAACCAAGTACATCTTGTTCATTTGACAACCCGGCGTCGTGTTCGTCTTTACCTAACCATTTCTTATTGGAAAAAGCAAATTCTAGTTTGTTGCGATAAAAAACGGTTTCGGCGCAGGGAATGATAGGAAGGAACTCAAAGGGTTCAGTTTTTGCGATTCGTGAAATGGCATCCCGCACTACCTGTTCTTTATTGTGTATTTGGGCGCTATAGTTAACATGTTGCCAGCGGCAGCCACCACAGGCAGAAAAATGTTCGCAAAAGGGCTCTACCCTGTCTTCTGAAAGTTTGTGGTAATGGATGGCATAAGCTTCCAGAAATTCTGGTTTTTTTTTGACAATTCGTGCATCTACAATATCTCCCAGGGCAACATGTTCAACGAAAACAACTCTTCCATCAGCCAACCGGCCGACTCCCCGACCCTTGTCTGCGACACCGGTAATTTCAATATTCTCAAGGATAATTGGTTCTCGTTTTTTCATTACTTACTTCAAAGTTTTCTGTTGAGGCTATACTAACAAAACATTTGAGTTTTATACTGGTTTCTTTATTGGTTCAGTTCAAATGAATTTTTGAGCAGTACTCGATTTTTTCTTTTTCAAAAGTTTAAAACTAATCTACTTTTGTTTTCAATTGTTTACTTAACATTTTAAGCAAAATTAAAAACTCCGAAATATGGACATGTTTTATTGGGTAATAGTTATTGGATTATCTGTTGTTGGTTTTGTCATCAGCAACAGACTTAAAGGCAAATTCAGGAAATATAGCCAGGTTGGCCTGAGGACTGGGATGAGCGGCAGGGAAGTAGCTGAATCTATGTTGCGTCATTTTGGTATTCACGACGTTCAGATTATTCAGGGGCAGGGCTTCCTGAGCGACCACTACAACCCCCTGACCAAGACTGTAAGCTTGAGCCCTGATGTTTTCCAGGGAAGAAGCGTTGCCGCGGCAGCCGTAGCTGCGCACGAATGTGGGCACGCGGTGCAGCATGCTAATGCATATGCCTGGCTTAAAATGCGGTCGGCAATTGTGCCAATAGTCAATGTTGCTGCGATGGCACAGCAATGGCTGCTTTTAGGTGCTTTTTTGTTGTTGAATTCTTTTCCTCAACTGATGTTGATAACCATTATTGCTTTTGCAATAACCACTGTATTTGCTTTCATAACTCTGCCAGTTGAGTTTGATGCAAGTAGCCGGGCTTTGGTTTGGCTCGACGAAAGCGGGGTAACTCATGGTGCCGAATATGATGGAGCAAAGGATGCTCTTTGGTGGGCTGCAATGACTTATGTGTCTGCTGCATTATCCTCATTAGTTATGCTGGCCTATCTTGTTTTAAGGTACATGGGTGCCCGGAATTGATTGATGTCGTTACAAATGATAAACGGCCGTTCCTTGCTGGAAAGTTAGGAGCGGCCGTTAATTTTTATCGGGTGTTAAAGAATAAATTACTGCAAGGAACAAGAGTGGTTTTGTATTTTTGGCAAAGATCCGTTCCAAATTGATATCTAATTTTTGAGACTTTTTGATTAAAACTCGTCTTAAGGATGTCTTGAAAATTTTAAGGACTTAATTATCAAACTTTTAAAAATCTATAATGGGAAATTTACTTGAATTACTCCAGGGCCAACTGGATGACAATTTAATTGATCAGCTTTCTAACAGCATTGGCTCTAAGGATAAAAAACAAACAGCTACAGCTGCACAGGGAATTATGTCAACGTTGGTAAGTGCTTTGGCTAAAAACGCCAGCACAACAGAAGGCGCTACCGGATTGCTTGGCGCCCTGGACCGTGACCATGACGGCAGCATTTTGGATGATGTAGCGGGATTTCTGGGTGGCGGTAAGGCAGCTCCAGAACAGGCCAGAATGATGAATGGCCCCGGGATCATCAAGCACTTACTTGGCGATCGTCAAGGTGGGGCTGTGGATATGATCAGCCAAATGAGTGGCCTTGACCAAAGCAAAACAGGTAATCTTATGTCCATGCTCGCACCTGTTGTTATGGGCCTGCTCGGTCGGCAAAAGCGCAATGAAGGTCTGGATATTGACGGGTTAGTGAATCTTCTTTCGGGTACTGTTAATACTCAGCGTCAGGCAGGTAATCCGCTAATGGATATGGCTACTCGCCTTTTGGATAAAGATGGAGATGGAAGCGCCATTGATGATGTGGCCGGAATGGTCGGAAAAGGGCTACTGAAGCGACTTTTTGGAAGGAAATGATTATCACTCAATAAGAGTAATTACTCCTTGTCGTAAAAGCAGAGCAATTTGCCACTTCAGATTCAAGTAGCAGATTGCTCTGCTGTATTTTTGACCCAAGGGAAAAGATGAAACAACAATCCTGAAATGTCACAATACCTCCAACTATCGGAAGAAATTGCTGATGCGATTGCAAGCGGCTTACCTGTTGTCGCGCTGGAGTCGACTATTATCTCGCATGGGATGCCATACCCCCGCAATGTTGAAACGGCTATGTCAGTTGAGGAAACCGTCAGGCAAGCAGGAGCGATTCCTGCGACTACCGCTCTCATCAACGGAAAAATGGTTGCAGGGCTTTCGTTAAGTGACATTGAACGAATTGGTAAAGCTGGCCAATTAGCCGCCAAGGCCAGTAGGCGCGATTTCACTTCTTTGTTAAGTGGTAAATTGTTAGGATCAACCACTGTAGCCGGAACTATAATAATTGCCCAAAAGGCGGGTATTAAAATAATGGCTACAGGGGGTATTGGTGGTGTTCACCGAGGGGCCACTACTACCTTCGATATATCTGCAGATTTGCCCGAACTGGCCATAACGAATATTGCTGTTTTTTGTGCCGGGATAAAATCTATTCTCGACATCAAATTGACATTGGAATACCTGGAGACACTTGGTGTTCCGGTGGTTGGTTACCAAACCGGCGGGCTGCCCTTATTTTATACCCGCGAAAGCGAATTTGGAGTAAATGCAATGGTCGAAAATCCTAACCACGCAGCTGGATATTTGAAAACAAAGTGGGACGCCGGTTTGGAAGGTGGCGTACTTATCGCTTGCCCAATTCCAAAAGAGCATGAACCTGATGCCAGAAAAATTCAAAAAGCAATTGAAAGCGCAGTGAAGGAATCAGTTGATTACGGCATCTCCGGTTCGAGGGTTACGCCATTTCTATTGGCACGTGTTGAAGAATTGACCAGGGGAAGGAGCCTGGATGCAAATATTCATTTAGTCGTCAACAATGCGAGAATTGCAGCACAAACAGCCGTAGCTTTTTCAAAAATGTAGATTCATTATTTTCCCCTTCTTTTAAACAGGGCCAATAGTGCATTGATGTAGGATTCATCTGTTTGCAAGCTGATGTGGTCTGCTCCGCTTTTAGTGAAGGTGTTTTTGAAATAATCAAAATTCGCATCAAACCATTTTTTGTAGTTGTTCCTGACATCAGAAAAGGAGGTATCGATCCAAGCCAGGGTGCCGCTCTCTGCATCCTGGGCGCGTATTAGTCCAATGTTTGGCATCTCTTTTTCCCGTTGATCGTAAATATGGATCCCTATCAAATCATGTCGCTTGGCCGTGATTCGCAGTGGCGTTTCATAGTCCTGGCACATGAAGTCAGAAAGCACGAAGCAAATGCTTCTCTTTTTTAATACGTTATTCAGGTATTCCAAAGCTTTACCCAGGTTCGTTCCTTTGTCTTCGGGCTGGAAATCTATAAGTTCACGAATTATTCTGAGGATATGTGGTTTGCCTTTTTTAGGAGGTATAAATTTCTCAACCTCATCAGTAAAGAAAAGCACACCTACTTTATCACTGTTCTGGATGGCCGAAAAGGATAACACAGCACAGATTTCAGTGATGATTTCCTGCTTTAGTTGATTAAAAGTTCCAAAATAGGCACTTTGACTCATGTCTATGAGTAACATGACTGTAAGTTCCCTCTCTTCTTCGAAAATTTTTACATAAGGTGATGATATTCTGGCTGTTACGTTCCAGTCGATATTGCGAACGTCGTCGCCGTATTGGTATTGGCGCACTTCGCTGAAGGACATGCCGCTGCCTTTGAAAGCACTGTGGTACTCTCCTGAAAACAATTGCTTACTAATACCTTTGGTCTTGATTTCTATCTTTCTGACCTTCTTTAATAATTCGGTAGTGTCCATGTTGTCATTTGATGACAAAGAAAAGAAGTCTTTTGCAGAGTGAAAAGAATGAAGATTTTCAAATCGACCGATAGTAAGAGCGGAAAGCATTATGATTGCTATATTATAGTTGTTGAGTAAGTAGTGGTTCAAATGGCAATGGTTCAAAAGAAATGCAATAAAAGCTTCATATTTGGCCCGCTATTGGAAAGAGAATAGGACCACTTACTTTTAATTTAATGAAACCAGGAATTAAGGTATTTGCCCCGGCCTCGGTTGGGAATGCCGGAGTTGGCTTTGATGTTTTGGGCTTTGCGCTGGAAAAACCAGGGGATGAAGTTATCGTTAGACTATCAGATAAACCCGGTGTACGCATTACTAAAATAACAGGCGCAAAGGGACAGCTACCCTTGGAAGCTGAAAAGAATACTGCCGGATTTGCAGCCATTAAATTGTTAGAACACTTGGGCGAATCCAAGTTGGGTATTGAAATGGAAGTGCATAAGAAAATGCCTATTGGCAGTGGGTTGGGTAGCAGTGCGGCGAGTGCGGTCGCCGGTGTTTTTGCGGTAAATGAGATTTTAAAAAAGCCTTTAGAGAAAAAAGACTTGCTGCCCTTTGCTCTAAAGGGAGAATTTATCGCTTCTGGCGGATTACATGCCGATAACGTTGCCCCATCATTACTTGGAGGGCTGTTATTGATTCGTGAGAATGACCCTATAGATGTGCACCGCCTCCCGGTTCCAAAAGGCCTTTATACTACTGTGGTATATCCTCATGTAGAAGTGCTGACCAAGGTGGCCCGCAGCATTTTAAAAGATACAGTTCCATTAAAAGGGTTTATCCAACAAAGCGCCAATCTTGGAGCATTCATCATTGGTATGTTTAACTCAGACCTGGAGCTTATAAGTCGATCTTTAAAAGATATTTTAATAGAGCCGCAGCGCGCCAGTTTGATTCCTAACTTTTATGCGGTGAAAGAGGCTGCGCTTTCTGAGGGAGCGTTGGGTTGTAGTATATCTGGTGCCGGCCCTTCTATTTTTGCACTTTCCGCCAATACGCTCACTGCAGAGAATATAGCAAATGAAATGAGACAGATATATCAAGATGCAGGAATTGAGTGTGATGTATTCATTAGTCCTATTAATCAGGAAGGAGCTATAAAGCTTTGAATTTCAGGAATGCGGGCGCCAGAACTCATAAGAATCCAAAATAAATGAAACTGTACAGTACCAATAATACATCAAATCTTGTTTCGCTGAAAGAGGCTGTCTTTAAAGGATTGCCAGAAGATAATGGTCTTTACATGCCCTTGGAAATTCCTCGTCTTTCAGCAGAATTTATCCAAAATCTAAGCTACAAGTCTTTTGCTGAGATTAGTTTTGAAATTTGCAAAAACTTGTTCGGGGAAGAAATCCCATTGGCCGATTTACGGACCATAATCGATAAAGCTATTACTTTCCCGGCACCAGTTGTAGAGCTGGAAGAAAGGCTTTTTATTTTAGAGTTGTTTCACGGTCCATCACTGGCCTTTAAGGACTTTGGAGCGAGATTCATGGCACAACTCATGAGTTATTTTAACCAGGGTGAGAATAAAGAGCTTGTTATTCTGGTGGCCACTTCCGGTGATACGGGTGGAGCGGTCGCGGCTGGTTTTTACCAAACACCAGGAATTAGAGTTGTGGTGCTCTATCCTTCCGGGAAAGTTAGCATGCTGCAGGAGAAGCAGTTGACCACACTTGGAGAAAATATTACCGCCATTGAGGTTAATGGGACTTTTGATGATTGTCAGACTCTCGTTAAGCAGGCTTTTCTTGATTCA
The DNA here is from genome assembly GCA_964423205.1 of uncultured Saprospiraceae bacterium. Lineage (GTDB taxonomy): Bacteria > Bacteroidota > Bacteroidia > Chitinophagales > Saprospiraceae > UBA6168. The sequence goes on along the minus strand of CAYRDX010000029.1, from coordinate 10,141 downwards.
CAGCTTCAGCAAATAAGATTAAGTTCCGCTAATTCAATCAATATAGCGCGGCTCATTCCGCAGTCCTTCTACTATTTTGAAGCATATAAGCAAGTGTCTGAGATTGGGCGGCCTGTTGTGTTTAGTGTGCCGAGCGGAAACTTTGGCAATCTTACAGCGGGATTGTTGGCCAAAAAAATGGGCCTTCCGGCACATAGGTTTATCGCAGCAACCAATGTAAATGATGTAGTTCCTGAATACCTAAAGACAGGAAGATATCAACCCAAGACCTCAATTGCAACGATGTCAAATGCCATGGATGTTGGCAATCCTTCCAATTTTGCCAGAATGAACGACATTTATGGTTCCACGTGGAACAATTTTACCTCAGAAATCTCGGGATTCAGGGTTGCCGATGAAGAAACGGAAATTGCCGTCCGGGAGGTTTATGAGAAGTATAATTATGTCATTGACCCCCACGGCGCTGTTGGGTACAAAGCCTTCAAGGATTATCAAAAGGCGAATCCGGATTGTTGCGGGATTATTTTAGAGACTGCGCATCCATCAAAATTCATTGAGGATACCGAGCGCATTATACAACGGCGTATTGATGTGCCGGAAAGATTGTCAGCCCTTGCCAACAGGGAAAAGAAGACATTTTTTATGGAGCCCGACTATGCCGAATTCAGAAATTGGCTTCAACAAAACTATGCGTAGTTTATGAAATTGTTCCACGTGGAACATAAAAAAGACACCCTATATGCCTAATGACAATACCGCAAGTTCGGTTGGACTGGTCTCGTGGATCATGCTATTCGCTCTTGGTGCAGTTTGGGGGACGTCTTTTATTCTTATTAAATACAGCCTGGTAGCCTTTAGTCCGATGCAGGTTGCTTGCCTCCGGATAGGAATAACAGCTATTTGTTTCGTTCCAATTATTTTTTGGAAAATATCTCAAATTGAAATTTCCAAATGGAAACAATTGACCATTGTTGGTTTTATCGGCAGCTTCATTCCTGCTGCTCTTTTTGCCTTCGCTCAGACCAAGATAAGCAGTTCACTGGCTGGGATATTGAATTCATTGACTCCTCTCTTTACTTTGACTCTCGGCATTGCAATCTTTGATGTCAAATCAACCTGGTCAAAAATCTTAGGTGTTCTGGTGGGCTTATCAGGTGCCATTTATCTATTACTTGCATCACAGGGAATTACCAATCTGAAGGGTATTCAATTTGGAGCCCTGATTCTGATTGCCTGTATGTTTTACGGAACAAGTAATAATGTAGTAAAGACCTACTTGCAGGATACGAGTTCTCTTGTCATTAGTGCAATTGCTTACTGTATTGCAGGAGTGCCAGCCCTTGTTATACTTTTTTCTTCCGATTTTGTGACTGTAATGAAATCCGATCCCAATGCCTGGCCGGCTCTTGGTTATGTTTCTATTCTTGCGCTTTTGGGCACTTTTGTTTGTTCGGTAATGTTCTTTAAGCTTATTAAAAACACCAGCGCCCTTTTTGCTTCAACCGTAAGTTATGTCATTCCTGTTGTTGCGGTATTGTGGGGAGTGATAGACGGAGAAAAAATCGGAGCTGCCCACTTTATAGGAATGGCCATGATATTAGCAGGTGTGTATGTTTCAAAAAAGTGAAACCCGGCAAGACCTGATTTATTCGAACCGGACTTCAATTTTGTAAACATTGTCGCTTGTAAAACGAATACCCTGTGTGCTTTCAATGATAAACCCGGTGGCGGGCGAATAGGAAAGTTTCTGATTGGACTTTGCTAAAGCCGATGAAGATACTTTGATTGCTTCAAGGCGTTCGACGGCATCATTTTGAAATTCAATAGTCAGTGACCGGATACCCAAATCTTCATCCTTTGCGAGGTAGTGAAGTCTGGTTAATTGTTTATCAACATTAAAAGTACTATCAACAGAATATTTGCCAATCCAAGCCGGGCGATTGATGTCCACGTCATAAAACAAACTAAGTTCCGATTTAAGGTCTAAACTGTCCAATCCCTTTTCTTCAGTTAATCCATTTACCATAGTTATTTTTCTGAAGGTGCCGATGGAGCTTACCCTGAGAATTTCAGCATCCAAAAACGATTTAATGTTAAAGAAGGGCTGGTCCATTTGCTCGGAAATGGCTTCCTGTTTATTAGTATTACAACCAGACAAAAGCAGTAAGACAATTACCAGGAAAATCAGTACGGTGGATTGCATCCTTAGAATCATTAATTTGGAATAATTCAAACTTTAGGCTTTTAGTTTTTGGAGCAATATTTCTCCTGTCATTTCCGGTGGTTTCTCAACCCCCATAATGTCAAGGATAGTTGTTGCAATGTCGGCAAGTTTTCCATTCTTTACTTTACAGTTATTGGCATCTTTCCCGACATAAATGCAAGGCACCGGGTTTTTGGTATGCGCCGTATTGGGAGTACCATCTTCGTTTATCATGTACTCTGAATTGCCGTGGTCAGCTATGATGATGGCATGGTAATCAAATTTTTCGCAAGCCTTTAACAAACGCCCCAGGCAAATATCAACCGTTTCTACGGCCTTCATGGCTGCAGAGAAAATGCCGGTATGCCCAACCATGTCAGCGTTGGCGTAATTCAGACAGATAAAATCGGGCTGATTCTCCTCAATGTCTTTAATGATGGCATCTGTTACCTCAATGGCACTCATTTCCGGCTGCAGGTCGTAGGTTGCCACTTTGGGTGATGGAATGAGAATCCTTCGTTCACCGGGGTAAACATTTTCCTCGCCACCGTTGAAGAAGAAAGTAACATGGGGGTACTTTTCTGTTTCAGCGATTCTGACCTGTGTTTTTCCTGCTTTGGACAAAACTTCGCCAAGCGTATTTTTTAGATTCTCCGTATCAAAGAGTACCTCTACATTTTGATAGGTTTCATCGTAGCGGGTCATAGTGATGTAATGCAGGTCGAGCTTTTTCATGTCAAACTCGGGCATATCTTTCTGCGTGAGCACGGTAGTTATTTCCCGCGGGCGGTCGGTTCTGAAATTGAAACAGATAACCAAATCACCATCCTGAACAGTAGCCATAGCCTTCCCATTCTGGCCGGCCGCTGCCATTGGTTTCAGAAATTCATCAGTTTCACAAGCAGTATATCGTTCATTCAAAGTTTGCAATAAATCATCTGTCAGTTCTCCCTTTCCATGCACCAAAAGGTCATAAGCAACCTTTACCCGCTCCCAGCGCTTATCGCGGTCCATAGCGAAGTACCTGCCAACAACTGACGCAAGCCTAATGCTTTGATTGTCAATGTTTTGAAGTACATTTTTCAAATATCCCAACCCTCCTTTGGGGTCGGTATCCCTGCCATCCATGAAGGCGTGAACATTTACTTTTGGCATACCTTGCTGTTGGCAAATATCACATAAGGCCAACAGGTGATTCACATGGGAATGAACACCGCCATCAGAGACCAATCCAAAGAGGTGAACGGCACTATTGCGCTTTTTGGCTGAGCGAAGGGCTTTCAGCAAAGTGGGATGATGGTGCAGTTCTTTTTCACGGACGGCTTTATTGATTCTCGCCAGTTCCTGATACACAATCCTTCCTGCACCTATGTTGAGATGCCCTACTTCCGAATTGCCCATTTGCCCTTCGGGTAAGCCAACCTGTTCGCCATGTGTTACCAGGGTCGCGTATGGAAAATTCGTCATCAGACTGTCCATTACAGGAGTATTGGCCTGCGCAATGGCGTCGGATTCGTACTTTGGGCCTAAGCCCCAACCGTCGAGGATGATGAGAATGGCTTTCTTATTTTTCATTGTCTTGTAGTCATTAAGGCGGGCAAAAGTAAGAACTTTAAAGGCGCAGAGACGTATGATTTTAAACAGAAAAAAGAACGATTACTTAACATTTTGTTCTGTTACCGATGGCTGTCTCTGGCGTCCATGTAAAGGAAAGTATAACATATTACAGGAAACAGTCGTTTAATAGTCGTGAACTTGAAATGCCTGATACTTAAAAAGGATAATGGCATTTCAAATTAATACCAAGATCATGAAAAAGCTTCTTTTGTTTTTAGTACTTATCGGCGGTGTTTATTCAAGCGGGATAGAAGCACAGAATATTTCAGCCATAACCAAAGCAATCGGCGATGGAAATGCCGATGCCCTTATGCAGCATTTTGACAATACAGTAGAAGTTGCCATTTTGGATAAGGAGGATGTGCTGAACCGTAACGACGCAGTCAAAGTGGTGCGTGATTTCTTTGCCAGGAACCGCACGAGCTCATTCAGTCAGATGCACCAGGGTTCCAGCAAGGGCCAGGACTCACAGTTCGTCATTGGGAACCTGAGCACCTCAGGCGGCACCTACCGGGTGTACATTTACATGAAAGTTACAGGAGGAAAATACCTGGTACAGGAACTGCGATTCGATAAAGGCTGAAGACAAATTGAAAATGAAATTGAGGACTTAAGTTTTCAAAATAGGCTACAACAAAGAACTCAAACAAATAGACACACGAAACGCAAAAGCATTCCTGTTGGAGTGCTTTTTCTTTTTGGTGAATCTCTGTCTAAGTCTAATGTATTTCTTCCGGGTAAAACTTTATATCGCCACTAAAACACAGAACCATAGACTGACTAAAATGAATTTGTGCTTTCGTGGATTTGTGGCAAGAGAAAGCTAAAACGTCTGCAACTCCACCAATTTCCGGTATTCCCCCACCTGTTGCATTAGTTCCTGATGGGTGCCGGATTGGTTAATCTTGCCGTCTTTTAAAACTACTATTCTGTCGGCATACTGAATGGTGGACAGCCGGTGGGCAATGACAATGGCGGTGCGATTTTCCAATAATTTATCGAGTGCCTGCTGAACTAATTTTTCCGATTCAGAATCCAAAGCCGAAGTAGCCTCATCCAGTATCAGTATGGGCGGGTTTTTCAATACCGACCTTGCGATAGTCAGACGCTGGCGCTGTCCGCCCGACAACTTGGTGCCGCGATCGCCGATATTAGTGTGGTAACCTTGTTCAGTTTCGACAATGAAGTCATGGGCATTGGCTACTAAGGCAGCATGAGCGACTTCCTTCATGGTGGCGTCCGTTTTGCCAAAGGCGATATTGTTAAAAATTGTATCGTTGAACAGTACAGGTTCCTGTGTGACGATGCCCATTAATGAGCGAAGGTCATGAATCCGCAATTCCCGTATGTCTTTGCCATCAATCATAATAGCACCTTCACGAACATCGTGAAAACGCGGCAGCAAATCCACGAGGGTACTTTTGCCGCTGCCGGATGCACCGACCAAGGCAACTACATTGCCCTTGGGAATGGTCAGGTTGATATTTTTCAGTACTGGCCGGCTGCTGTTTTCATAATAAAAACTGACGTTCCGGAATTCTATTTCCGATTCAAATCCACTGATGGGTCTGGCGTTGACCTTTTCCCTGATTCCATTATCTGCAAGCAATACAGCGTCGATGCGTTCCAGGGCAGCCATGCCTTTTTGCACATTGTAATAAGCGGCGGCGAATTTCTTGGCAGGTTCAATCATGCTGAAAAACGCATACAACAGCGCAAAAAAAGTAGCCACAGACAAAACCCCCTTCTGCACTTCACTGAACCCGAACCAAATCAATACAGCGACTGTTGCGACGCCCAAAAACTCTGATAAGGGTGAGGACAGGTCTCTCCGGCGCAGGAGTCGAACCAATAATCTCTGATAAATATTGTTTTCCCTGCCGAAGCGGGCAGATTGAAACGATTCAGCATTGAACCCCTTGATGATGCGCAAGCCCGAAATGCCCTCTTCCATCAAACTGACCAACAGGCCCAGTTTTTCCTGCACCTGCCTCGACTGCCGTTTCAGAAATTTGCCAATGCTGCCTATTACCAATGCTGTAAAGAACAGCAACAACAGCACAAACGCCGTAATGGTGGGGTTGATGTAAATCATGAACCCAAGAGCTCCGATTATCATCAAAGGTTCCCGTACGATGGCTTCCAGCACATTGAGTATGCTCCATTCCACTTCCTGGGCATCGGTTGACATGCGCGACAACAAGTCGCCTTTTCTTTCCTCAGAAAACCAGGCAAGGGGCAGCACCAGAATCTTGTCGTACAAACGCTGTCGCAGGTCGCGCACGATGCCGTTGCGCACGGGGGCGATGAAGTACTGCGACAAATAGCGGAAGAGGTTGCGGAAGAAATACAATACCACAATGGCCCCGCAGGCAAGCATCAGAGCGTAGCGTTTCCCGTTTTCCAGTATGATGTCGCTGAGCCAGAAGTTGATGTGTTGGGCTATGTTGTCGAAGCCCAATGGAGCAACAGGAGCTTCCGTGACCATGGGCTGCTGGTCAAGCAAAATGTTGAGAAATGGAATAACCGCCGGTATGCTGATGACGGAAAACAAGACCATGAGCACATTGCACAGGATGTTGGCAACAAGCAGCGACTTGTAGTTTTTAAGGTTGGAGAGAAGCCGGAGAAATAATTCCATGCCGGGGATTTGCCCTTTTTTGATACCTGCAATATTAATCACAGGCCATTGATTTATCCCTTTAACGTGGAATTAAATTAATTGTGACGGGGTGGAAAGGATGATAGCCACAAACGCACTAAAGCACGATGGTGAATAACACTAACAAAGAGAGGGCCTGACTCGGAGTCAGACCCTCTCTCGCTTTAGGTTTCCGAAATCTCAAAGATTTCGGAAACCTTAGTAAATGCCTCATGCTGCTGCATAAACTAAGGTTTTGCTATCGTGTACAGCTTTTGCAAAATAGGGGTTGGCAAAAGGACGCTCGCGCAAGAGGTCCACTTTCCTGGAAAAAAATAGCTTCGAGCTCGTCTATCATAGCCAGCATATTGGCTCCCATTTGTTGGGGAGACAAGCCTGATTGGAACGACACCAGAAAGTCTATGTCGCTGCTTCGGGAATCAAAGGTGTTGCCAGTAACAGACCCAAAAACATACAAGCGCTCCACCTGATATTTTCGGCAAAGTTGCTTCAGCTCTTTTGATTTTGATGTCAGTATTTTGTGCATTTGCCAATGATAATTGGCGTAAAGATAATGGCAAACATTGAAATTAGAGAGGGCCTGACTTCGAGTCAGACCCTCTCTCGCCGTAGTACTGTAGTTTTTCCAAAATCTCCGGGATTTCAGAAAACCGAGGATAGCCGGATTGGGCTACCGCACGATCACCACCTCACCCTTATCTAATTTCCTTTTCATGTTCCCGTTTTGGATGATGTCGTATTCCAGCAACCAGGCATAGGGGCCGGGAGAGAGGACTTTGCCTTTATAGGTGCCATCCCAGCTGATATCCTCCATTGAAGCAGCCATAAAAACATTATTACCCCAGCGGTCGAAAACGCAGAATTGCCGGACATGGATATCGAAGTCGCAACCCGGAAAGACCTTGAGCATGTCGTTGACGCCGTCGCCATTGGGAGAAAAGGCAGAGGGGACATAGATGTTGCAGCCGCAGTCCCTGACATTCACCCTGCTGGAATAGCTGAACTGTCCGCAATGGTTGGTCACAGTTACGGAATAAAGACCGGGATTTTGTACCTTAAGTTTTTGTTGTGTGAAGCCATCAGACCAGAGATAGGCCCCCGGCATGAGCGGAGCCAACAAAAGCGAATCGCCCCTGCAGATGGTAGTATCTGCCTGAAAAGGAAGTTTGTCTCGTGAGTCTATAACCACCATAGTATCATACAGCACGCAAGAGTCGATAAAAGCCTGAACGCTGTAAGTCCCGGGAGTACTGACTGTGAGCATGGAATCTGTGCTGCCGGTGTTCCAGTGGTAGGTGGCTTCCCAGAAGGAGGCGTTTAGGGTTTGCGGGCTGCCGTTGCACAGCACGAGGGTGTCCGGCAGGGGATTAAACGGCGAGATAAGTACGTCGTCAATGAATGCGTAATTTTCAGGATGAGGAATGCTCAGTTTTACATAATCTTTCAGGGTTTCCGCATCGGTTCTGAAATTGCCGATGATGGCGTATTTTTCACCACCTTTGGCTTTGTAACAAACGCTCACTTTGGTCCAGTCGGAGGTATCCTTAATGATTTTACCCCTGTTTTCGATAACAGGCTTAAGTGGCAAAACCTGTGGCTGATTTGCCGGAATATCCATCAAAACCAAGGTGTCGCTCAGGGCCAGGCCAATGGCATCGGTAAAGAAATAATCCTGCCCAATATAACAATCTTCATCCGGCGCCACGAAAAAGCGGATGTAACATTGACTACCTTTGGGAATGGAGTGAATCAAAGGTACCTCAAGATATTCACCTCCTCCTTCTCCTTTATAAATGTTATTTGCACGTGCATAAATACTTATACCAGAGTAGCCATTTCCTGTTTTGGCTGGAATATAATTGCATCCAAATGGATTAGGGACATTACATACAGAAGGCGAATTTGCACATGCATTGAATAGTTCGGGAATTCCGCTTGTGGTAGCAGAGAACCAGGGGAATGCTTTAGTAATTTGTTTATCTCCATGCGGAACAGGGCAGGAGCTTATGGTATCGAATCCCGGATTTGGGACAAGATTCACCTGGCCAGCCAGCCGGTTGATAATCAGGAGGAGAAGTAAAATGAGGATTGATTTCATTTGGAGTGAAAAGAATCCCCACCTTCCCTGCGCGCGTGGACAGGTGGGGATATATATTAACGGTTCACTACGAGTTTGTCGGTGAACAGGCGCTTGCCACCGCTCCATAAGTTGAGGATATAGACCCCCGGAGAGAAACTCGACATATCTTCATCTTCATTTGCCCGCCGTTTTCGATGATGGCTATCCACCACAGGTCGTAGTTTTTACTGCCGGAGGCATCAATGGCAGCTACTTCAAGATAATCGAAGCCATAGGGATTACTGTTTCCACCGCCGCCATCTACAAAGAAAGTTGGGCTGTCGCCGGAGTTGTCTGATGCAATTGTATTGCCAACAATAGCAGTATTTGTATAAACATCACTACCCCAGGTACCCCAATATCCTATGAACTGTCCCTGAATATTGTAACAAGTAATGGGTTGACCGCCGGCACAAACATTATACTGTTTGACTGGTACCTGAGTTCGCACGCGGTAAGTGCCATGTGTGGTCAGGTTGCTGAAGACCGCTCCGGATTGAGGGCCCGCAACTTGCGTCCACGAACTTCCACTTTTCATTTCAAGAAAAAAGCGGGGTGTTGCGGGGTTGCCGTAAACGACTCGGCAGCATGGGTCAAAAGGATACTCTGTGCAGGTCTGCCAACCTACACTTGTAAAATAGAGGTTTTGATCGTAGGAAGGAGTCGAGGTCACTGTAATTGAGTTACATCCGCCTTCGATGGATTGTGCCAGGCTGCTTTGAGAAAAAAACAGGTAAAAGACGGATGACATCATGATAGCAGGAATAAATCTTCTTGCACATGAAAACGAAATGAAAGTAAAGGATTGCATAATTTTGGATGTTTTTAATTAAACAATGGGGCTTTTGCTGCCTGCGCGCATCAAGGGTGGCATTAGCCCCTTTAGAATCATACCTTGCCCGAAGCAGAAATTTAATCTGTTATTCTTCAGGCGATATGACTACCCAAAATTCGGTACTTTACACTTACAAAACCCTTTCAAATCCTTTCAAAGTCTTTCAAAACATCGCGGGGATGGGGGTTACAGAGGGAAATCCTGTGAAGACATACCGGGCGGATAACCCAAAGCCCTGTAAATTTTCTTCTGGTTTTTCAGAGAAACCAAACCTGAAGGAATCTTTATCGAAAGGATTTTGAGTTTTCGCCAAAGAGTGGAATAACTCATTCCCAGGTCATCAGCGATTTGCTGCCGGGTATTGAAGGCTGTAGGTGGATTGCCAGGTTTTTCCATGAGGGATGATTTTCAGGAGCAGAAGAAACCATCTTGTGGGAAGATTTCTCCGAAGCGTTGCATCAAAAATAAGTCGACGTTCTTGATTGTGCAAGAAGGGAGGGTCTGACTTCGGGCCCAATGTCGTCAACTTAAGAAAATTAGACTCTGGGTATGCCCATGACTAATCCTGCGGTTTTAAGCCGTGCCGGGGCTACGCCCCTTAAATGAACTTTGGCCAATTCTCTATAAACGGTATCGGGGCTACGCCCCTGAGACTTAACCCAACTTGGCCCCACATCCCCTAATTTCAAAAAAAAGCACTATTTT
>CAYRDX010000028.1:0-50664 GCA_964423205.1 uncultured Saprospiraceae bacterium | reverse complement strand
GATGTAAGGAACGAAGGTACTTCAGCTGATTGTGGGAGAGTTTCATTTTTGTTTGTTAAGGCCACTTTACTTTGACGTCGATGCGATTTAATTCAATATTGAAAACTAAGTGCAAATAAAGTCCGACATTATCAATCCGGGAACAATTACTAAAGCTTTCAGAAACTGGCTACTGCTTGGGTTGTGTCTTTCCGGACTTTTATCGAGTTGCAGCAGCACAAGATACCTGAATACCGAAAAAGGAGAAACATTTCTGCGGGCAAACGACATTCAAATCACCAAAGAACCCGGCAGTAAATCGAGGGAAATAACCAATCTTGGTTACGACCTGTCCAAACTGTACATGCAAAGACCGAACAGACGCTTTTTTTTCGTTCCCCGTCAATACTTTTATTATACCTCACTGGACACCATCAGCAAGTCGAAACTGGGGAAAGTCGCAGCAAAAGTACAAGGAGAAGTCCTGGGTGAGGAGCCAGTTTTACTGGACTCAACCCTGGTGGAGCAAACTGCATCCACAATGAAAAATTACCTCAGAAACCGGGGGTATTTCTATGCCGATGTCAATCATGTCATTTCTTCCAATCGCAAGGAAACCAAGTCCAAGGTCACATATGCTGTTAAACCAGGAAATATTTACAGAATTGATACAATAACCTATGTCAGCAAGGATAAGGAGATAAAAAGGCTGGTAGATAGTGTTTCAGCGGGAACCTTCCTTCTTAAAGGACAACCCGTTGATGTGCGTTTGTACGATCAGGAAGTTTCCCGCCTGACTTTTTTCCTTCGAAATAATGGTTATGCTTATTTCTATCCTCAGCATGTAGGAAGTCTGGAAGGTATCGACAGCAGTAATACAACACGGACGGTCAAACTTCAAATGGAATTGCTCACCCCATCTGGCAAGGATATTCATCAGAAGTACAAAGTAGGTCGCATTTATATGAACACCTACTTTGACCCGACAGCTGAAGTACTTCCCGAGCCCGACACACTTTTTGACGGAATCAACTTTGCCAGACGAAATCGGACCTTCAGGGTGCGGCCAAGGACACTGGCGGGTTCGGTTTTTTTCAGATCGGGTGATGATTTCAGCCAGGAAGCAGTGGACAATACCATTCGCCAATTGGGCTCACTCGGCGTTTTTCGCCCGCCAACCATCCGGTTTGAAGAGGACCCCGTACATAAAGATGTGCTCAACTTTTTTATACTGCTTACTCCAAATAAAAAATGGGAGTTTGGAGCTGACTTCGACATCAATACTGTGGAACGAAAAGGTGCCGTTGGCAATCGGAACCTTATCGGGCTTTCATTCAGCCCTTCGCTGAGAAACCGGAATTTTCTGAAAGGTGCGGAACTGCTGATAGGTACAGTCGATATGGGTGTAGAGTTTGCTCCATTTGGCCCAGATACATCTTTTATCAATACACTGGATTTGAGGCTGCAGGGAGATTTGTATTTCCCCCGATTCGCCGATTATTTTGGTTTTTGGAAAGGTCTGTCCAATCTTGGCATTGTCAGCACCCGTGCCTATGACCAGATGAGAAGGAGAGCCTCGAGCCGATTTTCTTCGAGCTACAACCTGTTGGTGCTGCTCGACAATTACAGCCTGCAATTTGTAAATCTCTCGTTTGGAAACGATATCCCGATAAAACAAACCGGTAGGATTTATTTCAATCATTTCGGCATTGACCTGGTGCTGCCGAAAATTGTGAAGGGCTCATTCTTTGAAGATTTGCTAAACAGGCAACCATTCCTGCAAAAAAGTTTCAGCAAACAATTCATCACAGGACTTTTATTCAGGGATATCGCCTATCAATACACGGGTAAACCGAACAGAAGTGGAGACGTATGGTACCTGCGGGCTTATGCCGATGTATCAGGACTGGAAGCACTTGCGGCCATTTCCTTAATAAATACCATTTCAGGTAATTCACCGGATTTCAAATTTTTTGAAGTTGACTTTTCCTACTACACCAAATTTGAAATTGACGCCCGACGAACCTGGCAACTTGGCCCAAATCGCTCATTAGTAGCAAGGCTCAACTCCGGTCTGGCCATTCCTTTCTTCCAATCGGACGCTGTACCGTATGTAAAACAATTCTTTGTTGGAGGCCCCTATAGCATAAGGGGATGGTATGCAAGGGCTTTAGGTCCAGGCCTTTACAGCGACCCACTTACCAACGACCCGTCTCAACGAAACCTTTTTTATCAATCGGGAGACGCCAAAATTGAACTCAATCTGGAATATCGTTTCCTGTTCATGCGGCCCTTCGGCTTGTTCAATCTATTCGGAGCCTGCTTCCTGGATGCCGGTAATATCTGGACCCTGGAAAAAGACCCTAACCGGCCCGGCTCTCAAATAGCCCTTAAAAGGGAAAAGTCTGAAAATGGACTGATTATTCAGGATAATTTCATCAGAGAAATGGCCCTTAGCGGAGGTGTGGGAAGCCGATGGGACTTTACCTATTTCATTTTCAGACTGGACTTAGGACTTCCTATTCGAAATAATTACCCTGACCCCAAAAGAAACCAGACTTATTGGGTTGACTTTGGAAATTGGAACTTTAAAGAAGTGGTATTTAACATAGGCCTGGGTTATCCGTTCTAACCCGACAAAAAAAAGCTTTCCATCAGTTTATATTTCCGATTCTCTGTATACTTTCGCTTATCAAAGCCTAACCATCCTAAACTTTTGCACCCATACAAGATATAAGTGCTCAGGTCAGAAAGTTCGGAACAGCACCGGTTTTCTTTACAGCAATCTCTACCATCCCTGGTGCCATCATGTTTCTCCGCTTTGGATTTGCTGTTGGCAATGTAAGTTTCCTGGGAACACTCCTCCTTATTTTGATTGGTCATAAGGTAACTATTCCAACGGCTATGGCCATCGCGGAAATTGCATCCAACCAAAAGGTGGAAGGAGGAGGCGAATACTTTATCATATCCTGTTCTTTTGGACTGGTGATTGGTTCTTCGATAGGGATGGCTTTATATATGTCGCGGGCCATCAGTGTGGCATTTTATATCATGGCTTTTAGCGAAATGCAGCGGCGCAAAAGGAGATTAAACGGGCAATAATGATAAGGAATTGAAAGGCTGGAGAATTATCAACTCTCCTTTAACGAGTTCCGTTTTCCAAAAACTTGGAACTTTACCACTTTATTTTTTCGAGATCAACATTATCGCGTACTAATTCCACAGCTCTTCTGGCTTTGCCCATAGTCTGGATGTTGATCTTGACTTCCATCCTGTTAACCTTTACTGCGGTTCCGTAAGTATCAAGAGGGGTGGCTATCAGTGGAATTTGATATTTGGCAACAAAATCTATTTCATCCAATGCATCCAGTTTTTCTTCCAATCTACCATCACCTGTAATGATGATTCCCGCTAATGGCTGTTTGCTTATTTTACCCTCTTCCACAAGGGTTCTGATTCTCAGAATCGACTCATTCAGACGATTTTTACTAACCACCAGGAGTACGCCCTGCTGTTGCTCAAAATCATAATTCCCCAATAAAGAGGCTGCAACAACATTCTCAACCAGATTTCCAAGTCCTTTTGGATGAAGCAATACCCTGCCTTGAATAGCAACTCTGATGGTATCGAGCAAGGGGTAAAGAAGCGTTTTATCGTAGGGTAACACACCTAATAGTGGAATCCCCCATTCTTCAAGTTTTCTTCCAACATAATGCCGCACTTTTTCTCGCTTTTCGGGATGGACCTTGTTGATAATAACGCCGGCAATAGGAATATTTTGATAAATAAACAAAGAGAGGCACATCTTCAGCCTGTCAATGGTGTAACCAATACCACCCTCAACTACCAGAATTACCGGCGCTCCCAGCATTTCAGCAACGTCAGCATTCGACAGACCTACAACGCTTCCTACTCCAGGATGTCCTGTCCCTTCGTAAACTACCACTTCATTCTCCTTTTCTATAGAATTGGCTGCACTTAATACATGCTGTCTGTATGGGAAAGCTTCCGGATTATCCAAAAAAGCCTGCGTGGCGCCCGGACCAAGAATGACCGGGCTGTGAATCTGGGCAACCAAATTGAAATGCATCATCGTAGAGAACAGCAATGCATCCTTGTCGACATGTATATTTTCAAAGTCAACTGCTTCCTGACCAACCGGTTTGCAATAACCTACTTTATGACCCCTTTCCTGAAAGGCTTCAACTAATCCCAGAGTGCAGGTTGTCTTTCCGACATGTTGATTGGTCGCAGCGATATATAGTTTCTTAGTCATTTGGTTTGATTTTTTCAAAGGCCAAAAGTATCCAAAAATTCTGCAAGGAAAGTTTTTTATAAAAAAGCCCGTTTCACAGTTAGGTTTGTAAAACGGGCGAAAGAGTTGTGGAAATGAACTCTATTCTTTGATGTAATAAGTCTCTATACTGGGTTTCAATGCCCGTTTTATCCACAGCGGGCGCCTTAGCCCATCTGGGCCGGGTGCTGGCCTGGTCATAGCCATCCATTCCCGGTAAATTTCCATGCTCTTATTGGTGTCCACGAAAATATCACCATAATCATCTTCCGGATGCGCCCTTTCTATGCGCACCTTTTGATGCCAGCAGTGCATTCCTGAAATTGGATCGGGGTGTACCGGGAAAGTTATGTTTTGGTGGACGCCGCCATCTGTCCAGTAAATTCGGGAACTGTCTTTGTCACCACTTTTAAAGGGATGAATGCCTTTCAACTGTTTCATTTTCCATTTGCCCTTTCCGTCGTCTGAAATATCTACAGTTGCAGTAGCCCAACGGTTTCCATCCGGGTCAGAGGGGCGACGCCATCTGCCGAGGTGGTGCGAACAGGCCACTACACCGGGTCGCATAGCTTCAGTGACCCAGACTTTGTCCACAAAATATCCGATATCGGTATTGACGCGAAGCAGGTCACCGGTTTGCACTCCAAATTTCTGTGCATCTTCGGTATGCATCCAGATTGGGTTGCGGTTGGTCATTTCATAGAGCCATTTTGCATTACCGCTTCGGGAGTGAATCAAAGTGGGCAAACGGAATGTCGGCACTAAGGGATAGTCACCTTTGGAGCGGTCCATGACCTCCTCATGGATATGGCTCTTGATATAAGCAGGTATGGTGTACTCCGGCCATTTCCAATCTATCATGGTCTGACTGAAAAACTCATTCTTTCCCGAAGGCGTTGGAAAACCATGCATGGCTTTTCCGTCAACCATAACTCCTATGGTCTTTCCAGCTTTGGTTATGGTGCCTGATTCTTTATCAATTTCAGCTCCTTTTAATTCCTCTTCGCTGAATTCAACTTTGTTCTTTTCATACACAGAAGGCTCAACCTGATAAGCGCCGTATTTACGCATATATTCAAGCGGTGTCAAACCTTCTTTAGCTGCTTCCTCCGGAAGTCCTTTTGTATTTTCGAAAATGTACTGGTAGTATTCGTCGATTGAAATTTTCTCACCCGGTCTGTATGGCGATATGAAATGTTTCTTTATTCCAAGACTTCCATCCGAATCGATACGACAGGAAAGCTCAATCCAGAACTCATCTTCTTCCCACACCTCGCCCGGGTTCACTTCGTAAGTGAATGTGACTGCCTTGCCCTCACGACGTGCTTTTTCCCTTAAAACAGGTTGCCGGAAAGCAATCCAAATTCCAGCATGGGTTTCATAACTGTTCAGGTCATGACGTTCGCTGGCGTGACCCATTGGCAATACATAGTCGGCAAAGAAAGCCGATTCATTCCAGGTGGGAGTTAGGGCAGCATGCAGACCAAAGCACTTTTCATCTTTGTAAGCATCCATCCAAACAAAGCCATCGGGATAGGTCCAAACCGGGTTAAATACTCTTGAAAAATAGACATCCATAAATCCCCTGCCATCTTTCAGGAAGTGGGGCAACAGGAAGGACATTTCAAAGAATGCCAGTGGGTATTCCTTAGGAAAATGCAACTCATTCCAGAACTTTTGTGCAGGCGGCGTATCGAAAAACTTGGGATGGAACTTATTCCATGTATTTGGTGAAGTCCCGCCAACCGTTCCTACAGATCCGGTAAGCACGTTGAGGAAGTGTAAACAACGTGATACTGCCCAGCCCCCAAGGTTTCCACTACTGGCACTGCGCCAGTTATGGGTTGATAATCTGGAACCTGCTTCGCCTATGGTTTTAGCGACTTCCCGGATCATGTCCACATCTACACCACATTCCAGGGCTGCAAATTCCGGCGTATATTCCTTGTAAACGTCAATCAGTGTTTCAACGAAAGCATCAAAAGTGGGTGGTTTGGATGGATGTACCTTTTTCATGTACTCCTGCCAATTGGTCCACTTTTCAACGTATTCTCTGTTGTACCAGTTGTTGATGAGCAATTCCCGTGCAATGGCCAGCAATAGAGCCGCCTCAGTGCCCGGATAGGTAGGCATCCAGTAATCGGCATGGCTGGCAGTATTGGAAAGGCGCGGATCAAGAACAATCAGTTTTGCTCCCTTCATCTTGCCTTCTATAATGCGCTGTGCATGTGGATTGAAATAATGCCCACTCTCCAAATGCGCTGAAATCAACAGGATGGCCCGGGCATTGGCATGGTCTGGCGAAGGCCGGTCATGACCGTACCAAAGTGCATAGCCAAAACGCGCCCCGGATGAGCAGACGTTGGTATGTGAGTTATGCCCATCGACACCCCAAGCCTGTAAGACTCGGTCCATATATCCTTCATGGCCGGGACGACCAACATGGTATGCCACTTCGTTGTGCCTGCCTTCCTGAATGGCTTTTCTGATTCTGGCAGCAATGTCATCCAAAACTTCATCCCAACTGACGCGCTCCCATTGTCCACTACCCCGCTCACCTACCCTTTTCAAAGGGTACATAATGCGGTCAGGGTCGGTAATCTGGTTGATGGTTGCCGGACCTTTGGCGCAGTTGCGCCCCCTGCTACCTGGATGCCAGGGATTACCTTCAAATTTTCGTACCTGGTCAGTATCTTTATCAATATAAGCCAGCAGGCCACAAGCACTTTCGCAATTGAAGCAGGTAGTTGGCACGATAGAATAATGCTTCTTGACTCTACGCGGCCAGGCAGTGGCTTCGTATTCCGTCCAGTCGTCCCATTGATCCGGTGGTGGGTATTTGGATAAATCGCCCGGTTCGGTCAGCCTGGGAAGTGCCTGCTCTTCCTTGTGCAGATCGGGGATCAAACCGATCCGTTCGGCCATTTTTTCGATAAAAGAAGGATTGCGATTCGAACTCATGTTCTATGTTTTAAGCATCTATTTTCTCTGAAAACAGCAAAAAGTAAAATTTTGCTGTACCCCGGCTGGAGTTATGTGGACCGCCTGCTTGCTTTCCAAAAGATGAAAACAATCTGAAAATTTTTTTTCAAGTTCTTCACTTGAGTACCGGCTAACAGGCAACCCACTGCATTTTTCAGGGCCATTTTCTGCAAATGTTCCCAAAATCATATAACCTCCTGATTTGACTACATTACTCGCCAAATGCACATAATGTTGTATGCTGGATTCAACAGTCAGAAAATGAAAAGCAGCACGGTCATGCCAGAGGTCATACTTCATTGAGGTTTCATAGTTAGAAATATCAGCTATTACCCAACTAAGACTGTTAGCAACTTGCCCTATTCTGCTTTTTGCTACATCCAGTGCTTTTTTGGAGATATCGAGTATCGTTATATCCTGATAACCCAATTGAAGAAGGTTGTCTGTAAACAAACTGTCTCCTCCGCCAATGTCAATTATTGAGCACTCTGAGGGTAATTTCAGGTTATTAAAAAACTCAAGTGAAATGACAGGCGCTGGTTGAAACCATGACGCCTTGTCATTTTGAATCTTTTGGTAAACGCTATCCCAGTAATCCTTCATTTCTTTTTCAGGCATGGCAATCAGTTATTTAAACCAACGTATGCTTACATCTTTCCCGGCAAAATCTGGTTCCAATACAGCCAGGGAAGTATGTATTTTTTCAGCAACCACATACTCCAGCGTTCTTTTGCCTGATTAAACGGGAAGGTTTCCATAGGCTCATTGTTATAGTCAAATTCAGCCAGAACGATTTTTCCATAACCCGTAACCAAAGGACAGGATGTATATCCAGTGTATTGTGCTTCCACCGGCTTACCATCCATCACAGCAAAAAGGTTTTGAACAAGAACAGGTGCCTGTTTACGAATTGCAGCACCAGTTCTGGCCGTTGGAACATTGGCTGCATCTCCGAGGCTGAATATATTTGGATATCTTACATGCTGAAGGGTGTGCTTATCCACGTCCACCCATCCAAAGGGATCTGTTGTTGACGCCAGTTGTGATTGTTTGATGAAATCAGGAGCGCTCTGAGGCGGAGTTACATGAATGAATTCAAACTTTTCTTCTACTCTGTTTCCTTTGTCATCTTCGAAAACGGCAACTCTTTCTTCACCTTTGATTTCCACGAGGTTGTAGTAGAAATGTGTCTGTATTTTGTAACGATTAACAGCTTTTAGAAGGGTTTCAGCATATTTTTTAACGCCGAAAATGATGGTACCTCCCGAATAAAAATGGATGTTGGATTTGGGCTGTAATCCATTTTTTAGGATATAGTCGCCAACCAGATACATTATTTTTTGTGGTGCCCCTCCACATTTAACAGGTGTGTTAGGTGCTGTAAATATTACATTCCCACCTTTGAAGTTTTTCAAACAATCCCAGGTATAAGGAGCAGTTTTGTGATGATAATTTGATGTAACTCCGTTTTTGCCCAGGTTTTCTTTCAGCCCCTTTATTTTATCCCAGTCGAGCTGGATGCCAGGTGCAACTATCAAGTAGTCATAAGTAAAATTGGTACCTGAAATAGTAGTTACTTCATTTTTTTCCGGATTAAAAGTTGCCACCGCATCTTTTATCCATTTTACTCCTTTTGGAATATAATCCGCTTCGTTCTTGATGGTATCCTCCATTTTGAAAGCGCCTGCACCTACCAAAGTCCATGCTGGTTGGTAAAAATGCTTCTCCGATGGTTCAATTATAGCAATATCGAGTTTGGAGCGTTTTAATAACAGCTTCGCAGCTACTGAAATCCCGGCGTTACCGCCTCCCACAATTAAAATTTGATGATGAGCCATTTTTTTATTTGGTTATAAATGATTGTATGTTAGCTGAGAGGAATTCTTTGAGGAGCTTCCACCCAGATTTTTTCCGTGATATAAATGCCTGCCAGAACCAGAATACCTGCTATTGGCCAAAGTGAACTTCCACCAAACCACAATAGTACAATTGGAGCCAGATTTCCGAGAATAACAGTACCAGTCCAGAACATCGTGGCATATCGGCCGGACAGAATAGATTGAACCACTTTTGCGGAATCGACAGTTGGATGTTTGGAATACAATTCAACAAGAAGGGTTAACAGATTTACTCCTAAAGTTATCAGAAGCAACTGCTTCAAAAAGACAACCCACTGTTCAGTTACACCGACGAACAAACCTGCAAAAAGGAGAATGGCAGCCCCAGCCATCAGACTGTGCACCACCATGTGTATTGGTAAAACCGGGCTCTGCCAAAAGTCGCGTCCTTTAGCCTGTGCAAAAAGGAAGGCAGTGTAAACCGAAGTCAGCAATCCAAAAATTGCGGTGGCTATGAGCACTGGTGTTTCAAATGATTTCAAGTCAAACCACATGGTCAGGCCCCAAAGGGTAAGTAGCCCACCAAATGTGGCGAGAGAATAACCACCTCTCACTAGCCAGGAACGCCATTGAGGCCGAAGCATGACATACAGGAATCGATTTGGTTGATCAAGGTCCAAAACGAGCAGTATGGTAGTTGCTATCAGGAAGAACAATGAAAAACCAAGGCCCCACCACCAGACTCCGGGACTCATAAACGCTCCTTTACCCAGTGCCCAAGCTAAAAATGGCACCAGAAAAGCGCCAGCAGCTATAGCTTTTGTCCATACATAAGAACTTACCTCCCAACCCCAAAGAATGCCTTTATCGGGTGCATCAAATACCCTGTTAGCTTCATGTATTATTGCCGCAACCTGTTTGGTGCTATTGCTGCTGCCAGAAGGATTCGCTCCACTCTTTATCAACGCATTGACTAAATCACCTTCATCGAAAGACAACTTTTCAGTGGCTTTGGCGTAGTGACCTACTCCTCTCGTTTGCTGGCTCCATGGAGTTTCTGTTTTTTTCTCCGTAGCCAAAGGATTGAGAGATGCTTCGTCCCCATCAATGTAAAACAGATTAGGCTGTGTTCCTTTGGAGGCTTTCCGAACGGTTACTGTTTCACGTGCGAGGAGTTTGGAAATCTTTGAATTTGGATTGTTCATATCGCCTGAAACGATGGCCTCTTCCGGGCATACATTGACACAAGCCGGTTCAAGGCCGATGTCTATCCTGTGTGCACAGTAATTGCATTTGGCTGCCGTTCGGGTCTCTGGATCAATATAAAGGGCGTCGTATGGGCAAGCCTGCATACAGGATTTGCATCCAATGCATCGATTGTTGTCAAAGTCAACGATGCCATCCGGGCGAATATAAAGTGCCTGAACAGGACAAATTTCGACACATGGAGCATCGGTGCAATGGTTGCACCTCATGACTGAAAAAACTCGCCTTGTATCGGGGAATTTGCCCTTTTCTACTTGTTTGACCCAGGTTCGGAAAACGCCTATGGGCACTTGGTGTTCGGATTTACAGGCAGTAGTGCATGCGTGACAGCCTATGCACTTTCGATTGTCAATGATAAAGCCAAATTGCATATATGCCGTATTAGTTCATTTCCCTTTAAGGGGTAAAAAAAGAATTACCGAACAGGGTAGCCAGTGACTATGGTCACTTAGAAGGTAAAAGAGAGACTAAATTCCGGATTTGCCAAATCCGTTTTGAGGGAAATCAAAAAAATAATCATTCTGAATCTACAATCCGTGATTTGTGCACTCAGGTCATTCTTTGGTGTAATGCCTAGTCCTTTCAGACAAAAGATTTTAAGGCATGTTCCGGAATTTACTCTAACAATGTAAAAACCTCTCAGAAACTTATTTCAGGCAGAAAATTCAATCAAATCACGAATCTAAGTAAAAGATTAATAAGTAGTTTTGGAAAAATATGCACTCCTTTTGAAACTCTCGCTTTATTAAACGTTATAGTTTTTTAATTTTGCGCGCTTTTATACAAAGCAACTGCCAATCATTAATCTATATTAGCTTCCATGAGGACGAAACTCTCCCAGTTTAATTACAATTTTGACAAGAATCTTATTGCACAGCATCCAACCCAAAACAGGGACGAATCGAGGTTGTTGGTTTTGCATAGGGCTACAGGCAAAATAGAACACAAGATTTTTAAAGATATTATCGACTATTTCGACGACGGTGATACTTTTATTTTCAATAACACCAAAGTATTCCCGGCAAGAATGTATGGTAAAAAAGAGAAGACAGGAGCCAAAATAGAGGTATTCCTGCTTCGCGAATTAAATTCTGAGCAAAGATTGTGGGATGTGCTTGTTGATCCTGCACGCAAAATAAGGGTAGGTAATAAGTTGTACTTCATGGACGACAAAAGCAATGAGATTCTCGTTGCAGAAGTAGTTGACAACACTACCTCAAGAGGAAGAACCATCCGGTTCTTGTATGATGGGTCAGATGAAGATTTCCGCAGGGATTTGTATTCGCTCGGTAATACTCCACTGCCAAAATACATAACCCGCAACTCTGAAGATGTAGATAAGGAACGGTATCAAACCGTTTTTGCTAAAGTTGAAGGGGCTGTGGCCGCTCCCACTGCTGGCTTGCACTTTAGCCGCGAGTTACTTAAGCGGCTGGAGCTTAAGGGGGCTCGTTTCTCGGAAATTACACTACACATCGGATTGGGGACTTTCCGCGGTATTGATGTAGAGGATCTGAGCAAGCACAAGATGGATACAGAATATTTCCAGGTTAGCCAGGCTGCAGCAGACAAAGTTAACGACGCAAAACTAGCCGGAAAAAGAGTTTGTGCAGTAGGAACTACTGCGGTCAGAACTATTGAGAGTGCCGTTTCCGCAGACAACTTACTTAAAGCTTCTGAAGGATGGACCAACCTCTTTATTTATCCTCCTTATGAGTTTCACATTGCCAATGCTATGATTACCAACTTCCACTTGCCCAAATCGAGCTTGCTAATAATGGCTTGCGCCTTTGCAGGACAGGATTTGATGCTGGAGGCTTATGAAGAGGCGACTAAAGAAAAATACCGTTTCTTCAGTTATGGCGATGCCATGCTGATTCTGTAATTTCCAATCAGTTTAGATACTCGATTATCACCAATGTAAGTGGGACCTGAGAGTTTTAGGAAATTAGAGATTGTTATGTTATCTCTTCGTCACTATTCTTTATTAGCATCCTGCATGAGGGCTTAGTGACACCATTTCTAATAAATACTATTCCACATACAAAGCCAGCCCCTTCAGATAGGACCCTTCCACATGAAAAAGGCTTACGGGATGATCAGGAGGCTGAGACAGGTGCATCAGCACGCGCACGTTCCTTTTTGCTTCAATGGCAGCGGCAACAATGGTATTATAGAACAATTCACGATCCACAACCTGTGAACAGGAAAATGTAAAGAGTATGCCACCGGGAGCTACTTTTTGAATGGCTGCAACATTGAGTCTTTTGTAACCTTGTACGGCATTGTGTCTCTTAGCGAAACTTTTTGCGAATGCAGGTGGATCCACAACCATCACATCGTATGTTTCACAAGATTTCAGGTAATGCATAACATCCTGACTGTAGGATTGGTGCTTGGAGCCAAAATCAGCGCCATTGGCAAGGACATTTTTGTCACACCATTCAATGGCCTTTTTTGAAACATCAACTGAGTGCACAACAGAAGCACCACCTCTAAGTGCATAAACAGAGAATCCACCTGAGTAAGAGAATGTGTTCAATACCGTTTTACCTTTGACAAACTGTGAAAGTAAGTTGCGATTCTCCCGCTGATCGAGAAAGAATCCAGTTTTTTGGCCTTCTTCCACATCGACGAAAAATTTATTGCCATTTTCGGAAACCATTTGAGTGGTGGCATTTCCATACAAATATCCGTTCTCCATTCCAGCAGCATAATTTTGGGGTAGTGTTTCTTTGCTTTTATCATAAACAGCTTC
This sequence comes from uncultured Saprospiraceae bacterium, assembly GCA_964423205.1. Classification (GTDB taxonomy): domain Bacteria; phylum Bacteroidota; class Bacteroidia; order Chitinophagales; family Saprospiraceae; genus UBA6168. Next base: position 37,547 of record CAYRDX010000028.1, on the reverse strand, counting down.
AATTTTGTTGCCCAAACAAGAGAGAATGGCATCAGTGAGCAAATCTTTGATCTGATGCATGCCAATAGAATGACATTGCAATACTGCTACTCTTCCGTAAATATCCACAATCAAACCTGGTAAGCCATCTCCTTCTGCATGTACCAGCCGGTAACTATCTGTTTGAGGAGCATCTGTAAGTCCAATCGTTTTCCTGTAATCGAAGGCCCTGACAAATCTTTTGTTCCAAAAAGCAGAATCAGCAGAAGTGCGTTCAAAAGAAAAAATCCTGACAGCTATGCTACCATCATGGTAGTGACCAGTGGCCAGATATTCGCCTTTATAATTCAAAACCTCCACAATTTCACCATCCGTTGGATTGCCTTCTTTGGAAAAAATAGCACCGGAAAACACCCAGGGGTGAAATCGATTAAGTGGTTCTTCCTTCCCCTTCTTAATGTATACAGTTTTCATTGCTTCAAATTGAAAGTGGCCATACAGGGTGTATTTCACCATACGGCCACTTTTAATAATCTAAGAAATGGGCTGGACCTGATTTTATACTGTTCTTATCTCCTTTCCATTGCGGAACAATAAGGCAAATAAGACCATCACAACAGCTGCAATACCAGCAGGTACTATCCAAATGCCTTCCCAATTGTGCAGGGTGTCAGAAACGATATAGGCATCTGCCACCTTTCCTGAAATATAAAAACCGATAAGCATTCCAAGTCCATAAGTCGCCAGGGTGATAAGTCCCTGCGCAGCACTTTTGTTTTCTTCGCCAGCCAGATTGTCCGTATAAATCTGCCCTGTAACAAAAAAGAAGTCATAACAAATGCCATGCAGCAAAATGCCTACGAGTAGCATCCAGTAATCAGCACCACTATCGCCATAGGCAAACAGAATGTACCGCACCACCCATGCTAACATTCCAATCAGCAACATCTTTTTGACCCCAAGCCGCAGGAAAAAGAATGGCATTAATAGCATAAACACCACTTCTGACATCTGACCCATCGATTGAACAGAAGCTGCTGCGGTAACGCCTAGTTCATTCAGGAAGGGATTGGTAAAACTATAGTAAAATGCCAATGGTATACACAGAAGAACCGATGATATGAAAAAGACTAAAAATGACTTGTTTTTAAGTAGCTCCAACGCATCCAATCCCACTATCTCCCGAATAGTGGTTCCTCCCTGTGTTTTTGTCGGAGGGGTATGAGGGAGTGTAAAACTGAAAAGTCCCAGTACAGCAGAAGCAATGGCGGTCATTTTAAATGTCAATCCCAACATACGATTTTGTTCCCAAGCCATCCAACCGATTATCAGACCGGCAACTATCCAACCAATAGTACCCAACACCCTGATTCCCGGAAAATCTTTAGCAGGCTCTTTCATCTGACGGAAACTTATGGAATTGACAAGCGCCAGTGTTGGCATGTACAAAATCATGTAAGTCAATAGCAGAGGAAAGAACTGACCAAAATCAGGAACACTGCTCAAATACCACATCAATCCGGCACCAACGAGGTGCAGAACACCCAGTATTCTTTGCGCTGCGAAAAAACGGTCAGCTATTAATCCAATGATAAAAGGAGCGATGATCGCACCCCAGGATTGCGTTCCATAGGCTATGCCAATCTGGGTTCCACTGGCACCAAGATTGGAGCCGAGAAAGGTTCCCATCGTCACAAACCATGCTCCCCAAATAAAAAACTCGAGGAACATCATGGTCGACAATTGAATTCGGGTAGTAATTTTCATGGTCGTTCGTTATTAGGTTTTGATGTGCCAAGGTAGAAAAAGTTTTACTCCCACCATACTTGCTTCCTTGTATAAGCTTTTCAATCAGGTTTATAGTCATCAAAGATATGTACTCATACACAGACCATTAACACGAGACTTTAACATGATGACAATTCTCAGACAAAAATCAATTGTGCAGACTGATATTTGTCATTTGTCAGTAAGTATGTCAAAGCCTACTTTTGGCGCAGTACCATCTTGGTTCTAACCAATAAAATCTAAAACGATTCTTGAATCAGCCTTTGCAGAAGGCACTTTTCAATGAATCAGGACCTGGGAAAGCAAGGTTGTTTAAGTGACGGGTCCAACATTTTAAAGAATCATAAAGAACTCATTCTTCAATGTGAGAGGTGTATCTAGGAAGCCACTGATTGGTGGCTTTCTTTTTTTGTGGCTTCACTTTTCTTCAAAAATCTTATTAACCAGTAATCAGGAAAATCCAATTATTATTTCCACAGCTTTGGATTGAATTTTTGCTATTTACACCTACTGCAATCTATTATTCCACGTACAACTGGAATTCTACCCTCCGGTTCTTTTCTCTTCCTGGCTCAAAACGATTATCGGCAATTGGCCTGCGCTCACCATAACCAACGAAGGAAATTCTCTTGGAACTTATTCCTTTGCCAATGAAATAATCGTAGCATGTGCGGGCCCTCCGCACTGAAAGGGTTTGATTGTCTTCATAAGAGCCTATGCTATCCGTATGGCCTTCAATACGTAGTTTATGGTCAGGGTATTTCCTGAGAATAGAAACGATTTCATCCAAAATCTTAAATGAAGCGGGTAACAACTTAGCAGAAGCTGTTTCAAATTGAACTGCTTTCTTAGCTTCTTCTAAAACAATTTTATCCTCAGGTTTCACTTCAGGACAACCCTGATTCCAAGCTGGTCCGGGACTATTGGGACATTTATCATTGGCGTCAGGGATGCCATCACCATCGGAATCTGACTCCGGACAGCCTTTATTAGTTGGCGGCCCGGCTTTCAACGGGCATCCATCTTCATAGTCGGGAACGCCATCTCCGTCCGTATCGGGGCACCCAAAACTTAAGGCAGGACCTGGTTGGTTGGGGCAACGATCTTTTGCATCGGGAATCCCATCACCATCGGAGTCCTTCACCCGCCTGTCGCCTGAATAAGTTCCAAGATTTAGCCACACCCCGGCAGCATGCTGCAACTGATGCCTGTTTTCTGACAAGCTGAATCGAAACTGGGTTTCAATGCTGAAATAGAGATGAGGAATAATCCTGAAATTTACCCCGAAACCCAAGGGAACTTCCATGTTCAACTTCCAGTTGTTTTCAGTTTCAGCCGTCACTCCAGTACCACCGAGAAAGTATGGATAGATGAATTTTTCAGGATTCATAAACTTATAGTGCATTAGTGCATCTAAGCTGACTGTCAATTGATCAAATTCCACCAGGCCAGTTTTATCTAAGGGTAGATCAGCTTTGGCAAATTTCAGTGGAAAGGCCAAACTCAAATTTCCTCTCAAATGTCTGATATACGATAACTCAATTCCATAGGTATAATCTTCGCCTTTCAGCTTTAGATCGCTGATGGGGAATTGATAATTTACCCAGGTCATCCTTACAGCAAGTGCATTTGGATTTTGAAGATATTGTGCCTTCAAAGTGACTGACATAATTGTCAGTCCCAGCATTAGAGCGAAGAAAATATTTTTCATAGCCAATGACTTTTAAATGAATCCTGCTTTTAATTTGAGTATGAGGTGAATTTAACGGAACCATTTCACAAATAAAAATTGATGACACCACTAAAGCAGTGTCGGTCAATAATGACCAGTTCCATTTCAAATTTGAACGACAGGAAAGGGTAAGAAAGTGGTTTCGGGAGAATATATTTTTATTCGTCTATCAATCCGCGCCCCGATTTTTCGATGCGACCATCTTTTGTGAGTTTTTTCAAAAGACGATCGAGAATTCCATTGATAAAATCCTTGCTTTTGTCCGTACTATAGAGTTTTGAAATCTCAACATACTCATTCAGAGTTACCTTTGTCGGGATGGATGGGAAAGCGATGAATTCTGTTACTGCCATTTTCAAGAGAATCATGTCCAAAATGGCAACCCGCTCAGCATCCCAGTTTTTCAGGGTTGGTTCAATAAGTTCCAAAAGTTCTGCATCGCGGTCATTAACCTGATTGAGTAATGATTCACCAAATTCCTTGACCGCATCTTCTGCAGGAATATACTCTTCATAAAAACTCCCATTTACGGGCAAAGCTTTCAAGGTCTTCTTTACAGCTCCAACGACAAGTGATTTATCGTCAGCCCAGGAAATGAAGTTGTCCTCCATTATCTCGTTGAACATCTCCCCGGAAACACAGATTTTATATAATTCCAGAAGAGCTGTTTGGTGATCTTCTTCCGATGTTTCCTTTAAATTTAGATAATCACGGTAGCTCTCGGATTTGGCATATTCGTTATACAATAAGCGGGCATTATCATCCAATAAACGCGGTTGGATTTTATGCACTGTGTACAACCTCGACAACCCCTTATTATCCCTTAGGGAGTCCAATAGAGAATTCCGCGATAATTTTGGAAAGAACGCTTTGTCCTCAGTGGTGGGTCGGTGCTTAGCCGACTTAATACTATAATCCTGCTCAGCATATTCCGCTGCAGCGATTAATTGATAAAGATTAAAGAGGTATAATTCGAAAGAATGCCGGATACTTTCGTCATAAAGGAGTGTGGCCTGCCGGAAAGTCATTTCCCTGTCCCTACTCATAGCATAAAGCACCTGCATGACTTTTATGCGGATGTTTCTCCTACTCAACATACTTGTCAAAAAAAATGTACCTAAACCAGGTTAATGGTTCTCTAAACGTTACAAACTATTCACCCAGGTCGGTTATTGGTTTTGGTTTACGAGTTGCAAAGAAATACATTTTTTTTCAAAATCCCTGTTTTGACGACCTTCAAGGTAAAACTGAATTGAATCAACCACTTAGTGATAACTCAAATGGAAAATGATTAACCACTTTCGAGGAAGATTCAATTCATCAAATACCGGGTTCACTGCATGTACTTCTGTTGTATTTCAGAAAAAGACGGCACTTTATTTACATGCCATTTCTGTATAATTTTTCCATCCTTCCATAACACTAATCCCGGATTGGAGCGCATGATGGTTTTCAAAAGAAGGTCATCCGCAGAGTAAAATGGATAGGGGCTTTGAGTTGCATGTCTTAAATCACTGATTACAGCAGGATCATGAGGAGGCACTACCCCAAATATCTTGAAACCTGCTTTTTCTGCCTCTTCAAGCACAGGATTGATTTTCTCTGAGAATCTCTTTTCGTATTTGACATCGAAAGTCGTAATCATGTTATTGACTTCTTTTGGTACTACTTCTTTCAACTTACGGTCAATAAAGAAGGTATCTGCACCTGGCACTTTTATCGTATCCACAACGTAAACAGAATCATTCACAATGGTTGTTCCTTGCTTTTCACCTTCTAAGAGCAATTTGTAGCTAATCACCATAAAAGAATAATCCGGATTATTCAGGACTTCCTCCGTAACATTGAGTCCATCGGGTCCGCTGAGGTCAAAGTCGCTGATTTTTGATCTTGCTATTGTTGGTTCGGTACGTATCTGTTCCAGGTTCCATTCTTCTTTTGGATAATTAGCAAACTCCTGCATGTACAGCTCAAAAGGAAGCACCACGACCTGGCCTGTAGCTTTATTGGTCATTTTGTAATGAGTAATTTTTCTTGCTGCCTCTGCCTCTGCTTCCTGCTGCTTTATTAGCCTTATATCGGTTCCTGCTTTGAAGGGTCTGAAATCATGCAAAGGCTCGTTCCAGAGGAAATTATTCAGGCAAAACACCAACAGCAGGGCTGAACTTACCCATATAATTATTGACCTGATTTTCGGGGTAAAAAGCTGATGCTTATGCTTTGAACGAAAGACAAAAAATATGGCAGGGAAAAGCAGGAAAATGTCTTTGAAAAATGAAATCTGCGGTTTCAATTTAATAAAGTCACCAAAACAGCCACAATCTGTAACTCGCATGTTGGTTTCCACATAAGGTCCCCACTGTGCAAACTGAAAGAAATTGACTCCAGATGGCACATAACCAGTCAGGTAGGTGAATCCGGTCAAGAAAGTGAAAAATATGACCAGTAGCAGAAATGCCCAGGCAGTAAATTTTGGCCTCGCACCAATGATGAGCATGATACCCAACACAATTTCAAACACGATCATGAAAATGGAAAAACCGAGCGAATAGTCGCTCAGCAACGGAAACATTGGCGCTAAAAAGGAAAAGACCGACTCGTTGAAGGTGTAATAGAATTCCGCAAAGTATTGTTCCAGTTTGAAGGCGGTGCCCAGAGGGTCAACCGCTTTTACATATCCAGATACAATAAACAGAATGCCTGCAAAATTTTGCAGAAAACTCATCAACCAATCCTGTTTGCGTTTGAAGAAAAAGGCAACGGCAGCAGTAAGTGGAAGTGCCGCAATAGCTACATAAAGAACAAGTGTGAAAATGGTCATTTGATACTGGTTTTAACAGAGCTCACCTCCGAACCTATCAGTTCTTTGAGATGGGAGCTTCTTCCATTAATATACGCGCGAATACAGCATAATTGATAATGTCCAAATAATTGGCATCCAATCCTTCAGAAATGATCGTCCTGCCTTCATTATCCTCAATTTGCCGGATTCGGAGCAGTTTCATCAAAATCAAATCAGTTATAGAACTCAACCTCATTTCTCTCCAAACCTCACTATAGTCGTAATTTTTATTTTTCAATAAACTGATGGCAAGCTTACATTGCTTGTCATAATGCTTTTCAGCTTCCTCTAATTTTATGTCCATGACTTCTGTTGGCGGCATCTCCAACTGAATCAAAGCCATAATGGCGTAATTGATAATTCCCGTAAAGTCACCTTCAATGGAGTCTTCCACTTTCTGGATCCTGTTTTCCTGGATACTCCTGATTCTGCGAGCCTTGATGAGTAACTGGTCAGTCAGGGAGGATGGACGTAACACGCGCCATGCCGAACCATAATCCTGCATTTTTTTCAGGAAGACTTCTTTGCATTGGCCAAAGATTTTATCGAACTGTTTTAACGTTTTTTCCACTACTTCAGATTTTGGGCAAAAGTAAGTATCCGCATGAAAGAAAATCGCAATAATCAAAAATCTCAGGTAAGCAGAAGATTCCTTCAACGGAAACAATTTGGTCTTTGGTTCAGAAATCACATTTTTACTGCCGCAAATTTTTCAAAATTGCCGCACAGATGTTGTTAATGAAAAGCGAATCACCTTTTGAAATGCTCCCTATGTTATATAACCTGATAAAAAAGTTGTTCTTACTCCCTGTTAGGATTTATAAACTTGTCATTTCACCCATGTTGCCTCCCAGTTGCAGGTACCAACCATCCTGTTCACAGTATATGATTGATGCAATTGAGGAGTGGGGACCTTTAAAAGGAATATGGCTGGGAGTTAGAAGAATCAGCCGATGTCATCCCTGGGCGGAGGGGGGTGAGGATCCAGTGCCACGGCGGGGAAACAAGGGGTGACACCTGATCGAAAGGTGTCACCCCAATGTTTATTTGTCTTCTGGTAGATGAATGGCATCTATGTTCTTTTCCCGAACTAATTTATTGAATTTGGGAACCAAATCGTCCTTAACTGATTTGAAATTAGAAAGCCACTTATCAATGTCGGCGGTCAATTCCTTTTGTACTGCATACGCCTGTTCAGTTGGCGGATAATCACCACCCATAATGGTATTGAGGAATGCCAGTTTATTAGTCAACCTTATAGGGAAATTCAATGGGTCCTGGCCGCTGCGATTCTTAGTCTGGTACAGTGATTCTTCCACTTCTGTCATCAAGGAATCAATTTGTTTTGATAAATCGAGCAGCGGTTTGTGATCTTCATTCTTTTTGTCTAACCTGCCGGTAAATGTTCGCATTTGAGCCCGGATACTGCGGATATCTATGATGGCCTGATGCGCCTCGGAGAGTTTGTCAACAACTGATTTGGCAAAATCGAACTGTTTTTTGAAATCATCATTAGTGGCCGGTGAACGGGGATCTTTAAGAATAGTAAAAGTCTGCTCCTGAGTTTCTTCTCCAACAGTGAGTTTCACTTTGTATTCACCTGGCATAGCTCGAGGGCCCAGTAGAGAACCAGCCCAGAAAATCATACCGTCGAACGTCTTGGCATCAGGATAACGCAGATTCCAATTGAAATTATTGGCACCTTCCTTTGCTTCCATTCTGTCGCGACGGTCTCTCGCTTTTGTTGAATACTCTCTTATGAGCTTCCCTTCAGAATCCATAAATGCAACCTTGACGGTTGTTTTGGCAGTATCCAATTTTGGTATTACAAAATGTACCGTTACCCCACCCGGGTGGTTAGTTCCTTCTGTTTTCAAATTTCTCCGCTGGCCGCCGTCCGTTCTGTAACTGGCCATGGGTTTGTACAAGTGGAAAGTCTTCTTGGCAATATCATCATTGAGCTGGTGTAAAACAGTCAGGTCATCGATCAGCCAAAGGCTACGGCCCTGAGTTGCTGCAATGAGGTTATCGTTTTTTACAGCGAGGTCCGTAATGGGGACTATTGGGAGATTCAGCTGGAATGGCTGCCAATTAGCTCCATCATCAAAACTGACGTACATGCCGGTTTCGGTACCTGCATACAATAGTCCTCTTCGTTTGGGATCAGCACGAATAACTCTTGTAAAATGCTCTCCGTTGATGCCGTTCACTATTTTGGTCCATGTCTTACCATAGTCAGAAGTTTTGTACAGGTAGGGCTGATAATCTCCGGACTTGTACATGGTTGCGGCAATGTAACAACCACCATCTTCAAACGGGCTGGGCTCAAGGCTGTTTATCATAATCCATTCAGGCATTCCCTTGGGTGTTACATTTTCCCAGTTTTTGCCGCCGTCTTTGCTGACATGGACTAAGCCATCGTCACTTCCTACCCAAAGCAGGTCAGCCACTCTTGGACTTTCGTCAGCCGCGAAGATGGTGCAATAGTATTCTACTGCAGTATTGTCCTTTGTAATTGGTCCACCTGAAGGTCCCATTCTGGCAGGGTCATTCCTGGTGAGATCAGGTGAAATCACTTCCCAACTTTGACCTTCATTATAGGAAACATGAAGATGGTTGGATGCTGTGAACAATTTCTTTGGATTGTGCCTTGAAAAGAAAATGGGGAAATTCCACTGGAATCTGTATTTCATTGCCTCTACTCCATGTCCCATCGGATTATCCGGCCAAACGTTCACGGCTCTCTGAAATCCTGTTTTATGATCTTGCCTTTCTAATACTCCACCGTAACAGCCACCATAAACGATATCATTATTCAGCGGATCTACCGCTATATGCCCGCACTCACAACCAGCTGTTGTCTCCCAGTCACTTTCACTTATGGAACTTCCTCCTGTGCGGTGCAATACGCGCTGTGTGCTGTTATCCTGTTGTGCAACATAAATCCGGTAAGGGAAATGGTTATCTGTGGTGACCCTGTAGTACTGAGCTGTTGGTTGGTTGTGGTAGGTACTCCAGTTCTCTCCCCCATCAAAACTGACCTGGGCACCGCCGTCGTCAGCAATGACCATTCTCTGATTGTCTTCCGGAGCTATCCAAAGGTCGTGATGGTCGCTATGTGGGGCATTGCTGGCTCTGAAAGTCCTTCCTCCATCTGTGGATTTGTGATAGGCTACGTTAACCACGTAAATGGTTTCAGCATCCTTGGTATCAGCGTAAATCCTCGAATAATACCATGCCCTTTGTCTGAGATTCCGGTCATCGTTTGTTTTACGCCAGGTTGCTCCTCCGTCATCTGAGCGGAAAACACCGCCCGTTTGGGATTCTACGATGGCCCAGACCCTGTCAGAATTGAGCGGGGATACCGCTACACCAATTATTCCTATTGTATCTTTTGGCATACCCGGATTCCGGGTTATCTCCTTCCATGTATCGCCACCATCCGTACTTTTCCAAAGTGCAGAACCCTCTCCCCCACTGGAAAGACTGTAAGGTGTCCTCCGAATTTTCCAGGTCGATGCATACAGTACGCGGGGATTACCTGGATCAATAATCAAATCAACAGCGCCAGCGCCAGCATTGGCAAACAAAACTTTATCCCATGTCTTACCTCCATCCTTGCTGCGATAAACTCCTCTGTCGTCGGTGTCCTTAAAAAGATCGCCCATAACTGCTGCATATACGATATCAGGATTCTTAGGATGAATCCGGATTCTGGATATATGTTTCGATTTTTCCAAACCGATTGCTTTCCAGGTTTTACCGGCATCTTCAGACTTCCATGCACCATATCCATAGGAAACGTTGCCTCGAACTGTCTTTTCACCACCACCTACATAGATGACATTATTGTCGCTTTCACTAACTGAAACAGCGCCGATAGAACCTCCAAAGAAGCCATCAGAAATGTTCTCCCATGTAGCGCCACCATCTGTTGTTTTCCAGACGCCTCCTCCGGTTCCACCGAAATAGAAAAGCTTCGGTTTACCGGGCACACCCGTAACGGCGGCTGAGCGACCGCCACGATAAGGGCCGATACTCCTCCACTCTAAAGATTTATACAGGTTTTCCTCGAACCTGATTACAGGAGCAGTAGGTGCTGGCTCCGGTGATGTCCTGGCCTTGCGCTTTTGAGCGTATAAATCGCCATGGAAAGTGCTGGTCAGGATTAGAAAAATTAAGATAAATAAGCTTTTGATAGTCATTGATTCGCTTTGCATTTGGTTTGTTTTTTGAAATGAAGAATGCGAAAATTAGTGAATGCTTTGATTTGATGTGGTTATCTGTAATTTGAAATTTTGTTGTGCCAAATTATTACAAATTCAAAATTTCAATTAGCTGTATTTCAATCGCTTTAGACATGTCAAATAAAAACAAATTAAAAATTACCCCAAAAATGGTAGCTGTTATTTTCCAAACAGGCAACGTTTTTGAAAATAGCACCATATTAGCAAAAAACATAATTGCTTTTAATCCTAACTTCCTATTGATAAAGGGTTAAAAAAAGGAAAAAAATAGTAGGCATTAGGCATACTTTGAGAAAACGCCCCCCGCCTGTCTTAATTTCTCCTTTCACGGAATTGGATCTCAAGAAAAGAAACTCTTGGCAGAATGAAAAAAGAGATGTCTCTTTTTTTATCCGCCATGCCTCCTCCTTACAAACTCGATTGGAAAAGACTCCAACTCTTTAACAAAATTAGATCCCATGATGAAGCCGGTATTTGTATTATCGGAAGGCAGGAGGAACCCCCTCACACAAAAAACATCATTATCATCACTCTTTCCCAGCTTTCAGAAATATTCTGAAAAGTTCGGTTTGCGATGGTCAGGAAAAACGTTGTCAATTTTCCTGATGTCATTTTTCATTTCAGCGTCGGCCTTTCTCTCTGTAAATGCTCAAACCATTACTGGACCAGACACTGTTTGTGTGGGAACAACTCAGACGTATAGTCTGAATCCACCCCAATTGGCAAATTGGTCAGTCACTGGAGGTAATATCATTGGCCCTAACTCTGGAATATCTGTTGTGGTGCAATGGACTGGCCCACAGAATTCAACACAGTTAATTACTGCAAATCTTATTCCTGGGCCAGGTAGTGTCAGCAAGAATATTCTCATCAAAAACAACCAGATGGTCTGCCAAAACCGTGTCCAGGTGTCACTACCTTCCAGCGGTTTTGGTAAAATCCCAGCCTCAGATTTGTTGATGGGTTATTACAATTCCTATGATGGCTTCACTGTTAATATAAAAACATTGCTTGGGGTGTCCCAAAATGATACTGTTTGGTGCAAGGATATAGGAAAGACTTTAATCGCAAAGGTTACCAACGGTTGTGATGGTAACTCCTGCTGGACGACTATTAGCGTGGAAGATAAACAAGCGCCAGTGCTAACCTGCTCTTCGGTAATCATTAAAGTACCATGTAATACACTTTTCGATACACTTCCAAAGCCGACCGCGGTGGATAACTGCGACCCAAGTCCGGTTGTTTCTTTATCCAATATTTTAGTTGACAACAGTGATATCTGTGGGGGAGTGAAATTAACCCGTACCTGGATTGCAACAGATAAATACGGAAACACGAGTTCCTGTGTGGATATGTACATTACCGATCCAACCCATATAATTGGGCTGCCGGTTGATACTGCATGGGAATGCTCGGATTACAACAAGTATCCTAACATAGTTAACCCTACAGCTCTTACAGGGCTATGGTCAACTACTGGATCTGGCATACCTGATGTACCGCTTGGGGTCTATTGTCCATATAGTTTCAAACACAAAGACCAATTTCTAAAAGCTTGTGGCGGTGCTTTCAAGATTATCCGAAACTGGACGGTAATCAAATGGTGCGATAACCTCAATCCGGTCTTATTGCACGAGCAAATAATCAAGGTTATCGACAGAACACCTCCAAGGGTTGAAGTGCCACCCATCAGGATAAGCGCTGACATCAAGGGCAATCTTCCCATTGAATGCAAAGCGATAACCTGCTTGCCAGCTCCTGGAATTCTGGATGAGTGCGGAACCTGGACCGTAAAAATATTTACGCCTATTGGAGAGGCCATTTATACTTGTGGCAGAGACGGAAGGGATGGAGGCCGGATACCGCCACCAGGTTTGACAATTGGCATCCATGACATTGTTTACATTGTCACTGATGAATGTGGGAATGTTACCCAACACACTGTTAAAGCAGAAGTTGTCGATGACAAGAAGCCAGTTGCTGTCTGCCGTGAATTTGTCGTGGTTAACCTGAATAACCAGGGCATTGCTGATGTTTATCCTGAATCCTTTGACAAAGGCAGCAACGATAACTGCTGCATGGGTAAGATGGAATTGAAGAGGATGAGTCAACCATGGGCACCATTTTCTCCAAGCATCCGGTTTACTTGCGTTGATAAAAAGGACCAGGTGATACTGAGAGTTTATGATTGTTTCGACAATTATAATGACTGCATGGCCCATGTAACAGTATTTGACAAAACGAAACCTGTCTGTACTGCCCCCGGCCCAAGGACCATTCTTTGTACTGAACTGCCCGGGACTATCACCCAGGAATGGTTGAATACTATGGGTAGTGCCACACCTTTTGATAACTGCTCAGCTGAAATCGTGGAGTTTCCCCACCAGAAAGTTTTAGATTCCTGCAACGCCGGACAAATCATCCGGAGCTTTGTGGCTGTGGATAGGGAAGGCAACTTTTCCGAGACCTGCAAGCAATTCATAAAAGTTGAAAAAGCACCTGATTGGGAAATCATCTTCCCGCCCAATTGGGAAGGTGTTTGTGGTGGAAAAGAAGAAGCTCCACGAGTAAAAATCATCAACAAGGGCGGTTGCAACCTGATTTTCACAAGCTTTAATGACCAGTTGTTCACCTTAGCTGAGGACAGACTGTGTTATAAAATTGTAAGGACATGGACCGTTAAAAATCAATGCCCTGATCCTGAAACAGTGCCGCTGATCCGGTCCAACAGGCCCGCAGGGGATACAGTAAAAGGCAAATACAACTTTAGCGTGATTACCTATCAGCAGATTATAAAAGTAATGGATAATACTCCACCAAAATTGTCTTATCCATTCGCCAGTGACTTCTGCACCTTCGATGACAATTGCCTGGCTGGAAATGCCTTTGTACCGGTGTTAATTGATGGTGAATGCTCAGATGTTTTCACCATACTTTATGAACTGGACTTAAATCGTGACGGATCGATTGACCAAACCGGAATGGGTTACATAGAGAAATCTCTCCCAATTGGCAGCCACCGCATCCATTACAGGGTCAAAGATGGCTGTAAGAACGAATCAAAGATTTCCGTAGATTTCAGAATCAAAGATTGCAAACATGCCATTACAGTTTGTGAAACTGGTATTGTTGCAGAATTGACTGTTAACGGCACAACAGTAGTATGTGCCAGACAACTAGATGCAGGTTCTTATGACAATTGTGGAGGGCCCATCCGCTTTGCCTTCTCTCCAAACCCAGCTGATAGTTGTCGCACTTTCAGATGCAGTGATGTTGGTAAAAACATTGAAGTACAGGTTTATACCATTGATAAAGATGGTAACCTCGACTTCTGCAACACCAGCATTATTGTCCAGGATAACCTCTTCCGCTGCGACACAGGTATACCTATTGTTGGTAGTATCTCAACTGAAAACAATACTGGCCTTAATGAGGTAACGGTCAATCTGAATAATGGTAATGAGTCCAAAGTAACTGTGAAAACCAATTCCAGCGGTCAGTTTAAATTTGAAAATATCACCAAGGGAATTGACTACTCTATTACCCCACGGAAAAATACCGAACCTCTGAATGGAGTGAGCACCTATGATTTGGTTCTGATTTCAAGGCATATACTTGGCATTGACAAACTGAATTCTCCATATAAGTTATTGGCAGCTGACGCGAACCGTTCAGGCAGTGTAACCACACTCGACCTGGTGGAATTGCGAAAACTTATTTTGTTCATCAATACAGAATTTCCTAATAATACTTCATGGAGGTTTGTGGATAAGAATTACAAATTCTCTAATCCACAGAATCCATGGCAGGAAGCAGTTCCTGAGGTTGTTAACCTGAACAATCTGAGCGATTTGAATGCAACGGCAAGTTTTGTAGCGGTCAAAACCGGTGATGTCAATTCCAACGCCTCCACCAGCAATTTGAGTTCCGTTGAGAACAGAAATTTACCCACATTGACTTTTGTGGCTGAAGATCTGGAATTCCGTCAGGGTCAAACGGTATCTGTCCATCTGAAAGCTAAAGATTTCGTCCAGGTATTTGGTTTCCAGTTTACTCTTGAGTTTGATAAATCCAAGCTTTCATTTGCTTCGGTCAAAACAAGTCAGATGGTAAAAACTGAAAACTTCGGATTGGCCAAGACTGATGAAGGAGCATTGATGGTTAGCTGGTATGAATCAGTACCTGTTTCACTTCAAAACGATGAAACAGTGATTAGCCTTGAATTCATTGCCCAGAAGAAAGGTCGGATTTCAGATGTCCTTACCATCAGTTCCACTTACACCAAAGCAGAAGCTTATACTGGTCAACAGCCGGAGCTAAACACCGTGGTACTGAAGTTCCACGGCATGGAAGACCTGACGCAAGGGAAATTTGAACTGCATCAAAATATACCAAACCCATTCTCTGAAAAGACAACAATAGGTTTTGTACTTCCTGAGTCTGCGTCAGCTACTCTGACCATATTTGAACCCACGGGAAAGAAAATCCTGGAATTAAGCGGAGACTATGTTAAGGGATATAATGAGGTCACTCTGGATAAAACCCAATTGCCCTTCAAGGGATTGCTATACTACAAACTGGATGCTCCAAACCACAGGGCCGTAAAATCAATGACGCTTATCGGCCGCTAACAAACGCTCAATACCATAAGAACAGGATAGATAGATTTGGAGTAAAGTTTCTGCCGTTTCTCTTTTGGGAAACGGCTTTTTTCTTAAAGACCCTACAGGAATACAGCCGGAAAACCTTTCATTCGTCTGATATAAAAAAAGCCAACCAGATGGATGGCTTCTGAATCATGAATACTTGGTTGTGAATCTTTAATTATTTACGGCTTGAATTTTCTTACCATGAGGCAAGCCATTACTCTTTCCGTTGTTGCTATAAGCATGGCCAAGAGTAGCCATAATCCTGGCAATGACTCTGTAGGGGTCAGCGTTTGATGCAGGTCTTCTGTCTTCCAAATATCCCTTCCACTCCTGTGATGTTGCAAGTGGTATCCGGATGGAAGCACCACGGTCACTCACACCGTAGGAGAAAGTATCGATGGCCTGAGTTTCGTGAAGGCCTGTAAGACGCTGCTCATTATCGGAGCCATATACTTTGATATGGTTTTCATGGTTTTCACGAAATGCCTGGAAAATGTCATCGAACAATTTCTTGCCACCTTTCTCACGCATGTCAGTAGTGGAGAAATTGGTGTGCATACCGGAGCCATTCCAATCACCCTTAATGGGTTTTGGATGAAACTCAACCTTTGCACCATATTTTTCTGTGGTGCGATGTAGTAAGTAGCGTGCTACCCAGAGGTCATCTGCAGCCCTTTTGCCTTTTCCAAATAGTTGGAATTCCCACTGACCCAGCAGTACCTCAGCATTGATGCCCGTAATATTCAAACCTGCATCGAGGCAGGTGTCGAAATGCTCCTCTACGATTTCGCGACCCGCGCAATTGTCCGTACCAACGGAGCAGTAGTATAGTCCTTGTGGGCGTGGATAGCCTTTATCGGGAAAACCTAAAGGCAATCCATTGGAGTCAGTCAAAACGTATTCCTGCTCGAATCCAAACCAATAATCCTCATCATCAGAAAATGTTGAGCGATAGTTTGAAACATGTGGGGTTAAATCCGGATTGAGCACCTCACACATCACCAAAAATGCATTAATCCGATCGGGGTCGGGATAAACAGATACCGGTTTCAGAATACAATCTGAGAAGCGGCCTTCCGCCTGTTGAGTAGAACTTCCATCAAAAGACCAAAGAGGAAGAATGTTGATGTCTCCGTGAAAGAAGTCGAGGTCGAGCACTTTGGTCTTGCTGCGCAAATTTGGTTCTGGCTTGTAGCCGTCGAGCCAGATGTATTCAAACTTAAATTTTGCCATGGATATATTGATTTTGGTGAAACGATCAAGCTAAAAAACACAAGTCAGGGCTGCTGATACCGCCATCGCAACCTGTACTGGTCTTTTGTCGAATGATAAAATTTTGAAGGAAAGGGCAACGCAAAAATAAGCTATGTCGCCCCTCAATTTATCAGTTCACGTGAATCCATTCTTGCACATCAGACAGGTACTCATTAATTCAGAATAATATTTGGAATGACAAGAAATAGCTCATCGAAATTTCACAACTAGAGCTTTCTTCAAAATGATTGACGGTATTGTCAAAGGTGCTTTTTTTGAATCGAATTGATTTACCTTTGGCAATGACCACCAAAATCGTCTATTCCTTTATGATCAGTTTAGCCGTCAGAAGTGTTCAGGTCTTTGTTTACATCTTTTTTCTGCATAGCTCATTAATAGGCCAGGTAGATACTGTGGCTATTGTTCAGCCTCCTGAAGATTTACTTGAAAATTTCGCTGAAAACCAGGATGAAGATGTTGGTTTTGATTACGACGATATTCTCGACAACCTCGAAGCTTTGCGGCGACGACCTTTGAACCTGAATAAAGCCACGGAAGTTGAGTTAAGCAGCCTATTGTTCTTGAGTGATGCACAAAAGTTAGCACTCATTGAGTATCGCCGGCAATTGGGAGACCTGATTTCCATTTACGAATTGCAGGCAATCCCAGTCTTTGACATGGCAACTATCAGGCAAATGTTGCCCTATGTTTCGGTAAACTCCTCAGGTCCTTTGGTGCCGCCTTTGCGTATGTGGAAATCGGAAGGCAAGAGTCAGTTGTTCATGCGTTTTTCCAGAGTGTTGGAAGAGTCGAGGGGCTACGCCATTCCCCCGGAAGACACTACCAGGAGCCGCTATCTTGGCGACCGGAACAGGTACTACATGAAGTATCGGTTTACCCTGAATCAGCGTATGAGTTTTGGATTTACTGCTGAAAAAGATCCTGGTGAAGAATTTTTTAAGGGATACAATAAATATGGATTTGATTACTACTCTGCTCATTTCTTTTTGTCCAATCCCGAATCCGTTTTTAAGGCCATTGCCATTGGCGATTATTCCATTTCTTTGGGCCAGGGCTTGCTGCTGTATCAAGGCTTTTCATCTGGAAAGAGTTCTTTTACTACTTCAATAAAAAAAAGGGGAACTGTGCTAAGACCCTATGCCTCTGTTAACGAGCTGGACTTTTTTCGTGGAGCTGCAGCCACCATAGCTCCAGCCAAAAATCTTGACATCACTTTGTTTGGGTCTTCTGTGTCTCGCGATGGTAACATTACTGAAAATCCCGACCCCGAAGATGAACAAACAGGTTTCATCAGTTCACTTCAAACATCAGGATTTCACAGAACCCGAAATGAAATTGCAGATAAAGGTTCCGTAACTCAGACCTCTACCGGATTTTCGGCAAGGTACAAACCACGAAGAGGTCACATCGCAGTCAACGGTTTGCTGGAGCACCTGGACAAATCTATATCGAGAACCTCGGATGTTTACAATCGATTCTATTTCAATGGCAACAGATTATTTAACATTAGCTCTGACTATTCCTTTACGCTTCGCAATTACCATTTCTTTGGTGAAACGGCAATGAGCGACAATGGTGCCCTTGCCACACTGAATGGGCTTCTCGTGATAATTGACCAGAGAATTGAGACTGCGCTACTGCATCGTTCATTGGCCCGCGATTATCAGGCTCTTAATGCAAAACCTTTTGCTGAAACCAGCAGTGCAAGAAACGAAAACGGACTTTATTTTGGCCTCGGGCTAAATCCGGCTCCAAGTTGGAGGCTCAATGCATACTATGATATTTGGAAACACGAATGGCCGAGATTTGGAGTTGATGCGCCTTCTGCCGGACGTGAATGGTTGGTCCGCCTGACTTATACTCAGAGGAGGAAAATGGAGTTATACTTTCAGGCCAAAAGTGAAACCAAACAGGAAAATACCAACGACGATTCGCAGAAAGTGGACTTCCTGTCGTCACGGGAAAACCTTTGGTTGCGTTTGCATTTTTCCTACAAAATAAATCCTGAGGTGGAATGGAGGTCAAGGTTAGATGCCGGTTACACTCTTTTCGAGGGTAACAGGGAAAAAGGGGTTTCAGCATACCAGGATATCATTTACCGTTCGATGAATTCCCCACTGTCCGTCAGTGCAAGGTTTGCCATATTTGACACCGACAGTTATGCTATACGTTTTTATGCCTATGAAAACGACCTTTTGTACAACTTTTCTATTCCGGCCTATTATGGCAAAGGAACCCGTTTTTACCTGAATACCAGATACCGTGTGTCTCGTTCACTTACTGCCGAAGCCAGGTATGCACGAACTTATTACAGCAATCAAAAAACCGTTGGAAGCGGCCTGGATCAAATTAATGGTCCAGTCAAGTCGGAAATAAAGTTCCAGCTTCGCTTCGAATTCTAAATCCACTTAGTAATAGGCAACTCCGAAGCCCGAAGGGCTATAGGGGCAAAAAGTAAAAAGGCAAAAGGAAAAAGGAAAAAGGCAAAAGGAAATTGGAAAATAACCAAGCCCCAGCAACCAACTGCCAACCGCCAACCCCGAAGGGGCAAGCAGCCAAGAGCCAAGAGCCAACAGCCAACTGATTTTCAAGTGGTTAAGAAAAAAATTTGGCAACTTTATTTTTGACTCACTACTTATCCTCAATTCGAATAGAAATCCTCATACAATAAATACTTGCTGCGTATTTTCTTAAAAGAATCTAAACCGGGTTGCCAGCTTTGTCTGATTTGTTCCTCTGTAAGACCGGCCATTATTTGCTCGCGCAACTGAGTACTGCCTGCCAGTTTATCGATGTACAGTGTTTTCAGGAAAAACTCCTCTTTCCTGGGATAATCCTTATAAAAATTCAGCAGGTAACTGAGGTCAATTCTCGCTAACTTCTTCAGCGTCTCCAGGTCCAGATTAGTTAAATCGTATCCCCTGCATTCTTTTCCTTTTTGGGGAGGATCAACCGAGCCAGGCATTGGAACTGGAGTGAATGTAAAATCACCTTTAGTAAATCCCGGAGCTCCCAAAACCTGGAATTGTTTATCAGTACCTCTTCCAATACTAACCACTGTTCCTTCAAAGAAACAAATAGAAGGGTAAAGGTAAATGGCCCGCATGTTCGGTAAGTTTGGGGAGGGTTTTATGGGCAATTGGTAAAAGGATTTATGGTTATAGTTAAGGCACGTAATGACTTTCAGGTCGCATTTGGCTCCACTTTCCAACCAGCCTTCACCATTCACCATTCTGGCATATTCCCCTACCGTCATACCATGTACAACCGGAACCGGGTGCAGCCCCACAAAAGAAGTGTGACTTTTCTGTAAAATGGGACCATCCACGAAATGGCCATTTGGATTTGGCCTGTCCAGTATCATCATCGGAACTTTGAATTCCGCACAAGCATCGATAAAATAGGACATCGTTGAGATGAAGGTGTAAAAGCGCGTCCCTACATCCTGGATGTCGAATAATATGATGTCGAGTCCGGCAAGATCTTCAGCGGATGGTTTTCTACGTGAACCATATACCGAAATGATTGGAATACCAGTCGATGGATCTTTTTGATCTGCAATCATTTCTCCATCGGCAGCGTCACCTCTGAAGCCATGCTCCGGAGCAAAGATTTTATCAATTTTCACTCCCATTGAAAGCAATGAATCAATGAAGTGGGTGTTGCCAATAGTAGAAGTATGATTCACCACCGCACCTACCTTTTTCCCCGCCAGCAACGATAAATACACATCAGTTCTTTCAGCTCCGGTAATTATCCTTTGCTGATTCGCCGGATTTGAAACTTCAGAAGAAAATTCTGGTTTATTTTGCCAGCATTCAATTCCGAATACCTGGAATCCGAATAGAATTGCAACAAGAATTTTTAAATTTACAACCATAATGTTTCAAATTTAAGAATGGACCAGCTTTACGCCATCATCGATATAGAAACTACCGGAGGACGTGCAGCGCGGGATAAAATTACCGAAATTGCCATTGTACTTCACAATGGAAATTCAATTTTAGACAGCTTTGAAACCCTCATTAATCCCGAATGCAATATACCTTACGGAATCACAGAGATAACAGGAATCACACAGGAGATGGTGGCCGATGCACCAAAGTTTTATGAAGTTGCCAAGCAGATTGTTGAAATGACGGAAGATGCCATTTTTGTTGCCCATAACGTTCGTTTTGATTACAGCTTCGTGCAGGAGGAATTCCGCAGACTGGGCTACACTTATACCCGGAAACAATTATGCACAGTCCGACTATCCCGAAAATCTTTCCCTGGTTTTCGTTCTTACAGCCTCAACAGTCTGATTGATAACCTGGGTCTTAATATCCGCAACCGTCACCGGGCTATGGGTGACACATTGGCCACTGTTGAGTTGTTTGAAAAAATCATGTCCGGAGGCCAAACTCAGCAGGAAATAAAATCCATGATTAATCTCGGGCTCAAAGAATCCCTCATGCCCAGGAATTTTTCATTGAAGAAATTGCATGATTTACCAGAAGAATGTGGCGTTTATTACTTTCATGACGCTGAAGGCCATGTGGTTTATGTTGGAAAGAGCATCAATATCAAAAAGCGGGTAGCCGAACATTTCAAGGATAAAACTGAAAAAGGGAAACATCTGCAAAAAATGGTTGACGATGTTTCATGGGAAATAACGGGCTCTGAATTGATTGCCTTACTGATGGAATCCAGCGAAATAAAAAGATTGCAGCCACCGATCAACCGGGCTCAGCGCATTTGGCAATTCCCTTATGCCATTCACACGTTCATAAATCAGTCAGGTTACATCTGTTTCGACATCAAGAAAACGACCCTTAAGACCCGCAATCAATTGCAGGTTGTCGCGGAGTTTCCTAAAATAAGCCATGCCAGAGGTTGGCTAACTGAAGTCAATAAGCGATTTGAATTATGCCAGAAATATTGTCATCTGGAAGCTGGAAATGGAGCTTGTTTTGATTTCCATCTGCAGAAATGCCACGGTGCCTGTGTGAGCCAGGAATCACCCGAAAACTATAATGAAAGAGCAGAGCTGGCACTATCAGCAATGGATACTAATTTTCTGGAACCCAATTTCTTTGTAATTGAAAAAGGCAGAACCACCGGTGAAAACGCCGTTGTATTAGTAGAAAATGGAGAATATCGCGGTTTTGGATATGCGGAACTTGACCAATTGAACGGTAACCTGAAGGAACTGCATGCCGTCATTTCTCTCAGAGAAAACAACCCGGAGGTGAAACGCATTCTCAGGCGTTTCTTAGGAGATCAAAA
This sequence comes from uncultured Saprospiraceae bacterium, assembly GCA_964423205.1. Taxonomy (GTDB): domain Bacteria; phylum Bacteroidota; class Bacteroidia; order Chitinophagales; family Saprospiraceae; genus UBA6168. The sequence goes on along the minus strand of CAYRDX010000028.1, from coordinate 15,767 downwards.
ACACCAACGAATCATCAAATTCTAAAAAAAAGGTTTGGCCTTTCAACCAAACCTTCTGGATTCATAGTTTATATTTTTACTCCTAATTTCTTTGCCAGCATGTAATAGAATACTGCCCTGTACTTGGCGTTGGAGTCGTACTCTTCGCAAACGGATTTGATAGCAGCGTCGAGATTCGGACCATCCGCCAGGCCAAGTTTCTTGATGAGGAAGTTGGCTTTTACGCGCTCCAGTTCTTTTGAATCTGTACAAGAAACGAGAGATGAATCGCGGTTGTAAATCGATGGCCCTAAACTTTTGGCAACATTTTTCAGCATCTCCGCATCGAGAGCTGTTTTTGTGTTAGACTTCAGGGCACCCTGATATTTGTCCAGTAATTCATCGAATTTGCTCATAAGTAAATTTGGATTTAAAGTGAAGAAATGAATTTGCCACTAAGCTAATAAATATTAGTGGTTCACAGCGTTAGAATTGTTATGTCTTTGGAATAATAATCTGTCAAAAGCGACTGCCAGTGGACGCAGCTTTAAAAAAAAAGTAACACAACAAACTGCGATAAAATCATTTTTTTGAAAATCATGACTTCAAAACCTCTAAAATCTTTTTAGGTGTAAAAGGTATATGTCGCAACCTTTTACCTGTCAATGCTGCAATAGCATTTCCCACAGCCGCTCCAACAAAAGGATTTCCAGCCTCTCCAATTCCAGTGGGTGGACCTTCTGAAGGTATGAATGCAACATGAATTGCTTCCGGAGCATCGCTCATCCGCAAAATAGGGTAATCGTCGAAATTTGATTGCTCCACTGCGCCATCCCTGAAAGTGATACTTTCATTCATTACACTGCTTAAACCCATTATGATACCTCCCTCCATTTGCGAAATTGCGTTATCGGGTTGTATGATAACGCCTGCATCAACGGCAACCCATACATTGTGGACTTTAATTTTTCCAGATGTACTATCGAGGGAAATTTCAAAAACTCCCGCAATGAGTGAATTGCTTCTTTGGGAATATGCTATACCTTTTGCTCTTCCGGACTTTGGTGGTTCCGTCCAATTGGACATCTCAGCAGCTTTATTCAGTACTGTTAGAGCACGTGGTGATTTGTGCATCAATTTTCTACGAAAAACCACTGGGTCCACTTTTTCGCTTTTGGCAACTTCGTCGATGAAAGACTCTATAGCGAAAATATTAGCCGGATGACCAACAGCGCGCCAGTAAGTAGTGCGTACTCCATGATCATGGTCTTTGATAATAATTTGTTGATTGGGGATATCGTAATGAGGTATTGCTACTCCTGATGCAATCAGGTTCCTGCTTTGTCCCACCACGATGTGTTTCCATAAAATTAAATTTCCACTGGCGTCTGTTGCTGCAATGAACCGTTGCAAAGACATAGGCCGGTACATGCCATACTGCAAATCATCCTCTCTTGTCCAAATCAGTTTAAGTGGTTTTTTGGCAGCCATAGCCAGTTTACATGCTTCTACCACAAAGTCTGTGGAAGTCCTTCTTCCAAATCCGCCACCCAATAACATAGGATGAATTTTCACTTTCGACCGGTCGATTCCCAAGGCACCTGCTGCGGCATTCCGGGCACCGTCAAAAGCCTGGGAACCAACCCAGACTTCTGCGCTCTGCCCATCCTGCGCAATGGAAACCACAGCATTCAGAGGCTCCATTTGGGCATGATAGCAGAAATCGTTCAAATAATCTGCAGAATAAACTTTGGAAGCTTCAATAAGCTGATTAACATTACCTTTTTCAGTGTGTTTAAATCCAGCAATAGTCTCATCGCCAGCTATTTGGGCATATTGGGTAAAAGCTTCTTCACTGTTGAAACTTTCGGCCTTGGCACCTTCGCTCCATTGGATCAACATTTGATATTTCACACGAAGGGCCTTTTCAAAAGTGTCAGTAATCACCCCAACTCCATGGTCCAACATCACGATATCCAGAACACCAGGTGTATTGCGGATGACTTTTTCATTGAAAAGAGTTGGTTTTGCGCCATGGACAGGTGATCGGTTGATGACACCATAAACCATTCCTGGAAGTCTAATGTCCATGGCAAACTTTGCTGACCCGTCGGTTTTGGAGGGGATATCCCTTCTGACCATTTTCTGGTTGCCAATCAACCTGAATTCAGAGGGGTTCTTCATTTTCTCCTCCGGAATTTCCGGAATACTTGAAGGAATCGTCAGAAAACCAGCTATTTCACCATAACTCAGTTTGAGATTTTTGCTTTTATGAACAACCAAACCGGGTTCAGTACTTAATTCCTCTATTGGAACTCCCCATTTGTTGGCAGCATTATACATCAAAACCCAACGGGCCTGAGCACCTGCATGCCTCAAGTTGTGGTAATTCCCCATCACAGCAATACTCCCGGCAGTTATCATGCTTCCTCCTCCCCTGCGACTTCTCCCCCAACTATGCCCGTAAACGTCGGGTTCGATTGGTGAGTGCTCTATAGCAACTTTAGACCAATCGGCATCCATTTCTTCAGCTACAATGACCGGCAAAGCTGTTCCGGAGCCTTGGCCCATTTCTGTAGCGGGTGCATAAATGGTTATTTTCCCATTGGTGTCCAGATGCACCCATGCCGTAACCTGATGGTTATCAGCGACATCTTTGTCGTGTTCAGGTTTTCCCATATAAAAGACAGGAGGGAACATTGCCTGAGCTGAAATGACCATGGTCATACCACCGGCCGTTGTCAGAAATTTTCTTCTTGAAATACCTTTTATGGAAGTGTCAATATTTTCTTTCATCTGTTTATTTTTTATTGACTTCATCGGTACAAATGGAACTTACCATGATTGAATAATCATTGTTCTGTGTGATTTAATGATTATTCAATCATGGACGTTTCATGGCTTATTTTTCTTTAGATACTTTTTCAATAGCCTTTAAAATGCGCGGATAGGTTCCGCACCTGCAAAGGATGTCACTCATTTGGGAGACGATTTCCTCCCGCGAAGGCTTAGGGTTCATCGCCAGCATCGCTGCGGCATGCATAATCTGCCCGGAATGACAATAGCCGCATTGTGGTACCTGCTCTTCAATGAAAGCCTTTTGCAGTGGATGTGATTGATCTTTGGAAAGCCCTTCTATGGTAGTTATGTTGCGTCCCTCGACAGCACTGACGGGAGCAGTACAGCTTTTCAGGGCCTTCCCATCCAAATGCACGGTACAGGCACCACAAATGGATTTACCGCAACTATACTTAGTTCCGGTCAGGCCCAATATTTCACGAAGCACCCATAATAATGGAGTGCCTCTATCAACATCTACTGTGTGTTTCTGGCCATTGACAGTTAGCGAAATGATTGCCATAATGGTTAAGTTTTTTCATTCTAATTTGTAAATCAGGTAGGATGAGTAAATGTAAATAAAATACATGATATCATTTGGACAGGCAGCCTGCGAATAGTATTCTTGTCCAAAACCAGTCGGAAAAAGTTTTTAACATTGACCTTTAATATTCACTGATGAGAACGAATCCTGAAATTGGATTTTACAACAAACATTATATCGACATGAAAACTATCCTAACCTTAACATCTATGTGCTTTCTACATCTCGCCTTGTTTGCGCAGGTGCCATCCGATAAACCACTAAGCACCGGCCCCGACAAGGGTTCTCTGTTGATTGTGGGTGGAGGCAACATACCCGACACCATTGCACAATGTTTCATTGAATTGGCAGGAGGACCCGATGCACCTATTGTGATCATTCCTACTGCTGCCGGAGCTTCTTCATATAGTGAAAATGTCGGTGACTTCCTGCGCAGAAGGGGAGCAAAAAATATAAAAGTCCTGCACACTGATGACCCTAAAATAGCCGATACAGATGAGTTTGTAAAGCCCCTGTTGGACGCCAAAGGAGTTTGGTTTGGAGGTGGTCGCCAATGGCGCCTGGTAGATTCCTACAAGGATACCAAAGTCGAAAAACTTTTGTGGGAGGTGTTAAACAGAGGAGGTGTGATTGGCGGCTCGTCGGCTGGTGCTACCATCCAAGGTTCCTACCTGGTACGTGGTGATACAAAAGATAATCAAACTATGATGGGTGACCATGAGGCGGGTTTTGGCTATTTAAAAAATACTGCCATCGACCAGCATGTTTTGGCCCGAAACCGCCATTTCGACCTATATGAGGTTATGGCAAAAAGACCAGAATTATTAGGCATCGGTATTGATGAAAGTACAGCCATAGTGGTGAAGGGAAATGAGTTTGATGTCATTGGAGAACACTATGTGCTGGTGTACGACGGTACTTTCTGGTCACGGGAGGGAATTGACCTAAAAAAACTGCCTGAAAAGAGCTACTACTTCTATTTTCTCCGTCAAGGCGATAAATATGACCTTGCTAAAAGGGAAGTCATACGAAGGTAATCCTTGATTTAGAGGGTATCAAAAGTCAGAATTTAACCTCTCAGCAATTTATTTTGCCACAAAAACACTAAAGCACTAAGTGGTTTAGAAAATTTTGTGCTTTTGTGCTTTTGTGGCTATAAATATCATGTCCATAATCAGGTGTTGACTTATGACACACCCTCCTATTTTAGTTTGCTATTAACGAACCGCTGCTTTCTTCAATTCTGCCAATTGCTTCAACAATTCGGCATACCGCTCATACACATCTTGTCCGGGAAGTTGGTCCGCCTGGTTGATGATGCCATATAGATACTCAGCCTGGCTGATGAACATGGGCTGTTGGTAATGGCCCCGGGCCGTATTCAGTTTTGATTCCAGACCCTCCCAGGTTTTATCCTTTTTCTTTTCATCATCAGTCAGCTCCTCCTTTTTTGCTTTGTCAGACAGTTTCTTCCTTTCGCCTGCCACCTCTTCGGCAAACTTCTTTGCGTCCGATATCAATTCAACTATCTGGAGCGCTAAGACCTCTTGTTTTTTAATTTCCTCAATCTTGACACCCGCTTGTTCAACGCGGGGGTCAAGATGTAAAATTACCTCGCTTTCCAAAACCTTTTCATCCACTGCCAGTCGCAATATATATTTACCAGGACTTACCATTGGACCGTTTCTAAAGCTCCGGTTTCGGTTGCTGTCCCAGGCACCCGGATGTTCCATCTCCCAGCGAAACCTTTGAAGACCCTTTTCATTTTTCAAACTGGCACTTGAAAAGTTGAAGGTCATGTTGGTTGCCATATCCCGAACTGTTTCACCCCGCTGCTGAGTATTTGCTTCCTGGCTGCTGATCGATTGTACCAATTTGCCATCAGAGTTGAGAATATCCAATTTAAGGAACTTGGCTTTTTCCGGCAGATAGTAATCAATCAATACTCCGGACGAAGGGTAATCCGGTGCAGGCAAAGCTTCTGAACCTCTGTTTCTGCCATAGCGATAGCGGTAGGTGTCAGATGGTCTGAAAAGCTGAGCTTGTTTTTTGTCCAGTTTTTCGATGTTCTGGCGCAGTGAAGAGATGTTGTCGAGAATCCAGAAGCCCCGACCCATTGTTGAAAGCACAAGATCGTTCCGGACGATTTTTATGTCCGTAATGGGTGTAATGGCCAGGTTTTGCTGAAAAGCTTTCCATGAATTACCATCATCGAAGGTGACGAACATTCCGTATTCCGTACCGGCATATAACAACCCTGCTTTGACGGGGTCTTCCCTGATTACTCGAACTGGATAATCGGCAGGAATTCCATTTTTGCCATCGGTAAGTAAGGTCCAGCTTTTACCGTAATCATTTGTCCTGAATATGTAAGGTTTCCAATCGCCCAACTGGTATCGCAAAACGGAAAAGTATGCTTTGGATGCTTTGTGAGGAGATGGCTCCACGCAATCGACTCTTCCACCTGGAGGTAAAGTTTTCGGAGTTACTTTTTCCCAGGATTTACCACCGTTCCTGGTCATATACACTGGACCATCATTGGCTCCTGCCCAAATCTGCCCCATTTCAAGGGGTGATTCCCTGATGTCGTAAATGGTGCTGTAAAACTCTTCCCCTGTAATGTCCCGGGTAATCGGAGTGCCTGAAATGACCTGTTTGTCGGGGTCAAATGCTGTAAGGTCCGGTGAAATGATTTCCCAGCTTTTTCCATCGTTGGTCGTTTTATGCACGTACTGAGAAGTGTGGTAAACAACATCTGGATTATGAGGTGAAACATGGATGGGAGCCACTCTTTGGAATCTGAATTTCAAATCTTTAGGATTGTGGCCGTACATATTGGCTGCGCCAACATCGTAACTCTGTTCCTGACCCGTTTTTTTATTGAATACGCTAAAACGGCCTTTGCAGTCCGAATAGACGATATCCGGATTACCAGGTTTAGGAACAGCAGGCCCCGTTTCACATCCCCCTGTTTGCATGATCAACGCGCCAGCTCCAAACTGATGGGGCCCTGAAGGCAAACTGGGTACCGATACAGTTGTACCATTATCTTGTTGGCCAGCATATAACCAGTAAGGATACTGGTCATCCACTTCCACCTGATATAATTCTGCAGTAGGTTGGTTGAGCTGGGATGACCAAGTTTTACCCCCATTGTGGCTCACGTTGGCGCCGCCATCATTGGCCTGAATCATGAGTTGTGGGTCATTTGGGTTTATCCACAAGTCATGATTATCACCATGAGGAACAGAAATGGAGGACCAGGTTTTACCGCTATCGGTAGTTTTCAGGAATGATTCAAACATCACATAAACCACATCTGCATTGGTTGGATCGGCTTCGACATTGCAGTAGTAAAATGGCCTGCGCAGAAGTGCCGCATTATCAGAAACCTGACGGAAGGTTTCTCCCTGATCATCAGAACGATAAAGTCCTGCTTTATTGTCGGGAGCTTCAACTAATGCATACAGCACTTTGGAATCGGAGGCACTTACCGCCAGGTCTATTTTTCCGATAATGCCATCCGGTAAACCAATAGTCAGCTTTGACCAGGTATCACCTCCGTCGATTGACTTATAAACGCCACCTTCTTTTCCACCGCTGATGATGGTCCAGGGCTTCCGCTCCGTACGCCAGGCTGCAGCATAGATTATGTTCGGATTGGAAGGCATGAATTCTATATCTACAAAACCTGTTGTGTCAGACAGGAATAACACTTTTTCCCAATTCCTGCCTCCATCCTTGGTGCGGTAAACTCCGCGTTCCTTATTCGCCTGGAAAGGTTGACCAATAGCTGCAACAAAGACTGTGTTATGGTCAATGGGATTTATCTCCACGGCACCAATCAGGCCCACCTCACGCAATCCAATATGTTTCCATGTTTTGCCGGCATCAATGGATTTGTAAACTCCTTTTCCATTGATGACGTTGCTTCTGATGCCGTCAGAACCAGTGCCGACATACACAATGTTTGGGTCGTTCTGCGCAACTCTGATGGCTCCTATCGAAGGTGTTTCAAAAAAGCTATCCGAAACATTATCCCAGGTGGTGCCGTAATCTTCCGTTTTCCAGACTCCTCCTCCTGTCGCTCCCATGTAAAATACATTGGGCTGAGTTGCAATTCCTGCCACAGCGGTTACCCTGCCACCGCGCATGGGTCCGACATGACGGTATTTCAATGCGTCAAATTCGCTCTGTACCTGAGAAACCGCAAATTCCGAAATCAGAATACAAACCAATAAAGTTAAAGTAGCGCGCATAGCCGATTGTTATTAGTTAAACAAAAAACAGGGAAGTCCCCTGCAGAATCTCAATGCGGCTAAAATTGCTAATTTTATCCATCATATTTCAGTTGTGGCTTGTAACGTCTTTTATTTGACTTAACAACCAAGCGAAAACTCAGTAATAAATTTACAATTCATGATTAGATACATCTCTCTCCTGGCGTTGGTATTTCTTACCAGTTTCACTTTTCAAAATCCTTTCGTTTATGAACCGCCGAGGGCAAATCAAGAACGGATACTGGCACATATTACTGCCCTCAGTCAATATGGGAAATCAGAAGGCGGAACCAACCGCATGGCTTATACGCAGGCCGACGTGGAAGCAAGGGCCTATATGGCAGAGCAGATGAAAAAAGCCGGACTTGAAGTACACATTGATTTTGCCGGCAACATCATCGGAAGAAGAAAAGGCAAAAACAACAACCTCAAACCTATAGTCTTTGGCTCACATATCGATTCTGTCCCAAAGGGTGGCAACTATGACGGTGTTGTAGGCTCAGTTGGCGCCCTGGAAGTCATGACAATTTTACACGAAAACGATATGCTCACTGACCATCCATTGGAGATGATTATTTTTCAGAATGAAGAAGGCGGATTAGTGGGAAGCCGCGCTCTTACCGGCTTATTAAAGCCCGAAAATCTCAGTCTCATGACGCTGAGTAAAAAGACTATAGGTGAAGGAATCAAATTCATTGGTGGAGACCCGGACAGGATCCCTGAAGTTCAACGCAAAATAGGCGACATTAAAGCTTTCATTGAACTGCATATTGAACAAGGTGCAATACTCGATACAAAAAAGCTGAACATAGGAGTGGTGGAGGGAATTGTTGGTATTGAATGGTGGGGCATTACCATTAACGGATTTGCCAACCATGCCGGAACGACTCCTATGAATATGCGTAAAGACGCCGTACTGGCTGGGTCAAAATTGGCACTGGCTGTTAACGAAATCGTCAACAGTTTTGAAGGCGGACAGGTCGGAACAGTTGGCCGATTCCAGGCTTCACCGGGCGCTCCCAATGTTATCCCCGGGCAAGTCATCATGAGTCTCGAAATCAGGGACCTGGACCGGGAGAAGATTTGGAACATTTTTAAAAAGATAGAAGAAAGAGCAGCACTAATTGCAAATGAAACCGGCACCGAAATCAGCTTTGACTATCTGAATATTGCGAGTATTCCCGCTCAATGTGATTTGCGAATTCAAAATGCCATCGTTAAATCATCAAAAGAACTTGGGCTTACCTACCAGAAAATGCCAAGTGGCGCTGGCCATGATGCACAGGACATGGCCAAACTGGCACCCACGGGCATGATTTTCATCCCGAGCAAAGGGGGGATTTCACATTCTCCAAATGAATACAGCACTCCCGAGGATATGGCCAACGGAGTAAATGTTTTGTTGCGAACCATCCTGACACTTGATAAAGACACGAGATTCTGAAGTTCTGAAACATGCACAAATTCTCCAGTAAAGACATTGCCGATTATTACGATCAAACTGAAGTTCATTACCGGCGGGCCTGGGACCTGGAATACAGCCTGGCCATGCATTATGGTTATTGGAGGGAAGACACCAACAATTTTCGGGAATCTCTGCAGAATATGAATGAAGAACTGGCCAAACTATCCTTCATCGGACCCGATGATTTGGTGCTCGATGCCGGATGCGGAATAGGTGGCTCCGCTATTTTCATGGCTAAAACGTTTGGCTGTGAGGTCGTTGGGATCACACTCAGTGCAAAACAAGTCGCAAGTGCACAGCGAAACTCAGAAGCCCATGGAGTAACTCACCTGACGAGTTTCCAGGTTGCTGACTACAGTACGACGGGATTCCCGGATAACTACTTTGATGTAACCTGGGTACTGGAAAGCATGATACATGCCCAGGATAAACAGGCTTTCACCAATGAGATGTATCGAATTCTGAAACCTGGGGGCAGGTTGGTTATTGGAGATTATTTCCGAAAAGAAAGCCATTTCAAAGGTTATGAAAGATGGACGCTTAATAAATGGTTACATTCCATCGCTGCCTCGGAAATGCCCACTCAACCTGAATTTGAAGCTCACTTAGTAAATGCCGGCTTCAATACAACACTGTTTCACGACATAACCAAACATATCCGGCATTCCGCATGGCGGCAGTTTTACGGTTCCATTTTCCTCAGGGTACTTTCCGGGTTATACCGGCTTTACAATCCTAAGGTACGGCGTTTTGCTGACCGGCACTACCGTGTTTTGCAGTACCAGTATATCGCCTTGAAAATGAACCTATGGCGCTATTGTCTTGTACTGGCAAAAAAGGAATAAGCAAGCACTAACCCAATTCTCTCAACCTATCAGCAGCCTGTTCGGCAGTAATGTCGCGCTGCGATTCGCCGAACATTTCATATCCCACCATGAATTTTTTGACCGTTGCTGAGCGGAGAAGCGGTGGATAAAATGCCATGTGGCAATGCCATTCAGTATGCTCCATGCCGTCGGTTGGACTTTGATGAATACCGGATGAATAGGGAAAAGATGTTTCAAACAATCGGTCGTATCGCTGGGTAATATCTTTCAGGATAGCTGCGAATTCCTTTTTTTCGACGTCTCTTATTTGACCAATGTGTTGGAAATGCCGCTTCGGTATCAGCATGGTTTCAAAAGGCCAGACTGCCCAAAAGGGCACAAGTGATACCCAATGGTCATTTTGAGCAACTATTCTTTCGCCAACTTCCAATTCCTGTTTCAGATAAGCCTGAAGCAAACTTTCATTATTGGTTTCCCAATAATAGAGCTGTTGCTTGCCTTTTTTTGAAGCTTCAACGGGTATGGATTCCTGTGCCCATATCTGGCCATGGGGATGAGGATTACTGCAACCCATGATATCGCCTTTGTTTTCAAATATCTGAACATGATTGATGAAATCATATCCGCCTAATTCGTGGTATTGGTCAATCCACAGGTCAATCACCTTACCAATATCCTCAAGGCTCATGTCTGGCAAAGTGAGCGAGTGGTCAGAAGAAAAACACATCACCTGGCAAATACCTCGTTCACCTTTCGCCCGGAGTAATCCTTTATTGAACTCACCCTGGCCGCTTTTCGGCATTAAGGCAGCAAAATCGTTGGTGAACACGAAAGTTCCCTCATAAGCCGGATTGACATGTCCACCTGCCCTATCGTTTCCTGGGCAGAGGTAACAGTTAGGGTCGTAGTTGGGCCGTTTACCCTGAGTCAATTTTTCAACTTTCCCTTGCCAGGGTCTTTTAGTGCGGTGAGGCGAAACGAGTACCCATTCACCTGTAAGAATATTAAATCTTCGATGTGGATCGTCGGAAAAATTAATCATTTCCGTTCGGTTTAGTTAAAAAGTTAAGATGGCGGAAACTGCTGATTGCAACAGGAATCAGGAAAGTTAATCTGAATTGAATCATCTCATTTCACGAAGAAACAATACTGGTTCCGTCCTCAATTGAAACGCTGTAAGGCGTCAATGACCGTCCAAAATTATCCTGGTATGCTTTGGAAGCCAATTCCACAAATTCTGCTACTCTGCTCTTTTCAATGATACTTATGGTGCACCCTCCAAAACCTCCTCCCATCATTCTGCTTCCGAGAACATAATTTTTGTCGTTAGTCAGTTTCACCAAAAAATCCAACTCCTTGCAACTCACTTCATAGTCGTTTTGTAAACTTCGGTGCGATTGATACATCAATCTGCCAAGCTGAGGTAAATCGTTGGCCAACAGCGCTTTGGTTGCTATGTTCACGCGAAGGTTTTCAGAAACTACGTGGTGACAACGCTGGTAAATGTTCGCAGGAAGTTTTTCCTTTTGTGCAATCAATTGCTCGAAAGAAACATCCCGCAAATGAGTAATACCTTGAACTTCTTTGCTGAGTAACGCCACACCTTCTTCACATTCTGCCCGTCGGATATTGTATTCTGAGGAAGCCAATGAATGAGAAACATTAGTGTCGAGCAACAAAAGCTGGTATTTTCCCAGCTCCAGTGGAAAATATTGAAAATCGAGGGTTCGGCAATCCAGTAAAAGACAATGGTCTTTTTTACCCATCATGCTGGCAAACTGATCCATAATACCACATTTTACTCCGGCAAAATGATGCTCTGCCATCTGTGAAGCTTTGATGAGCTGTGATTTTTCAAGTCCTAATTCGAAAACGTGATTCAATGCAAAGGCAAAACTGCACTCCAATGCCGCTGAAGAACTCATGCCTCCACCAATGGGCACATCACCACAGAATTCTGCATCAAAGCCTTTTATGGTCGCTCCCAATTGACATAATTCATGAACTACTCCAAGCACGTAATTTTGCCACCCTTTCGGCAGGGGCTCTACACTCCTGACATCAAATTCGTGCGATTCGTTCAGGTTGTTAGCCTTCACCAGTGCCCTGTAATCATGGCCATTTGGCTTTAATTTAACCTCAATCTTTTTGTCAATTGCCGCAGGCAACACAAAACCATCATTGTAGTCGGTATGCTCCCCGATGATATTAATTCTTCCCGGGGAACGCACCGTTAAAAATTCACTGTCAGCCATTTATGAACTAAATTTTCAAAATCAACCCTGCCTCAAACCCCTCAAACTCTTCAAACTCTTCAAACCCCTCAAACCACCTTCAAACCACCTTCAAACAATGCCAGTCTTACCAGAAGAAGGCATACAAGAATGCGAGAATCAGACAAATGATAACGGCACTGATGTTGAAGGCCGGGCTCGTTTCAAATAGTTTCTTAGTCAATGGAATGCCCTTTGCATGATCCTGACCTTTGCCTTCAATCCAACTCACACCGGCTATAATGAGAATGGACAATACACCGGTCCAGAACATCTGATTCATGAATGGGATATTCAGGAAAAAGGGACTTTCCGACCAACCATTGGGTGCGACTTTGAAATATAAGGCAATAGGAATAGACAGGACAACTCCCCAAATGGCTCCGTTGTTGGTTGTTTTTTTCCAGAATAAGCCCATGACGAATACAGCCAGGATTCCGGGGCTAACAACCCCCGTATATTCCTGAATGTATTGGAACACCTGACCAAGATTGCCCAATTGCGGAGCCAGAAATACTGCAATGATGAGGGCCACAAGAGCAGTCAGTCTTCCAACATTGACTATCCGTCTGTTGCCGGCATTCTTGCCAAAATAGGGTTTGTAAATATCCATTGTAAAAATGGTAGCAGTTGAGTTCAGCATGGAAGCCAATGATGATACAATGGCTGCTGCTAAAGCTGCCAAAACCAATCCTTTCAAACCCACTGGGATGAAATTCTTGATTAGCCAGGGTGCAGCATTGTCATTAACGAAAACGCCATCCTTATTGATGAAAGAGGGATCTACTGAAGTATTGGTTACTACCCCATCAGGACCTGCATTCAGAACATAGGCAACTATGCCTGGGATAACAACTATGAGAGGTATCAACAATTTCAGGAAAGCAGCGAAAGCGATACCCTTTTGAGCTTCTTTAAGACTCTTGGCTGCAAGGGTACGCTGAATGATGTATTGGTTGAAACCCCAGTAGTATATATTAGCTACCCACATGCCACCTATCAGTACCGCCAACCCCGGCAAATCCCACCAGGCATCCCGGCCATTTGGGGTAATGATTTCTCCTTTCGACAAAATCATGGAAAATTTTTCAGGAACGGTTTCATATAATACTTTGAAACCCGTGAAAACATTGCCATCCGGAGCTACATGGGTCAGTGCGATGAAGGAGGTAACCAATCCACCACCGATAAGCAATACCACCTGTACCACATCCGTCCATGCAACAGCTGAAAGTCCGCCCCATAAAGAATACGCGGCTGCAAACAGCGCCAATCCGATTATTGAGGACATCAAAATGGCGCCGCTGCCATCACCGATGATGGTATCGAGTGCCCTGGCACCAAGGTAAAGCACAGAAGTCAGGTTTACGAAGATGAAAAGGCAAATCCAGAACACCGCAAGTATGGTCTTCAGGTTTGTGCTGAAGCGTTTTTCCACAAACTCCGGAATGGTGTACAATCCTTTTTCGATGAAAATCGGAAGGAAATATTTACCGACGATAAGCAGCGTAATTGCCGCCATCCATTCATAGGAAGCAATGGCCAGTCCGATAGCAAAACCTGAGCCCGACATGCCGATGAACTGCTCTGCGGAAATGTTGGCGGCAATCAGTGAAGCACCAATGGCCCACCAGGGCAATGATTTACCTGCCAAAAAATAGTCCTCGGCAGACTTGTCTCTTTTTCTGGAAACCCATAATCCAAGACCAATTATCAAGGCGGCGTATCCGATAAAGACTACGTAGTCAATTGTGCTGAAATGCATAGTGGTGAGTTGTTTTCGTTTAAGATTTTGTTGAACTGAAGGGTTCAGGTCAGCTTATAAAGAAACCTTCGACCTGAATTTTACTGGCGGAAATGTACAAGAAAATTTGACCATACTTAATTATGACGGATATAAATAAAGCATGCCAATGAACAAACTTTGAAGGAGTCATTGAATATTGCGCTTTGGGCAAGGCAAGGGGAATGCAGTTCAGTTTTCCGAGATAAATCCATTTGAGTCAACTGTCGCTTCTATACCATCTTTCATATTTTCAATGAATTGGGTTGGAGTAATATTAAACTCCTTTTTAAATGCCCTGCTGAACGAATTGGACAGGTCGAATCCGACCTTATATGCCACTTCGGCAATGGACAAATTTTGCTGAGCCAAAAGGTCTTTGGCTTTCTTCATTCGGAAAGATTTGAGCAGGTCGATTGGCTTTTTACTTAATCAGCTTGCGCAATGCCGAAATGAGCATATGAATGTGATTGGGATGCGAGCTCTCACCCATCAATCCGATACGCCAAATTTTACCTGCAAACAGACCAAGGCCAGCACCGACTTCAATATTGTATTCATCGAGCAATCTTCTGCGAATACTTTCCTCATCCACTCCTGCAGGAAGTTTGACAGCGTTGAGCATGGGCAGTCGGAAATCTTTTTTCACCAAAAACTCAAATCCCAGGTTTTCCAGTTCATCCCTCAATAACTCATGATTCTTTTGGTGTCGCTTGAACCGGTTTTCCAGACCTTCTTCCAGCACAAGGCGGTAAGCCTCTCTTAAGGCATACACAGAAGAAATCGGGGCAGTATGATGGTATGCCCGTTTAGCTCCACCCCAGTAATTCTTGACCAGAGTTAAATCGAGGAACCAACTTTGCACTTTTGTCTTCCTGTTCTCCAGTGCTTCCACAGCCTTTTGACTAAAAGACACCGGCGACATGCCCGGAGGAGCACTCAGGCATTTCTGCGTACCGGAATAAACGGCGTCAATTCCCCACTCATCCACTTTCAGCTCAGTCCCACAGTACGATGTAACGGCATCCACAACCAAAAGCGCCCCGGCATCATGTGCCACTTTACTGATTTCCTGCAATGGCTGCAATACTCCGGTAGAAGTCTCTGCATGAACAATGGCCACTAGTTTGGGCTTTTTCACGGTTTCAAGGACTGCCTTCAACTGTTGAGGGTCAATGGCCTCTCCCCATGGTACTTCCACTTTGTACACTTTTGCCCCACACCTTTCGGCAATATCAGCCAAACGGCCACCGAAAACGCCATGAACACAGATTACAGCCTCATCTCCTGGCTCCAAAAGGTTTACCAGACAAGTTTCCATGCCAGCGCTGCCCGGTGCAGAGACGACAAAAGTGAGATAGTTGTTAGTCTGGAAAGTTTGCTGAACCATGCCTTTTACCTCATCCATGATTTCGACAAATTCCGGATCAAGATGGCCAATGAGTGGAGTTGTCATGGCTCTCAGTACTCTTGGATGTACGTCGCTTGGGCCGGGTCCCATGAGGATTCGTTTGCTGGTATTCAATTCTTGTGGAATGGTCATGATAAGTTGTTTTATTCAGTTTCAGGAGGTGGCAAAGGTAAAAGATGGCTGCTCTTTTTAACCGGCAGATGACAAATATCTGCCACAGAAAATGAGAAATGAACAGAAGTTTATGGTGCTGAAAATTGAAAACAATTTCCAGGTTGGAGGCAATAAGTAAAAAGGAAAAAGGCAAAAGGAAAAAGGAAATTGGAAATTGGAAATTGGAAATTGGACCCCGAGTACTCGGGGGAAA
>CAYRDX010000027.1:0-51829 GCA_964423205.1 uncultured Saprospiraceae bacterium | reverse complement strand
ACAAACTCAAAAATGGCTGAAAAACCAGTCATCATCTGCCTGACCCCCGTCAAAAACGAAGCATGGATAATAGAGCGCTTCCTGCAATGTGCCAGCCTATGGGCTGATCATATCATTCTTGCCGACCAGCAATCTACCGATGCAACACGTAAAATAGCTGCCGCCTTCAATAATGTTCAAATCATAGAAAACCCGAGTGAGACATTCAATGAACCAGAACGACAAGCCCTTCTTATCGAACAGGCACGAAAAATTCCGGGAAAGAGACTTCTTTTGGCATTAGACGCTGATGAGTGTCTGAGTGCCAATTTTCTCAACTCCGAAGAATGGCAAAATGTATTGCAACTTGAAAAAGGTACTTGTGTAACTTTTGATTGGATTAATTTAACTCCAGGTATGAATAAGTTTTGGGGGAAATCAAAACTCCCCAGAGGTTATATGGATGATGGCGCTCACTTTTATACTTCCAGGGCTATTCATTCTCCAAAATTGCCTTGTACAAATAGTAACCCTGTTTTTTGTTGCAAGGAAATTAAGCTTCTCCACTACCAATACGCTGACTGGGAGCGCATGAAAAGCAAACATCGCTGGTATCAGGCATGGGAAACCCTGAATTATCCTGAAAAAAATCCGCTTGGTTTGTACAGAATGTACCATCATATGTACGCAGTTCCCAAAGAAAAACTATTACCATTGGACAAGAACTGGTTCAAAGGTTATGAGGACGCTGGTATTGATATGTATTCAGTCAGGAAAGAAGACAGTTATTATTGGGATGAAATGGTCATTAATTATTTCAATAAATACGGTGTCAATCGCTTCTCCAAAATTACCATTTGGGACAAAAAATGGGAAGGATTTGATGACCCAAGGAATGTTTGGGAAAAACTGGTTCACTGGTACTTGAAAAAGACCCAAATGCTGTGCAGTTTATTACCAATCCACATCATTGACAGGGTGCTAAAAATCGTTTTTCGTTGAATTCCCTGCCAAAAATGTCTCTTATAACCCCCACCCTAAACCAAGCCCAATACCTTGAAGCTACCATTCAGTCCGTACTTTCCCAAAACTACCCCAACCTCGAATACATCATCGTTGATGGAGGCAGCACAGATGGCTCGGTGGGCATTATCAAAAAGTATGAAAAACACTTGGCCTGGTGGGTCACCGAACCGGATAGGGGGCAAAGTCAAGCTATCAACAAAGGGCTGGAACGGGCAACAGGAGAGATTTTCAACTGGGTGAACAGCGATGATATTTTAGCGCCGGAGGCACTGCTGGAAGTAGCGAAAGGTTTTTCAAAACATCCGGAAGCACAAGTAATTTGCGGTCATTACACGGCTTTTGACGAGCGAAGGCTTTATCCCAACATGCAGATGCGGCTTTTTCCGGAAATAGAAAAAACCATTGTTTTCGGTCATGTCAGTCCTTGTTGCATGTATTACAGGCTTCCGGTACTTCGGGAATTGGGGAAGCTGAATGAATGGTTGAAGTATTGTATGGATTTGGAGCTTTGGCACAGGTATCTGGAAAAATTCGGACAGGAAGGGTTTCGGTATATTGACAAAAACCTCGCTTTTTTCAGGCTCCATCCCTCCTCCAAGACCGTCACACAACGCAAGGAATTTTACAAGGAAATTTTCAATATTTCCTATTCGATTCTTGGTTCGGCAACTGAAAAATCTGTTGCCATGGGCATACTGGGTGATTTGTCAATTCATCGGTTTTATGGAAGACAATGGCATTTCAAAAAACTGAATCGCAGCTTATTTGAAGCTTATTTCCTCCAGAACATTCTGGAAAACCTGCCGGGAAAATTCTCTGCAATCAAGTTCATGAAAGGTTTTTTCTATTCCTTTTTTCTAAAACCAATTGGCAGAAACTGGCGATTTTATGGGTTGCCATTCCGTCGTATCAAATGGAAGCTGGAATCCCGAAATCAAAAGGTTAAGGTAAAACATGGCTTGTCAGCTGCCCCGGATTTGCTGATTGCCCATTATCTCCTCGAAAAATCCCTCGCCTCCCGCCTGCGCAGTGCCAACAAGGTAGAAAGAAGAGTATTGTATACTTCACTGTACGACGAACTGTTCCAGAAAGTACCCTATCTAAAGGCAGCAAATTCTGACCCGGCAAGAAGAGAGCGAAAGGTCAAGGGCGAATTGAATTTTATCAAAAGCTACCTTACTCCAGACTCCACATTTCTCGAAATCGGACCCGGCGATTGTGCTTTGTCCAAGGCAGTAGCTCCAAAGGTGAAGAAGGTATTCGCTGTGGATGTTTCTGCTGAAATTACTGGCAATAACAGCAGCCCTCCCAACTTTCAGTTAGTGCTTTCAGACGGAGTCAGTATTCCTGTTGAAAGCGAAACGGTGGATGTTGCTTTCAGCGACCAACTCATGGAGCACCTTCACCCCGAGGATGCACTTGAACAATTGACCCATATTCACAAAACGCTTACACCGGGCGGGGTATATTTGTGTATAACACCAAACAGAACGGGGGGACCTTTCGATGTTTCAAGGCATTTTGACGAAGAAGCGACAGGATTTCATTTGAAAGAATACACGCACAAGGAGATTAGCTTTTTGTTCAAAAAGGCAGGTTTTGAAAAAATCCGGGCAAGGATTGGAGCGAAGGGCTTCAACCTGAACATATCCGTGTTTCCGATTGTCCTCCTGGAAAAAATTCTCCATTTACTTCCTTACCGTCACAGACGCATAATAGCGAGCATGCGCCCTTTTATTTGGCTGCTCGGCATCAAAATAATTGCATTCAAGAAAAAGTGATTGCCCCGTTTTACCGCAACAACACCATCTTCCCATACCCGTTTTTGATAAACGCATCCGCTCCTGACTCGTACTTTTCCCACTCCTTCCCATTTCCATCCTGCACCAGCACCCGGTACAAATAAATGCCTTTGGCAAGCGGGTCACCGAACTCGTCGGTGCCATCCCAAGCATAGTCTGTCTGGTGCGTTCCCACCTTTAGCGTTCCCAATTCATCTTGTGTTAATTCCTTTACGATTCTGCCGGAAACGGTCATGATTTGGATTTTGTACCGTTGTGGCGGCTCGCTTCCCGTAAGCGTATAAACGAACCTTGTCGAAGTAGTGAAAGGATTCGGGTAATTCAACACATTGGAAATCATGGACTTGGTGATGACCTTGAACCTGATTTTGTAATCGAAACTACCGGAAGCATTGCCAGTGGCATCCTGCGCCTGCACGAGCAACTGATATTCCCCATCTTGGAGTAAAACAGGGCGCAACTCGACGGCGGCGCTGTTTTGACTGGCTACATTGCTGGCATTTGCAGGGAAAAATTGCAACATCGGGTCGTTGAAATAAATTCGCCTCAGCGCTTCGGAGCTGTCCGGATAAACCAGGAACAGCCTGAAAATGGCAGTATCGGACAGTGCAAGGTACTGGTTCTCGTCTTTCAGCGAAATGCGAATGACCGGCTTGGCAGAAACGAGGTCGCCATCGAGAATATTCACACCATCAAAGGTCACATCCAACAACGGGTTTCTGCGGTCGGTTTCCACATAAAATGAATTGTTCAGCACGTTGTTTACACGGGTCAATTCAGGTTGTTTGTTGCCCGGATTGAGTTCAACCTGAAGGTTGTGAACCCCGTTCAACAAGCGGGTATCAAATGCCGTATGAACAACCAGCGTATCGTTTTTTGACAAGGGTCTTATCTTTTGAAAAATCTCCGTTTCCTCGTTCGCTGCATTTTTAAGTGCGTAACGGATAAGCAGGCTGTCGTTTGAAGTCTTCGAGAGGTTTTCAATCAAATAACCCAATTGAAAAGACTTTCCCTGTTGCAAAGAATCGCTCAAAAATGAGAAATAACCGGCAGGGTTGACTGCAAAATCAGGCACTCCCTCGTACAACACTCGCCAATATTTCAACTGGGCAGAGGTGCGCAAAATCGAATCTTCGGAATTGAACCTCAAACGAAGGAACGGGAAGGCTGTGGCGTCAACGTTCGTCAAATCAAATTCTCCAGATGGTATTTCAGAGAAAAGCAGGGAATCTATCAGTGTAACAGGATTAGTTGCAAATACATCGACCGAGATGGTGTCGGTTTCAGGCACAGAGGTCGAAAAACCCTCCCATTTCAAAGAAGTCCACGACTTTGCCGGACCAATGGAAGTTGACATGATTTCACCTCTGTCCCAGTAGCCCGGCATGGAAAAATTGACCCGGAGCACCTGTTTGAGGCTGTCGGCAAGCACTTCTGTGATGGGTCTGGCTCCTTTTTTATACGCAAAAACATAAGGGCGTGAACCTGTATTGATGGTACTTCTGATAAGTGCAGCGCCTTGTTTCTCCATAACCTGGAACAGGTCAGTCCCTGAAACAGGCTGGTCGCTTTCCCAATCCTGCGGCTTGTAGTCTGCATTCAAATTGCCTTGCACGGTGAAAAGCAGGACATAGTTGTTCTCCGGCACTACATTTTCAAGAAAATCAATCAATTGCGCCCTGCCTGGCTGTGTGGTAGTGTTAAACAAAAAAGTAGCGACCCACCAGCCGTTGGGATGAGGAACGCCATAATTGTTTGGTCCAGCGGGACCAGTATTGGTCCACTGCTTAACTGTTGTGGAATCAAAAACGACTGCATAAATGCCAGCATCGAAATTGTACCAAAATCGTCCTGAGTAAGCATTATTTATCTGCAACTCTATCAGCTCCACCGAGTTGACCGCATTCCTGATAAAACAATCCTTGAAGTTATCCAGAAACTTCAAATTACTGTGGGAGAGTAATTCCATATTCACAAACTCATTTTTCTTCATCTGATAAAAATGGGACTGGTTCCAGCCATTACTACTGCCGGGCAGATAGATGAATGAACTGACATTCCAGTTTAAAGGCTCAGAAGGAGAAAGGCTGTCCGAACTTACTCTCCAATAATAAACAGTGTTATTTTGCCAAAGCACAGTTGGCTTCCATCGTATTACCCCGCCTTTTTGAATGATTTTTGTGGATTGTAACAAAGGGCTATTAAAATTCTCCGTGGTGTCAATCTGAAAAATGTAGCTTCTTTCTGCTAAAAGAAGATTTGTGGTACTTGCTTTCAGAACAACATCAGGAGAAGACACTATTCCGAATTCCGTGGGATATATACAAACCACGCTGTTGTCGGAAATAAATTTACTGATACCAGCGGAACCTTGAATCATAAGCTGATTATTGTTTTCAGCCTCAGGAAAAGGTTGCTCATCAACACTATTGTCCGTGTCCACATCAATGTAGAATCTGTTTATTCCAACTGAAGTGCTCCCCAACATTGGTATTTTAAAGGAATTCCTGGTTCTGAACGAAGGAGTTGCAATGCGGGTATCCATTACTTTTACCTTACTGCCATCAGGTAGCTCCTGTGTAATAATTAGTTTTACAGAATCTTGAATGTTCTTTCCCAGGTTAACTACATCAAAAGTAAGTTCAAAATGCTTTAATTGAGTGTTAAGTTGATGGGGTGAAAACACCAGGCTGGAAGGATCAATAGTGTAATCCGGGCCATTGTGCATATTAAGGCGCAATGCTGGATCACCTTGTAAATTAAATTGTTGCCGGATAAGATTTAAACCAAAATCTCCTGTTTGAAATATACCCACTGATTTTTTAATAGCGTCGGCGACTCCCGCTCCATAAAGAGCGCCTCCTAATTGATTATAATACTCCTTTGCAAAAACCGACAAGGAAGATATATAACCCTGTCCGGCGGTTGCACCAAAAGCAATTGCTCCTTTGTTTTCAAAAAATAAAAACCTTTCTCCAACCCCTATACCACTGGTATGTTGGTTACCAGAGTAACACCCAAGTGATACTATCATTGGATATTTTCCTTTATTCGAATAATTGTCTGGATTATCAATACTAAAGTCAAAGCCACTTACACTGCTGTGACCAAAAAATGAAATAAAGGAAACACCAGTGTTAATAACCCTAAATATCTGTTCAGTTTGTGAAACCTGAATTGGGTCTGAACTGGTTTTATAAAATGACTTGACTTCTAAGCCATAACTATTCGTTTCAATTATTGACTGCATTTGTGCCAGGCTATTCCGTATGACTGACTGTTCAGCAGCCGTTAAGCCTCCTCCCATATGTAACACCCTCTTCATCCACGCCCTATCCTCAATCGTCTGAGGCAGATTTTTATTCCCCTCAAATTCCTTCACCTTATTTAAATAGATTCTGATATCGTATGTCGATGAAACAGCAATCCGGCCAATGGGAATCACGGGTGTAAAGCCGTCTTCCCCTGCAACCAACAAATTATCACTCCCAGGCACACCGAAGGTTGGGACGAAGAAAGTAGCATTGGCAGGTGAGGCAAGTTGTCCTGATGTGCGGATACCGGGGTATTCCCTGCCTTTCCCGATGATGAAGACGTACTGGGGATTGGGCCAGAATTTATTCGCAAAGTGGACAAAATTGCGGATGGACAGCGGGTGGCGGTTTTGTCCCCATGCAAACTGATCGTACAGTTGCTGGATATCGACAATGATGGATTTGTATGAGCCCCCGTCAGCGGATGAGCGGTAGTCGGCGTACTCCTTCACCCAGTTTTTTCCCGAACCGTCTTTGTAGAGGGCAGGATTGGAAATGATAATAAACTCGCCATTTAATTCATTGTAGTTGATGAATTGCACCTCATTGATGCGACTGACCACGTTCACCCCTGTATTGCCATTAACCAAAATGAGCTTCCGTGAAAATGTGGAAGGAGGGAAAGCAAATTTCACTATGTTATTTTCAACAACACCACTGAAGCGTTGGCCATTATTTATATCATATAATACAGGTGTGCTCCCAGCGTGACTGAAGTTGCTTATTTCGACATACCTGACAGAGTTTGAAGGAGCAATATCAAAAAAATACCGGTTGCGGTTTTCAAAGTTAAACTGGCGTGGATAACGCAGGATGATGTTGGATATGCGCTGATGGTCGTTACTGGCCTGCTTCCCCTGAAACCGGAGTTGCATGAGATTAGCCATCGTTGCATTGGGAACGTCGAAGCTGAGTTGTCTGACTTCATAGTCAAAAAACTCATCGGTGGTCAATTCCTGACCATTCAGGGTGATCAGTTGCTTATGCAAGCCATTATTCCCGGAATATCGTATGCTGAGTTTGCCGGGTCTTCCGGCGGTGTACAGCGAAGAAGGATTAATCGTAAAGCTTTGATTATTGGCGAATGCCGATGAAAAGCCTTCGGTTGGCCCAAAGTCTGAGGAACTGATACCCTGAGTGTTTTGTTTCTTGCGGTGCGTGTTGAAATAATTCAGCACCAGTTCTGCCTGATAAAATTCTTCTTTGGGTGGCAAATTTGTCAGGTTATTGGGAATTGTGGCTACTCTTCTATTGCCTCCGCTTTGCTTCCAGGTCAGAAAATAGGCCGATGAATCTGTGACCATGCTGTACAATGGATTCATCATTTCTGTATCGGGGTTCTTGAAAAGAAATCTGTCAAGTTGCGACCTGTTTTGCTCTCCGAAAAATTCAATGAAATCATTTCCGGCGAATTGTCCTTCATTACTGGTATAAATCGGGATTTCCCTGCCGTTAAAGAATACCTGAAATTGCTCACCTCTAAGCTGTGAAACCGGAATTCCGGAATTGATCATGACCTGGGAAGAGAGCCGGTAAATGCCGTCCTCTGGGACTAAAATCTTGAAATATTTCTGATCGAATCTTATCCATTCATTCCCAAAAAAAGTATCCTTTCCGCTGGTCATTTGGGCGGACAGGTAAATTGGCATGATCAGGAGTAAACTAAGAATTGCTGCAGACCTTCTCATTCTGATTGATTTTTCCTGAAATTATTCCATCCTGGGTCTTCAAAAGGATTATTATGGATGTTCAAAAATACAGATTAGGATTATTTGTGCCAACATGACAATTTGTCACGACTCTTTGAAATTAGAGTATATTTGCGCGGAAATTTTGGCGACTCTGTAATTGACAACAGTGAAACGCATGTTTTTATTGGTTGGTAAACAAAAATAGGTTCGAAAGATGTACGATAACAACCCGACATTGACGGGAATCAGAAAGGAAATGGACGAGAGCATGCAGGGTCAGGCTTACTATGCAGAGACTCCAGGTGCTGGGGACAAACTATTCTATATTGAAAGTTACGGTTGTCAGATGAATTTCAGCGACAGTGAAATCGTTGCAAGCATTCTGAACGACGCTGGATTCAAACCTACCAGGGATTTGGAAATAGCTGACCTGATACTGGTAAATACCTGTTCTATCCGGGAGAAAGCAGAAGAAACGGTTCGCAAGCGGCTTACTGTTTTCAATAAGGCCAAGAAGACAAGACCCGGTACCATGATCGGAGTGTTGGGTTGCATGGCAGAACGACTGAAGAGTAAGTTCCTTGAAGAGGAAAAACTGGTGGATATTGTGGTTGGTCCCGACGCATACCGCGATCTACCTACACTGATTGCCGGAGCAGAGGAAGGTGAAAGAGGCATCAATGTATTCTTATCGAGGGAAGAAACTTATGCAGATATCAGTCCGGTAAGACTTGACGGTAACGGAGTGACTGCATTTATTTCCATCATGAGAGGCTGCGATAATATGTGTTCTTTCTGTGTGGTGCCATTCACACGTGGCCGGGAAAGAAGCCGCGATTGTTTCAGCATTGTGGTTGAAGCAAAGGAACTTTTCGGGAATGGATACAGGGAAGTAACCCTATTGGGACAAAATGTGGATAGTTATAAGTGGGCAAATCCTGAATCGGGCGAAACGGTGAACTTTGCCCAACTGCTGGAAATGGTAGCCAAAATCCATTCGGATTTGCGAGTTCGTTTTTCGACCAGTCATCCAAAGGATATCACGGACGAAGTACTTCATACTATGGCCCGTCATGAAAATATCTGCAAATACATACACTTGCCGGTTCAGAGTGGTAACAGCAGGATACTGGAACTGATGAACCGCACTTACGACAGGGACTGGTATATGGACAGAGTCAACGCAATCAACCGCATCATCCCTGATTGTACCATCAGTTCTGACATTATTGCCGGCTTCTGCACGGAAAAGGAAGAAGAGCATAATGCCACTTTGAGCATGATGGAATGGGCCAATTACAGCATGTCCTATATGTTTGCCTATTCCGAAAGGCCAGGAACATTGGCCCATAAAAAATATGCTGACGACATACCTGATGAGGTTAAAAAAAGGCGCTTGAGCGAAATCGTACGATTGCAGAACCACATTTCCCTGCAGCACAATAAAGCAGACATCGGAAAAACATTCAAAGTCCTCATTGAAGGTGACTCCAAGAAATCTGAACAGGAATTCAAGGGCCGCAACTCACAGAATAAAATGGTTGTTTTTCCTAAGAAAGCTGGGCTCAAGCCAGGAGATTATGCAAGGGTACTTATTCATAGAGCTACAAGCGCTACGCTTATAGGTGAAGTTGAAAAATCCTCAAACTCATAATATTTACACAATGGAAGAGGTAAACTGGAAAGATTACATAATCAGCGATCCGCAAATTATGTTTGGAAAGCCCACTATCAAGGACACTCGCATACCTGTTGATTTGATACTTGAGAAATTGGCACAGGGTGAAAACATTTCACAATTACTGGAGGCCTACCCAAGAATTTCCACAAAATCCATTTATGCCTGTCTCCTGTTTGCCGCAGAAAGAATCAAAAGTGAAGTAGTGGTGCCGGTAGCCTAATTACCATAAAATGAAAATAGTTGCCGACGAAAGTCTTGACTACCCGGTTGTTTAGACAGCTTTACCAACTTCAGTATTTTCGAATCCAAAAAACTGCGCATCAGAAAGTTAAAATGAGAAAATGTCATCATTACTGGCCATAAAACAACGCTTCGGTATAGTAGGAAATTCACCACTACTCGAACGTGCATTAGATACTGCTGCCCGTGTATCTTCCACTGACCTTACTGTTTTAATCAGTGGTGAAAGCGGTGTGGGAAAAGAAGTATTTTCAAAAATAATCCATGCCTTAAGCCCCCGCAAACACAATCAATTCATTGCCGTAAACTGCGGGGCAATTCCAGCCGGTACCATCAATTCAGAATTATTTGGTCATGAGAAGGGCGCTTTTACAGGAGCCTTACAGGAAAGAAAAGGTTATTTTGAAACTGTGGATGGCGGTACGATTTTCCTCGATGAAGTTTCTGAAATGCCCCTGGATACTCAGGCCTACCTGCTCAGGGTGCTGGAAAGTGGTGAGTTCATGAGGGTAGGTTCTTCAAAAGTTCAGACCACTGATGTGCGGGTTATTGCAGCTACCAATGTAACCCTCGAAGAACGGGTCCGAAAAGGCAAATTCCGGGAAGACCTTTTCTACAGGCTGAACACGGTTCCCATTAAGGTACCTTCGTTGTCAGAAAGAAGGGAGGATGTTTACCTGTTGTTCAGGAAATTCGCCCTGGATATTGCTGAACGGTACCGAATTGACCCCATTCAACTGGACGATGAAGCTAAGTATTTGCTGGACAATTACCGTTGGCCTGGTAATGTCAGGGAATTGAAAAATGTCGCGGAGCAGATATCTGTGCTTTCAGAAAAACGCCTGATTACAGCGGAAGACCTTTTATCTTTCATGCCGAATATTGGCAAACGTAATTTGCCTGTTATCGCAGAAAGCAGAACGAGCCAGGAAAATCTTCAGGAAAGAGAAATTCTCTTCAAATTCCTCTTTGAGATGAAAAACGATCTCAATGATGTGAAGAGTCTGATTTTCGAACTCGTTCAGCAGAATAACCTCGAAATGCCGGATTCCAACCGCTTACGTGCGGTTCAGTCCTCCATGTTCCCAGTCTCAGGTGCCTCGTATTCAGGACAAATCAGCGATTTTGAAAGGCAAAACCGGTATCAGGAAACCCAAAGGATGGATGAGCAGGAGCGCACTGACCCCGTAAAGCCAATAATCATTGAACGCCCTGAAAAATCTTTTGGAAAAGCAGAAGTAGTTGAAGAAAACCTCAGCCTGACGGACATGGAAAAAGAATTGATTTGTAAGGCTCTTAAAAAACACAACGGACGCAGAAAGGATGCCGCTGAAGATTTAGGCATATCAGAGAGGACTTTGTACCGGAAGATTAAGGAGTATGATATAGAATAGGGATGAGGGATTATTTTTAGGGATGAGGAATTAGGGATGAGGGATGAACAAATCCCGCTGAACCGTTGAACCGTTGAACCATCGAACCGTCGAACCGTGAACCGTTGCACCGTTGAACCGCCGAACCGTGAACCGTTGCACCGTTGCACCGTTGCACCGTGAATCTTAACACCGTAACACCGTAAAAATTATGAACAAAACGACCATCACCACTACCCTACTATTTATTCCACTTTTCCTGATTGCACAACTTACCCAACCACCCTTCACTCCGGCAACGGAAAGGACTAAGGGATTTCAACAAAGAAAAGTTCTGCTGGAAAATTCCATTGTCAGTAATGTGCCCTTCCGCAATATTGGCCCTACTGTTTTCAGTGGCCGTGTTTCTGACTTGGAAGTTTGGGACAAAGACCCTACTCACTTTTACGTTGCATATGCTTCCGGTGGCCTATGGAAAACGGAAAATAATGGCCAAACTTTCACTCCGATATTCGACAACGAAATGGTTATGACCATTGGGGATATAGCTGTTAACTGGAACCGGAATATCATTTGGGTGGGTACGGGAGAAGTGAATTCCAGCCGCTCATCCTATGCAGGAAACGGCATTTATAAAAGCCTGGATGGAGGTAAGTCATGGCAGCACATGGGCCTTGATGAAACCCATCATATCGGAGCCATCGTCATGCACCCTACTGACGCCAATACCTTATGGGTAGCTGCGCTGGGTCATCTCTATTCACCCAATCCGGAACGGGGCATATTCAAAACTACAGACGGCGGTAAAACCTGGAAGAAAGTTCTCTTTGTGAATAACAACACCGGCGCTGTGGAATTGGTGGCTGACCCTTCCAATCCGAACATACTGTATGCCGCAATGTGGCACCGTGAACGCCGTGCATGGGATTTTGTAGAATCCGGTGAAGGTTCCGGAATTTATAAAAGCACCAATGGAGGTGAGACCTGGACTAAGATGAATTCAGCACAAAGCGGTTTCCCGGCGGGTCCTGGCGTTGGCAGAATCGGATTGGCAACGGTCAGACAAGGGAAAAATACATTGGTCTATGCCGTTGTTGACAATCAGGACAGAAGGCCTAAAGATGAAAAAGTGGCCGCTAAAGATGTGCTCACCAAGGACCAATTGAGCAGCATGAGCAAAGAGGAGTTCCTGAAGCTTGGCAAGGAAAAAATTGAATCCTATCTCACAGAAAATAACTTCCCGAGGAGAATAAGGGCTGAGGAGGTGATCGCCATGGTAAAGAGTGATAAAATAAAGCCTGTGGCGCTGGTAGAGTTTCAGGAAAACGCCAATGCCATGCTTTTTGATACTGATGTAGTTGGAGCTGAAGTTTATGTGTCAGAAGACGGCGGAAAAAAATGGAAGAAAACCCATGAAGGCTACCTCGACGATGTTTACTTCTCTTACGGTTACTATTTCGGTAAAATTCACGTAGCCAATCAGGATGCCAGGAAGCTTTTGATTTGTGGAGTACCCCTACTGGTTTCCGAAGATGGGGGCAAATCATGGAAAAATATCAACCAGGAAAATGTCCATGTTGACCATCATGCATTGTGGATTAACCCGAAACGAAACGGCCATCTGATTCTGGGTAACGACGGAGGAATCAACATCAGTTATGACGATGGCAAAAACTGGATTAAATGCAACTCTCCAGCAGTCGGCCAGTTCTATCATATTGCTGTGGATATGGCGGAACCATACAATGTCTATGGTGGCCTTCAGGACAATGGCGTCTGGTTTGGTCCAAAAACATACAGGGCTTCCGACCGCTGGCATGGTACCGGACAGTATCCCTACAGAGGAATCATGGGAGGCGATGGCATGCAAACTGCAGTAGATACGCGCGACAACAACATCGTTTACACTGGATCCCAATTTGGCAACTATGCACGTATCGATAAGGCCGCCGCAAAATCCGAACGCATCACTCCATCCCACGATTTGGGGCAAAGACCATTCCGCTGGAATTGGCAAACGCCTATTCATTTGTCCACCCACCATCAGGACATTTTGTACATTGCCTCTGAGCAGGTTCACCGCAGTTTGAACCAGGGCAAAGACTGGGAAATTATATCCGGAGACTTGACAAAAGGCGGTAAAAAAGGTGACGTGCCCTATGGAACACTTACCACTCTGCACGAATCTCCCCTCAAATTTGGACTGCTTTACGCTGGTTCGGATGATGGTCTTGTGCATGTTTCACAAGATGGCGGCACAAGCTGGAAGAATATCTCCGCAGGCCTTCCGGAAGATTTGTGGGTAGCCAGAGTACAAGCCTCAAAACATGAACTTTCCAGAGTGTATCTTGCACTGAATGGCTATCGCTGGGATGACTTCCGCTCATTGGTTTACTCCTCAGAAGATTATGGTCAAACATGGACTCGCATTGGCACTGATTTACCGCTCGAACCTGTAAATGTTATTAAAGAAGATCCTAAGAATCCTGACTTGCTTTATGTGGGAACAGACCACGGTGTTTACATCTCTTTGAACAGGGGTAAGAGTTTCATGTTGATGAACAAAGACCTTCCGGCTACTCCTGTCCATGACCTCGTGGTGCACCCAAGAGACAATGAACTCCTGGTGGGCACACATGGCCGTTCCATTTACCTCGCTGATGTTCAGCATGTACAAATGCTATCTGATTCCATAATGGCAAAGGACATTTTTGCTTTTGAAATTCAGAAAACCCGCCACCGCCCCAACTGGGGAACTGCCAGAAGCATGTGGAGCGAGCAGGTACCCGAGGCAGAAATTTCACTTCCCATATATACCCAAAAAGCAGGGAAAGTGAAGATTTCAATCGGCCAGGAAAATCTCAATCTTTTCACCATAGAAAAGGAACTCGGAAAAGGACTGAATTATCTGGCATACAGCGGTGAAATGAACGCCGCCGTGGTGGAGGACTATACCAAATCGCTTAATGCGAAAAGAAAAGCCAGTGAAAAGCCAATCGAAATTGAGAAAGCCAGGAACAGCAAATACTACATCCAAAAAGGTACATTCAATGTGATTTTTGAAAAAGATGGTAAAAAACACGAACGCAAGCTCATCATTGAGTAAGTAAGAAGGCAAAAGTAAAAAGGCAAAAGGCAAAAGCTTGGCAACTGATTTTCAAGTGGTTAAGAAAACAATTTGGCTACTTTATTTTTGGCTCTTTACTAAATAATTCTTTTATCCGTGAAGATGCCTCACATCAGATCCCGTATGTGAGGCATTTTTTTTGCGCCTATTAAAAAAGCAGCTGAACACACGAAACAATAAACCCGTATAGAGTCGTTTAGAAATAGGTATCCATTTTTGTAATGTATAAATTCCTGCTTCTACCTTTTCTGCTATGTTTTCTGAAATTATCTGATGGCCTTGGGCAATCAGAACAGCAGAAGTGTGTATCTGTGGAAAGAAGGGATGTGCATTTGACACATAATCCCGTGGGAGCACAGAAACGGATTGAACTGGAGACTTTTACGAAGGAATTTATCCGTAACTATCCGAACAGAATCCAGCAGAGAAGTATCATTACCATTCCGGTCGTAGTCCATATCATTTGGAACAAAAACGAAGAAAACATAAGCGATCAGCAGGTATTGTCTCAGTTAGCGGCACTGAACAAGGATTTCAGAAAAAAGAACATCGAGTTGCCGGGAATACCACAGGCCTTCCAAAACCTGATTGCCGATGTGGAAATTGAGTTTTGCCTTGCCGTTCGGGACCCACAGGGCAATCCAACTACCGGCATCACGCGCACCTGGACCCCAAACACTGTCGGAATAGGTGCCAGCAGAAATATATTTTACAGCGCGCAGGGAGGAAAAGAAGTTTGGGATACCCGCAAATACCTCAACATGTACGTGGCTAAATTCGCTGGTGCGGTTTCCGGAATATCCTCATTTCCCGATTCTGGACCTGCCTCGGAAGATGCTGTGGTCATCAATTACCTCAACTTCGGCACCATCAATGTAAAAGCTCCTTACCATTTGGGCCGCACTGCTACGCATGAAATCGGACACTTTTTCAACCTGGAACATCCCTGGGGGCCGAGAGTAAACGATTGCTGTGCCGATGATTTTGTGGCAGATACACCACCTTCCTGCTCAACTTACCTCGACAAATGTCCAACCCACCCGGTAGTGAGCTGCACCTTGCCAGACATGTTCATGAACTACATGTTTTACACAGATGACGCCTGTATGGGTATGTTTTCGCTAGGTCAAAAACTTAGAATGTTGGCGGCATTGAATGGGTCGAGACCAGGTCTTTTGAGTTCAGATGGATGTAAGAGCACTGATAGTAATGAGACGATTTCAGAATTAAAATTGGGAGTTTATCCGAATCCGGTAAGAGACAGGCTGTTTGTCACCATCGACTCAGCTGAAAATTTAACAGGAAAACTTAGCATTGTAAACACTTCAGGAATTGAAGTGCTGCGACTCAATAAGTTTGGCAAAGAGCCACAGGGGGTGGATACTTCTGTTTTGCCGCCAGGAACTTATTTCATGAGCTTCGTTTCCGAAAAGACAAGATTGAGAAGTCGGTTCATCAAGTTATGAACTGCCCCGACGGGGAATATGCCTTTAAAAAAGCTCATTCTCAAAAAACGCAGCCCGACTTTTTTCCTCCCCTGCTGCGGCTTCCCATCAGGCCATTGTCGAAGAAGTTATAGGTAAGCGTCACACCTGCCAGGAAATACCAGTCGGCAACTTTGGTGTCACCGCGAGGTGTATCTTGAGGTACAACGATTGGTTCTGTACCTTTTAACTCCCCTGTGCGGTTGCCAAGAGCGGCGGCGAGGTCGCCATTTACAGCCTTAAGTTCCGGATAAGGGACATAGGTTTTACTGACATCATCCAGATAATCTGTAAAAGTCCGCCGGGCCCCGATTTCAAAACCAAGATTCAGTTTATCGTTCAAAGCATATTTCACACCCACTCCAAATGGAATGGCAACGGTATTCCGGTTGTAATGTATCCTGTCTGGGTACTTTGTCATGCCCTGCCCTTCAGTACCAAGTGGTTGAAGATCTACCCAGACGCCGAGATACCTGGCTTTGGGGTTAAACCTCGTAGCCGCAACCCCCGCAAACAAATAGGGAGAGAAGGGATTGTACATGCCGTAAGGCCGGTATCCGAGAAAATTGATTTCCCCAATCAGGGACAATTCGGCAATACTGCTCCTGAAACTCAGATTCCTGTCGCTGATGTACGGATCACTTTTCACATTGGAGTCCTTGCCTGAAATGAAACCATAATTGAATGTTAGGCGTGCAGCAAAGAAATCAGACGCATTGTATCGTGCAAGCAGTCCTGCTGCAGGTTTGGATTCCTTCAAATAAAAAGAACCACTGTTGTTGGATAAATCGCCAAAATAATTTGAAGTGCCTAAAAAGATGCCTGCTTCAAGATGTTGTCCAGAGGAGAGATTGACTGCCGTTAGAAGAATAGCAGCAAGTAGAGATAGTCTTTTCATGAGAAGGTATGGTTCAAATTGAAATAACTAATGTCAAATGAACACTCTAACGCAAAAAAGGATGTAAAACTTGTGCCATGCATTCTTGAATGCGTAAAGCATGCTCACGGGCTTTTTCAGCAAAATCTTCTCCAGAGCTGGCAAAAATGATTTCCCGTGAAGAGTTTACCAATAATCCGACTTCATGATTCATACCGGATTTGCAGACCGATTCAAGGTCACCACCCTGTGCACCAATACCCGGTACAAGTAAAAAATAGTCGGGAACAATGGAGCGGACATGGGCAAATTTTTCCGGATGAGTGGCTCCAACCACAAACATGAGATTATCCGGATTGCCCCACCTGGAGGCCCGATGCAACACTTTTTCAAACAGAGGTTCATTGGTATCCTGGGATGTCATTTGAAAATCGATGCTGCCCTTATTGGATGTGAGGGCAAGTAGTACAACCCATTTTCCGGGAAACTGCAAAAATGGCGTGACGCTGTCTTCACCCATATATGGCGCTACGGTAAGCGCATCAACATCCATTGTCTCAAAAAATGCCCTGGCATATACAGTAGAGGTATTTCCTATATCCCCTCTTTTAGCATCGGCGATGGTAAAATGAGTATTGCGAATCAGGTCCAGAGTTTTCTCCAGGCTTCTCCAACCCGTGGAGCCGAGAACTTCATAAAAAGCCAGATTGGGTTTATAAGCCACACAAAGGTCTTTGGTGGCCTCGATGATTTGTTTGTTAAATTCAAAAACCGGATCCGGACCTTTGAGGAGATGCTTTGGTAGCCGACTGATGTCGCTATCCAATCCGATGCACAGAAATGATTTTTTCCTGAGTATTTGCTGAAATAGCTCTTCTCTGGTCATTTTACGGTACTATGTAAACCATGTACAGGCCAATAGGTAAGGGGCGGCTTAATCTGATTACGCGAATTCTCTCCCATTGATAGCTACTACGTTAGCTATGCCTGGGATTTTGCTTTTAATAGCCTGTTCCACGCCAGCTTTCATGGTCATAATCGACATAAAACAGCTTTCGCAATTACCCAACCACTTTACCTGAACGGTCATGTCTTGTGTTACATCGACAACTTCCACGTCACCGCCATCAGCGGCGAGATGTGGCCTGATGCTGTTCAGAGCCTCATCAATTTGCTGAATCAGCAATCCTTTTTCCTGTGGAGTCATAGTCAAAGTTATTGAACAGGCGTCTACTGGCCAATGATAGTACAGATAGAGGCCCGAATTGTATTAGTTCTGAGTCAAAAATAAAGTAGCCAACTTGTTTTCTTAACCTCTTGAAAATCAGTTGAAAAACTTTTGCCTTTTTACTTTTTACTTTTTCCTTAGCGCTTATTTACTAACCTCAACGATTTTTGTTGGGTTAAGATTCTCATTTCTGTGTTTAGTCCTTTCAACCACTTTTTTTGCGAGGTCCAAAAATGATTGTCCGGCGATGTTGCCTTCCTGCATGACCACAGGAGTGCCATTGTCACCACCCTCACGAATTCCCATCACTATTGGAATCTGACCGAGCAATTCGGTGTTTCCGTCTTTGGCCAATTGCTTTCCGCCACCTCTCCCAAAGATATAATACTTTCTGTCCGGCAACTCTTCCGGAGTAAACCATGCCATATTTTCTACAACTCCCAAGACCGGAACACTCACGTTTGGCATCAGGAACATGTTCATTGCCTTAACAGCATCCACAACCGCTACCTGCTGAGGAGTTGTAACCATCACTACTCCTGTAACAGGAACAGTCTGGATGAGTGTTAGTTGTATGTCGCCGGTTCCCGGAGGTAAATCTACGATCAGGTAATCGAGTGATTCCCAGAGTACATCTTCAAAAAATTGCTTCAAAATACCTGCTAACCTGGGCCCCCTGAGCACAACGGCCTGCTCGGGCTCCACCACGAATCCGATTGACATCACTGGCATGTCGTAGGTTTTGATGGGCAATATTTTCATTTGACCATACAACTGCTGCATGCGAGGTCTTTCGCCTTTGAGGTTAAGCATAGTTGGTATCGACGGCCCATATAAGTCTGCATCAATCAGCCCAACCTTAGCCCCCAGTTTCTGGAGACCCAGTGCAAGGTTCACTGATACTGTGGATTTCCCTACTCCACCTTTCCCGGATGCAACCGCAATGATGTTTTTGATTTGCGGGAAATTGCTCCCGCTTTCTTTTTGATTATTTTCAGTCGCGTGAACGTTGACGTTAACTCCTGGAAAAGCTTCTTCCAGAACAGATACGCAGGTAAAGATGAGGTCCTGTTTTTGGGCACTTATCTTAGGGGGAAGGGCAAGTGTAAAATTCACATTCCGACCTTCTATACTCAGATCCACTACCCTTTTCATGGCTACAATATCGAGATTGGAGGCAGGATCCTGAACCTGGGTTAAAGCCTGTAAAATGCCCTTTTCATCTAATTTCATATTCCTATAAATTTTGGTCGGCAAAGGTAACAACAATTGCCAAAAAGCATTTAAAGCATGAAAACAGAAAAAATGATGAATTCGTTGAAGCAAAATTTGCAGAAACAACCATCAGGAATGCCGAAAGCCAACTACATTTGCCCCTATGAAAGTGCACAGAGACCTAAATGACCTCCCTCACTTCCGCAATGCCGTGATAACCATTGGTTCTTTCGACGGTGTTCACAGAGGACATAAGAAGATACTTAAAAAGGTGAAAGACCTCGCATTGGCGACAAGTGGCGAAAGTGTGATTATTACCTTTCACCCTCACCCTCGTCAGATTGTCTATCCCAAAGACACCAGCCTGAAACTCATCACCACTCCTGAAGAAAAAGTAAAACTGCTCGAAGAAAGTGGCATTGACCACCTGGTCATCATCCCGTTTTCATTTGAATTTTCACAAATGAGCGCTGATGAATACATTCAGCGTTTTCTGGTTAAAACATTCAGCCCCAAATACATAGTTACAGGATACGATCACCGCTTTGGCTTGAACCGACAGGGAGATATTAATTACCTGCGCTGGTACGAGGATGCGTATAATTACAAGGTTGTCGAAATTAAAAAAGAGGTTATTGAAGAAATAGCTATCAGCTCCTCAAAAATCCGGAAAGCACTGGAAGCCGGTAATGTGCGAATTGCTTCCAAACTGCTCGGTCAGTTCTTCACATTGAATGGCAAAGTGATAAAAGGGCAACAAATAGGCACCAAGCTGGGGTTCCCTACGGCCAACATTGTAGTTGATAATAAGACCAAACTCATACCTCCCGACGGAAGTTATGCTGTTTATGTAGAGGTGGAAGAGGAGATTTTCAAAGGGATGCTGTACATCGGTTTGCGTCCTACTTTAGAACGCGAAGGCAAACGGAGCATTGAAGTACACATTTTCAACTTCAATCGATTTATTTATGGGTCACATCTTCAGGTTCGTCTGGTAGAACATATCCGGCCGGATGAGCAAATGACGGATTTGGATGCCCTTAAAAATAAACTGTATGAAGACAAAGCCTACTCGGAAAAGATTTTGGAAAAAGCCGACATCCGTGTGGCAAACTGGGAAAATCTGAAGAATCCATCGGTTGACATTGTCATCTTAAATTATAATGGTCGCAATTTTCTGGAAAAACACCTGCCCTCCGTGGTCAGTACCAGTTATGCCAATTGCAGGATTTACGTGGCCGACAACGACAGCAAGGATGACTCCATTGAGTTCCTCGAAAAGAATTACCCTCAGATTGGCATCATCCAACTAAGCAAAAACCACGGCTTCTCAAAGGGATATAATCTGGCTCTGGAGAGCCTGGAACCCGATTATTTTGTAATTCTCAATTCCGATGTCGATACGCCGGGACAATGGATGGAGCCCATGGTTGACATGATGGAAAAGGACCGTTTTCTGGCTGCCGTTCAACCCAAAATCCGTGCTTTGAACGAACCTGAATATTTTGAGTATGCAGGAGCTGCCGGTGGCTGGATAGATTTTTTAGGTTATCCATTTTGTCGGGGTCGAATCTTCAGTACCGTCGAAAAAGACCGTGGGCAATACGATCAACCAACTGAGATTTTCTGGGCTTCCGGAGCATGTATGATGGTTAGGGCTCCCCTGTTTAAAGGTTTCGGTGGTTTTGATGATGAATTTTATGCACACCTCGAAGAGATTGACCTTTGCTGGAGATTCAAACGTGCAGGATATAAAGTCGCCTTTTGCCCAAAATCAACAGTGTGGCATCTCGGGGGTGGCACTTTGGGCTACCATTCCCCTTACAAAACTTACCTCAATTTCAGAAATAGCTATTATACGCTTTTGAAAAACGAAGGGGTAATCAAACTGGCTTTCCTGCTGCCGGTGAGAGTCGCTATGGATTCTGTAGCAGCTTTATCCTTCCTGGTGAAAGGAAACTGGCTGCATGCACAAGCAGTAATCGGAGCCTTCCTGACTTTGTTTTTGGCCTTGGTGACCTTCATCAAGAAGCGGGTTGAATTGGAAAAACTGATTGAAAGAATTCATATTCAGCCACAACAAAACAGGCAGGCCATTTATCCGAAGAGCATTGTTTTCCGCTACTTCGTGCTGCGCAAGAAGCATTTTAAGGATCTTTGAGAATGGCAATTGGCAATTGGCTATTGGCTTGGCGGTTGGCGGTTGGCGATTGATTAGCGTCTTGCCCCTTTTGGGATGGCTTAGAAAGCTTGTAAAGATTTCTAAGCCTTTTGGCGACTGATTGCTTGTCCCCACGGGAATTTCTGCAGGCTGCCATTTGCCAATTGAATACTGAAGACTGAAGATTGAAGACTTCAGACTGCCAACTGTCAACTACCAACTGCCAACTGCCAACTGCTGACTAAAGAAAACCAAGCATGCTAAAAAAGAGCCTCCAAATAATCTTGTTTACCTTGTTGTGCAGCCAAACTTTCGCACAGCCATGGCGCCAGCCTGAGAGGAACAATTCGGGGTCTGTCCTATTAGCCAATTTCAACTACAACCTTTTCTTTCCTGCCAATGACATGTCGGCTCGTTTCGGGCAGGGTTTTGCTGCCGGCATTTCGATAGAATGGATGACTGCTGCACATTTTATTTTTGGGGTGCAGGGTAAGTTTTTATTCGGCAACAAAGTAAAAGAGGATGTCCTTTCGGGTTTGCGCAATGATGATGGACTGATTTTCAGCGACGACCTGGGCATTTCCAACGTGCAATTGGGGCTCAGAGGATGGTCAACTGCAGTTTTTGGTGGCAAAATTTTTCCACTATCCTCCACGAATCGCTCTGGTTTGAAAATGACATTGGGAGCAGGGTTTCTCCAACATAAAATCCGCATCAAGGATGAGCCTCTTACCCACACTTCTCTCATTTCCGGATCTTACACAAAAGGATACGACCGCTTAAGTAATGGATTGGCCATGACGCAGTTTGTAGGTTATCAGCATCTGGCAAACGACAGACGCCTCAACTTTACTGTCGGTCTGGAACTGACAGAAGGTTTTACCCAAAACCGCCGGAGTCTGAATTTCGATACCCGTCAAAAAGATGAAACCCGCCGATTTGACCTTTTGATAGGTATCCACCTGGGATGGACCTTGCCGTTTTTCGTGGGTGAAAACCCTGACGAAATCAGGTACTGATGTCAAAAAAAGGCAATCATACACCTCAGTATTCTTACAATATCCCCTTACAAGTCAGGGCGCTAAGCCTGGTTTACAACATCTTTTTATGGCTGTATTTATTAGCAATTTGGGTAGTTTCATTTTTCGATAAAAAAGCAGTGAAATGGGTAGAAGGGCGGCGTGGGCTACTCCTGATACTACAGTCCACTGTAATTTCGGCTGAGAGAAAGGGTAAGAAATTGGTCTGGATGCATTGTGCTTCGGCGGGTGAATTTGAAATGGGCAGGCCCGTACTGGAGCTACTGAAAAAACGGCATGAGAAAACTGAACTGTTAGTTACCTTTTTTTCACCTTCTGGATTTGAGCTTCGAAAAAACGACCCTTTAGTTGACTGGGTGTTCTACCTTCCTTTGGATGGCAGACAAAGGGCAAAAGTCTTTTTGGATGCAGTTAGACCTGACCTCGTCATATTTGTACAATACGAATTCTGGTTCCATTACCTGAAAGAATTGAAATTCAGGGAAATTCCAACTTTCCTGGTATCCGCTCATTTCCGCCGAGAACAGCCATTCTTCAAGTGGTACGGAGCTCTTCACCGGTTTATGCTGAGTTGTTTTACCAAAATACTCGTCAAAGATGAAGCCTCAAAGTCTTTGCTCGCTGGAATTGGTTTGGACATTTGTGTTGTTATTGGAAATACCAGGATTGACAGAGTTTTGGACATCAGTAACCACGCCAAGCCTTTACCCCTCGTTGAAAAGTTTTGCCGTAATAATAAGGTGTTGATTTGTGGAAGCACCTGGCCAGAAGATGAGGAATTGATAATCCCCCTCACAACACAATTGGATTTTGCAGACTGGCTGTTCATCATAGCGCCCCATGAAATATCACCAAAGAGAATCAATGAGTTATCAAATAGGCTGGTACCTAAGGCGATTCTGTATTCTGAATTGGCAGAGAATGAAGAGTCTGTTTTATCACAAAGAATCTTACTCATCGACAACATAGGATTATTGGCGACTATTTATCAATACGGCTCCGCTGCCTATGTGGGAGGTGGTTTTGGAAAAGGCATTCATTCCATTCTGGAACCTGCTGCCTATGGTCTGCCACTGTTTTTTGGCCCAAACCATGACCGCTTTCCGGAAGCCTCAGAATTGATAATATCAGGCGCTGCGACAGTGGTCAATAAAATTGACTTGCTCCAATTTGAATTAAGCAAACTGAACGATGAAACACTTCACAAAATGGTTTCAGAAAAAGTAACAGCTTTCATGAACAGAAACAAAGGGGCTTCTGAGAAGGCTGTTGAGGAGATGGATGTGAAGTGAGGATGAGAAGATTGGAGGATAGAATACTCTGTGAAACTCCGCGTAATCATTAAATCTCATATAGTTACCTTTAGGTGTTTTTTTAACCACGGAGACATGGAGACACGGAGTTTCACGGAGTTCTCTCTGTGGTTCTTAGTGCTCTCAGCACCTCCGTGGTAAAAAAACCTTTAGGTGTTTTTTTAACCACGGAGACATGGAGACACGGAGTTCTCTCTGTGGTTCTTAGTGCCCTCAGTGCCTCCGTGGTAAAAAAACTCCTAGCTCCGTGGTTAAAAAAAATGCAATGCTTCACAGAGTTTTCTCCGCTTCCCTCTGCGTCACCTTTGTGAAACTCCGCGTAACCTCATTTCACCCATAGATCATCCATTTAACCCGAATGGTAATTTTCTTTTCAAAGATGAAACTATCGCGAAAATACATCTTTCAAATTCTCATGCTTCTCCTGAGTTGGGAGGCTCATTCGCAGGTATTGACGCTGCCACCTAAAGATCCTGATGCTATGTCAGGGAGTGAATTCGCCCTTCTTGTCGAGGATTGGACTCTTGAAGAAAGAGAAGCTGCCATTTACCGGGAGATCATGAGCGGCAATGTCCCTGATTTTTTGCGAAAATGGGTACCCATAACTTTCTCTGACTCCCTTGAAGGTGAAACAATTGAACTAACCCTTTTTGTACTGCCGGATTACTTAGCTATTGGTCATGACAGTGACTATTTCCTCATTCCAATGATGCCCTCAACAGCACAGAAAATCGCAGATGCAACTGCCTGCATTTTACCAACCCGGAAAATGGTGGACATCATCTGGAAGCAGGCCCTTGTGAAAGTGGAGCCCTCCCCCATCCCACCCAGCCCGGCCATGACTACCATCCCTGTCATGTACCAGCATAATCAAACAGTTCTGGAGCAACGAAAGAGTTATTTGGATGAATTTCCACCGGGAAATCTCGTCGCCGGACATAAAAAGGATGTGGTTATTTCCAACAAAATTTATGTCAATACTCCGCCGTCAAGAGTGGCCATCTATGGGTGGCATCATTACGATGGCAGGCCCATACAGCCACTATATGCCGGTCATCACGACACCTGGGTTGATTACAGCCATGGCATCCGCCTGGTTCTCGAGACCTGTATCCTGAATGGCAAAGTTGCCAGTATCAGGGAAATCCTGAAAAGCGAAACCCTTCACAGCCTGCTCAGCGATGAAGGGGTGATTGAAAATCCGTCTTATCCCAAATAAGTGTATGGCCTATAGCGTCAATGAGGTTTCGA
Organism: uncultured Saprospiraceae bacterium; assembly: GCA_964423205.1. Taxonomy (GTDB): domain Bacteria; phylum Bacteroidota; class Bacteroidia; order Chitinophagales; family Saprospiraceae; genus UBA6168. The sequence goes on along the minus strand of CAYRDX010000027.1, from coordinate 27,027 downwards.
AACATCTTCGACGTTATACGGACCATCCTCCTATCCTCTCATCCTCAAATTGTCATCCCGCAGGGACTCAAATCTTCACAAACCTCACAGCTTGCTGAGGCTGTCCCTCAGGCTGCAGACGAAGGATGTAGAGGCCTTGTTGCAAGGTACTGGCATCGAGCGCGTGTGTACTTTGGCCGGCATCGAGCAGCCATGACCTGTGAAGGCGGCCGAGCTGGTCATAGACCTCTGCTTTCACATTTTCTGACTGATTTTCCGGGGCAACAATGTGTATGTTATGGCCAACTTGAGTGGGATATACTTTGAATGCAGCTTCCGAACCGAACATGGCAGCAATTACTTTACTATAGGTGTAAGTGCCGTCATAGTCCACCTGCTTAAGGCGGTAGTAGTTCGTTCCACTTGCGGGTGATGTGTCGGTATAACTGTAGGATATGGTCTGAGTTGTGGTGCCGCTGCCGGGTATCTGTGCTATGGCGCTGAAATCCCTGCCATTGGTGGAATGCTTCACTGCGAAGAAGTCATTGTTCAGTTCAGAGGCGGTTTGCCAAAGAAGGCGTATGGCATCGGGTTCTGTTCGGGATTTGAAGGAGAGGAGGGAGATAGGGAGGGCTGTTGTACCACCAAGAGTAAAGCCAGAACAACAGGAAACACCGTTAAAGGTAATATTATAGGGATTGCTCCCAAGCCCTGCAGAAGGGCCAGCCTCCTTTGTCCAGGAGGACCCGTTGTGCTTGTACAAATTCAGATTTCCGCGTGTCGGCACATCAATACCTGAATTTTCAGCTCCGGCAGGCCACTGAAATCTGATGTCGGGTGATCCACTGCCTGTTATGTTCCATTGTTTATTAAGTGCTTTATTAGAATCTGTAAGTCCAGAAGAGACACCCGATAGGTTTACTCCGAAACTACCCGAACCAGTCATTTGTAAAGGCATATAATAATCAGCAGTACCTACCGGAAACTCAGTTGAGCTTCCAATACTGCGTGTTACTATTCCGCTTCCCTCAGCAATGATGTATTTGCTGGCATCGTTGCCGGATACAGAACTTAGAGTCAGATTGTTGCTGCCGATGGTGAGTTTGCCGGAGGTGAAAGTTAAAGTGCCGTCAACTGAAATACTAGTACCTAATGAAATTGTCGTTCCACTATTAATTGTCAGATTCTCAAAAGAGGTGCTACTAATTCCACCTATAGTCTTACCCGAACCAGTAAATGAATATGTTTGGGTATTAGCTCCGTTAGTTAGTGTACCATTATTCGTAAAATTTCCTCCAAAGATATTTGTACTACTCATTGTATTTGTGAGTGTCACTCCTGAGCCTATAGTAAAATCTCCGTTAAGTAATAATGATGAACTACCACTCATAGTTATAGAGTAACTGCCAGAAGTACTCTCAAAGTATAAATTTCCGTAGGTGCGTCCAGAGAATGACGCAGCTGGTGTCAAAGAACCACTCCCACGATATATGAAGTTACTTGTACCATCAATAGTAGCAGCATTAAGAGGTGCACTTATTGCGGATGTAGTGTTATGGATATATGTACCTCCTGATTCCACAGTCCATTGTGCTCCAGTAACAGTCCAGGTCCCTCCAGAATTTAACCATATTCCATTAACAGTTAAATCCGTTCCTGTTCCGTTTGCTAAAGTATGTGTTACACCTGGTAAAACTGTCACCTGACATCCAGCATCGATTTTAACTTGATCATAAGTCACCGTTGCTGTGATTGCAACAGTATGCCCATTGAGAATAGTGATGACTCCATTGGCGCTTGTCGGAGTTGAACTTGCATCTACCCAAGAAGCACCATCATAAGTTTCCCAGGTTTCTACTAAGTTCCAATTTCCTGAAGCCTTGGAACGGTAATCTCCAGAACTTTGAGACGAAGCGATTGGTGAGGTAATAATAAAACTAATATTAAGCAAAAAAACACGGATTAACAGCTCAGAATAGAAGTTAGGTTGGTTCATAGTAAATACATTGCGCCACATTTTGTCATACTTTTTCTCATTTATTGAGAAATGATACCAAAGAAAGAGGGCTGGTTTATGTTTTTTTTCAATAAAGTAAACCCTGTACCAGTTTACAGTGTAAAAAGTTACAATGCTATTTTGAGTGAGTTTGAGTCTATTTACCGGCTCTCAGGAAAGGAGAATAAAGAAAACCAACAATATAATTACCTTTATAGGTAATACCACCTAATACATATATTTATGTAAAACTTCTGTTTTACCAATTCTCCATCTAGTTTGCTAATGTAAAAAGGAAATGCAACTTTAATGGAAAGCTTCTTGAAAATCTCCAAAAATTAACATCGACTTAATCTTGCAGCACCTCCCTAGCAATCACCACCTTCTGAATTTCAGAAGTGCCTTCACCAATGGTGCAGAGTTTGGCGTCGCGGTAGTATTTCTCGACGGGATAGAGTTTCAGGTAACCATAGCCACCGAAAATCTGCACGGCATCGTTCGCTACCTCCACGGCAATTTCTGAGGCATAGTACTTCGCCATGGCGGAGATCTTTGTGGTTTTCATGTTATGGTCTTTCTGATAGCCAGCCTGGCGGGTGAGCAATTCGGCGGCTTCTATTTTGGTAGCCATATCGGCGAGTTTAAAGCTGATGGCCTGGAAGGTGGAAATGGGTTTGCCAAATTGTTGTCTTTCTTTGGAATAATCAACTGAGGCTTCGTAGGCACCTTTGGCAATGGCCACACTGAGCGCTGCAATAGAAATTCGGCCTCCATCCAGCACTTTCAATGCCTGAATAAAGCCGTCACCTACTTCGCCCAGTATCTGGCTTTTGTGAATCCGGCAATGATCAAAAATCATTTCAGCAGTCTCGGATGCCCTCATACCCAATTTGTTCTCTTTTCTTCCACCACTAAAACCGGGAGTTCCTCTCTCAACGATAAAAGCAGTCATGCCATGGCTGTCGAGCAATTCTCCTGTGCGGGCAATTACAACCGCTACATCGCCTGATGCGCCGTGGGTAATGAAGTTCTTCATGCCATTCAGCACAAAATAATCGCCGTCTTTTTCGGCTGTGCATTGCATCCGTCCGGCATCGCTTCCGGTGTTGGGTTCGGTGAGGCCCCATGCACCTAACCATTGTCCGCTGGCGAGTTTGGGCAGGTATTTTCGCTTTTGTTCTTCGTTGCCGAAGCTCAGGATGTGGTTCGTACAAAGTGAATTATGGGCAGCTACGGAAAGGCCGATAGAGCCACACACCTTACCTATTTCTTCTATGACCGTGATGTACTCCTGGTAGGCCAGGCCGGGTCCGCCGTATTCTTCAGGAACCAAAACGCCCATAAAACCAAAATGCCCCATCTGGTGAAAAAGTTCCACGGGGAAATGATTGCTTTCATCCCATTCCATCACGTGGGGCTTGATGTAATGTGCGGCAAAGTCGCGGGCGCTTTCTTTTATTATTTTCAGGTTCAGCTTCGTCTCAACTGTCATTATCAAGGTTTTGTCTGATCAACGATAGTGTTAGTTAGGGGGTTGAGGTGGTTGAGGAGGATTAAAGAGGTGTGTCAATTCAACAATCACACCTTCTTAACTTCAAACATTCTCAACTTCCTCAACTTCCATTTTCAAACGAATAAAACGCACTTATGTTAGAGCGAACCGGCAGTAAACTCTCAAAAACAATTCAAAGCTCAATCACCGGACCTCCAATTCAATGATTTTTTCATTTTGTGATAAATCTCCGTGTTTTCATATATGCCATGAAACAGCTCAGAACCTGGCCCATAAGCAAAGAGGGGAACCATGCTTCCGTTATGACCATTAGTGGTGAACTTGATGTCCAATCGCTTTTGAGTGGAACCAGGATTTATGGCAAGTCCACCTGTTTCATGGTCAGCTGTCACGATAACCAACGTATTGCATTTTTGTTTTGCATAATTCAAAACAACTCGCACCGCCTTAGAGAAATCTTCTATTTCACTGATAACCTGTTCTCCCTGGTTGGTATGACAAAACCAATCGATTTGTGAGCCTTCGATTACGAGAAAAAAACCTTGTTTGCTCCTGTCTTCCAGATAGTCGATGGCCATTGAAGTGGCAAAAGAAAGGTAATCCCTTCCCTGACTGGCTGCCACGGGGTGGTTGTCTGCGGTGAAAAAAAGAAAATTACTTCTCAAACTTGGCCGCACCGAATAAATGTCATCTGCAAAATAGTCAAGCACTGCATAGTGTTTCCTACGGAGTTCATTGGACAATATCCTGTCATCCTTTACTCTGCGGTCAAAATACCTCTTTCCTCCTCCAACAGCAAAATCAATATCTGATTTGAGAAAATCCTCTGCGAGTTCTTCATACAAGGTGCGAGCCTGCTGATGGCCGAAAAAGGCAGCCGGAGTAGCATGCACGAGTGAAGAGGTGGCAATGATTCCTGCTGCCATGCCATGCTCTTTTGCTTCTTCCATTATTGTCTTACAGGGTAATCCATCCTGATCAACGCCAATCCGGTGATTCAAGGTTTTTATCCCACAAGCCATAGCAGTGGCATTAGCAGCAGATTCTGAAATGATGTTGCCTATGGAATGGCATTTCTGGAAACCGGTTACAGGAAATTCTTCCAGTACAAATTTTTCCTTACTGCTGTACATGGCAGCAGTAATAGCGCCTAACCCCATGCCATCACCTATCAATAAAACAATATTAAGCGGCTTTTCTGGTCCCTGGCTTTTCTGTTGTGACCATGTTGGCCCATGAGAAAAGAATAAAAGGAACACAATGAACCAGTAAAGTTTTTTCACTGTTCAAGATTTTTGAAGGCGAAAATTACAATCATTTAAGAATTTATCAACAATAATTGTCCACGGAAAGAAATGTATTTGACTATACATGGAATTAATGATAATATAATGATTTTTATCAAATGATATTTTTTCAAAAAAAATTTTGCATTTAGGAACGAATGTTGCTACCTTAGCGTTGTAATTCTTGAAGAAGATTTCAATCAAAAGATATAGCGGGTAAAACCGCAAAAGAATTGGTTTTTTGGGGTTAAATAAGCTGGCTTCCATTTATTGGAAGTCGGCTTTTTCGTTTTAGTATCTTTGCCTCTTTGGACAGCGGTAATTTATTCTGACATGAACAAATAGATTTCTTATACTGAAATACTGAGTCTTTGTCCATGTCGTTAGTAATTCATAAAAGAAAACCAAGGATGCTCAAACACTTACGCTACTTATCTTTCCCTATCCTCATCATCTGTATTGGAGCTTCTGTATTTGCCCAAAAATACAGCAATGAATTCCTGTCCATTGGAGTCGGCGCCAGAGCTCATGGACTGGGCAATTCGGTAGTAGCTGGAATTGATGATGTGACCGCTTCTTACTGGAATCCGGCAGGCCTGTCGAATATTGACTCCGGAAAGGGACTGCAATTAGGAGCCATGCATGCGGAATGGTTTGCGGGTGTTGGAAAATTTGATTTCCTGGGTATGACACTACCACTTAAGGGCGGTCAAAGACGCCTTGGCGTGTCGTTAATAAGGTTTGGAGTGGACGATATCCCCAATACCCTGAGTCTTTTCGAACCGGATGGAACAGTTAACTACGACAATATTGTTGCCTTTTCTGCGGCAGACTATGCTGTAATAGGAAGTTATTCACAGGCCATCAAATCAAAAGAAGGCAGTTTGCTCTTAGTTGGGGGGAATGTGAAAATCATACGCCGCGTAATTGGCAGCTTTGCCAATTCGTGGGGATTTGGCTTTGATATTGGAGCACAATACCGGAAAAATAATTTTTTATTGGGATTGACATTAAGAGACATTACTTCCACCTTTAATGCCTGGCATGTTACATTCACTGAAAAGGAAAAAGACGTGCTGCTGTCCACCGGCAATGAACTGCCTGATATTAACTCTCTGGAAATTACGAAACCACAGCTGCTTTTTGGAATTGGATATCTTTTCCGTTTTGATAAATACAGCCTCCAGCCTGAAATGAACATAACTGCTACAACTGACGGCAAACGCAACACACTCCTTTCCGGCAACCCGATTAGTTTGGACCCAAGTTTTGGAGTTGAACTGAATTACAACCAGTTTTTATTTCTCAGGACGGGAATTAGTCAGTTCCAGAAACAGAAGAATTTTGATGGAAGCAAGAACCTGGTTTCCAGGCCATCTATTGGAGTAGGATTGCAGTTGTACAGTCTGCGAATTGATTACGCTTTTACAGATTTGGCTGATTCCAATAATCGGTATTCTCACATCGTGTCGTTGCAATTGGACCTGAAGCCTAAAGTTAAGGAATAGAGGGATTTGTCTTTAAGTTGCTGAATAATTGGTCGAATATCTTTGCCATTTGTAACCGAAACATCGGAAGTTAGAAGTGTTAAAACTGGCAATTTTGCAGCATTTCAACTTTCATTTTACAGAAAAAGATATTATCTTGTCGTCAAGAAATTAATAACCAAATGAGGTTGTTGAAATTGAAAAATATACCGCACAAGTACTAACCTTTAAATGTTTTGACTCAACATTTTATACGTTAGGGATTTGTTTTGGAATGCGACTAGGGCGGGCCTCAACTGTGACTTGTCCGGCTTTCACCACGCCTTTGAAAGGTTTGGCAGAAACAAGAGGATTACCGAAATCATTCCGACTGCCCTTCCCATGATTTTCGGGGTCTAAAACGCCTCATGTGCTTGTGTGGTTTTTTTATGCCTTTTCAGCACATACCATTATCCAGTACGTCTTGTTTTTCCAGTAATTAGTGGATAAAGGTTTGACAATCCTCCTCTCTGCTGCTTACCTTAGGCTGCGAAAATTGCATTCATTCATAAAAAAATCTATACCATGGAAATTGTTGTTCTCATACCTGTATTTCTGGGATTGCTCATTTTATCTCTCGGTGTTTTCACCGTTCGGCAGCAGTCCGTTTACATGATTCAGAGATTTGGAAGATTTCATTCTGCCCGACAAGCCGGCCTGAATTTTAAGGTGCCCTTAATTGATACTGTCGCCGGCCGGGTAAGTCTTAAAATTCAGCAGCTCGACGTACCTGTTGAAACCAAAACACTTGATGACGTTTTTGTCAATATCAAAGTTTCGGTTCAGTACCGCATCTTGCCCGATTCGGTATTCGATGCATTTTACAAACTGCAGAACCCGACTGAACAAATTACCGCTTATATTTTCGATACTGTTCGCGCGGAAGTTCCCAAGCTTAAACTCGACGATGTATTTGTAAGAAAAGACGATATTGCTGTTGCCATTCTGCGTGAACTCGATGAAGCCATGCACGACTATGGTTACAAGATTGTAAAAGCTCTGGTCACCGATATTGACCCAGCACATGAGGTTAAGCAGGCCATGAACCATATTAATGCCGCTGAGAGGAAAAAAACTGCTGCTACTTATGAGGGTGAGGCTGAAAAAATCCGCATTGTAGCCAAGGCTAAAGCGGAAGCAGAAAGCAAAAGGCTTCAGGGCCAGGGTATTGCCGATCAAAGGAGAGAGATTGCCAAAGGCTTGGAGGAAAGTGTTGAAATCCTAAGTAAAGTGGGGATTGGTTCACAGGAAGCATCAGCATTGATAGTTATCACCCAGCACTACGATACCTTGCATTCGATTGGGGAGCAAGCCAACGGCACACTTATATTGATGCCTAACTCACCGTCTTCGGCAAGCGATATGCTCACTCAGCTGACCACTTCAATGATCGCTGCGCAACAAATTGATCATAAGACCAAGAAAATTCAAAAAGTAAATTAGTTCTTCCGGTCAATGAAATACGGACGCCTGGCTAGAATCTTCTTGCTAGGCGTTTTTGTAATCCACAAAAGTTATTTGACTTCTAAAACCAACTGCTTTTTCGCCTGCTGCGGCTTGCCGTTGTTTTTATACCAAGAGCACCCAAAAGCCCACGTGTCAGTTCCCTGGCTATTGTTCTGCCTATTTGGCGTGTCGTCGTACTTTCAACGACTTTTTCAAGGGTGCTTTTTTCGCGCCTTGAAGTACTCGACCTACCTTGCTCCTGTTGCTTGCGCAATTCCTCCTGATGCTCTTCTGACCTGGCTACTTCAATCTTTTCATTCAGGATTTCATAAGCACTTTCCCTGTCAATTTCCTGATTGTACCTGCGAATGAGGTTGGACCTGCTGATTACCCCCTCTATCTCTGCCTGGGTGAGTATATCCATTCTCGACTGTGGCGCTCTCAACATAGTATGTGCCAAAGGAGTGGGTATGCCCTTCTCATTCAGTGCGGTAACGAATGCTTCGCCAATACCAAGTTCGGTAAGCACAGTAGCCACGTTGTAGTATTCCGTAATTGGGTAATTTTCGGCTGTAAGTTTTATTGCCTTTCTGTCTTTGGCTGTAAAGGCCCTGAGCGAATGTTGGATTTTCAAACCTAATTGGCTCAGCACCTCATCAGGAATATCAGTAGGGTTCTGCGTTACGAAGTAAATACCTATTCCTTTTGACCTTATTAGTTTGATAATGGCTTCTATTTGATCAAGTAAAGCAGATGAAGCCTCTTCGAAAACCAAATGCGCTTCATCAATGAATATTACAAGCTTAGGAGCATCCAAATCACCTTCCTCAGGGAAGGTAGCATAGATTTCTGCCAGTATCTGAAGCATAAAAGTGGAGAACAACTTTGGCCTGTCCTGAATGTCTGTCAGGCGTACAATAGATATGATACCTTTCCCATTTTCATCCAATCGGCATAAGTCATTCACATCAAAAGAACGCTCTCCAAAAAAGATGTCAGCACCCTGCTGTTCCAATTCTACTATTTTCCTCATAATGGAACCAACAGTAGCTGTAGAAGCTCGCCCATATTCACCCTCAAATTCTTCTTTTCCCTGGTCAATGACGTATTGTAAAGTAGTTTTAAAATCCTTCAGGTCAAGCAAGGGTAAATTTCTATCATCACAATATTTAAACACCACTGCCACTACTCCACCCTGTGTGTCATTCAGACCAAGAATTTTTGAAAACAGCACCGGGCCAAACTCAGTTACTGTTGCCCTTAAACGTGAGCCAGGTTCATTTGATAGGGTGAGAAATTCAACAGGACTTCCGGAGGCTATAAAGGGCAATCCAATTTTTTCGTGGCGTTCATCAATTTTTGGATGCCCCGCACTTGATACAGCCACACCACTCAAGTCACCTTTTATGTCCATCAGCAAAGACGGAATGCTCAACTCGGACAATTGCTCAGCCAATATCTGCAAGGTTTTGGTCTTTCCGGAACCAGTTGCACCAGCAATAAGGCCGTGCCGGTTCATGGTTTTCAGTGGAATTTTCACATGGCATCCAGGAATAGCTTCTTTGTTCAGCATGGCCCCACCCAATACAATGGAAGTGCCTTTGAAAGTATTACCAGAATTGATATGCTCGATAAATTTTTCCTTGGTAGTCATATTATACTCTTTGGTGTATTGAAACCTGTATTCTAAAATTATCAGCTTAAAATTTCAATTTGAAATGGAGTGCATCCATTCTATCTGAAGGTTAAAAAGACTTAATTCTTGTTCCAGTGCTTAACTCTGATTTCGTATTTCTTTTCATTTGTTTTCCAAAGTTTGGTGTCAAATCCGGACTCTAACCTTTCTTCTAATCTATCTGGCATTAAGTTCGGGAAAAAATCCAAACCAGTTAATTTTTCGACTTCATCAACAGAGCTTGCAAATTCTTCCAATCTTTTTTCAGTCACTTTATTGTGGATAATGAAAGCTATAGCTTTAAGTTCCGGTTCACGCAAATCGAGGATAATTCTGAAAAATGATTCAGGGACTGCGACCTTGTTGTCACCAATTCTTTTGGTTCTGTTTTCAGTCAAAACGGGTCCTGAAACAATGTACAAGTGCTTGAATTTCTTTGCCCAATCCCTTGTTGTCTCTTCTAATTCGCGCCAGACCCCTTTGTTGAATCCAGAGGCCTGAGGTGCCATGTTGCTCATTAGAAAAGTTTCTGACATTGACTCGGCGGAAAAAGCCATGTCCGCAGCTGAAACCAAATGACCTCTATCATATCCGCTACCCCTAAAATCTTCTGGAGTGGAACTACCAGTTTTGATTTTTAAATCCGGTCTGTAATCATCCGTTCTTTTCACCCATTCCACGTTAATCCTTTTGGAGGTCAGTTCATAGGCCACCCATTCTGCCAGTTCAAATTCCTCTGCATAGGACAGGGCAAAAAATTTGTGTCGGACGATTTCGCCAAAACGGGTGGTAGGCAGAAAATAAACGCTGTCGATCCCAACCGCTTCAAAATCAGCAATGTCTTCTGTGATTCCCTCGTCATTATTTTCAATCACCTTTTGAGCCATAAGCCATCTGAATGCCCAAAACATAATAGCCAACAAGCCAACAAAAAGAATGACTCTGATTATCATTCCACCACCGGAAGCACCGGAATGGCGTTCATAGTTTTTCCTGAATTTGGCCATTTAACTTTTTACCTGAACTTGCTGTGTGTAAAGTTAAGAAATGAGTGCAAAGTTGACACTGAGGGCTTAGAACAGGTATTGTTTTTTGTAGTATTTCTGATATTCACCGGAAGTGACATTATTCAACCATTTTTCATTTGCGAGGTACCAAATTGCTGTCTTTCGCAACCCCTCTTCCGGTTTAATCGTCGGTTCCCATCCCAATTCCTTCTTTATTTTACCTGCATCAATGGCGTAACGGCGATCATGACCGGGCCTGTCTTTGACATACGTTATCAACTCCCTTGATGCTCCGTTGGGTTGTTTCAATAACTCATCCATAACATCGCAAAGTTGCGTTACCAGGTCGATGTTTTTCATTTCATTGTTCCCTCCAATGTTATAGGTCTCCCCCTGCTTACCGTTGTGAAATATCAGATCGATGGCTTCTGCGTGATCAACCACCCACAACCAATCCCTGGTGTGTTTTCCATCTCCATAAATGGGCAGGGCTTTCTTGTTCTTGATATTGTTGATGACCAGCGGAATGAGCTTTTCCGGGAATTGGAAGGGTCCGTAATTATTCGAGCAATTTGATAATACCACCGGCAAATCAAAGGTATGGCCGTAAGCTCTGACAAAATGGTCGCTGCTGGCCTTGGAGGCTGAATAAGGTGAACGTGGGTCGTACGGCGTGGTTTCGAGGAAAAAACCAGTTTCACCCAATGAACCATAGACCTCATCAGTTGAAACATGATAAAACAGTGTATCGGCTTTTCCTTTCCATGCTTGTCTCGCTGCATTGAGCAGGTTTACTGTGCCAATAACATTTGTTTCGACGAATTCCAAAGGATTGGTGATAGACCTGTCTACATGCGATTCAGCGGCGAGATGAATGACAGCATTGGGGTTGTATTTTTCAAAAATCGTGTTCAGGAAATGCCTGTCAGTAATGTCACCTTTTACAAAAATGTAATTAGGCATGGACTCGACATCAGCGAGGTTTTCCATATTTCCTGCATAGGTGAGTTTATCCAGATTAACAATATGGTAACCAGGGTACTTGTTGACGAACAGTCGCACCACATGAGAGCCAATAAAGCCCGCTCCTCCGGTTATCAAAATGGTTTTATTCTGCATAAATCAATGGTTGTTCGTTAAGATTTAGAGGGATACAGAGCGGAAAAAGCCTGCCACGTAAGTTGTTTAAAATGAAGAATTTTTAACAATACAATACTCTTTCGATATTCGGAATCAGATTCCAATCAAGGTCCAGGCTAATCTACCTTTACCATTTTTTTGAAATAATCGTAGGTCTTAAGCAAACCCTCATCTCTATTGTATTGAGGTTCCCATCCCAATACCTCACGGGCTTTAGTGATATCGGGTTTTCTCTGTTTGGGATCGTCAACAGGTAGCTCTCTGAATACAATATGTGCTTTCGGGTTTTTTACCAGAGCCAAAATCTCGCTGGCAAACTCCAATACAGTAATTTCCTGTGGATTACCCACATTCACTGGCATGTGATAATCACTAAGCAGTAAACGATAAATACCTTCAACCAAGTCATCAACATAACAGAAACTTCGGGTTTGTGAACCATCCCCAAATACGGTAAGTCCTTCCCCTCTGATGGCCTGTGAGAAAAATGCCGGCAATACCCGACCATCGTTAATGCGCATTCGCGGTCCATAAGTATTGAAAATCCGAATGATTCGGGTTTCTATATTATGATAATCATGATAGGCCATGGTAATAGCTTCCAGAAACCTCTTCGCTTCATCGTAAACTCCTCTGGGCCCAACAGGATTGACATTACCCCAATATTCTTCAACTTGTGGATGCACCAAAGGATCACCATACACCTCGGATGTGGAAGCCACCAAAATTCTGGCTCCCTTTGCCTTGGCGAGGCCCAAAAGGTTGTGCGTACCCAAAGCACCAACTTTCAAAGTTTGAATGGGCATCTGCAGATAATCTATCGGGCTGGCCGGTGAGGCAAAATGCAGGATGTATTTAATGTTACCCGGGACGTGAACGAATTTGGTCACATCGTGATGGTAGAATTCGAAGTCAGATCGTGGAAAAAGATGTTCGATATTGGCAAGGCTACCAGTTAGCAGATTATCCATGCCAACGACATGGTAACCTTCTTTTAAAAACCTGTCACATAAATGCGACCCAATAAATCCTGCAGCACCGGTAATCAGAACTTTTTCTTTCAAGGTTAAATTTTTTATTGAATCATCTAAAAATTGCTTTTAAATGCAGCGTGGCAAATATAATCACATTGACCATCTGAGCTCTCATTAATTTTCATTCTGTTTTCAGTGCGATGGAAAACGAATTCAAAATCTGAAACGACTATTACTTTTACTTTGTAACAATATCCTTTTAGGAATTCGTTGGATGAGTAAAAATGCATCCCGATAAAAAAAGCCGCCTGAAACAGGCGGCCCCTCTTATCAACAACTATGTAAAGAAAATCAGCACACTTTCAGGTTCCTTTAGCGATTACCAACCTCACAGTTTGTTCCCGCAAGCCTTTCTGTTTAACTTTTACTAAATAGATACCATTTTCGAGATGATTCAAATCAACCTCTACTCTGGAAGCTCTAAGAGGAATGTCCTGATTAAAAATGACCTTACCCAGGAGATTTGAAACTTCTACCCTACCTGATTCCTGTACTCGTTTAAGTAATTCCAGTGTAACATTGCCCTGCGATGGGTTGGGGTAAAGCAATAACCTGCTGTAGCCCTGAGGTTCTACAAAAGCCATTATTACTTCAGAGTTGCCACTTTCCTGGTTTCGCTTAAAGGAAATGCGGTAGTAGTTTTCGCCAAATAATGGCCTTGAATCAGTAAAGCGAAAACTCCCGTCTGTCTGTTTTTGTGTACCAGAGACTGCACCCAGGTTTTCAAAAGTTACACCATCATCCGCCCGCTGCACGAAATAAATTACGTTGGCACTTTCGGTATTAGTCTTCCATTGAACTTGCACTTTATCAGTCTGTGTCTGTGCCACTAAATTGAGAAACGATAGCGGCGGTTCACATTTCCTGATCCGGATAGTCTGGACTATTGAATTGCTGCAACCAAAGCGATTGACTGAAAGTGTAATATTCTTAAATCCTTCACCAGACCACTTAACATTTTCCATTTTCAAACCTTTCCCAGAAGTTGGTGTTGCATCGCCGCTAAATTCCCAGGTGTAGATTGATCCAGAACCGGCGTTGACTGCTTCAACAGAAATGGATTCTCCCAGACAGTGTTCTGCGCTGACTCCTGTAATCATAGCTAATGGTACAGGAGACAGGGCTTTTGAAATAATATTACTTGGTGCACCAAAATGGGTGCAGCCAGTGCGCCTGGCCAATCTTACATAAAAGGTTGAACTTGAAATGACAGATGGTTGCAACTCTGCACCGACTGTGCCTTCAACTAGTCTCCAGTTCGGGTCATCCTGACCTTTGAATACAGGTGAATGGCCGCTCATCCATATATACTGTAATTGCCCTTGCCCTCCCGATGGCAATACGGAATTGGTAATTTTCCCTGGCTGGACACTTGTACCACAGAATGCTTCATTTGACCCAATGCGTCCTCCATCGGTAACATTATCACAAGACTGGAATAATCCGGCATCAATCGTAAGATTATCAAGGGTAAATGGTGCCACCTCAAAAACGGAAGTCCGGCCAGATTCACCCAAAACATCGCTGTCCTTTTTCCAGTCTGAGCTCACTTTTGTTGTGGTGAATGAAAAATGCCTTGCCGATGAATCCCGAACAAACTCAATGACATAACTCCCGGGCAATACATCTTTGAAAAGGTATTTACCCTGTACATCGCTTACTACTTTGGAAATTAGTTTTTCTGATGGATGGGATATCAGATGTACAGAAATACCCTGAATACCTTTTTCATGGCTATCCTGAAGGCCATTTCTGTTCGCATCTTCCCAAATCCAATCTCCTATATTTACTTTTTCATCCAGCACGATGATACCTGCATCCCAACGGTCAGCAAATTCTTCAGCGCCCAATTCAAACCTGGAAGTTTTGCCCGTAATCGGATCTGCATCACTATCCTTGCCAGGCTCTCCAACATGTTGGCTGGTGTAAAACGCGCTCGCAGGAAGGCCAAATTCCAATTGATATTTTCCGGGTTTCAACCCGTCAAATGAGTAAATGCCTTCCACATCAGTAGTTGTTACTAACTCAATATTATTCTCGCCTCTCAAAGTGACTTTTATATTTTCAATACCAGGCTCTTCACTATCCTGAACTCCATTTTGATTCATATCGTCCCAAACAAGGTCACCAATCTTAGAAGGGTTAGCAATTTCAATAGTTGCGATACAAGAACATTCCAGTGAATCAGTCACAGTAACAGTATAAATACCTTTTGATAATCCTGATACTGTGTCTTGCTTCCAGCCATTGCTCCATAGGTACTTTAAGGTACCTTGAGCACCGGAGACAGAAACTACAGCTAAAGCATCTGTGCCTCCATACTTTGATACTGATTTTATGAGATTTACACTGCATTGAATGCCGGAAGGTGAGGGCAATAAAAACTTTTTGGAGACAGAACAACCTGAAGCATCGGTAATTTCTACGGAATGTTCGCCAGCACTTAAGTTGTCTACATCAACTTTAATGCTTCCATTGCTCCATTTGTAACTATAAGGTGAAATCCCTCCTGTTGGCTTGGCAATAGCATATCCATCACTGCCTCCAGCACAGGTCGGTTTTTCAAAATCGACTTTTGCTGATAAGTCGGATGAAACAAATACTTGCTGTGAAGCTGTAATCTGGCAATTTGCAGCATCCGTAACCGTCAGGTTATAGGTGGCTGCTGAAAGACTATTCTGTACAGCGGAATTACCAGCATTGCTCCATGAGTAGGAATATGGCAAAGTGCCTCCAATCACCCGTGCTGTAATGCTTCCATCATTACTGTATTGACAGTTGGCATCCGTTTTAGTAAAGAGGACTGAAAGTGGAGGAGGTTCTGAGATATCTTTATTGGATTCAAAAATGCATCCATTAGCATCGGTAATGGTCACCCGATAATTCCCTGGTGCAAGGTTGGATTTTTCACTCACAGAACCGCCTGATTCCCATCTGAATTGATAAGGAGCTACGCCGCCCACAGGGATGAATTTGAGGTAACCATCCTTTAACCCATTGCAGGAAACTGATTTGACATCAGCCTCAGTTGAAAGTGGCAGCGGGCTGTCGACGTTAACATTTGCTGTTGCACTGCATCCATTGAGGTCAGTGACGAAGACTGAATAATTGCCTCTCGGCACTGCACCAAGTTGGTTCCCCTGAGGATTCCCGGGAGCGTCCCAGGAATATCTATATCCAATATCCGGGATAGGAGTACCACCTTTTCCATAGGCTATTGCAACTCCATCAGAGTTTCCATAACAGGAGATTTTTTGAGCAGTAAGGTCTATGGAAAGCTTTTCGGGACTTTTCAATGTGGCATCCAAAGTGGTGAAGCAACCAGCCTCATTGGTCACAGTAACTACATAATATCCTGAAGCTAAACCTTGAATCTCTCCACTTTCATTTTGGAGCCCATTACTCCATTTGTATCTGTATTTTCCTCCATCATTATTTGAGATGGTAACTTTCATGGCTGCATCGGTCAAACCAAAACAGGACACGTTTTGCGTTTCAACTGTTGCTTTAATTGGTTTTGTCGGTTCAATCAAAGTCGATCCTGTTGATGAACACCCTCTTTCATCTGTAACTGTAACCGAGTAATTTCCCGGCGACAGGTTATTAATAGCAGCCGACTGCCGGTTATTGTTCCATTGATACCTGTATGGCTTCGTGCCGCCAGTAACTGTTACCTGTGCTGCCCCGTCCAGAGTATAACTGCAGGTTGTTTTACTGGAAGACAACTGAATAACCAGAGGTGCTGGTTCGCTTACAGCCGCACTTGCCGAGCCGGTGCATCCAATCGCATCCTTGACGACAACCTGGTAATTTCCCGCAGCCAAATCCGATACGAAAGCTGATGAAGAACTACGTCCATTGCTCCATTGATAGATATATGGAGCTGTTCCACCCGCTACAGAAACTACCGTTATTTTTCCATTCTTATCACCGCTACATTTTACTGGGTCAGAAATTAAAGTCATTTCCAATGCTGGTCCATTCCCAATATCGAACTGCTTGAATCCTAAACATCCACGTGCATCGTTCACAGTTACGGAATAAGAGCCAGCTTTGATGCCGGTTATACCGGGTGCCCCTGTAGAACCAGGGATACTCCACACGTAATTATAGCCGGGAGTACCGCCATCCACTGATTTAACCGAGGCAGTGCCGTTGGCAGCACCAAGACAAGATTCAGAATTGGTCTGCAAGGTTATTCCCAATTGAGGACCTTCTGGCACATTTACCTGCCTAATTCCTTGGCAACCCTTTGAATCAGTTGCCGTTACTGAATATGTTCCAGGAATAAGATTACTCAAATTTGTACCTGTGCGGTTTTCAAAACTCCAGCTGTAGGAGTAACCAGGGGTTCCACCCGTTACCCAGGAAACCGAAGCTGTTCCATCTTTTGCACCAAGGCAAGTTTCCATTTTTGCTGACAGGCCCACATTGATTTTCGATCCTTCCGGCACAGTGACGCTTGCAAATGCCATGCATCCCTGAGCATCTGAAAGGGTAACAGCATAGGTGCCTGAGGTTAGATTCTCCGGATCTTTTACGTTGCCAATTGTAGGTGACCAATTGAAATGAACCGGAAATTGTGCGCCTTCATAAACCAATGTTATAGAGCCATCATTACCGCCACTGCAGGTAACCCCCTTGGCTTCAATGGATGTGACTTTAACCGGGCTTTCAATGGCAATCTTTACCGGATTGGAAACACCTTCAAAGTCAGAACAGCCATGCCGACGAGACAAGCGGATAAACCATGTAGTCTTGGTAACTGGTTCTGGATCGTAATCGGCAGAGGTCGCACCGGGAATGGGTACCCAATCGGGACTGCCCGGAGTGTATGTTCCGGTTTTAGTAGAATAAACCCACTGGAAAATCAAATTTCCGTTTCCTCCCGAAGGAAGGTATATGCTCCTGATTTCGCTGGCGTCAAAAGGTGAAATGCAATTGGACTGATTATTTCCAATCAAACCTCCTCCAGTTACATTGGAACAGCAACTGGCATCTTTCATTACGATATTGGACTCTCCCTTATATTCACTACACCCACTTCTTCGGGAAAACCGGCGGTAGTAAGTAATTCTTGAAATTGGGCCTGGATCTAATTCAGGTGAATTGGAATTGGGAATTGGAACCCACATTGGTAATGGTAGTGAAGGATTATCGGTTGTGTACATCCAGATATACTCTAAAGTACCACTTCCTCCAGATGGCAAACTGTTACTGCGTATAAGCGAAGGATCCCAATGGGGAGAAGGGCAACCTAACTCATCGCCTGAAATGGTGCCACCTAAAGTCACATTATCACAAGCCAGACTATTCAATTCTGGCGTGGAACTTCCATAAATTGAATTGAAGCAAGCTAGCAACAAGAGCCAAATGCAAAAAATGCGGAAAGGCTCCCACCTTTTTCTTAAGACAGGAGCCTCAAGACTGTCGTTAAATCCAGTCTGTAATATTTGATTAAGTGATCTCATAGTCGTCTTTTTCAATACATAGAATTGATATAACGTCAGATCTGGCATATTGCCAGTGAATTTTCTTTTCGAAAAAATGAGAAAGTCAAGAGGTTTGATCAGAGGCACAAAGGCAAACTGTTACAAATCAAATGACCTCTAAACGGATGTGTAATTAATGGTAAGAATGTAAGAGAAGTAAAACAGCCCTATTGATAAGGGTATAAAAGCACCTGAAATCTGAATATTCAGAGATACTCAGTTTGACATAAGCGAAAATTTCAAAAACTGTACCAATAAGAAAAAAACCTAATCTGTTGAGGGTTATCTCTCAGACAAGTGGTGTGAATTTTCACCGGGCTATTCGTGAAAGGTGAATTAACTTTTGATGTATCTGATGGGTCTGTTTGATGAGAGGATGTTGCTCATCATTGAAGATGATGAAATCAGCCTGGAGCATTTTATCGTAATCCGGCATTTGCTCCTTTATCCGGATGTAAACCTCCTGAGGTGAAACGTTATCCCTTTGTGTAACGCGTTTCACTCTAAGCTCCTCAGGTGAATAAACCATTATGACTTTATCGAGGTATTTTTGACCTTCTGTTTCAAAAATAAGGGCAGCTTCTTTTAAAGTGTATGGCACTCCTGTTTGCTGCAGATGCCATGCCTCATAATCCTTGTGTACTGCAGGATGAACCAAAGCATTCAGTTTTTTCAACAGTTCTTTGTTATTGAAAACGAGTTGACTTAACCATTGCCTGTTAAGAGAACCGTTATTGCCAAAAATTTCCTTACCAAACAATTGCAGCAGTTCAGCACGCAATTCCGTATTTTCTACCATTAATCGTTTAGCGCTGGAATCAGCATCGTAAACCGGGATACCTAACTCCCTGAATATCCGGCAAACCGTAGTCTTGCCGCTTCCAATTCCTCCCGTAATACCTATTTTCAATACCATGCTACAAGATTTGGAAAGTCCAAGATAATCCATTTCACAACTTCCGGGTGACACTTAACGCAACATCTATAATGGGGCCGCCTTCACTAAGCTTTGGATTAATGGCTTGGAATTTGTCTTAGTTAAGGAGAAAAAATCCTACCCCCTTTAGTTCCATAAAATTCAAATAAAATTATGAACATGGACTTCAGGGCCAGTTTATCAACATTTGATCTGGGAGGCCTATCTACAAATGTAAAAAACACTCCTTTTTATTGGCGGGGCGGCGTAGATGGCGCCGAGAATGACTGGAATAATCCTTCGAATTGGTATAATTACTTTGTTCCAAGCTGGTTTGACCGTGTAATTATTCCTTCCTGTGAGCATAATGATTGTAATTTCCCGATTATCGAAAGCTTCGTCAGCGATATTTCCTCTCTCACCATTGAAGAGGGAGGGAAATTGATGATTGGCCGCAAGGGCAAACTAACTATTGATGGTTTGGAAAAAAGAACAACAGGTATAATAAATCAAGGCGATTTGGTAAATTTTGGAGAGCTTACTATTCTCCGAACCAGAGGATACTGTCTTGACAACGGGGGTTATCTGATAAATAAAGGCTCTATTGCAATAGACAAAAAAACCATCTATGGTATCAGAGAGGAATTCGAGAGTACATTTTTAAACCAAGGTGAATTTCTTATCCTCGTGTAATGAACTTACTGACTCTTCAAAAATTTTAGATGTAATTGGCTCAATTCAATAATCGTAAAATACTGTTTATTAGTATTTTAAAGTCGGTTTTATTGAAAACCTACATCAATGACATTCTCCACTTGTTATAGAACAATTCGTTTATTACATTTGCGGCTCGAAAGAACCGTGATTATTGAATCACGGTGGATTTAATGTCTTTAAAAATGTATCCCGAGATGCAGGTTCAAAATCAGATGTTACCTATCCCGGTGAATTCGTTTAAACACTTAAATTACAGTAGTATGTATTGGACATTAGAATTAGCATCACATCTTGAAGATGCTCCCTGGCCAGCAACTAAGGACGAACTGATTGATTATGCAATCCGTTCAGGTGCACCAATGGAAGTTATAGAAAACTTGCAGGATATGGAAGACGAAGGAGAGATGTATGAAGGGATTGAGGATATTTGGCCAGACTATCCCAGAAAAGATGACTTCTTGTTTAATGAGGATGAATATTGAAAGTATTTGACAATTTTTATCGTTGAATTTTAGTTCCGCTCAAAAACAGGCCTTACCAATTATTCGGTAAGGCCTGTTATTTTTCAACCTAAGTTTTTGCCCCATTTTTATCCACTCTTTATCGCCTTCTTATACTATGGCAATAGTTAAATGGTTCTTAAGACAAACACGGGCAAAAAAAGTCCTGATTATTTCATTCTTTTTCGGACTGGTTGTTTTTGCTTTTTGCCTGCCTTCACCTCTTTTCGACGACCCGGTATGTATGGTATTGGAGGCTGAAAATGGAGAACTCTTGGGAGCGAGAATAGCATCTGATGAGCAATGGCGCTTCCCGCCTCGCGAAAAAGTACCGCTAAAGTTCAGAGAAGCAATTGTGGCTTTTGAAGACAAGAGGTTTTTTTCTCATCCCGGATTCGACCCAATAGCTTTCGGAAGAGCGCTTTATCATAATATAAGGAAGGGTGAAATTGTAAGTGGCGGCAGCACACTTACAATGCAGGTAATCCGGATATCGCGCAAGGGAAAATCCCGGACTGTTGTTGAAAAGATTATTGAAATCATTCAATCCTTACGTCTTGAATTAAGTTACTCTAAGGAAGAGATTCTGGGGCTATATGCATCACATGCCCCGTTTGGTGGAAATACAGTCGGATTGGATGCCGCAGCCTGGCGATACTTCGGTAAAAGTCCGGAATTGATGTCCTGGGGAGAAACTTCTCTATTGGCTGTATTACCAAATAGTCCTTCTCTAATCCATCCCGGCAGGAACAGAGAAGCTTTGTTACTGAAAAGGAACAAACTTCTCAAAAAGCTTTTCCAGAATTCTTTCATTTCAGAATCCACTTATAAGCTCGCCGTGGATGAACCAATCCCAGATCAGCCGCAGGCACTTCCCAGAATAACACCCCACTTATTAGATCGGGTTGGACGGGAAATTTTTAAAAATAAGAAAGACAATGACTGGATGTTAACCAGCACCATCGATGCGACAATGCAGGAAAAAATTACAAGTATATGTCAACGTTACTCAAATTTACTTAGAAACAATGATGTCAATAATTTGGCTGCACTGGTTATTGAAATCGAAACAGGTGAGGTAAAAGCTTATGTTGGCAATGCCCCCGGAACTGGCCCACTTAACGGAGAAGAAGTGGATATCATAACCTCAAAAAGAAGCACAGGGAGTATTCTTAAACCTTTATTGTACGCACTGATGTTGCAGGAGGGATCGATTCTTCCTAAGAGTCTTGTTTCTGATGTTCCAACCAACCTGAATGGATTCAAACCGGAAAACTACCTCGAAACTTATGATGGAGTAGTCAAGGCAGATGTTGCCTTAGCAAGATCTCTCAACGTTCCATTCGTACGAATGCTGCAGAATTACGGATTGGAAAAGTTTCACTACAATCTGAAAAAGCTTGGCCTCACAACCCTGAACCAACCTCCATCTCATTACGGTCTCACCCTGATTTTGGGCGGAGCAGAAGGTACTCTTTGGGAAATTACAAACATTTATGCCTGCATGGCAAGGACCCTGAAGAATCATTACATTCATAATGGTTTTTATGATGAACTAGATTGGAGGCCACCGACTTACATCAGGAATAATTTATCAAATAGCACAAAGCCCGATTTACAAAAGACAACTCCATTCCTTTCTTCCGATGCCATTTGGTTTGCCTTTGAGGCCATGAACGAAGTTGTCAGGCCATCATCAGAAGGTGATTGGCAAAGATTCCAATCAAGTAGGAGGATTGCCTGGAAAACAGGGACTAGCTATGGCAACAGAGATGCATGGGCAATTGGAATTACACCAAAATATGCAGTTGGTATATGGATAGGTAATGCTGACGGAGAAGGCAGACCAGGCTTGGTAGGTGTACAGGCTGCAGCGCCTTTACTTTTTGACATTTTTGAGCTTCTTCCACAAGGGTTATGGTTTGATGCGCCTTTTGACAATTTCTCCAAATTAGCTATATGCAAAACTAGCGGGTATTTGGCATTGGACATTTGCGAGAAAGATACTGTTAACGTGCCGCAAAACGCTATAAATGCCCGTTCATGTCCATATCATCAAATAATCCCGCTTGACCCATTAGAAAAATGGCGGGTAAATTCATCCTGCGAATTGCCTGTCAATATGAAACTGGTATCATGGTTTACCCTTCCTCCTCTTGAAGAACATTATTACAGAATAAAGAATCCTGTTTACAAAACCCTTCCCGCTTTCAAACCTGGATGTAATACTTATACAGTGAGTGAACTGCCAATGCAACTGATTTATCCCAAAGATCCGCTGAAGATAAAAGTACCTATCGATTTGGATGGAAGACCAAGCAGAGCAGTTTTCAAAGTGGCTCACAGAGTAGAAAATGCAATTCTTTATTGGCACCTTGACAATGAGTATGTAGGTCAAACCAATGCTTTCCATACATTTGAATTCAAACCAACCTATGGAGTTCACAAACTTACTGTGGTAGATGAAAGAGGGAATTTGCTTGAACAGAAATTCGAAGTATTACCTAATAACCCATAATAAAAAACTCCTACATCGGGGAGGCTGTGGCTGATGTAGGAGCACTAAACATACTATGAGAAAACTACACAGCGCTAAATTATTACAAATTATTACCATGTGAAACCTGCTTTTAGGAAACGGTTTCCTTTGTGCAGGAACGGTACTTTCTATTTAGGAAAAGGAAAATCAGTGTACCCCGCTACAGAATATTGGAAAGTTGAAAGTGACCTGGCCTCGGTGACTTCCTATTCATGATAAAATTGTGGCATGCAATTAGTCTTACCATGTCTCCAATAATAGTTTCAGAAGTGTTGACAATAAAAGTTTGGTAAAAAAAAACCTACACCCAGAAGGGAATAAGGTGTAGGAGAATTAAACATACTATGAGAAAACTTGATTCAAAGATAGGGTCGATATATTCCGATAAAAAACTATATTTACGCAGTGGTACATTTTATGAGGGAACGGTAGGTTTTCTTTAGAAAACGGTAGACATCCTTTAATAACCGGAATTAATATGTATTTTTACAAAATCTGTCACACTTGAAGTTTATCTAACGAGCGCTAAACACTTTATAATAAAACTACACAGGCAGGGATAAAAAAAAAAGTCCTGCACCCCAGGAGGGATTTAAGGTGCAGGAAGATTAAACAAACATACTATGAGAAAACTGTGGCAAATGTATGATATTATTTTAAATTAAAAAATTTTAGTTCCTACAACAAAATGAAATTCAAAGCTTAAAGCATAAGTCAATTAGATTATTGCTTAATTTTCAATGATTTACTTTCTTTGCAAGTCCTGCACAGGAATGTAAATTATTACACGGGTACCAATCCCATTTCCACTTCCTTTGTCGTACAAATCTTCTATTAAGACCGGTTGTTTGGAATGTGCATTATTTCGTAGTAGTATCTCCAGCCTGTCTTGAGTAATTTTTGTACCCAATGATTGGTGCTTCTTTGATTTGGGATTGCTTTCCTGGAGTAGTTTTGCTTTTTGTCGCCCTACACCATCATCTTCAACAGTACATTTGATCGTATCGTCATCCACCAAATCAAACCTGATACGCACCATTCCATTATCTTTTGACCGGATGCCATGTTCGATGGCATTTTCAACATAGGGTTGAATGATCATGGTGGGTACACCATAGATATCCTCCTCAATCTCATCATCAACAATTATTTCATACTCCATTTTATGCTCAAAGCGGAGCTTTTTGTTGATTTCCAGATAGTTCTCTAGAAATTCCAATTCCTTCTCCAAGGAAATCACTTCTAACTCGGAGTATTCGAGACTTTGCCGCATCAGATTTGAAAACTGAGCTAAGTATTTTGAAGCAAGCGTTGGATTGTTGGAAGTTATATAATTCTGAATTGAGTTCAATGAGTTGAACATGAAGTGAGGATTCATCTGTGCTCTTAGCGCTTTGAGTTGAAGACCAATAGCCTGAAGTCTGAACATCTCCGCTTCTTTCTCTTTTTTTTCCGATTCGTACTTTATTTCAAGTTCTTGAATTTCAGAGGCTTTCACCTCATTTAAGTACTTTTCGAGGGCTTTCTCATATAACTTTTGAAAATCATAAGCATTTTTATAATCGTGCTCAAATGCATACCATTCAGAGATATCTTTGATAATTCCACAGATTTGGCGAGAATCTTCACCTTTCTGACTGTGTTCAAGGGCTGTATAAAGCCTTGAAATGGCTTTCTTTCTTTTCCCTTGAGCATCGTAAATTTTGGCTCTCCACCACTCAATATTTGCAAGGTTCTTGTCTCTTTTCTCTTTGAATAAGGGATATGCCTTACCCATCAAACTCAGGGAATCCTTATACATTCCTTTTTTCAAGTAACAGTAGCCTAAGTTAGCGTACGCAAAAGCACGGGCTTGCTGATTTACATCATCAATAACTCTGATGGTTTTTTTGAAATAAGTGATGGCATTTTCATCATCCCCCATTGCCATATAAGTATTTCCAACATACAAGTAGTGCCAAGACAGCCTCGACTTCATTCCCTTATCTTCACAAAGCTTTACGACTTCTTTATAGGAACGAATACTTTTTCCCAGTTCATGAGTATGGGAATAGATGTTTCCCAAACCACTTTGAATCAGAGTCAGAAAGTAGTAGTCTTTAAGTGATAATCCGGACAGCTCTTGTTTCATTCGCATCTGTGCTTCCAGAAAAGCTTCCAAAGCTTTACTGAAATTGTTGGTCTTAAGGTACAGATAACCCTCTCTGCAATAATATCGTGCAAACAATTTAGAAACAGGGAAGGCGCGCAACATACCGGCTGTTTCGCCTAAAACCAAACGTGCATCATCTAACTTGTCGAGATTAAAAAGAGTACCTATGTAATCGAGGTAGGTTTCAGCAAGTTGGGTAATATCTCCTCTTTCTTTAAGTATATCAATAGCCCTGATAAAGTGCCTGTTGGAAAGTTTATAATTATAGAGAAGGTTCTCAATAATGGCAGAGTGGAGATAATATTGGAGTTCTAAATCAGGATCATTTGCATCTTTGATAAGCAGATAGCTCTCAGACAAAATTTTCAAAGCCTTGTGAGTATCCGTAAAAACATACTCACCGGCTAATTGATTCAATTCGTCAATTTTCTTCCTGGAGTCAACGACTGAGTTCATGGTAACAATCTAATCGATGAACCCTCACCTAAAATGATCAATCAGGACTAACTAAAAAGAGATTGCGCCACAGTAAGTGCAATCTCTTTTGACTTATTATGCTACTATCAACCACCTGAGGTTCAGAGTCATCGGGATTTAGTAGGAAAAGGAAGATGGAAGCCCCGACTATTGTGGCATATCCCCTTCACAGGGTCTCAAACGAAATAGGTCGAGAAATTCGGTCCTCCTTTTTTTCTTTTCGGAATCAGATTGATTGCCTCCCAAGTACTCTCTTAATTCCTTTTTGTCGATACGGGGTATGTCAAGTTCACCAATATTCTTGGTGTTTTTTTTGGCAGCCCTCCCCATAGTATCCAAGTTTTTTGTAAACAATCCAAACATAATGCCTCTCGTTTTGGTTTGACTAGACAGTAAATCGGCGTAGTCTTCCCATCAAAGTACCCAAAGGTAAATAACTGACAACTTATTCAACAATTTACTCATACAAATTTCAGAATGTCGTTACAATTAATTTATATTAATAACACATTCCTTTAATGTGAAATCGTCAGTGTTTTTGTACAAAATCCCGAAGCGTTACTGTCCTTTCAGTATGATTAAAGCCCTTCTTCCAGTCTTCTCATTTGTTCCATAAAAGCTGGCCTACGGCGCCTGGAGACCTCAATTTTCTTGTTGTCTGCCATGATGAGGTATCCGCCATCGCCTTTTATGAATTTTCGCATGTAATTTAAATTGATCACATGCCTCTTGTGTACTCGATAGAAATTAGAATTTTGCAGCATCTCCTCGTATGCTTTTATGGTTTTTGACGAGGTAATTCGCTCTCCATTGGTTAAAAAAACATGCGTGTAGTTATCCTCTGCCTCAAAACGCAGAATATCCTTCAGATTAAGAAAGTACATGCCATCAACTGCAGAGATGCTCATTTTTTCGAATGGATTAGAAGGAGACATGTGCTTTTGGAAAAGCTCAAGCCTCTGTTTAATCGTGTCCGGCTTAGTAATTCTTATTCGATTCACAGCCTGAACAAGTTCATCTGGATCAATAGGCTTAAGAATATAACCAATTGAACTGTATTGACACGCCTTTACAGCATGCTCGTTATACGCAGTTATAAAAATGATTTCAAAATCAATAGGTTGGATGGTGTCCAACAGTTTAAAAATCAATCCATCTGGTAAGCTTACATCAAGAAATGCCACGTTGGGGCGGAGTTCTATATCATCAAATAACTCAAGCCCTTCTTCAATGGATGTCGCTTCACCAATCACCTGAACTTCAGGACAATGTAATGTCAATAAGTTCTTCAGGTTATTGGTACTTGCCAGTTCATCCTCTACAATTACGGCATTCACGTGAAGGGAAGTTCGCGTTTGTTCAATAGTATCTGTTGGTTGATGAAATGTCATAGGAAAGACTTGTTCAGCTACAAAAATACATTCCGTCCATTAAAATATAAAATTTATCCTCTATAAAAATTAGCTATAAATCACTGATTTACATTTTAAAGAAATAATGCTTTAAAAGACGTTTTAATGCAATGCTTTATGGATAATTTTTTTAGCAAATTGGGTATTACATAAAAAACTTAAATCCTTAGGAACGACTAAGAAACAACTTCACGAATTGGAGGCCTAACGGTTACTAAAC
>CAYRDX010000026.1:21379-54356 GCA_964423205.1 uncultured Saprospiraceae bacterium | reverse complement strand
GGAAACGCTGGGCAGCACCTACCATTGCCTTTGCGACCACGTCCGCTTCAATAGGGCGGTACCTGGAAAGTAATCCACCTGTGAACCCATCAATGACCTTTCCGATTTTTCCGGCAATTTCTTCTCCAAAGCGGTTTTCGTTGCGTTCTCCAAGTAGCACGGAGGGTTGAAAAATATGGGTGCTCCAGAATCCCAATTTTTTTACTGCATCTTCCAATTCTCCCTTCACCTTACTGTAATAAAAAAAGGAATTGGCGTTGGCTCCAACTGAAGACACGAGCAGGAATTGATTCACCTTGTTGTCAAGGGCAATCCTGGCAACCTCATGAGGATACTGAAAATCAACTTTGTAAAATGCCTTTTTGCTACCAGCCTTCGCCATAGTGGTGCCCAGACAGCAATACAAATCGTTGCCTTTGAAAAGATGGTGGTATCTTGATATTTTATCGAATTCAATTATTTGCTCCTGAAGTTTTGGATGGTCGTGCCCCAATGGCCTGCGGGTAATGGCAACCACTTTACTGTAAGCCGGATGAAGCGTCAGGAAATTGATGAGGTGGCTACCAACCAATCCGGTTGGACCGAGTACCAGAGCTGTTTTGTTGTCTTTGAAGATTTCCAATGGCGTTGATATATGTTTGCCTCTTAGAGCTTGTTTGGAATTTGGTCACTTGGCTCAAAACGACCCTTTTTCGCCACTTTTTCAGCTTTTTTCAGTCAAGTAGTCCCGCTATTCTCCTTCAAAAAGCCAAAAAATTGACGAAAAATTTCTCGTTTTTAACTCAAGCACTAAATCCCAAACAAGCTCTTAGTTTTTCACCAATCTTTGGGTAATGGTTTTCTGCCCCAAGCGAAGGGATATAAAGTAAAGGCCGCTTTTCAGTGATTCAACATCCAAAGCATAAAATCCTTGAGTATCAATTTTAGGAAAGACTTTCACTATCCTTCCATTTGTATCGTGTACTGACAGTGAAACGGATTCACTCGTTACTTGCGACCAACTGATATTCACCATTTTGTTGGCAGGATTCGGGCTGATTTTTATGTCCATAGGTTTATTATACAGCACATTCACCGAAGTCAGTGGCCCTTTAAAAATATCATCGATAGGGTAGGTCATTACTGATCGCGCAAAAGTCGCCACTGCCAATGTCCTGGTTACGGGATTCACAACCAAATGGAAAGCAGGTACAAAGGGCATGTTTGAGCCAAGGCGTTCCCAACTGGCACCCGCATTTACAGTTACATAAACTCCTGCATCAGTTGCAACAAACATTACGGAATCCCTGGTATTGGGTAGTACCAGCAAATGATTGACAGCGATATTGGGCAGGTTGGAGGCTATGTTCTCCCAGGAAACGCCACGGTTTTTTGACCTGTGAACCCTGGGTATGAACTCATTGTCCCGGTAACCGGAATGAGTGGCATAACACCAGTCCTTTTGGTAGGAGGATGCTTTGACTGAAGTGACATATCGGTCAGGAAGCCAGGTGGATATGTTTATCCAATTTACACCGTCATCATCAGTTCTCCAAACGTTACCATCTGATGTACCGACGTATAAAAGGCCCTGCATTAATGGTGATTCATCTAATGAAGTTATGTTGTGATGCCTTGCATTATGGACGAGTCCATCTGTTAAGTCCTGACTGATTGGAACATAGTTTACATCAGTACCACTCGTGCTTTTATACACACGGAAAGTCCCGGTGTACATGACTTTTGTATTAAAACTGCTCATCAGATAGGGCATGTCCCAATTCCTACGGTCTGCAGCATCAATTCCCTTGGTGGCGTCCTTAAAACTGGTACCGCCATTGGTTGTGACTGAAATGCCTCCATTCTGGGTTTCCACAAAGAATACAGAAGAGTCATTGGGGTGAAACAAGGCCTGAAATCCATCACCGCCGAAAATTCGCCGCCAGGAGTTTAAAGTGGCAGCATTCCCGCTGACAGTGCCGTTGTCCTGAGCACCACCGTAATAGAGCTGCGGTTTGTGTGGGTTAAAAGCCAGACGGTAAAACTGCGTAGTTGGGATGTTTTCAATATCCAGCCATGTCCTGGCTTGATTGGTTGATTTGTAAACACCACCGTCAGTGGCGAGGTACATATTGCCTGCATTGGTGAACTGCAGGTCGTGCATGTCAACGTGGACATCCTGGCCGTTAATGATGGACCATGTTCCATCGGTTGGGTTTCGCCTGTGCAATGACACCCCCAACAAATATAGCTCATTGTCGTCTTTTGGATTCAGCTCAATATTTCCAAAGTACCAACCAAAACCCCCCAGTGAATTACTTAAGCCGTTTATAGGAATGAGTTGCCAGGTGTTGCCGGCATCCGTGGTTTTAAAGATGACCTGCAACTGCGAATTTGTGCCGACATAACGGGCGTACAACACTCCGGGAGTAGTTTTAGAAATAGCCAAAGCTATTCTGCCTAAATCCTGTTGTGGCAGGCCATTCTGTATCATTGACCAGGTGCTTCCGCCATCTAAGCTTTTGAAAATTCTTGACCCCGGGCCTGTAATCACACTTTCTTTGTTGGAACGTACACGGTCCCATCCGGCAGCATACATCACATTTGGGTCAAAGGGATCCATTTCCATATCAGTTATTCCTGCCTGGTCACTAACGAACAATACCTGTTTCCA
Organism: uncultured Saprospiraceae bacterium; assembly: GCA_964423205.1. Lineage (GTDB taxonomy): Bacteria > Bacteroidota > Bacteroidia > Chitinophagales > Saprospiraceae > UBA6168. Next base: position 51,703 of record CAYRDX010000026.1, on the reverse strand, counting down.
GGTTTTACCTCCATCCATTGACCGGTAAAGTCCCCGGTCTTTGCTTCGCACAAATGGTAAACCCATGGAAGCAGCGAAAATGATATTCGGATTGGTTGGGTGGAGCATCACCCTTGAAAGTACGCGGTGTTCTTTCAGGCCAATTCTGGTAAAAGTAGCGCCGCCATTGGTGCTGCGGTAAAGCCCGTCGCCCAGCATCGGATAAAAACTGATATTGGGATCACCAGTGGCGACATAGAAAGTCTCCGGGTTTTTAGGGTCGATTTCAATGTCGCCTATGGAAATCCAGTTGTTTTCATCAAAAATGGATGTCCAGTTTTTTCCTCCATCAGTTGTCTTCCAAAGGCCTCCATTAGAGAAACCAATGTAAATTATGTTTTCATTGGTTGGGTGAACAGCCACGGCATTGGCACGGGCACCTATGTTGCCTGGACCTTCTGTTGTCCACTTCTGATTAAAAGTCAGGCTGCGCAGTGCGGCAGAATTAAGGGCCTCATTCATCCCGGCTTCCATGGCTTTCAAATCGGGGAAGTTATCGGGGTAGGCCCGTTGCAGAAAGAAGTGTTCGTTTGGATAATTCTTATGGTCGGGCATATAGGTATCCTTAGCAGTATCGGAACAGGAGCTTACTGCCAGGAATGCAAAGTAAATCAGTAAAAGTGCCCACTTCCTTACGATGAGGTGTTCTTTATTCATCGTCGTTTTGATTATCCGGTGTTATCTGATTGGTCTATGGGAGATTCCGGCGGATTCTGTATTGCTTCCGGACAGGGTCGATTGGTTCTGGTTTTTGACTGGTTTTTGATTGACGATATAAGATTGACGAAATCGGATTTTTGATATTCCGAGACGAGAACCGGCCGTGTGTGTCCCGGAAAATCAAAAATCTTAGATCTTAAATCTGAGATCAAAAAACCTTTATAACATAGAACCAATCGATTCTGCCCTCCACCCCTCAACTTCCGCTAACATATCAGGCTATGGTTACCTTCTTGTCTTTGTAAACTGACTGAACAGCATTGATGATTTCAACACCTTCTTTCATTGGCCTTTGGAAAGCCTTTCTTCCCAAAATCAATCCTGTTCCGCCCGCTCTTTTGTTAATTACTGCAGTGCGTACGGCATCAGCTATATCGGACTGTCCACCAGATTCACCTCCGGAGTTGATCAGGCCAATTTTGCCCATATAGTTGTGAACAACCTGGTAACGGCAAAGGTCGATCGGGTGGTCGGTTCCCAGTTTGTCATACATAGATGCACTCCACTTGGAGAATCCGATTTTCTCAAATCCGCGGTTGTTTACCGGCAATTTTTGTTTGATGATATCAGCCTGAATGGTAGCTCCCAGGTGGTTAGCCTGGCTGGATAAATCGGCAGCAGCATGATAGTCAACTCCATCTTTTTTGAAGCCATTGTTGCGGGTGTAACACCACAGAATGGTAGCCATACCAAGGTCGTGAGCTCTTTCAAAAGCCTCAGCAACCTCAACAATTTGGCGGCTGCTTTCTTCTGAACCGAAATAAATAGTGGCACCAACTGCAGTTGCTCCCAAATTCCACGCATCTTCAATAGAGCCAAACATGATCTGGTCAAACTTATTGGGGTAAGTAAGCAGTTCGTTGTGGTTTATTTTGACGATGAAAGGAATCTTGTGAGCGTATTTTCGGGCATAAAGTGCCAGCACACCATAAGTTGTTGCCACTCCATTGCATCCTGCTTTCATGGCAAGTTTGATAATATTCTCGGGGTTGAAATATGCGGGATTCTTGTAAAAACTGGCGGCAGCGGTATGTTCAATTCCCTGATCAACCGGTAATATGGAAAGATAACCAGTTTTAGCAAGGTTCCCGTGGTTAAACAGGGAGGCCATACTCTTCAGGACCTGAGGACTGCGGTTGCTGTTAACAAAGACTTCGTCGAGGTGCTTTGGACCTGGCAAAGTCAGTTCCTTTTTAGAAATTACTTTACACTCATGATTGAGTAAGCTTTCGGCATCGGCTCCGAGCAGAGAAGCAATATTAACACTCATTTACTTGTGATTTAGTGAATTAAATAAAAGTACATCTGCCAGGCTTTCCTTTTTATAGCTCAGATTGCATAAAACGGTTTTTTGATATCAGTTTTACCTTTCTGGTAGCCCATTGCCTGGCAATGGTACGCAAAATAAGCAATTTCAGCAATCCGTTGTTTGCTGATAAAATTAAGCTCCTGTCATGACTTCTGCTTCTGAATATTTACCAATATTTGCGGACAGTATTGCCAAGGAAAGCTTTGGCAAGAGATTATCAACCAGATAAGTCCTTTCACCATGATTCAGATTTTTGTGACCGGGGGAACATTTGATAAGGAATACAACTACATATCAGGTGGTTTGTATTTCAAAGATACTCACGTACCTACAATGCTCGAAAGAGGCAGAAGCATGCTCGATGTGAATGTCAAAACACTGATGATGGTGGATAGTCTTGAAATGACCGATGCTGACAGGCAAATAATTGCCCATAATTGTAAATTGTCGGCCTTCGACAAAATTCTCATCACCCATGGCACCGACACAATGGTGCAAACGGCAGAGTATCTTGCCAATCAAAACCTAGGCAATAAAACTATAGTGTTGACCGGAGCCATGATACCCTACGCTTTTGGTACATCCTCTGATGGATTCTTTAATCTCGGTTCTGCTCTTGCGTTTTTGCAGACTCTTCCTCCCGGAGTGTACATAACAATGAATGGAAGGCATTTTCACTGGGATGAAGTGAAAAAGAATACCCGTACCGGATATTTTGAACAATTTACAGAAGCCTGATCCGGAATGCCTATCATTGCTAACTCTCAATTCAAACGGCCTTTCTATTTACCTAATGGGCATCTGGAATCGATTTACCCATCGGTTTTCCGCAAAATAAGTGACGTCAATTACGAGAGGGAGAGACTGGAGTTGGCAGATGGCGATTTTCTCGACCTGGATTGGGTAAAGACCGGGAGTTCTTCGTTATTGGTATTAACTCATGGCCTGGAAGGGAGCAGTGACCGGCACTATATCAAAGGTCAGGCAAGGATGTTTTCTCAAAAAGGCTGGGATGTACTGGCCTGGAATTGCCGCACTTGCAGTGGCGAAATGAACCGGGCACAGCGAATGTACCACCATGCTGATACCCAGGATATATCAACTGCCATCCTGCATGCCTTGGAAATGGGTAAATACCAGCAGATTGTGCTTGCCGGATTCAGCATGGGGGCCAATATTACCCTGAATTATCTGGGTAAGTTTAAGAATCAGATTCCCGTGGAGGTGAAATGTGCAGCTGTATTTTCCGCACCCCTCAACCTTGCGGAAGGCGCCAATGTGCTGGATCAACCTTACAACTGGATCTACAAACAGCGTTTTCTTCACCTTTTAAAGAAGAAAATCAGCGTCAAGAGCAATCAGTATCCCGGAGTCGTTGACATGTCAGATTGGGGCAGGATGAAGTCATGGCGCGATTTCGATGAGTTGTTTACGGCTCCCATTAACGGCTTCCGTGATGCGGAGGACTATTATCAGCAAGCCTCACCAATACATATTTTGGAAAGCATTGTCACTCCGGTTTTGCTGTTGCAGTCCATCAATGACTCCTTCCTGACGGCGTCGGGTTATCCTGAAAAACTGTGCAGGGAACATTCTTATATACATCTGGAAATGCCTGCGTACGGTGGGCATGTGGGTTTCACAATGGCTGGCAGCCAACATACTTTTGCGGAGGTAAGGGCCTGGGAATTTGCAAATGAAATACTCCGGTCCTGATCAGTCAGGCTCAGCAATAAAACTGACTTTGGCATTTTTGAACTTGTCCTGAGCAAGCATTTCCCTGAACCTCAATACAGTTTGAAGTGGCCCCTGGTCTGCAGCCAAATTGACCATCCATGGCGGCAGGTTGCCCCCCGGGTCTGTCTTCATCAGGTAGTCGATTGCTACTTTGGTGCCCGGTAAGGATTTGATTTGCCAACGCAGGTCAGCGAATTCAATTCTCACGCGATTCTTGGAAGTAGGAACCATTCCTTTAACCGCACTAATCTTTTGGACAATGCTGTAGTCCTTTTCATCTTGAGTCAGCTTACTGTGTAAAACCAAATCCCGGTTGTTCATGGGCCAGGGAAACTGTATTTCCGCATGATAATAAAACTCTGATTCGGAGATTCTTTTGACCAATTTTGTGCTTTTACTACCATAGGACCAGTCATCGAAATGTTGCAGGTCCAAAAGCAAAGCTGCCACCGAGGATAACCGGGATTGAATAACCGTACTGAACTTCAGCTCCTTTATTTTGGAGCCAGGAACTTCGCGAACAAAAACCTGAACCCCTTTTTCTTCTTTTTTCAAAATCCAAGAGCCTCCATTTTGTGCGAACAAAGTTTGGAAAGACATCTGTTGGAGGAAAAGCAGTAAAAAGAAAATCAGTTTTATGTTCGATTGAATAAGTAATGAGTCAAAAATAAAGTTGCCAAATTGTTTTCCTAACCACTTGAAAATCTGTTGGAAAACTTTTGCCTGCTTGGCCCTAAGGGCCTTGCCCCTTTGGGGTTGCCTTTTTACTTTTTGCCCCTTCGGGGTTGCCTTTTTACTAATCATATTTCTGGTCATTTCCAGCCTGGTCGCGAAATTGCGACCTTCAGAGCAGCTTTTCTAAAAACGGTTTTTCTCTGAAAAGTTTATTATTGCCAAAAAAATTGTGATGCTATGCGACAATACCACCAGTTGTTAGAGCACATTATGGAGAATGGGGTAAAGAAGGATGACCGGACCGGAACGGGAACCATCAGTGTTTTTGGATATCAAATGCGGTTCGACCTGAACGAAGGTTTTCCGCTGCTGACTACCAAGAAACTGCATACCAAAAGCATCATCTATGAGTTGTTGTGGTTTCTGAAAGGCGATACCAATGTGAAGTATTTGCAGGAAAATGGAGTCCGTATATGGAACGAATGGGCGGATGAGGAGGGTTCCTTAGGGCCTGTATATGGGAAACAATGGATATCCTGGGAGTCAGCCGATGGCAGGACTTTCAATCAAATTGAAGAGGCAGTCCGTTTGCTGAAGAACAACCCGGATTCCAGACGTATAATCGTCAATGCCTGGAATGTCGGCGATCTGGATAAGATGCACCTAAGCCCCTGTCATGCCATGTTTCAGTTTTATGTTGCGGAGGGTAAACTGTCATGCCAGTTGTATCAGCGCTCTGCTGATGTTTTCCTTGGTGTGCCATTTAACATCGCATCCTATGCACTTTTTACCCTGATGATGGCCCAGGTTTGCGGGCTAAAACCAGGAGAGTTTATCCACACATTTGGTGATGCACACCTGTATCTCAACCACCTTGAGCAGGCCAAACTGCAATTGAGCAGAGAGCCAAGGTCACTTCCCAAGATGCATATTAACCCCGAGGTCACCGATATTTTCGCTTTTCAATATGAAGATTTCACTCTGTCAGATTACCATCCTTATCCTCACATAAAAGCTGAAGTATCGGTATAAAAAATAAGGGCGTTGACCCGGAATTCCTGAGCCACGCCCTTATTCTATATTGTCTAATTTGGCTGTTAGTCTTTTTTCTCAAAAACGTCGTCAATCCATGACATCAGCATCATCATGTGCGGAAATCCAACCGTTGGTAATGTCAGCATAGCCACATGCTGAATTTCTTCTTTAGACAAACCAAGGCGCTTGGCCTTGCGGACATGCGCATGGAAACCGCCCTCCAGTTTGGATGCACCCGAAACGGCGCATTTTACCAAAGCCCTTGTACGCTCATCCAGTGGGCCGGCAGCATGTACTGCTTCTCCCAATTGATAATAAGCCTTGGCAATGTCTGGGTACTTTTCAGTGAACTCAATGAATTTTTTTGGTGGACGATCTTTCATGTTTCCGTTATTTAAAGTTGAAAAAGAATGAAAGTCTGGCAACAACATCTGCCTTTCTTTCTGTCTGAGTTGGTCTTTTGTCTTCATAAGAGTTAATCCAGATATTGGGCATGATGTGCATGTTGGCATTTGGAGTGAAATCAAACCCAAGAAGGAAGAACTTCTCATCATACGGATTGCTCACTGCATCAGTAGTGGTATAATCGGCGTCAAAGTTATAAGTATCAAAGCGGACAAAAGCTGCCAGCTTTTCTTCTTTTAAAATCCCTCTGGCATACATCGACAGCGCAAAGGGTTTCATATCGGCTGTCTGGTTGTTCTTGACCTTGTCCTGCACCTGCATGATGGGTTCAACACCAATGGAAAATTTCTCAGTCTCATAGGCAATCAAACCTTTGTAGGTGGTAGTTCCCACCTCAACGCCTTTGCTGTTGGTGCTTTTCTCAAAGTCACCCTGAGCTTCCAATATCAGTTTGTTGTCCAGCAACGACGCGCTCAGGCTGCCATATACTTTTTTAAACTTGTCAAATTCTATCTTTTCCGCAGTACCATTGCCCAGCATAAGCGTGTAGCCCAAGATACCATCTTTTTTAAATTTTCCGGTAAGCCTGAGGCCGAAGTCGTTTGATTTGCCCATTTTGCGGAAGTCGGCGATAGTCTTTTCCACTGAGCGATATCCCCATACTTTTTCGGTAATCAGGGACCATGTGGGTGTCGAGGTCTGTCCGATAAATAAGGATGCATTGGGAATGATGTCTTTCCACTCGAGTTCCGCAGCTTTGATGAATATGGTTCTGCGTCCGTCGCCGGTTAGTACTCCGTCACCGGATTCGAGCAAAAGTTTTCCGGTGAAGTTGGGAGCCATTTTGTAATCGTAACCCAGGTAGATCCTTCTAAAGGCGAATTTGGATTCATCGACTTTCATTTTGGCATATTCTCCTGAACCGAAGGTCATATTAGCGGAACCGCCTGTTTTGTAGGCGAAGTCACCAAAGAAGTATCCCCAGACTTTGCCGCTGGGTTTAAATTCTGCCTCCTTGTTCTGAGAAAAAGTGTTAGAGCTTGTGAAAAACAGTGCCAATAGTGTCACCAGGATAAGTGCTGATTTTTTCATAAATCTTTTCAATTGAAATTAGGAAATGTGTTTTGCATTCAATCGTTTTCCTGGTTTCTGCCTGTTACAGCCGCACACTGTAAGGAATTCAGCAAATGAAAGCGCCAAAGTACAAACAGCGTTTGGAAGTGCAGGTGACTTTCGTCAGTCTTCAGTAACCTTCCGATAGTAAAGGAAAACGATAACTGGTAAATTCTTTTTCACCATGACCGCAAATGTCCCCAACTAAGATTAGCCATTTAGGAACGACTAAGAAACAACTTCACGAATTGGAGGCCTAACGGTTACTAAACTACCACGTTAACAAAACTTCCAAAAGTTGTATCCATTAAGCCCAATTCAAAGCCCCAGCGGGGCAAAATATTGGTAGAAAAACCAACACACGGAGCAAAGCCCCAGCGGGGCGGAATATTAAATTGAAAATCACGCTCCGCTGGAGCTTAAAAGCCTGCTTAAATTTTTCTACCTATATGATCGCCCCGCTGGGGCTCTTTAAGGCCAAATAGATACCAAAAGTTTAGTAAACGTAAATCGTGAACTTAATTTTTAAGCGTTACTTAATAATTCAACTTTAAGTAAAGGTTAAGAAACCACAATTGAAACGAATTGAGCGGGACTGCCGTTTATGTTGGAAGCCCGGCAATCAGGGGCTTCAGGTTGTCGGGCTGTTACACTGAATTCATCAGCATTCCGCAAGGCAAAGCTCTGCGCCTTCGTCAAACTGAAAACATGAAGAGACTTTTTACGGTTGCTCTACTCATTTTGTCCGGTTCTGTATTTGCACAGCAAAAAACAGCTTTGTTAATCGGCACGGTAACCGATGTGCTTTCTGGCCAGGCTGTGGATTTGGCTACTGTTTACATCAAAGGGACCAGTATAGCAACTGAATCGGATGAGAAAGGCAAATGGAGGCTTGAAGTGCCTTCAGGTCAAAGGCTTGTTCTCGTATTTACCCGAATTGGTTATAAGGAAAACACGGTAGATATTCAGCCTCTTCCGGAAGGAGCACGACAACAGATTGATGTCTCCATGCCTCCCGCCGATGTGGATGTAGAAGTTATCGTCAGAGAAAGCAGAATTGAACAGGGTGGGATGATAAGGGAAGAAGTTGGTGAGTTGAAGTTATTGCCAACAACTACTGGAAACCTGGAAAGTGTATTGCCCCATATCGCACTGGGTGCCAGCAGTGGTGCAGCGGGTGAACTCACCTCACAATACAATGTCAGGGGAGGCAATTACGATGAAAACCTCGTTTACGTAAATGACTTTGAAATTTACAGGCCACAACTTATCCGGGCTGCGCAACAGGAGGGTCTTACTTTTCCCAATGTTGACCTTATTCAGAGTCTGATTTTTTCATCAGGTGGTTTTGAGGCACGCTTTGGCGACAAACAATCCAGCGTGTTGGATATCCGGTATAAAAGACCTGAGGCCTTCAAAAGCAGCGTGAGCGCAAGCTTGTTGGGAGGTTCGGCACATGTGGAAGGAAGCTGGCAACCCAGTGCTGATACCTACCGGAAATTGCGCTATCTGATCGGGGCACGATACAAAACAACCCGTTATTTATTGGGCAGCCTGGACGTAGCTGGGGAGTACTCTCCCAACTTCAGTGACATGCAGGCCTACCTGACTTATGATATTACAAGGGATTGGCAGGTGGGTGTGATTGGCAATTTCAATCAGAGCAAATACCAGTTCATACCAGAAAGTCGCAATACAGCACTTGGGCTTGTCAATTTTGCACTTCAGCTTTATACTGTTTTTGATGGGCAGGAAATAGACGATTTCACCACAAACATGGGCGGCCTTTCACTGACCTATCTTCCAGACAGGTCTAAAAACCCTTACTTTTTCAAGTTGCTGGCTTCGTCCTTTAAAAGTGATGAGAACGAAAGGTTCGACATTATCGGCAGATACAGTCTCCGACAAATTGAAAGCAATCTTGGTAGTGGAGAGTTCGGTAAAGTTGTGGCCGAATTGGGTGCCGGAACCCAGCATCAATACGTCAGAAACTTTCTGGATGCGAACGTCAGCAATGTGGAATTGAAGGGAGGCGTGGATTTGCAGAACAGTAGCGAAGGACCTACCAAAAGCCACTTCCTGCAGTGGAGTGTGAAATATCAGCGGGAACATATTGAAGACCGAATCAACGAATGGGAGCGGCTGGACAGCGCAGGGTATTCTCTGCCTTTCGACACTTCACATCTTTATGTTTTTTCGGTACTCAAATCCCAAAACGTTCTTAGCTCGAACAGAATTTCAGCTTACCTGCAGGACACCTACACCTGGCGACAGGATAGCATTGCCGAGCTTAAACTTTCATTTGGTTTGAGGGTTGGCTATTGGGACCTCAATGGAGAGTCTTATGTCACTCCCCGGGCACAGTTCCTGTTCAAACCACTCAAAGGTAAGCGCGATGTTTCATGGCGGCTGGCTACAGGATTGTATTACCAACCACCTTTTTACAGGGAGATGCGCAACCCGGAAGGAGATATCAATCGGGATTTGCTTTCGCAAAAATCGGCGCATCTCGTAGGTGGTTTGACATGGGATTTTTTTCTGGGTAAACTGAGTCCTACCCGCTTCCGACTCATCATGGAGGCTTACTACAAAAAGCTATGGGACATTGTTTCCTATGATGTGGACAATGTAAAACTCCGTTATTCAGGTCAAAATGATGCCAGTGGTTATGTAACAGGAGTCGATTTAAGATTGAATGGTGAATTCGTTCCCGGTGCGGAATCATGGGTGAATATTTCTTTGCTGCGAGCCAGAGAAAACCTGAAAGATGTACAGCATATGGAGCGGAATGTTGGCTCGGAGAGTGGTACGCCGGTTGCAGATGTACCAAGACCTACCGACCAGTTTTTTTCACTGTCCATGTTTTTTCAGGACTACCTCCCCAAAAACGATAACTTCAAGATGCACCTCAATTTTACTGTAGGCTCCGGGCTACCTTACGGGCTTAAGGATAACAACCGCATCTACCGGAATACGTACCGATTGTCGCCCTATCACAGAGTTGACCTCGGCTTTTCGGTGGCGCTTTGGAATCGCGATAAAATGGCCCATAAGACGAGGCATCCACTCCGTTTCTCCAAAAACTCCTGGCTCAGTTTGGAGGTTTTCAATTTGATGCAGGTGCAAAATCAGGCTTCCAATACCTGGATAAAAACTGTGTTCAACCAGCAATTTGCCATACCCAACTACCTTACTTCGAGAAGGATAAACCTGAGGTGGAGGGTGGAGTTTTGATGGGAGTTTGCCTGCCCCGATCACTCGGGGGAGTTTGAAGGAATGATTATGGAAGAGCAACCGAAAAAACAGGGCATTACTGGCCTTCAGATTGTACTGATGGTAGTGCTGTTTCTCGTCATTCTCTATTTCCTGCAAAAATCAGGGTGTGGACTGACGAGGACGGAAGAAAAACTGGAATGGATTGACCACAGGAATTGATCAGGCGCCTTTAAACTCGGCTTTCCTTTTTTCGATAAAGGCAGTTGATCCTTCCTTGAAGTCCTTCGTACCTGTGCAGTTACCAAATTCCTTCACCTCTCTGTCGAAACCATCTTCGTCATACTGGAAAAAGGCATTTACCGATTCTATGATTTTCTGAATGGCAACCGGACCTTTGGATGAAATTTTCCTGATGATTTCTTTAGCTTTTTCAACTTCCTGACCAGCAGGGACCAGGTGATTAGCCAAACCCAATTTCAGTGCTTCTTCTGCATTAATCATATCTCCGGTTAGCAGTAGTTCCATTGCTTTTCCCTTGCCGATGTACTGAATCAAGCGTTGGGTTCCGCCATAACCCGGGATGACGCCGAGATTGACCTCTGGTTGCCCAAATCTGGCTTTTTCACCTGCGATACGCAAGTGGCATGCCATGGCCAATTCGCATCCTCCACCCAATGCAAAGCCATTCACCGCGGCTATCACTGGTTTTGGAAAACGCTCTATGAGGAAGAAAATATCCTGTCCGCGCTTCGACATGCCGCTTCCTTTTTCAGTGTCCAATGCCAGAAATTCTTTGATATCAGCTCCTGCAACAAAGGCCTTATCACCTGCTCCCGTAAGCACGATTCCATGGATTCCTTTGCGCTTTGGGGCGTCTTCTCCGAAAAATTGTTTCAGGTCGCTGAAAGTCTGATGGTTAAGAGCATTAAGTGCTGCTTCTCTGTTCACTGTGGCAATGAGAATGCCGTCGTCTTCGGTAATGAGTAGATTTTCGTATGACATGGTTAAGGCTTTTGTTTTAAGATGAACTATTGTTAAGTAAAAAGGCAACCCCGAAGGGGCAAAAAGTAAAAAGGTAAAAGTTTCAAGCTGATTTTCAGGTGGTTAAGGAAACAATTTGGCAACTTTATTTTTCACTCATGACTAAGCTTTAAGCTTTTTTTTCAGCGGATAGGAGATGGTAGGCCCAAAGTCCCTGTTTCCATGCTTTGTATTGAGCCAGGCCCGTCTTATAGTGGATTTTTGAAAATGGCGTGGCATTGTAAAACAGGTTGTACCATTTTGTTCCAATCCATCCCGCCAAAGCCGCCCACCGTATGCGTTTGATGGAAGGCTCAATTTCTTTCATTACGTTCCTGTCGGCGAGTAGAGCTAAATTATGGTTTTCCATTAATTTGGTAAGCTCCTGGATAGTCAGGATATCGGACACGGCCCAACCGTGAATCATGTCCTGCATGACAGGCGTGTGCTGAATCTGCCAGTTCCCGACTTTGAAAACATCGGCAATGAGCAGCCGTCCGCCGGGCTTTAAGATTCGTTCAGCTTCTTTGAAAAACAGGCTTTTGTCCGTGGCTGTTTGCATGCTCTCAATGGCCCAAATGACGTCAAAGTGATTGTCGGGAAAAGCCGTTTTAGTGTAGTCCATGATTTGGAAATCTACACTGTCTGATACACCATTTTTTTGAGCAAAACCAGTTGCTGTTTTTACTTGCCTCTCGCTCAGGGTTATACCTGTAACCCGGCATCCGTATTTTTTTGCCAGAAAAACTGCCGAACCGCCCACGCCACATCCGGAATCGAGTACGCGGTCCGAAGCTTTAACTGGCCCCATCTCTGCCAGGCTTGCATTGGTATGCATGATGGATTCTGCCAGGTTGCGTGTGTTTGCGTCCCATATACCGTAGTGCAGCCCCATGCTTTTTTCCAGTTTCCAAAACTTGCGATAATGGATTTCTGTGTGGTCGTAATAATTGCGAATGTCCTCGTTGCTGAAAGTTTTCATGGGGCGAAGGTCAGTATTTTAAAAGAATTCCTGAAGGTTGGATGATATAGATAAATGGTTAGTACCCGCACCTAAATGAGTGAATCCCCTGCCGTACTCTATGCGAAAACGATTGACCTTTAATCCAAAACCAAAGCTGAAACCTGTCAGGGAACGAAGGTTATTCACGCTCAACTCTTTGCGCTTAAGGTGATTGTACCCAAATCGCAATCTGAAATTTTCAGCCCGGTCAAATAGAAACTCTCCGTTGACGACGAAATGCCTTGCGAGGTTATCCAGAAATTCATTTCCTCCTCCTGTATTTTCTCCGAAAAAGAAAATATCCTCTTCGGCTTCAGGATCGTCATACCGGATATTCCAGGAATTCAAATACTGGTAAATCACCGAAAATCGGAATGGCAAATACCTGAGTTTTTTAGAGAAACCCAGCTGCATTTCATAAGGAAGATCTTCAGAAATGCCATTGTAAGTACTGAGCTGTTTTCCGAAGTTGCGCATCACCAGAGCGATGTTTGTATTGGAAGCCGTATCGTGAAACACTGCCGCCAGGTCACCGGCAATGGCCGTTGATTCGTAACTTTCAAATAGCGAGTATACCGCTTTGATGTTGGCCCCGAGACTTACCCTTTCGTAAAGTTCCCTGCCAATACCCACCGATAAAGCATATTCGTTTGCTTTAAAACTTCCCGTGACATTTCCATAAATGTCGGTTTGGTCGAAGGTTCCATAGCTGATGTACTGCATGGATGTATGGAAAGAAGAATTCAGTTTGGAAGAATAAAAACCAGCCGAAGCCAGGCCATGTCCTATTCCTGTGGGTAGAAAACTGTGATTAAAGGACAACTGGCCTTTCATAGCTTGATTGAGCAAGGCCGGATTGGCAATTGCCAGGGCAACATCAGCATCTCTTGTAGCGATGGCAGATCCTCCAAGCGCACTTATTCGTGCTGAACCGGGCAGCGACAGAAATCCAAAAACATGTTGTCCTCCTGTGACTTGTGCAGTTAAATTGCCCAAAACACAGCACATGGCCAGGATATGGCAGCAAAGTCTTTTTCTGTTAGTTTTCTCCATTTGTCTGCAATTGTTTTTTCAATTCGGCCAGTTTCCGAATCCTGCTGCTGTCGATTTTTATGTCGCCCTTTTCAATGTTCCAAACAGTAAGGCAGATACCGTTTTCACAATACATCCGCTCATAGAGTTCCCCATTCTCATCGTATTTCTTCAATTCTCCGTGTTCATATTCTCCGTTGAGGTATTGACCTTCTGTTTTAAGCTTGCCATTGGGATGAAATTCCCTGAATGGACCATTTTCCTGGTTGGCTGCAAAAGTAACTTCTTCCATCAAATGACCATCCGGATACCATCGCTTCCAGGTCCCTGTCATTTCATTGTTTTCGTAAAGGCCTTCTCCTGAAAGTTGTCCGTCTTCGTGAAACTTCTGGTATTTCCCGGAAAAAAGACCTTTCTCATGGAATTCCTTGCTGAGCAAATTTCCATTTACAAAATAGAACGTTCGCTCACCATTTAATTCCCCGTTCGAATAAGTTGCCTGTTCCTTCAATTTGCCATTTTCAAAAAATGATTGATAAAGCCCTTGCTTTTGTCCGGTCTTCTTGTCCTGATTATATTTTTCAGAAAGTCTCCCCTTGTCATCTTTAATTTCTATGGTTTCCGTCCGACTACATCCAGCCAGTATAATCAAAAAGGTGCAGGCTAATACCCATTGTTTCATTTCTTAGTTTTTTTTCAGATAACGTTTCGATTAAGCTTTCATTTTATGGGCTATTTCTTTAGAGCCATGCAGATGCTGACAAATGGGTGATTAGAGCAAAAGTGATTTAACTCTTAAATCCGGGAAACTTAAATAGTTTTTGCCAAATGACTTTTAACTTCGCTTTCCAAAATCTGAAATCTCCATTCCTTGTGCGTTGGGATTTTGCTTATTTTACCGGCGCAACGACTATACTAATCAATACACACCAAATCAAAAATTATGTTTTCATCAACGACATCTGACCATTTATTAGAAACCAAAGAAAATGAAAAACTTAAAACATGGGTACAAAGAGTAGCTGAGTTTTGCGAAGCTGACAAAGTACACTGGTGCGATGGTTCCGATGAGGAATACGATCGTCTTGCCAATGCTCTCGTGGAAAAGGGTACTTTTATCAAACTTGACCCACATAAAAGACCCAATAGTTACGCCTGTTTCAGCGACCCAAGTGATGTGGCTCGGGTGGAAGACCGCACCTTCATTTGCTCCAGGTTGAAAGAAGACGCCGGCCCAACCAATAATTGGGTGGAGCCCACAGAAATGAAAAAATCATTGGAAGGCCTTCTTGCTGGTTGTATGAAAGGTCGTACCATGTATGTAATCCCATTCTGTATGGGACCTCTTAATTCACCACTTTCAAAAATTGGTATTCAATTGACCGACTCTGAATACGTCGTGGTGAACATGAAAATCATGACCCGCATAGGTACTCCCGTCTTGAAAATGCTGGGTGACAGCGATGATTTTGTAAAATGTATTCACTCGGTTGGTGCTCCGCTAAAACCTGGGCAGAAAGACGTGAAATGGCCCTGTGCGCCGGACATCCAGAACAAATACATCGTACATTTTCCGGAAGAAAGGTCCATTGTTTCATATGGTAGTGGATACGGCGGAAATGCGCTTCTGGGCAAGAAATGTTTCGCCCTTCGTATAGCCTCTAATATGGCTCGGGAAGAAGGCTGGCTGGCAGAGCACATGTTGATTCTCGGGGTTGAATCACCGGAAGGTAAGAAAAGTTATGTGGCAGCCGCATTTCCAAGTGCATGTGGAAAGACCAACTTCGCCATGCTCATTCCTCCGAAACAGTTGGATGGATGGAAAGTAACTACTATTGGTGACGACATTGCATGGATCCACAGAGGGAAAGACGGAAAACTATTCGCCATCAATCCTGAAGCTGGTTATTTCGGTGTAGCCCCGGGTACTAACTATCAGTCGAATCCCAACGCCATGGAGTCCATTCGGGAAAACTCCATCTTCACTAACGTAGCCATCACACCTGACTTCGATGTATGGTGGGAAGGCATGACAGAAGATGCTCCCGCTGGGCTTACTACCTGGCAAGGTCAACCGTACGACCCTGCATCCGGGAAACCTGCTGCACACCCCAATGCCCGTTTTACAGTCCCTTCTTATCAAAATCCAGTCATTGACTCAGAGTGGGAAAATCCCGACGGCGTAGAGATTGATGCCTTTGTATTTGGTGGTCGCAGATCATCTACTGTTCCGTTGGTTTATCAGGCCTTCAACTGGAACTTTGGCGTTTACCTCGCCGCCACAATGGGCTCGGAAATGACAGCGGCTGCATTTGGTGAACTCGGAAAAGTCAGGCGCGATCCATTTGCCATGTTGCCATTTATCGGTTATCACATGGCTGACTATTTCAACCATTGGTTACAGTTTGGCCGCAATCTGCCCAATCCTCCCCGCATTTTCGGCGTCAATTGGTTCCGCAAAAACAGCGATGGAAAGTTTGCATGGCCTGGATTCGGTGAAAATATGAGGGTATTGAAATGGATTTTTGAAAGAGTACATGGATATACTTCTGCTGTTGAAAGCCCAATAGGCTGGATGCCGAGATACCGCGACATGTCATGGGAAGGTATGGAAGAATTTACCCGTGCAGAGTTCAAAAAAGTCATGACCGTGGACCGGGAAATCTGGAAGAAGGAGATTTTGGCCCATGAAGAATTATTTGCTCAGATGTACGACAGATTGCCAAAGGAATTCCTGTTTATGAGGGAATTGCTGTTGTCGGCACTTTGGCGCTCACCAGAACTGTGGGAGCAGGCACCTGAGCGCATAGATTTGTAAGTAACCATTCGGATACTTGATATTGTTTAATAGTGGCTTCATCTTTTGTTCATTAGGTTTAGAAGGTTGATAGGGTTGAGGAAGTTTAGAAATTTGAGTAGAATGATTTTTAAAATCACCCTCGAGTATTTCAATGTTCAACTCCCTAAACCTTCTCAACCCTTATGATGAAGCCACTGGCTTATTTGGTCATTCACCCTAAACAATTAGTTAGTGGAAAACATCAGAGCCTTTGCGCGTGAAGTATGGCTTTTTCTCAGCAGCACACTTTTCCTGTCCAACTTTGCGAAAATGGGTGCCGTGCTTATTGGATTATTTCTCCTGAATAATTGGGCATTAAAATGTTACACCAAACATGGCGAATCCGTACAAGTCAATGACTTTACCGGAATGACCCTTTTTGATGCAAAAAGACAGGGAAGGGACAACGACTTTCAATTTGAAGTTCTGGATTCAGTTTGGATGGAAGGACAGCCCGGTGGAATCATAATAGCCCAGAATCCTAAGCCATTGCTTCGTGTGAAAGAGGGCAGGAAAATTTACGTTACTGTAACGCGCACCAGTGCCGACATGGTGCTTTTACCTGTTCTTTCCGAGAGCAGTTACGACTACGATAAGTATGCCTCCAAGCTGGCTCGGCGGAGTATTAAATGCAGGATCAGTGAGCGGGTATTTGACGCCAAACAAGCCGAAAACACCATTCTTTACCTGATTTATAGTGGCAGAAAAATTACAGAAAGGGACATTAAAGATGGTTTTGAAGTGCCCATGGGCAGCACCATAGAGTTTGTTGTGACGGAACGCTTAAGTACCGATGTGGAAATACCCAACCTCGTTTGCATGCGATATGATGTTGCAGAATTTATCATCTCCTCCTCCAATCTGAATCTTGGTAACGTTTACCTCGATGAAACTGTTACCAATAAATACTCAGCTTACGTTTACCGTCAGGAACCTTTCTACGAGCCTGGTGGCATGGTGAGGTTGGGAGAACAGGTCAGTATTTGGCTTACGCAATACAAACCTGAAAACTGCAGCCTTGACGACGGGTTTTGATTTTTAATTAGTTTCAGCAACTCAAATTACTAAGGGAATCTCGCTTGGCAACAATAACCTATCTCTGACGTTTCTGGAAATAATCACCAAACACGGCTTAAGTAATGATTCAAAAATAAAGTTGCCAAATTGTTTTCTTAATCACTTGAAAATCAGTTGGAAAACTTTTGCCTTTTGCCTTTTTACTTTTTGCCCCTTCGGGGTTGCCTTTTTACTTAGCCATGAACTGTCCGGCTTTTATTTTGCCATTAGCCGGTATGCAAATATTAAGCAATGAGAATCTTTTTACTTTTTTTGATTAGCTGGACGACTCTAAGCGGAATTTCAGGACAAGTCATTGATTTCGCTCCGTTCCCTCAAAGCCATTTCTTTAAGAAAATCGACCGCAATTCCATTGAGTGGCAAAACAAAGCGGCAGCCGGATTTAATGAAAATACCCTTGACTATCGCAATGCAGAACCATGTCCTCCTGAAGTAAGTGGAAATGTTGTTGCATCTGGTGACAGCATCGTAATTGTCGTGGACACTTTTGGAATGGGCAAGGGAGATCCGGCAACCTTATCATTGCTAACCACGCCAGCACAAGTGTATGGCAAGGCCAGCTTGTCTGGAGTACGCCTGACTTATCGTGCAAACCCTGGTTTTAATGGCTTAGCTGAAGAAACTGTTTCATTGCAGTACGAGGAGAAAGGCAGGAGAGAAATCATTACAATTCGAATAAAAGTCAAACGCAAAGGCAGACAGGTCATTGCCAAACCGCTGACAGTGGTTGCTAAAAGTGTAAGCAAATATTGCCTGGGTGCTGAACTCAATTTTTCAGCAAAGCGAAAGTGCAGTCAAATTCTAGGATCATCCAGTCAGTACGATGGAAAGGGAAATCAATCCTTTCATTTTTCTTCCTATTCCTTCCCCGACACCTGTATCGTGTATTATGCGAGTCGCTTCCCGGGCAGGGATACTGTGAGTGTAAGAATTTGCGATGAATTGGCTGTTTGTGATACTTTCCTTATTCCGCTGCTAATCAGGGGTGATACTTTAAGAGGACTTCCCTTTTTTGATGATTTCTCAGGTTCTAAGGGACCCTCTACATCTGCAAAGTATTGGCTGGATAAAAATGTGTTTGTAAATAATTCTCTCGCACCTAATCCGCCGACCATCGGTTTTGCAACTTTTGATGGATTGGATAAAAAGGGAAATCCTTATCAGGTGAGCAGTGGCCCCGGAGACTTATTGACCTCCGTCCCAATTGATTTATCGACTTATAACACCTCAAACGATGTCGTCCTCAAATTCTATTTGGCGCCAAAAGGTTATGGTCAGGCACCAGAGTTGAATGACTCAGTCAAGGTTGAATTCAGAAATAATCAGGGTAGATGGGTGCACATGGCAGGCTACAAAGGCCTGAACAATGTTTCACTCGACTCATTTCCTGCGTTTGTTTTCAGAAGCATCAAACTTTCCGATCCGCAATTCTTCCATAAGGCTTTTCAGTTCCGGTTTACGGCATACACTTCGCCGGGAGGAGCAGTTGACCTTTGGCATATCGATTATGTAAGACTTGCTGCCAATGAGGGGTCCGGCAATACCTTCCCGGATGTTGCTTTTACAAAAGCGCCATCCTCCATTTTGAAAAATTATACTTCCATGCCCTGGTGGCAGTTTAGAGGATTTGAAGACCGGGAATTACAGGCCAAACTACACTCTGGCTTTTTCAATCATTTCGATTTTCAGACAGCCCTCGGCTCGTCCAATATCTCATTCAGAGAAACAACCAGCGCTACTAATTTTAATCAGAACTTTACGGTGGTGGAAACCGGCCAGGATAACAACATGGCCATTAAAACACATGTCAATCGGGAGCGCACTATTCCAGCTGCAAACTTTAACGGGATAAAACAGGTGTTCACCGGTATTCCTCCTGCGGATTTTCGCAACCTGGAAACGAAATATGTATTTACTGTAACAGCTCAGCCCAAAGAATATCAGGTAAACGACACAGTGACGCTGAATACGCCTTTTACAAACTACTTCGCTCATGATGATGGTTCTGCAGAATGGCAGGTTTTTGTAAAATTCGCCAATGGGGGAGAGCACATGGCCAGCCGTTTCCGTACAAACATGGGTGATACTTTGAGGGCTGTACAGCTGATGTTTCCACATGTGGCAGGTGATGTTCAGAACCAACAGTTCAGAATGAAGATATGGATTGCTGACCCTGCAACTGCAAAACCTGTCTATGAGAGCCACTTACTAAAGCCATTTTATGCAAACAATGTGCTCGATACCATTCACGGTTTTACGACTTATCGTCTGGAAAATATTTCCGGCAAGGAAACTCCTCTGTTCATTCCACCCGGTGATTTTTGGGTTGGGTGGGAGCAGGTCAGCGCGGCATCGTTAGGAATACCAGTGGGATTCGATCTTCACAATAACTGCAACTGCAATTTCTCCAACATCAACGGAGTCTGGAAACCTTTCCCATCGAGCCTGAAAGGTTCTCTCATGGTAAGACCTGTTTTTGGGAAAACCGCTCCTAAAAACACAGTAAATGACGCTTCCTCACTCTTTCGACCTGTCTTGGAAATTGCTTCAGTTTATCCCAATCCAACATCAGGCATACTATTTATCGATTTGAGTGAGGGGTCTTACAACGATTACGATTATCAGGTATTCAATTCACTGGGGCAAAAGCTTCAGTCTGGTAAGCTGAAAGAAGTCCTTGATTTACCACAAACTGACGGCGAAATGTACTTTTTGCGCATCCGGAACAAACAGTCTGGAGTATTTTTCAATCAAAAGATTGCCGTATCCGTGAACAAACGCCCTTGAAATGATATTCTATAGCCTGTTTTACAGGTAGAAAAATAATTATGGATATCAAAGTAGCAGAACTGAAGCAAAAACTGGAGAATAAAGAGGACATCCTACTCATCGACGTAAGAGAGGACTATGAGCACTGCGATTTTAACCTGGGAGGCAGACTCATACCTATAGGTGAACTCATCAGCAACTCTGAAGAACTCCTCGAATTCAAGGACAAGGAAATTATTGTTTATTGCCGCTCCGGAGTAAGAAGTGCCACGGCTCAAGCCTATTTACAGTCATTAGGCTGCACCAATGTCAGGAACCTGATTGGGGGCGTATTAGCCTGGCATAGAATCTTTGGTTGGGATCTGGTTTCAAAAGCCTGAATCCAACTCTTCATAACCCGAACATCAATTACGGCCCAATTCAATTGCCGCCTTCCTGGAGTTTTACATAGCAATTTATCCCGTCTGTGCGCAGTTGTTTAGCCAGCTTTTCGGCAGCTTCCATATTATCGAAGCGGTCCACCAGAATGACGGCATGTTTTCCGCGATCGAAAATTTCAACGGAGGCATTGCTGTAACCTTTCTTGCGGAGTCTGTCCACTTCTTTATCTGCCAAGGCTCTTTTGGTAAAAGCTCCTGCCAGCACCAGATACTTTCCTTCTGATGTCATCGCCGGCGCTGGTGAAATGGCCGAACCTGTACCTCCACTCGAGGGTGTTGAGGTGGTAACTGGGTTACTACTACCTTGGGTCGATGAAGGTGAAGGTGAACCGCTGGTTGTTGCGGGCTTGGAAGTCGCTGTACCTGCCTGACTTGAAGAAGGAGCCTGTAAGCCAGTCGTACCTGCGTCTGTGCTTGCGGTTGCACTTACATCAGAATGGTCATTTTGCTGATAGTCGTAAATATCTTCCTCCATACCAACCGTTTCATCAATAGTCTCAACTACTGGAGCGGGTTCTTCTTCTGACTTGAAAATATTGGTCATTTTAAAAACCAGGAAAATGATGGCTAAAATACAGATACTGACAATGCCGATGGTTATGTAGTCAATTCTGGACATACGTGTGGAGTTTTGGATTATAGTGAAACAGGATGCATAAAATCGTTGGCGTAACAAATGCAGTTGGCCAAAATTTTATGAAGTCAAAGGTGGTGATTTTCCTTTAAAACTAACAGATGTCGATTAATCATTATTTCTGAAAACAAAGGCAACTTTAAGGTGGATTTTTTGAAATTTGCCCAAAGCTGTTGTTTATTGATGAAAATTAATTCAAGGCAAGCCTTTACGAGACAATGGATGTAAAAAACTCCCGAAATAAAATCTTCAACCGCGATGTTATGGAGGTTCTCGCTGAACTACCCGATAACTCGGTGGATATGATTTACGGCGACCCCGACTACAATGTGGGTATTGTTTACGCGGGGAATTCTTACACAAGTCGTTGGAAAGAATACATCGACTGGTATGTAAAACTCAGTGCTGAGTGTCTTCGGGTTTTAAAACCTGATGGAAACCTCTTCATGATGAATTACCCCAAACAAAATGCCTGGCTAAGGGTAAAATTCCTGGATGAACATGCCTTTGATGTTCAGGATTACGTCTGGGTTTACAACACCAATGTAGGGCATAGCCCACGCCGCTTCACCACCGCACATCGCTCCATTCTGCATGTCAGAAAATCGGCTCATAATAAGTTTTACAAAGAGCAGGTGGCCCAACCCTATAAAAACCCAGATGACAAGAGGATTAAACAGCGCCTGGCAGATGGGCACAATGGAAGGATGCCCTATTCTTGGTTTTATCATGATTTGGTAAAAAACGTCTCCAAGGACAAAACTTTCCATGCTTGTCAAATACCATTGAACCTGGTTGAGATGCTTATAAAAGCAAGTACACAGGAAGGGGACGATGTGTTCATTTTGTTTGCTGGTAGCGGATCTGAAATTGTCCTGACAAAGGGATTAAAACGCAACTATATTTCCTGTGAATTACACACGGACTATTATGAGATGATACTTGACCGTCTCAAAAACGATGGTCAGATAGATGATAAATACCGCCTTGAATTCATCAAAAAGAAGAAAGGCATCACCTGACTCCAAATTCAAAGACCTCAAATTCTCTCCAGATGGCTTTCAAAATCATTTCCGCAGGAGCTGGCAGCGGTAAGACCTATTGCCTCACACATGAAATGGTAAAACTATTGGCAACCGGAGAGGTGCAACCTTCCGGCATTGTTGCGACAACGTTTACCAATAAAGCAGCAGCTGAGCTGCAGGAAAGAGTGCGCGTGCTGCTTATAGAAAAGGGTATGACTGCAGAGGCCAATTTATTGCCAAATGCTCTGATAGGTACTGTGCACAGTTTGGGAGTGAGATTGCTAAAAAGATTTGCTTTCGAAGCGGGAGTTTCTCCAGCCATCGACATTATAGCTGACGAGTACCAGCAGGTCATGTTCAATCAGTCACTATCGATGGTGCTTACACAGAAAAAGGTGGAGATGATGGAGAAACTAGCCGACAGGCTGGGAATGAATAAATCAGAGCAGTATAATTACGACTGGAGAGCTGTACTCAAACAACTCACAGAAGTGGCAAGGGCAAATAATTTCGGACCCGAAGTCTTGAATAAGAGCAAAACTTTGTCAATTCAGTCATTTGAAAAATTCCTGGTGTTGGAAAATCAGGAGCAGGAAAAAAGGCCAGATTTTGTTTCTGAATTTCGAGACCGAAAATCTTTCAATCAGAAGCTTGGCGAACTCATCGAAGAAACCATTTCTAATCTCAGCAAAAGTGGTGATGAAACCAGGAAAACGTCAGATGCAATAAAAGTGCTTAAGGACTTTTTGGTTGATTTGGAATTCAGAGGAGAATTACATTGGTATCAATGGGCTAAAATTTCCAAGCTCTCTGTTTCCGTAAAAAACCAGGAATTGTTGAAACCTCTTCAAGATTTTGCTGACTCCCACATTGTTCATCCGTCTTTTCGAAGTGATATTTCAACGTTTATTTCTGCTGTCTTCGATTTAAGCGTTGATGCCATGCAGGAATACGAAAGATACAAAACCATAAGAGGGCTGATTGATTATACGGATATGGAGGTTGCCGTAAGGAATCTCCTGGATAACAAAAACATACAGAGAATATTAACTGATGAGATCGACCTATTGATGGTTGATGAATTTCAGGATACCAACCCCATACAACTGGATATTTTTCTGAAACTATCGCGGTTTGCGAAACACTCTATATGGGTTGGCGATCCGAAACAAAGCATCTATGGTTTTCGGGGTGCTGAGCCGGCACTTATGGAGGCAATCATCCGTAAACAGGGCGGGCTAAGAAAAGAGAACATTCTCGAGGATTCCTGGCGCTCCCGACCGGATATCGTCTATTTCACAAATGCGGTTTTTATCAAGGCATTCCCAGGTTTGGCTGAAGAGCAAATAATACTTCATCCCAAAAGAAAAGAATTCGAACCATTAGGTTCGCATTACGGGAAACCGATGAAAGCCCTGCACCATTGGCATTTCGTCCATGAAAGTGAAGGGAGAACCAATGCAGATTGGTTTGACAGATGTTTGGCGGAAACAATTAAAAGAAAGCTTGATGAAGGATTTTTGATTCTTCCAAAAGGGAGTGAAGAAGCCCGGTTGGCTCAAGCTGGTGATTTGGGTGTTTTTTGTCGATCCAACTCAGAATGTGTTCGTATGGCGGCAGCTCTCGGCAAAGCAGGACTCCTTTCAGCTATCTCCCAGTCTGGACTCTTAAGTACCGCTGAAGCAAGGCTGATACTGGCATGTCTTAAATTTATCCTGAATCGCAATGATAGTCTTTCCTTAGCTGAAATATTAGTTTTGGCAGCCCGCATGAGTCCGGGTGAAATGATTGAAAGTCGATTTCACTTTTTGGAAAATCTATCTGAAAATGTACGCCCCCATCATTGGGAAGCACAAAATGAATACATCAGTAAAATTAACGAACTCAGAAAACAGGTGCTCGAATTGTCCAGTAGTGAAATACTTGCACTTATAATTGAGGAATTGGATATCAGACGATTAGCGGCTACCTGGGGAAATGCTGATCAGCGTTTGGCCAATATTGACGAATTTTTTCACTGGTCTGAGGAATATGAAAAAGCTTGTTCGAGGCTTTACAGTGCCGCCTCTTTGGGAGGATTCCTGCTTTGGATCGCTGACCTGGAAAGAAAAGAAGGCGACAAACAGGGTGGTGGTGAAAATCCAAATGCCGTGAATATTCTAACGTATCATAAAAGCAAAGGATTGGAATATCCCGTGGTGGTCTGTCATAGTCTGGAGTCGAAACTGAGGGCAGAATTGTGGGGCCTTGAAATCGAACACGAGGTAGAAAAAATTGACCTCCACGATATTCTCGGTAATCGTTGGGTGCGTTTTTGGGTAAACCCTTATGCCGACCAATATCGGAACACGCTACTGGCTAACCGCATGGATGAGTCGAAGGAAAAAGCTTTGAAGACAAAATCGGCACTGGAAGAAGAAGCTCGATTAATGTATGTAGGTTTGACTCGTGCCCGTGATTACCTCATTTTACCAACCCGAAAAAATGAGCCTGGTTGGATAAACAGAGTTGTTAATGAAGGCAGTGAAAATTCCTCAACTTTGAGTAGTGAGGATGATTCATATTTTACATGGAGGGATCATCAGGTTGTGCTAAAGCTTCAGGAATTCACCTTCCCGGATGAATTTGAGGATGGCCACATAGATGCTGTAACATATCCTTTTCTTGAAAGGCAACTGGGGAAGAAAGCACACCCTCCAGCGCAGGTGAGTCACAAGGACTTTGTCTTGGCCGGAACTACTCTGACCATTGCAGATGAAATTACTTATGGGCAAGCCATGGTTATCAATGATACAGCACATGCGAATTTGATTCGTCATTTTTTTCTTGCTGACAATCTGAAGCTAACCGCGGAACTGCGGAGCAATATTTACGAAGGGCTATGTCAATCTATACCAGTATCTGTTAATTTATTTGCAAAGCAGGAATTACTGGAAAACTCATCTGAATTCCAGAACTGGATGAGCAGTAAAGCAAATGAACTTTACCCTGGATTTCCATTAAGAATATTTGCGGGGCAAAAGAATCACGAGGTTGTGGTGGATTTTCTACTAAAAGATGAGGATAAGGTCCATTTGATTTTTTTCTTTGAAAATAAAGTTGAGCCCGGTCAGGAATTGAGTAAGATAAAAGAGAAAGCCGCCTTCCTGACAATAGCCAGAGAGGCGGCTTTGGTATATTTTACATCGTGTAATCTTTATCTATGGGTCAACTTAATTTCACAAGGTAAATTGGTAGGACTTTGTTTTGATTGAACTGAAGCTTAATCCTCAAGTCTTGAAACCATGGAAGCCCTGGTTGTATTGTGATCTTCATTGTAATTGGTGGAATAGCCATAATAAGCCAGGTTTTCTGACCTGCCAAAGTCAATAATTCCTATATCATTCCCTGGATTTGTATTGTATGAGTTGGGTGCGGTAAAGGGATCATTCTGATTGTCAAACAGGTTGATTTTACCATTAAAATCGGAAGGACATACAAATGTGAACAACAGAGTTTCTTCACCCTCGAACAACATGACTCTTGGTTCATCAGCCAAAAAACCGAATGATATATAGGACATGTTCTTTGCTTCAGCTGGAGAATCTACTCTGGCATTTTCAACCCAGGTTCCTGCTCTGCTGATGAGTTTGGTGTAGTAAAAGTTGACAGGAGCTACTATAGTCACCTGACCTGTTCCAACGCTGGTTCTCGTTGATGGAGATACTGCATTGTCAGTTTTCAGATAAACGCCCCAGGTTTTACCGTCAGGAAGGCGCTTCAAACTAAGCTGAAGGCATTTGTTTAATTCGGAGCTTTGAGCTGATAAAAGCGCTATAGTGAGTAGTGTGAGGAGACCAGTAAGTGTTGCTCTGAAAGTTTTCATTTGATACGCCTTTAGTAGTTGTTTATTTTTGTTCAACAAAGATGTCAATATCCCAAGGGCTTAAAAATGTCAGAATATGGATTTTTGTGACAGTACAATTTTGTCGTTATTCTTCTGTAAGTCCTTATTTTACTGGTAAGTCGGGAAATCGTGTGACCAATTTCTTGCGGTTTTTTTTTACTGTAAGTCTCAATTTGAATCTATAATCAAATAAAGATGCGGATGGATACCCAATTTTATCTGATTGAATCCATTGGAAATGTTCTTTGTTGCAGATTTCCCTTATTTGGGATATTTTAAAACAAGAAGCCGCCACAACTTCAGGCGCTGTGGCGGCCAACCGGACGCAGGAGAGAACAATTGAAAGGGTAAATTAGTCTTCCCGGGAAGCCAGGATAGCTGTTTTCCATTTTCCCGGAGTTTCTGAATAGTTAGAAGAATAGGTATAATATGCGAGTTTACCATTGGCTCCATAATCAATCATACCAAGATCATTACCCGGATTCGTATTTAATGAATTTGGAGTTGCGAATGGGTCATTCTCGTTGTCAAATAAGGTAATGTGCTCTTGAAACTTGGAATCACATACGAAGGTGAAAAGCAATGTTTCTTCATTTGGATAAACTACTATCCTTGGTTCATCCAACAGGAACCCAAAGGATACATATGATTTGTCAGTAGCCTCTCTTGGACTATCTACTCTGGCGTTTTCAATCCAGGTACCAGCGTGGTTAATATGCTTTTTGTATTTAAAATCGACTGGAACAACCAATGTAACCTGCCCAGAACCAGTGGAGGTACGAAATGAAGGTGCGACAGAAACATCAGCTTTCACATAAACACCCCAGGTGATGTTATCAGGCATCAGTCTTAGATTGAATTGAAGACATGGGTTGGTGTTTTGTCCATGAACTTTAACCAGAAATGAGGAGAGGATAAGGAGATTGATAGTGAGTGTGCGAAGAGTGTTCATAGCTTGTTATTTTATTGCTCTCAGTTGATTTTCTTTGTTTGATGCAACAAATATGAACACTTTGTATGGCTGTGGAAATCATGAAAAGTAGAAAAGTGTGACAGGTCATAAATACTGATTTTGAATGAAAAGCCCGTCATTGTTGAGTTTTCATAAAAATCAGTGACTGTAATTTGTGGTCAGGCTTTCTATATTTGCCATACAATAAAACTGAAATTTATGATACAAAGGATTCAATCCATTTTTCTCTTTTTGGCTGCTGCCTGCGGGTTTGGAACTCTTTTTCTGCCCTTGGCAACAACATTACAGCCCGAACAGACTTCCTTACTATTCTCCGACGCACAGTATACTGTAAATGACCATATAGCATTATTACTGCTGTTCGGATTGGCTGGGTTGCTGGCTATGGTTAGTATTTTCTTTTTTAACAACAGGACATTGCAGCAAAAACTGGGAATCTTTGCCATTATTGCAAATGTTCTGGGTATAGTGATGGTCATCGTTTTGCTTCTTCAGGATGATATGACCATGGACGCTTCTCTAATTAAGGACGGGGCAGGAGCTTATCTTCCCCTGGCTTTTATTGCATTTGGAATACTCGCTTTGCGGTTTATTAGAAAGGACGAGCAATTGATTCGTTCAATGGACCGGCTTCGCTAAATCAAAAAAAAAGTCGTTGTACCGATCGGCGCAACGACTTTTTTTCTATAGAACAGAGGAGATACTATTTTTTAGCTTCGGCCTTTTTACGAGCCGCGTAATTCACCTTCAGCTGTCCGATTTTCCGCAATTGCGTTTTTACGTCCTGTACTATACCCATCGTGATGTCCCCGTCCACCCTTAAAGAAGAAGTGATACGGTTTCTCAGGTTAGGTTGAACGCCTTGCTTGTGGTTTTCTACGAAAAGTGGAAGATCGGCTATGGTG
Organism: uncultured Saprospiraceae bacterium; assembly: GCA_964423205.1. Lineage (GTDB taxonomy): Bacteria > Bacteroidota > Bacteroidia > Chitinophagales > Saprospiraceae > UBA6168. Next base: position 23,851 of record CAYRDX010000026.1, on the reverse strand, counting down.
GCAAATTTGTCGTCCAATTGTATCCTGGGCGCAGTACCATAAATACTTTGGTACCTCTTCTGAGGACGTCCAATATATACATAGTGCACCAAGGATTTCTGTTCCAGCTTTTCCAATTCAGTAGCCTGAGGAACCTGGACACTTACCTTCAAATCTGTCTCTCTCAATTTGGTGATTACCATGAAAAAGAACAGGAGAATGAAGACAATATCCGGCAAAGAAGCGGTAGAAATGGCCGGTGTGGACTTTCCTCTCTTTTTAGTGAATTTTGCCATAGCAATAATATTTTTGATATCAGCTCTTCAGAACTATTGTGCTTTCCCGGGCAGGTCCACTTCTTCGTTGAACTCAATCAGGTTGGCACTAGCCATCAAGCCGGCTTTTAGTTGGATTCTTCGCCGAATGCGGTTGGTTCGGCCTCTGAAAGAACAAAGGGTATTTTGTCTTTGATTCTATCTTTCTTGTCTCGTGGCAGATCTTCGCTGAAACGCACTCCATACAGTTTCATACATTCTTCATCCCATAACTCATTATAGGCTGCTTTCAGTTCATTATATACCTCCAGATAGGTGCGGTAGTTGGTGCCCCTGTCGTTTTTCAAAGAGATAATGGCTGTGTTTGGTGCTTCAGCTAATTCAGGATCGCCCAGCGGGTTCATGATAAAATCTTTTGCCTTCTGCCTTAATTCCGCGAGTTGCACGATTTCTCCTCTCACCAGCAACTGGTTTTGCGCATTTACCAACACGGAAAAGACATTTCGCTTTTTCAAAGTGACCTGTTCGGGAGCTTCCTCTGACCATTCGGGCAATTTTACTGTGATACCCCTTTCAACGTCGATAGTCGTCGTCACGAGAAAGAACACAAGCAACAGGAAGGCGATATCCGCCATTGAACTGGCGTTTATATCCGGCGCACCGCGAGTTTTGGATTTTCCTGCCATGATTAATGTGATTTAATGTAGTTCCAAATTTCCATTGCAACAATCAGAAAGACTGACCCAAGTCCCAATAATAGGGTGAGCCTGATGCCGGCTCCGATAAATTTTGACACAGTATCGGAAATGTTGAATTTGGCAAGTGTATCTCCAAGTGATCCGGCAGCAGTACCATCGGCCATAGAGAAAAATACGAAGAACAGCACCAGCAGTACGCCAAAGCTGATCAAACTTCTAATCGCGCCTTTCGGGTTTTTCAAAACCTGGAAAAGGCTGAGCAGTAATGCAGCGGCTACTGCTAAAACCAGTAGGCCTGCTGTAAGATATATGGCCGTCAGGAACATATTGCCTTCCGCAGCATAAGCCTGCTGAGCTTCGGGAATGCTACCGAATGCCTCCATACCCGCAATGATGGGTATTAAAGCAATCACAATTACGGCTGCAGCCCCCAGAAAGGCTATCATCGGCCCTTTTTTAACTAAGAAATTATAAGACATAGCAGTTGGTTTTCTAAATTATTTCTTGAAAGAGTTGTTGGTAATCAGCATATCAACCAGAGCCACGGAAGCTTCTTCCATTTTGCCCGTGATGCTGTCGATCTTCGCAACGATATAATTGTAGAGAACTTGCATAATCATAGCCACGAGGAGACCGAATACAGTGGTCAACAAGGCCACTTTGATACCACCTGCAACGATGGTTGGGGAGATGTCGCCAACGCGCTCGATGTTGTCAAATGCTTCAACCATCCCGACAACTGTACCAAAGAAGCCAAGCATTGGAGCAAGTGCGATAATAAGAGAAATCCAGACGAGGCCTTTTTCCATCAATCCCATCTGAACGCTACCGTAAGAAACGATTGCTTTTTCAACTGCATCAGGACCGTTGGTTGTGTTTCTCAGACCTTCAAAAAGCACACTTGCTGTTGGGCCAGGTGTTGAACGGCATACTTCCATAGCGCCATTAACATCGCCATCTTTCAATTTGGAATCAACTCTTGTCAGCAATTTTTCAGTATTAACTGAGGCTATGTTCAGTGTAATGATGCGCTCAATTGCCAGGGACAGACCAATGATAAGGCAAATAAGAATTGGAAGCATGAAGCCCCATGAACCCTGAATAAACTTCTCTTTGAGAAGCTGGAATCCAGTGGCCTGTTCTGGAGTGTCGTCAGCAACAGGAGCTGCTGCTTCTTCTTCCTCTGCTGGTTGGGCAACTTCTTCAGTTTGGGTTGCCTGGGGGGTGTCAGTATCCTGGGCATTAACAGAACTGGAGGCAAAAGCCACAAAACCCAGAACAAGCAAGAATGCAAGTAATTTGCGCATAATCGTAAAGTTTTACGTTTAAAATGATTTGTTCACTATTGGTATTTCGTCGATTGTCGTCCGTTTTGTGAAAGCAATCGCGGGATAAACAAGAAACGAAGTCCTGCGGAGAGAGAGGGATTCGAACCCTCGATACCCTTTTGGAGTATACACGCTCTCCAGGCGTGCGCCTTAGACCACTCGGCCATCTCTCCCAATGCCATTATTAAAGCA
>CAYRDX010000026.1:12578-21369 GCA_964423205.1 uncultured Saprospiraceae bacterium | reverse complement strand
GCCATCTCTCCTAAACATCAAAAACAACTATCCAGGTCTTAACCGGGAAAGTCTAAAGTTAAATCAGTATCAAAATAGGTACATCTTGCGGGCGGAAGCCTTTACCTCTACCACTTTTATCAGATTTTCTACTTTTCGTAATGAGACGCAAAAATTGCAAAAAGAACTAACAATACAAAATTTTTGAAAACCGTCATTTTCAGCATTTGTTTGACTTTTACACAAGATCAATGCTGAAAACAGTTTTTTAGCAAGATGGGGCAATGTTACTAAACTGTTTGGTTTGGTTGTGTACCATCTCCAAAATTTTTTTTGGCGTTTATTGTAGTGGTTACAATAATCTCCTGAACACTAAGACCTTTACAATCCGCTAATTTCTGTGCTATAATGCTCAAATAACTGCTTTCATTTCGTTTTCCACGGTAGGGTGCAGGGGCTAAATAAGGTGAGTCGGTTTCCAGCACCAGGTATTCAAGGGGAATATTTTTTACAGTTTCGCTAAGACCCGACTTTTTAAAGGTCAAAACACCTCCTATTCCCATGTAAAATCCCAGTTTCATTATTCTTTCTGCCTGTTCCATTGATCCACCAAAACAGTGGAAAATCCCTCGTAATCTTGTATCTTTTATTGGCTCAAGCATATCCAGAATGAGGTCAATGGTATTGCGCGAATGAATGACAATCGGCAACTCGTAATCCAATGCCCATTCTATTTGCTGGAGAAGGGCTTTTTCCTGCACTTTTTCAAAAGTAGTATCCCAGTACAGGTCAATGCCGATTTCACCAACAGCACAAAAGTGCCTTATGCTCAACCAGGTTTTGACGATATCCAATTCAGCTTCGAAATTCTTATCGACCGAGCAAGGATGCAAACCCATCATCGGTAAACAGATGCCTGGAAACTCTTTTTCGGTTGAAAGCAGCTTATCAATTGAATTGCTGTCGATATTTGGCATATAAAATTGGCAAACACCAGCATTCATTGCCCTTTGTATCATGTCGCCACGGTCCGTGTCAAATTCTTCCAGATAAAGATGGGTGTGTGTATCAATCATCGTTTCAATGGTATTTCTGTCAGCAAAGATTCAAAAAGAATAGAACTGTGAGTAATAGCTTTTTTCATTTATACAATAAGTCGTTTTTGTTCAGATTGGAATCATAATTGTAATATTCCTTATATGAATAATGAAAAATGCTGAATTACAGTATCTTTGCTCACCTTTCTGGTGGGCCGGAACACACACACATGAGCCACATTCAGCAATATTCTGAATACTCACCCACTTTGATTTTGATAATTTTTTACCGCTTGGCACCGATTGGTCTGGCAGGTTCTATTGCTCAACTGTTCTTCAGTTAGTTTGATTCTACAGGCTGACAAACTGCCTAAGCGGAAAAATTTCAATCGAACCGCAGAATTTCAACGGAAATGCCCTCCAGTTAAATGGGTACTTTTCTGGAATCAAGCGAAAGATTGAGCCTGTTTTACCACAATGTGAGAAAGGTAGTACTGAATGGGTAACTATTCCGGCTATAAGGAGGCTTGAAATAACCTCAGCATATTATGAGTAAACCAGACAAGCCAAACCCTCCTTAAATGATGGTGAAGATATTTGGAACAAAGGCTGAAGTGGGTAAGTTGACTTTGTCTAAGAAGCCTGGACTGAGTTATTTTTCTATGTATTTCAGAACTGGTTTCTATGTACTGTTCCTTTTCCTGTTAATAAACCCACACATCGTTATAGCCAACTCAGGTGGATTCCTGAGTTCATTTATGATTGTCGATGCCGGGCAGGATGTTAGCATTTGCAAAGGTGATACAACACAACTCAGCGCCAGCGGAGCTTCAACTTATTCATGGTCTCCTTCAACAGGTTTGAGTTGTACGGATTGTCCTTCTCCACGGGCTTTCCCTCAATCAACAACTAAATATTTCGTCCTGGCGGGTGATGGTACTATCGATTCAGTTATTGTAACTGTTCTTGATCTGCCCTCCTTTTTGCCTACCAATAATGTTCATCCTTCTGACTGTAGTGCAAAAGATGGCTCCATAACCATTAATGGAACTGGATCTAGCACATTGGAATACAGTATTGATGGTGGGAGGACTTGGCATCCTGATAAGGTATTTACAGGATTGGGAGAGGGGAATTATGACATCTCGGTAAGGTACCTCGGAGCTTTATGCCAAACTGATTATCCATTTGGGACAGTGGTATTACAAAGTGAAAATTCCTTTTTTATTCAAAGCATTTCTCCCGCCCATCCTACAGGGTGTCATGGAAAGGATGGCTCTATAACCATAAATGCATCAACTTCTGGATTAAAGTACAGTATCGATGATGGTGCCAAGTATCAGAGCAATGGAGTCTTTACAGGACTTAGCCCCGGAACTTATGCAATTCGTGTGCAGAGGGAAGGAAGCAATTGTTCTGTAACAGCTCAGGTGCAGCTTCTTATTCTTAAAGGTTGTAAGGACACCCTGGATGTTATCATACCGCCAGGCACCAACACCCGCTATTGTATCGATACGGCTGCCTTTGAAATAAAAGGTAAGGTAACTGCGGCTGCTTTTTGTGGTACTGGCAGCATGGCGACTGTGAGTGCAAATAACCTTGATAGCTCATGTCTGACTCTCATACCTGCCTCTGGCTTTAAGGGTACTTCTACCTCCTTGATTTGTGTAATCAATTGCTTTGACAACAATCTGGGCGCCTGCGACACCACCTATTTAAGGATTACGGTCAGCGATGGCACCTGCACTGGTATTTTTCCTAATGACACTCTTTCTGTTCCTTTTGCCGGAAACCCCACGCCCGTTTGTATTCCTCTGGCACCGGCAAAAGCCGCCAAATACAATATCTCTTTAAATGGAAACCCAATAGGCAATTTTGTCGGTTGCAGCTTTGATTCAGTTTACATCTATTCTTACAGTTTTATTACTGGCAGTGGTTTGAGTGGACCTTATATGCTGGAATCATGGTCGGTCAATGGCATTCTATTTACCGGTTCTTTTTTGAATGTACACGACTTTGTCGGGTTAATGAATGTCTTTGACCCGTCCGGAAAGTGGCAACTGGATACGGGAACTGGAATTTTATATGGAGGTAATCTTAAAAGCACCTATGGAAACATGCGGGTGCGACATGTGCCCACAAGTTCCTCCTCTGTCATACAGCCTAATTTGTCGATACTCCCTGCTGGTTTCACTATTAATCTCACATCTGCAGAGTTACATACCCTTACTGCTATTGAACCGGTAACTGGCTGTGTTGACACCTTATTTGTCAATCTGCCTGTCGGTAAAACAACAACAGAAAGGGTGTCTCTCGTGACAGGCACCAATATACCAACTAAACCATATTGTATCAGCGCAGCGGAGTTACCCGGCAAAGAAGTAGCCAACACTTCTATCTGTAGGCCCCCATCCAATGGAACCTTAAGTTTTCAATCAGATACCTGTGTTGTTTATACTCCTGTTTCGGGTTTTGCTGGGTTGGATACTTTCTGCGTGTTAATCTGTAGCAATACCACACCGCAGGTTTGCGACACAGCGATTTTTACGGTCAGGGTGCAACCAAAGAAAGATACAGTAAGACTCACAATCAATCCTGGAGTTGGAAAGTTGGATACCTGTTTGTCAAGCCAAATTATTGGTTTATCCGGTAACATATCCAGGGCAGAATATTGCAGTATTAATACTATTCAATTAACTGGGACTATTCAATCCAATTGCCTAACCCTCCAGGCCGCAGAAGGATTTTATGGTCAATCAGAGGTTTGTCTCATTCAATGTGATGCATCGGTTTGTGATACAACCATATTGTTGGTGACCGTAAAGAAGCCTGATAATTGTAAACCCATTTTCAGTATAAAGGAAATAAATGCCAGCCTTCAGGGTGATACAAGTATCGTCTGTTTGCCACTGCTGTTCGAAAAGAGTTCCGACTACAGGATATTTCTCGATGGAAAGTTGTACAACCGTAGCCTTCAAGCCTGCGATAAAGATTTTGTCTGGAGGTATAATTGGGCTGCAGTTGCCGGTAGTGGTAAGCAAGGGCCCTATGATGTAAACTGGAACGCCTACGGAGGCACTTTCACAGCGGTTGTGCCAAACATGACTAACCTGGTAACCTTGCTTAATAACTGGGACCCCGCCGGACTTTGGGTTATAGATACCGTGGCTTTCACTTTTACCAGTTCAAATGATAACGGGATTTACGGCAACCTGCGAATTGTTCAAAGATCCTCCGGGAGTACCAGTAATCTGATTCCAGTCTCAACGGAACTAGCTGCTGGGTCGGTAATCGTTACAAAAGGTCCAGGCACCAAACAGGTCGTTTTTGTCGATAAAAATACCGGCTGTCGAGATACTGTTCTGGTAAAGGCGATTAAGGGGGCTAAAGTGATACACATCAGAACAGTGGAAAATGTTCCAAGCAGGGCGGAGTGCCTCGACACCACTGCATTGAGTGGAAAATTTTCGGGGATAGGAATTTGTAAACTCCCGGCTAATGGAATGATCATTTCCAACGGCAACTGTTTTACCTACAATCCAAATGGTGCGTTTATTGGAAAAGATGAAGCCTGTTTGACTGTTTGTGATGACCTGGGAAATTGTGATACGATTCTGCTATACATCACTGTTGATCCACTTTGCCGTTTGTTTGACTTTTTCCCTTCCACAGTTCAAAACTTTACACTGGACACCTGTTCTGCTTTTCAGGCTTATTGTGTTCCGGTGAGGATGGACTCTTTGGTGCGTTTTGCCATTACTGATAACGGCTTGCCGTATACAGCCGGTTTCAACTACTGCAATGGCAATCAGGCACAGTTGAAACTCGATACTGGTTTTCACACCATTGTTTTCAGGCATTTAACCACAGGTTGTTTTGACACTCTGAAAGCAAATGTCCGCTGCAAAGTTAATCCCACCAATTGCGGGGTCCGTTTGTTTGGCAGCAACCAAATCAAAGCAGATGACTGCCGGAATAAGACTGACCTTTGCTTTGAGCTTCCATTTGCGGAAATTGGCAATTACGCAATTACCCTAAATGGCCAAAAATTCACAGGGCCTTTTGTTGCCTGTGGACAGGCCAGTAATTTCACTGGAATAAAGGCAGAAACCGGAAAACACACTTTTGTATTCAGGGACACCATCAGTGGTTGTGCAGATACAGTTACAGTAAATATTACTTGTCCTGATCCAATTAACGTCGTTATTGAAAGGAATTTAAACATTGGTGATTCCATGACGCTTTGCCTGGCAGATTTTGGATACAATATCAATTTAATTGACAGTGTAGTGGCTTTCTGTCCTGCTCCGAAGCTTGTAAATGCCACTTTCCATTTAAACAAAACGACCTGGTGTTTAACGGCCAGGGGTTTGTTAACCGGAAGGGATACGGTTTGTTACAGAGTTTATGGTAAAGGCATTTCAGGAACTTTTGAATGGAAGCTCAACGTGACTCCGCCGTGTAAAGACTGGTTTACCAAAGATACCATAAGAACCATATCCAATAATTGCGTAGCGGGTTTCGGAACGTTCTGCATTCCGCTAAGTCCCACAGAAATTAAGGGCAAGGAAGTTTTTATCAATGGCAATAGATTTACGGGCGATTTCCTGCCCTGTAAATTTGACAGCCTTTACATATTGAACTACAATGAACTGCCGGGGAGAGGATTGGTTGGGCCGTATAGTTTGGATAGATGGTCTATCAACGGTATCCTCTTCAATGGCGAATTCCGGACAGCACAAGAATTACTGGCTCTGATGCTTAGCTGGGACCCCAGCGGGAAATGGGTAATAGTACCGGATCCGACGGGCCAGACCACACTTATTCGGGGAGGTAATCCTCAAAACAGTTACAGCGCCATGCAGGTGACGCAAAAGAACACCGGTATAAAAACAGTTTTGGGAATTAATGCAGTCTTTATGCCTATTTCTGTTTCGGTACCATTGCCTCCGGGCACACACAAGGTAAAAATTGTGGATCCTCCGGGGTTCTGCCAGGATAGTGTAATAGCTATGATGGGCTGCATTACAACTTCAACATTCCGGGATAGTTTAGGTGGTGGCAAATCCAAAACCTACTGCCTCGACCTGTCAGATTTACCAGGCCAGGTAACTGGCATTAAAGAAGTATGTGGAGCCCAGCAAATTGGCATTGTAGATGTAAAAATAGAAGGCAGCTGTGTCACTTTAACCGGAATAAAAGTTGGTCAACAAACGGTTTGCATCGTCGCATGCGATAATCTCGGTTTTTGCGATACCACGAAATTGAGCATCAATGTAACAGGCAATGCACAATTAATCCCGGACGCCGTTAACGATACGATTAAGGCCAAGCAGGAGACTGTCCTGACAATTCCTGTTTTGCTGAACGATAAATTCCAAAATCTCAGCAGCAGGACCATTCAAAAAACACCCAGCCATGGTACTGCTGCTTTCCTTCCTGACGGTACGGTAAGTTATTCACCTGCAAAAGGGTATTGCGATGAAAAGACACCGGATAGTTTCACCTACACTCTTTGCAGCTCTTTGGGATGTGATACGGCTACAGTTTTTATAACTGTTGAATGTAAATCACTTCATGTATTTAATGCATTCTCTCCGAATGGTGATGGTATTAACGACTTTTTCATCATCAACGGTCTGCAGAACTTCCCCAACCACAAGCTTCAGATTTTCAACCGTTGGGGAAATCTGATTTACGAAGCCGTTAAATATCAGAACAATTGGGCTGGCACCTGGGAGGGTAGGGATGTTCCGGACGGCACATACATTTATATGCTCGATTTGGGTGATGGCTCAAAACCTCTGAAAGGTACCGTCTATATCAGACGCTAGTTGATAACAAGCAAAAATGTATCAGAGCAATCGCAATGACCTTGTTTTTCAGTTGGTAATTTGACTCCGATAAGGTAATTGGCAGGCCTTATTTAACTTTCGAGTCTTGCAATCGGAACACAATTCGCTATTTGGCACTTTTCTTCTGTCAATGACCTGATTCAAAGTAGGCGAATTCGGAGCATTTACAATTCGGCTCATTTTTTGAATCAGTGTATGTAACAAAAACAGGAGAGTAACTTAAAAGGGGCTTTTCACTTCAATTAGGCAATAAACAAGAATTGATTCCCTATTTACTCTTTCAGAAACAATCCTCTAACACTCATCCTCAAGTTATTCCCCCCATACTAAGGATGGACTTCTGCAATTGACCAGTCACTTGACAAGGACTGAGTCTGTTTGCGTTCTCCAAACCTCTGAGTTGCTATCAGATACTATTTCTATGCTTCGAAGGAAGTAATAAAGGATGTATTGGTTTGCAAGAAACTGGAACAAAAGATTTTTGATAAGGGAAACACTCTGTTTCCAGGTCGAATCGGTGGATTCGAATTATGTAGTTCGAATCTGCCAAATTTAACCCAAAGTAAATACGCGCAAGAGAAAGCCTTATCAAAAAGCGATTCACTCCAAACATGAGATAAATGGTCTCCTTATTAGAATTTTCTGGGAGGAATACAAAACGTCTTTTTGGTTTCAACTATCAATTGATTTTGGTCATGGCTTTGGTCATAGCTAAAGGGTTAAATATTGAGACACAAGCCCAAACAGTAACCAAACAACTCTACCTCTCCAGTCCTTCACAATCACTCGACCGGATAGACCCGGCTGCAACAGCAGATAGTACTTCCGCAATCTCGGATACTTTGTTCGGGAGTGGCGGCTCCAATTCAACCACTTTCACCCAAAACCCTGCGCTTTGCAGTTCTCTGACCATCAAGGCAGGACAACCCTTGTCGGTATCCAATTTCATAGGCATCGTCTCGGGCAGTATGCCTGCCAATCCGTTTATAACCGCCGAATTGAAATATGGAACTACTTCAATTATTGCCTTGACCAACCCAGTGTATGATAGCGGGACAAATTTACTGACATGGACCGGCACATTGCCAGCAGATGTATTAATCCCGGCTGGCCAGACTATTTCGCTCATCATAACTTCTGCCGAAACGGGAGTTGACTTTAGCATTGAATACGATAGCCAGACCAAACCCTCAAAAATTGAACTGAATACTTCCACATATATAGATATAGGTTCCTTTGCAGCTTTTACACAAGCATACCCTTCCGGGACTGTTATTTCATCAGCCATACCTTCCGGGACAACGGTTTACCTGCGGTCGGTGGTAACTGATCCATTTGGCTATGGGGATATTACTGGTTTTAATATTTCAATATCTCCGCCAGGCACTTTGATGAATTCCATTCCTGTAGATTCGTCAGGCTGTTCAAAAACTTATGAATACGCCTGGAATACGACTGGACTAAGTGCTGGCAATTTTTCTCTAATCGGCATTGCTAAAGAGGGTTTTGAAAATTCTGTCACCGATACTTTTCCAATTAGTTTAACAGTTTGCGAACCCATTGGTACTCCGGTTTTTTCATTGGGTGCAACTTCGACACGTTGCCAGGGTGCAGGTTCGGTGACTTATTCGGCCTCAGCCACCAATTCTACGGGTATTGCTTATGGCTTGGATGCAACGAGTTTGGCAGCAGGAAATAGTATCAATGCTTCTACTGGACAGGTAACATACGTTTCTGGCTGGTCTGGAACTTCCGTCATCACCGCCACGGCATCGGGTTGTAACGGCCCAACTACTGCCACGCATACGGTTACTATTACCCCAACAGTTGGAACCCCAGTGTTTTCATCCGGTTCCAGTTCTGTGCGTTGCCAGGGTGCAGGTTCGGTGACTTATTCGGCCTCAGCCACCAATTCTACGG
>CAYRDX010000026.1:0-12478 GCA_964423205.1 uncultured Saprospiraceae bacterium | reverse complement strand
TCACCGCCACGGCATCGGGTTGTAACGGCCCAACTACTGCCACGCATACGGTTACCATTACACCAACTGTGGGTAATCCAGTCTTCAGTGCAGGTCCGACTTCTACCCGCTGCCAAGGTAGTGGGACTGTTGCTTATACAGCCACGGCGACCAATTCAACCGGGATATCTTATGGACTGGATACAACCAGTCTGGCGGCTGGCAATACCATCAACAGTTCCACTGGTGCAGTAACTTATATGTCCGGATGGTTTGGCACATCGGTTATCACAGCAACTGCAACCGGCTGCAACGGACCAAAATCTGCAACACATACCGTTACGACAACTCAACCGGTTGGGACACCTGAATTTGCACTCGGTTCTTCATCCACGCGTTGTCAGGGTTCGGGTACAGTGACTTATTCTGCAACAGCTATTAACGCAACAAGCATTTCGTACAGCTTGAACCTGACAAGTTTATTAGCTGGTAATACGATTAATTCATCTACCGGACAGGTAACTTATGTTTCAGGTTGGTACGGTACAACCATCATTACCGCTACTGCGTCGGGTTGTAGTGGACCAACTACAGCCACTCATACCGTTACCGTGACTCCATCTGTCGGAACACCTGTTTTCTCAATAGGCTCCAGTTCTGTTCGTTGCCAGGGAGCAGGAAATGTAACTTATACAGCTACCGCTACTAATAATACCAGCTTGACTTATAGTTTGGACGCTTCAAGCTTATCCGCAGGTAATAGCATCAACAGTTCAACGGGAGAAGTGACTTACCTTGCTGGCTGGTCAGGCTCCTCAACAATCACTGCAACTGCAACCGGTTGTAATGGCCCGAAAACTTCTCAACACAGTGTTACCATCACGCCAACTGTCGGAACCCCTGTTTTTTCTTTAGGAACCAGTTCTGAACGTTGTCAGGGAAATACCTCTGTTACCTATTCTGCCTCTGCATCCAATAGTACCGGAATAACCTATAGTCTGGATTCAGCAAGTTTAGCCGCAGGTAACACGATCAATTCAACAACGGGCAGGGTAAATTATGTATCTGGGTGGATTGGAATGTCTGTAATAACAGCAACCGCTTCTGGTTGTAATGGGCCGACTTCGGCAAACCATTCTGTTACCACCAATCCATCAGTTGGCACTCCTGGGTTTGCTTTAGGTTCAACTTCCACCAGGTGCCAGGGTTCAGGAACCATTACATATACGGCAACTGCCACAAACTCCTCTTCGATAACTTACAGCCTGGATGGTTCAAGTTTATCAGCCGGAAATACGATTAATTCATCAACGGGTGAGGTAACTTATGTCGCCGGCTGGTCGGGTACTTCCCGTATTACTGCGACTGCTACGGGCTGTAATGGACCAATAAATGCAGACCATACGGTAACCATCACTCCAACTGTCGGCACGCCTGTATTTTCCTTGGGAGCTACTTCTACCCGCTGTGTTGGTATAGGAACTGTGACCTACAGTGCTACGGCCAGCAATTCGAGTGGTATGGCTTATAGTCTGGATTCCGCCAGCCTTGCCGCAGGCAATACCATCAATACATCTACTGGTGCAGTAACATTTACTTCTGACTGGCTGGGTCCTTCAAGTATCACTGCAACCGCTGCTGGATGTAATGGGCCAAAATCCTCTACTCACACCGTTTCCATTACTGCCACTGTGGGTACCCCGGTGTTTGCCTTAGGTGCCAGTTCCACAAGATGCCAGGGCCCTGGCATTGTCAGTTATTCAGCTTCTGCCTCCAACTCAACGGGAATAACTTACAGCCTCGATGCTTCGAGCCTGTCTGCGGGCAATACCATCAATTCATCCAATGGCACTGTCACTTATGTATCCGGATGGTCGGGTATTTCAACGATAACAGCCAGCGCAACCGGCTGCAACGGCCCCAAAACGGCAACCCACACGGTATCCACCACTCCCACTGTCAGCACGCCCGTCTTCTTATTAGGTTCTTCTTCAACACGCTGCCAAGGCTCAAGTACGGTAACCTATGCTGCTTCGGCAAACAACTCAACAGGTATCACTTACAGTCTCGATGCAAGCAGTTTATCAGGTGGAAATACCATAAATGCTTCGACCGGGGCAGTGACTTATGTGGCTAATTGGACGGGCACTTCTACCATAACTGCCAGTGCCGCAGGTTGCAATGGTCCAAAAACAGCCACACATACTGTCACCATTACGCCGACGGTTGGAACCCCTGTTTTTGCTTTGGGCTCGGGTTCAATCCGTTGCCAGGGCGGAAACACAGTAACTTACAGTGCCACTGCATCCAATTCAACAGCCATTTCATACAGCCTTGATGCTACCAGTTTGGCCGGTGGTAATAGTATTAACTCTTCAACAGGTGCAGTAACCTGGCATGCTAACTGGTCCGGCACTTCCATCATCACTGCTTCCGCTTCAGGATGCAATGGACCCAAAACTTCTGAACACACAGTAACTATAACTTCTACCGTTGGTACTCCGGTATTTTCTTTAGGCGCAACATCAACACGTTGCCAGGGTACTGGCTCAGTCACTTATACAGCAAGCGCAACTACCACAACAGGTATAACTTATAGCCTCGATGCATCAAGTTTGTCCGCCGGAAATACGATTAATAGTGCCACAGGGCAGGTGAACTATGTGGCGGGATGGTCAGGTACTTCAATCGTCACTGCCAGTGCGGCAGGTTGCAATGGGCCGGTTACTGCCAATCATACGGTGACCGTTACGCCAACAGTCGGGACCCCTGTATTTTCATTGGGTGCCAGTTCAGTGCGATGCCAGGGAGCTAATGCCGTAACCTATTCGGCCTCTGCTTCCAATTCAACTGGAATCGTGTACAGTCTTGATGCGACCAGTTTGGCTGCAGGAAATACCATCAATTCTTCGACCGGGCAGGTGACTTTCAGCGCCTCATGGACTGGTCAGACTACCATCACTGCAACCGCATCGGGATGTAATGGTCCCAAAGTCGCTCAACATACAGTTAACCACACACCCAATGGGACCCCATATTTCAGCTCAGGCTCCAATTCCATCAGGGGCCCTGCTGCGGAGACAGTTAACTATAGCGCTGTTGCAAACAACGGAGCATCAGTCTCATACTCAATGGATGCCACCAGCCTTGCTGCGGGAAATACGATAAATAGTAGTACAGGTAAAGTAATTTATGTCGATTCCTGGATAGGTACTTCCTTAATCACAGCAACTTCTAACGGTTGTAACGGAAGCCAGTCATCCATTCATTCGGCACTAACCACTGTGGTAACCAAACAGCTTTATTTGTCCGATCCATCCCAGTCATTAGACAGGGTGGATCCAGTGGCTACCGGGGATGCTACGACGGCTACGACCATTATTATGTCGGATACGCTGAATTCTACAACTGCGTTTACCCAAAATCCTCCTTTCTGCAGTGATTTCAGGATAAAGGCAGGTCCAATTAGCATAACCAATTATGTGGGTATGGAAAGCGGCACCATGCCGTCCAATCCGAATATTTCTGCGACACTTAAATATGGTTCGACAAACATAATCACACTAAGTAATCCGGTTTACGACAGCGGTAGCGGGATGCTGACATGGACGGGGAACTTACCTTCAGATGTAACGGTGCCTTCTGGTCAGTCTATTGCTTTGCAAATAACAACCAATCAATCTGGAGGCACTTTCAGAATAAACTACGATAGCCAGAGTAAACCTTCGAGGATAGACCTACCTGCTGCTAATTTCATTGACATTTTATCACAGGAAGCTTATACGGCAGCCAATCCCGGTGGTACTTTGGTTACTTCAAATGTATTGGCCGGTTCTACTGTTTACATTCGAACTGTTGTGAGCGACCCATTCGGATATGGCGATATTACTGGTCTAACGCAATACATGACGCCATCAGGAAATACAGTGATTCCAGCCTCTGTTGCTATCTCCAGATGTACCAGAACCTATGAATATGCCTGGACAACACCGGAAATACCGGGTACTTATACTTTCAAGGCAACAACAAAAGAAGGTTATGAAAATAGCGTTTCGGATGTTCTTTCAGTAAATGTTGAGTTGTGTACACCAGCTATTGGCACTCCTGTTTTTGCTTTGGGAGCTTCCACCAACCGTTGTCAGGGAGCCGGAACAGTTACTTATTCTGCCACTGCAACCAGTTCAACGAGTATTTCCTATAGTCTCGATGCGGCCAGTCTAGCGTTCGGGAATACCATTAACTCATCTACCGGTCAAGTTACTTTTCTGGAGGGGTGGACCGGTACCTCTGTAATAACTGCAACTGCATTTGGTTGCATAGGTCCTACCACTGCCACTCATACTGCTACTACAATACCTTACGTGAGTACACCAGTATTTGCTCTTGGTTCCTCATCAGAAAGATGTCTTGGGGCAGGTTCGGTAGTGTATTCCGCAAGCGCGACTAATACAACAGGCATTACTTACAGCCTCGATGCGACAAGTTTAGCCGCCGGTAATACCATTAACTCATCAACTGGACAGGTTACTTATGTGGCAGCCTGGGCCGGAACTACTGTGATTACAGCCAGTGCTGCTGGATGTAGTGGTCCAAAGACCGCCATCCATACGGTTACAACCAACGCAGTAATTGCTAAAGATGATCAAGGCACGGGGGTCCAGGCAGTACCATTAAAAGTGAACTTAATAGCAAATGACTTGTGTAATGTCAATTCTGCTTCGGTAACCATTATTAACCAACCTCAGAACGGTTCTGTACAAATAGGCGCCGGAGGAGTTGCCACCTATTTGCCGAATGGTAGTTTTTACGGAAATGACCAGTTTACCTACCGTGTTTGCAGCACCGTGCTTCCTTCAGCCTGTGATACTGCCACTGTCAACTTAACCATCGAGCTCAATTATACTGACCCCTGTGCCGTAGCTAATCAGAACAAAACTTTTTATCTGCCATTCCCGGAAAATACCTCATTGCTTCGCAAAGCACTTTGGAGTGCAGCCAGTGTGAGCAACTTAACCGCCAATGTGCGCTCCATTATCAGCATTAAAATATCTTATCCCGGAAGCCTTATCATTTACGACCACTGGGAAGATGGATATGAAGCCAATATTACCGTTCCCATCCAGGCAACAACGCGTGTTTGGGGAGATGGCAATCTCGACAACGGTGTTGCGCCAGGTTATCCAAACGACATCATTCCTCCCGGTGGGTATATCATCCTCGACAATCAGTTTGCCTATAATCCAAGAGTGCAGTCAGAAATAGTTTTTGACGGGAAAGATAAAATATTTACCTCCAATGACGTAGCCATTTCTAAAGTATCTGGAGATGCCGGTGCTTCTGGTTCCAATGTTTTGATGAACCTTCAAAACGTAAAAACCAATGTACTCGATGTGGACCGTTTTGGTCAGTTATTCGTAGTGCCTTTTGGTGAAAACATGACACTGGGTAGTACAGGTGCTTTTAAATATACCGGCGTTTTCATAAGGGCAGCTACAAACGGTACCGTTGTGAGTCTGGATTACAATGGTGATAATATTGTTGACCTGACTCAAAATCTGAATGAAGGAGATGTTTGGTTTTATGATGGTACAGGTTCAACGCCTGGTGTGACTGGCGATATCAATCAGGCCAACGACATCAAGGCCGGAGCCACAATAACTGCTAACTACCCTGTTGGGGTGGATTTGATTTTTGGTGGTATCGATGCTTATGGTACCAGAAACCTGGCCTTGTTACCAGGTTCATATTACGGCTCTTCTTATTACAATCCTGTTTACACAACGCTCAGTTCAGCCCCGGTTTATGTTTTCTTCACAAATACATTATCCAATCCTTTAACAGTCAATTGGACAGCTGGCAATGGTACGAATGGCACAGTCAGCGTACCGGCAAATGGAAGTAATTACCTGGACTTACCCATTACGACAGCTGCTGGATATAAATTTGAAAACCTCGATGGCAGAGCCTTTTCTGCAGTGGCAGTTATTGATGCAGATGCCACCGGCTCAACTTATGACTGGGCATACAACCTGATTCCAACAGACCAACTCACAACTTTCACCAGCATTGCGTGGGCCCCCGGTTCCAATGATCGTTCGGGTAACTACAATCCGGTTTGGGTGACCCCAACATCGAATACAACACTGTACATCAAGTTTGATGGGAACCTGAGTGTGATTTCTCCGACCATGAGTCCCTGTAATATTCCTTATGATCTGGCAGTACCCTTGACCGCACTTCAATCATACTTGATTTATGACACGGACAATGATCAAACAGGCCTGGCAATTTATTCCTGCGATGGAGTGAAGTTATCAGCTGTTTGGGGAGAAAACCCCAATGCAGGCAATCCGACTCCGGCAGGTTCTCCCGCTCTGGACGTCGGTTATACCCTTGCACCCAAATGTCTTAGTCAGTTTGTTTTGGCTATTGATAACAATGAACAGACTCTTCCATCAACTCCCGTAATAATAGGAGTACTTCAAAATGATGTCGGGTTCCTCTGTTCTTTGGATTCAACCACTTTAAGGACTACTGGTTTATTGGCACCTTCCAACGGAACCAGAGTGGTGAATGCAAACGGTACCATTACCTATACTCCAAATCCAGGTTTTCAGGGTACTGACCAATTTGAATACCGCGTATGTTCAAAAGAATACCCTGCCATCTGTGATGTAGCCCTGGTCACAGTGAAAGTGAGCGAATGCGTAGCGCTTGTGAACGAAAACATTATTGAAGGCAAGGTATTCATTGAGCAACTTCCCGATGATGGAGCCTATGATATTACTGAACTTTTTGCCGGAGGTGTACAGGTCGATTTGTACACCGATTCCAACTGCAATGGCATCATTGATGCAGGTGAAAACGTAACGCAATCGACGGTGGCCAACCTTTCCGGTTTTTATCAATTCAAGACCTATGGCGGCTTTAATGCCAAAGATGATTTTGACCCGACAGCCAGCTTTAGTGGTAACGACGGAGGAGTGAACTGGAGTTCCAACTGGGTGGAACAGGGAGATGACAACGTCATAAACACCGGTGATGTCCGGATTATGCTCGATGCTTCCATTGGTGGCTTTGGCATTGCCATCAGGATAGGAGGCCCGAACAATGGTATTTCGCGTTCATTAAATTTCAGCAATGCTACAGCAGCTACTTTGAAATTCCTTTACCGAAGGGAGAACTTTAATAATGGCGGTGAACAGTTATTTGTGCAGGTAAATGGTTCAACGATTTTTACTATAAATGACGGGGACTATGCAGGTACGGATGTCAATTATTTTGAAGTTGTGTTGCCTTTGGCAGCTTTTAATGCCAATGGAGTGAATACGGTGCAATTCCTTACCAATGGAATCCCTGCCACCAATGAATACTACTGGATTGACAAGGTCGAGTTGATTTATAACCGGACAAACTCCTGTTTCATTGCAAAAGTCAATCCTGTTAATACTTATGGCAGGTACTCTGCATCCGCTCTTAACACACAACCGGCGTCATTTAGCGGTTTAGGTTTTTGCGACAGAAATAATTATCTGGGTGTACTGGCCAATTTGGTAGCCGTAGATGATGCAGCCAATACCCCATTGGATAATCCAGTCACAATAAATGTCATTGGTAACGACCGTCCCGGTGAGCCTAATCCATCTTCAGTAACTACTGCGGGCGTCTCTAACCAACCTGCTAACGGTACAGTTCTCGTGAATCCTGAAGGTACGATCACTTATACGCCAAATCCGGGCTTCCTCGGTGTGGATGATTTTGAATACCGGGTGTGTAGTCAGGACGACCCTGGAGTATGTGATATCGGTTTGGTTACGGTCACGGTGTCCTGTGTTTCCATTCCCAATCAGAATACCATCAGTGGTTTTGTGTTCAGGGATGCCAATTTGAACGGAGTGCTGAATACATCGGAAACCGGACAGAATGCGGTTCCGGTTAATCTGTATTTCGACACTAATGGAAACGGTGTTCTCAATGTGGGTGAACCATTGGTACAAACAATCAATACGAACGCTGCGGGTGCTTATCAGTTTAATGTAGTACCACCTGTCGGACCAGCCAATACCTACCTCGATCAGTTCAATGCCAATACAACTGCCAATCAAAGTAACGGAACTACATCCTGGGCCGCAAACCCATGGATAGAAGTAAACGAAGCTGATGGATTTGGGGCGGGTGATATCACCATTACAAGTGCCAATGGTCTGCGCATTCAGAATGCAAATAAAGCTGCGAGACGTACTGCCAATCTGAGTGGAGCCCTTTCAGCATTTCTGTCATTCAATTACGCTGAAACCGGGCTCGACCTGGAGGTCGGAGATTACGTTGACGTAGAAGTAGCCGCTACTGCTACACCTTCCAGTTGGACCTTGCTGAAAAGATACACCGGTGCTGATGGAAATCAAACCGGCATAGATACCTTCAACATCTCATCATTCATTTCGGGTACTACAACTATCCGTTTCAGGTCTTCCGCTGCAGCCACGATGATAGCCGGTGACATCGTTTATTTTGACAATGTACAAATTCTGTATAGCGCACCAACGGCCAGTAATTATATCGTACAGTTGGCTCAGCCCATTCCTTCAGGATACGCTCTGACCACACCTTTACCCTCTCCAACAGGTATGCATACTGCTGCTTTTGTGGGTGTCGGGGCAGGCGATTGTCAAAACAATTTTGGTTTGTCGGGAGCTGATTTGTCTATAACAAAAACAGGCAACCCGGATTCGGTTGTTGTTGGACAAAACATAACTTACACCATAACAGTAAATAATAATGGTCCAACCGATGCTCTTTCAGTTACTGTAACGGATAACCTACCTGCTTCACTAACCCTGGTAAGTGCTACTCCATCGGTAGGGACATGGTCCGGTTCAACATGGACCACAGGCAATCTCGCCAAAAGTGCCGGTGCCAGCCTGACTATAGTGGCTACATTAACTGGAAGCCTGCCTTCTGGTACTCTGATACAAAACACAGCAACTATCACAAGCTCTACTCCAGATCCAACACCTGGCAATAATTCAAGCACAGACACGACCAGAGTATATTGTGCAACTTTAACAGCAATTGCCGGTTCCGGCAGTCCCGTTTGCGAAGGCGGAATTTTATACCTGACTGAAAGTGGAGGTGATGCTTTGAGTTGGAGCTGGGTGGGGCCGGGTGGTTTTACTTCCAATGAGCAGAATCCGGCTTATATTGGAGTACCTATTTCCGGAGCAGGAACTTATACGGTTACGATAACCGGAAATCATGGTTGTACAGCAACAGCTTCCACCACGGTAACGGTGAATGCGTTGCCGGTTACATCCATGACTATCGATGAGAATTCCGGAATCTCTGCCAATGATGGAACAATTTGTTACGGAGATTCTATTACACTTACCGCGTCAGGAGGAGTTAGCTACCAGTGGGGAGCAAATGCGAACAACGCTACTACGGCTCAAATTACAGTAAGCCCTGCCAGTACAACACTTTACATCGTTACGGTTACCAATTCCAACGGCTGCATAGATCAGATTTCGATATTGGTTACTGTCAATCCTGGTCCGATAATTAACAGCACCTCATCAACAACCTGTTCTGCAGATTTATTGAGTTATAGCCTTTCACTTACCACAACCAATGTTGACCTTGTTACGGCAAATGCAGGTACCGTCAATTCTGAGGGTGGAGGATTATGGAGTATAACCGGGATTCCAACTGGAACAGACGTTACTATTACGGCACTAAATAATACCACGAGTTGTGATACGGTGGTGATTATTACAAGTCCAACATGCCCTTGTCCTGTATTTACAGAACCTGCTAATTTAGGTGATTATACAATTTGTGCTGGAGAAACAATTCCTAATCTGAACGTCTCAGTTTCCGGAACCAATGTGAGTGCAGATTGGTACGATAGCCCAAATGGAGGCAATTTGTTGAAATCCAATTCCACAACTTATTCTCCACTTGTTGCAGGTACCTATTATGCTGAAGCAAGGGATACTGTGAGCGGATGTGTAAGTTCTGCCCGAACTGCCATTAGCCTGACCATTAATAGTTTACCTTCTGCCTCTGTTACCAAGTCGGAGGATTTGAGCTGCACAGTTTCCAGTATCACGCTCAGTGCATACCCTGCAACCGGGATGACCTATATCTGGAGTGCCGGAGCAGTTCCGGTTGGAGGCACTAACATGGCGATTGTCAACACCCCCGGTGTTTATTCGGTAACGGTTACCAATGCCACAACCGGGTGTTCGGCAATTGCAACCATAACTGTCAAGAAGGTCTGCATAGGTATTGCGAAAAATGCCGGAACCCCGGTGGATAACCTTGATGGAACTTTCAGTGTGGACTACATGCTGTTGGTGCAAAATTTCGGTTCAGTTTCATTGTACGATATTCAGGTTTTCGATAACCTGACATTAACGTATGGAGTGCATGTATTTGGGAGCGCAATCAACCAGGGAAGTTATACTTTATCCAGTCCCCCAATTGTATCAGCTACAAGTGGTGGAGCCACTTTGAGTACCACAAATGGTATGTATAATGGCAGTTCTCTTGTCAACCTCCTTGTACTGACGAGTGGAGAGTTTATGCCGCCAGGATCTACTGCGACAATAACTTATTCCGTTCACTTTTATCCACAACCGGGAATACATAGCTATTCCAACCAGGCCGGCGCTACCGGTGATGCTTCTGAAAATGGAATAACTGACGATGAGACTAACGATCTGTCGGATGCCGGAACAAATCCTGATTCAAATTCAAACGGGAATCCAAATGAGTTAGGTGAAAATGACCCAACCGTCATTTTCGCTAATCCCTTTCCTGTTGCCCAACCAGACCAGGGTATTACGGATGAAGATACTCCTGTAAATATTGATGTAAACTTAAACGATTTCTATGGTGCTGAAGGACCTGTAAATGGAGCCATAAGTCTGACTGTATTACCTTCAAATGGTACGGCTGTCATTAACAACAACGGCACACCAACTGATCCAACTGATGATAAGATACTCTACACACCAAGCCTGAACTTTTATGGCCAGGATACCCTTGTGTACAGTATTTGCGATATTACTCCGGATTGTGATACGGCTTTGGTTGTAATTACCATATTACCGGTCAATGACCCACCAATAGCTGTGAATGATACAACAGGTACTCCGGAGGATAATCCAGTTACTGTATGTTTGCCTGCAAATGACAGCGATATTGATGGAAACCTGGATACTGCCAGTGTGGTCATTTTACAAAACCCTTCATCTGGTAATTATACCATTGTACAGTCAACAGGCTGCATAACCTATACACCTGACCCGGATTACAATGGTTCTGATACCCTGATCTATAAGATCTGCGATACAAACGGCCTCTGCGATACCGCACTGGTCATCATCACAATTACGCCGGTGAATGATCTGCCTTTGGCCAATTGGGATGTAGCCAGCACTGATGAAGACACACCGGTCAACATCAGCCCGTTGCCGAACGACGATTTCGGCGGAGACGGACCATCCATTGGCGCCATTGCCATCACGGTAGCGCCGCAACACGGTTCAGCGACCGTCAACAACGGCGGCACACCGAACGACCCGACCGACGATTCTATTGATTACACTCCAACTGCAGATTATAACGGACTGGATACCATCGTGTACCACATTTGCGATATCAATGGGGATTGCGACACAGCTTTGATTGTCATTACCATCAGTCCGGTTGATGATTTCCCGGTTGCGAATCGGGATGATTTGAGCACAGATGAAGACACACCCCTTGACATCAATCCACTACTGAACGACGATTTTGGTGGAGACGGACCATCTGTTGGCGCTATAGCCATCACGGTTGCACCTAAACATGGTACAGCCACAGTCAACAACGGCGGCACACCAAACGACCCGACGGATGACACCATCAACTATATACCATCTGACGATTACAATGGATTGGATACCCTCGTGTATATGATATGTGACGTTGATGGAGATTGTGATACAGCCTTGGTCGTCATCACCATTAATCCTGTCAATGATCTTCCACTGGCCAATCGCGATGATGTAATCACCAATGAGGATACGCCTGTAAATATCAATTCTCTGGCAAATGACGATTTTGGAGGTGATAGACCATCGATTGGCACCATAACAATTATTTCTGCTCCTCGCCGTGGTAATGCTGTGATTAATACAGGTGGCACGCCAAACGACCCCACTGATGATAGCATTGATTACAGCCCGGATGCCGACTACAACGGACAAGATACATTGGTGTACCAGATATGCGACATTGACGGAGACTGCGATACGGCTTTGTTGGTCATCTCCATCAATCCTGTAGATGACTTCCCGGTAGCCAACCGGGATGATTTCAGCACCGATGAAGACACCCCGGTCAACATCAACCCGCTCACTAACGACGATTTTGCTGGAGACGGACCATCCCTTGGCGCCATTGCCATCACTGTTGTACCCCAACATGGTACAGCCATAGTCAACAACGGCGG
>CAYRDX010000025.1:0-56414 GCA_964423205.1 uncultured Saprospiraceae bacterium | reverse complement strand
CTACTGATTTTACTACATTTTTTTCACCTATTGTGTAAATCAGTAGAGGAGTTAGTGGTTAAAGCCAGGATGGAGCAAAGTGGCATGAAGTGGAGTCTCTCTGGGGCTCAGTCAATCATGGACGTAAGGGCTGTTTACCAGAATAAAGACTGGGGAAATTTTATGGAATTTGTCATCCTCCAAGAGCAAAAGAAAATTTACCCAGAATCAAAGCACCTGATTTTACAAAGAGCTTAAACCCATATTATTGTTACACACTCTATTGTTTTGAAGAAATAGAAAATACGCTTTAATTTAGGGCGTCTTATTAAAAAACCTGAATTATGCCCGAGAGAAAAGAACTCCTCGTCAAAACTCTGCACCAAATCGCAGCTGAGTATGGAATAAGTTATCAGACTCTCCACAGAAGAATCGACAACCTGAAGATAGAGCTGCCATCCGGATTATTATTTCCAATACATCAAAAGTTAATCTACGAAGCATTAGGCTATCCCAATGGTGTTTCAAAAGCTGATTACGCTTCTATTTGAGATTCAGGTATAAATGATATGCACATTTTGGTTCATTTTGGTTCATTTTGGTTCATTACCAGGATATAATTTTGTATTGCTATAAGTTCAAGATTATCACCAAAAAATACAACCAATGAAAAAGTTATTATGTGCTTTTTTGATTTCATCTTTCATGCTGGCCTCGTTACAAGCCAGGGTCGGTCTGTGCCAATGTACAAGCAGGTTTAACTATGTTTTTTTGCCTTCTGAAGCAACATATGTATGGGGCTCTGATGATAATGGCAATTGTTGTACACCCCAAACGGGTGCTGCTTGGAGGGAAACTTATGTTTATGGACAATATAATACATGGTTTGAGGAAGCGTATACTGATATTAGTGAGGCCCAATTCTATTGTTGCTGAGTAGTTAGCCAGTGAATACAAATAATGCTTTTATTCATTTCCAATCAAGGTGACAACTTCAAATAATACTTAACATGAAAAATATTCCTACTTCTAATCTAATCATTTTCTTTCTGATTTGCATTGCAGGATGCAACAGGAATGAGTCAGAACCCAATGGTAATGAACAATTGTATGAATTGAGGGATAAGTCTTCTGAAATCCAAAAAGAAAGTGGCCTTAGTTTGATTAAAGTACAACCTTCTGGTAGAACCTGGCGAGATATATATGCCATATACCGAAGAATTGATGAAAAATACGGCGACGACCGTAGCACTCAGGGTTTTAAATTAAGCGCAATATCCTATAGTGTTCTTCATCAACAGTTAACTGACAGTCTTAATGCTGAAACATTACCGGTGATTGCTTACTATGCAGAGGACTCTTATAATACTAATCTATGCCAGGCTCAGTCAGACTATCTTTTACTCAAAGCCCTGAAAGGGTACTGGAGTGATGATAAAATCAAAGACTATGCTCTGGCAGCTGCCCAAAGGGCTGATTCTGGGATACAAGAATTAGAGCAAAACCAGCAAAAAGAGAGACAAAGAACTACCAATAATTCGGAAATTGAGGTTTCTACAGAAAAATTGTTTCTTAAATATATTGAGAACTCCAGGCTCTATTCTTCAAAGTTAAAAGAGTTGTGTCGTTCTTAGGATTGAGTCGACTACTCCTTCCTTACATCCCTTATCCGATAAGCCTGAATCAACGGCGGGTTTTCCGGCGACAGGGTGAAAAACACTTCGAGGTCCGTTTTTGATCCTTCAATGATGAACGAGCCCCTCAATTGGTTTAGGGGTTTCATTTCCTTTACTGACTTTATGTTGCCAGCCTTTTCAAACAGAATTTTTGATTCTTTTCGCAGACTGTCGATGGGATAATCCGGAAAGAAATTCTCCGCAAAAATCCCGCTCTGCTCCGCGCCCTCCCAGTCTGTAAGCAACTTTGTTAGCTCCATTTTCCTTTGTTCCAAAATGTCGGAAGGTGGCAATTGGCGGGGCTGAAGGTCGGCCATTTTTACGAGTGTATCCAACACGAAGTTGTTGATATAGGCCATGGGAGCATAAGTTCTGTTTGCGAAAGCGACAATACCTACCCCATAATCGGGCATGATGTTCCACTGACTTCCAAAGCCGGGTAGTCCGCCAGTATGGCCAATAAAGGTTTTACCATCGCAGTCTTTCATCCATCGCAATCCATAGGAATATGCATTCGTAGTAGGACAAACTCTGCCATCGGCATATTTGAAGTTCAAATTGGTGTTGCTCCATCGCCAGGGGTGATGCATCTCCCTGAGGGAACTGCGGCTGACTGGTCCATTATCTATGTCATTCCTCGGTGGCCAGGCATTTATATGCATCGCCAGGTAATTAGCATATTCCTCTACAGAACTTATCATACTTCCCATAGCGCCCCAACTGCCATCAGGGGCATCGTGAAGCAGTTCTTCTTCATTCCACTTTTCATTCAGCCAGCGGTAACCATGGGCAAGTTTATCGGGCGCAATATCGCCATACTCATAAGTCGTATTCGCCATTCCAAGTGGTTCCCATATTTCTTTCCGGATGTAGTCCTGATAGCGTACTCCCGAAACATTGGTGATGATTTTCCCCAATAACGCGAAACCCAGGTTGCTGTATTCATAAGTGATACCCGGCGGGTTGGAGAATGAAATCTGTTTGCCGAGAAACTCCAGAAATTCTCTGTCCGAGTCAGCCAATTGCCGGTCGCCCCATGGATTGTCCTCAGGAAATCCCGCACCATGTGTGAGAAGATGCCGGACTGTGATAAGCGGAGCATCGGCTGTTGGGTATTTTATATTCTTCAGTTCAGGTACATAGAGATAAGCCGGATCATCCAGTCGAAGTTTTCCCTCATCTCTGAGTTTAACAATGGCCAAGGCGGCAAAACTCTTACTCATGGAAGCTATGCGGAACATGGAGGATGAAGTAACCGGCGTTTTCTTATCCAAAGCAGTGTATCCGTAGTTTCCGGCATGCACCAATTCGCCATCGACCACCAACCCATAGGCCATGCCGGGAAAGTGGTTCTCCACAGCATACCTGATAAATAAACTGTCAATAACCGGCAGACAGCCTTTGATTTTCTCCAGTCGCTGACCATCACTGAACGACGAAGCGCGATAGTTTTTACTGAATTGTACAGGTTCATTCTTGCTGCCCTCCTGACCATATAGCCAGGAAAACAAAAAGCTGAAAACCATAAGTACAAACAGACTCTTATTCATGAGCATGAAGCTTGAATTGAATTACGGTTCTATAGTGGATAACAAATATTTACCCATCCACTCCAGATTGCTCTTCATGGTTATCATGGCCATTTTGGGTTCAGTAGGCCCATGTCCCTGCCGCGGCATAGCGAGCATCCGCACGGGCAGGCCCCGGCGTTTGAGCGCATTGAAAAACATGATGGCATTGCTGATGGGCACTCTTTGGTCGCCTTCGCAATGTTGAAGCATGACAGGAGTTTTTACATTTTGAACATATCTCAGCGGCGACCATTGGTCGTAAACAGCCCAATCGTTCCATGGGTCTGATTTCATATAGGATGGCAGAAATCCGGCGATGTCGTCAGTCAGATTTTGATGTGCCAGGTCCACGACTGGTGCACCAATAGAAGCCGCTTTAAAGCGGTCGGTTTGACCAACGATCCAACTGCTCATGAACCCTCCATAACTCCAGCCCATCACGCCCAGATTCTTTTCATCGGCAACGCCCATTTTCAACACATAATCTACTCCGGCCATCAGGTCTTTGTAATCGCCTCCACCCCAATCCCGGCGATTGGCCATTCTGAATTCAGTGCCATAACCTGAAGATCCGCGGGGGTTTGGTCTTAAAACAAAAATTCCCATTTCAGCTATTGCAGCAATCGGATAAGAGCCACTGTTTCCTGCGATAAAGGTTTGGGTAAATACTCCTGCCGGGCCGCCGTGAATATTGAGAATCAGTGGATATTTCTTGCCAGGTTCATAGTGGAGCGGATAGGTGAGCAAGCCATCAATCTCTTTCCCATCGAAAGTTTTCCATTTGATAACTTCCGTTTTCGGTACTGGACGGTTTGCCAATTCGGGGTTAATGTTGGACAGTTTTACCGGGGTGAACGCACTTAAACCGCTGGTATGAGCCTCTCCAGGGCGGGTTGTGTTTTGGAGAACAAATCCCAAATGAGTACCCTTTGAGTTGAGCGTAGTATTTCCGATAAAATCGGAGCTTTTATCATTCAGGAGTCTGACAGATTTGCCGTCTATTCCGAGCACATAAATACCAGAAAGAGTACGCCTTGTTTCCTGCCAAAGGACAGACTTACTATCAGCCGTCCAGCCAATTAGCCCACCGTTTTCATCAGGTGTAGCAGCCAGCCTCCAACTTTTGCCCGTGGCCAATTCAATAACTTTGGCATGTTCCGGGCCAGACCAGTCGACAGGGTCTGTGGTGCAATAATAAACCAGGTATTTCCCATCGGGGCTGTAAATGGGAGATGTTTCACCGGCACCGGTTGTTGCCAGTGGCATAACCTTTTCGCTCTCCAATTCGAGGATGGAAATGTCGCTGTAAACATTGTCATTGGCCTTTGGCGATTTCCCATGGCTGAATGCTATGTGTTTAGCATCCGGACTCCAGTCGAAAGAGTTGATGTTGTAATTTTCGGTGGTCAGCTTATTTACTTTGTATTTGCCAGTACTGTCTTTATCGCCCAGTTGCAGCATATACAGGCGGTTTTGTTTTATTTCTTCTTCAACAAAATACCAATCGCTCTTACCTTTCTTATTCTTTTCGTCCTCATTGCTCAATTCATCCATCATGGAATAAACAATGGCCTTATCATCGAAACGCCACAAATAATCACCCACTCCTGTCTTTACGTCTGTCATTTTTTCTGCCTCGCCCCCTGCTATGGACATTACGTACAGGTTGTTTTTGCCATCTCTGGAGGAAGTAAATGAAATCCAATTGCCATCGTTGCTCCATTTGGGGTTGCCGGAGTTTTTATCACTCTTGGTCAATTGAATGGTGTTACTTCCGTCGCTATTGCACAGAAAAATCTGATTGACGTATTCGCTTCTGTCATCCGTCATGACAGCTTCCCGAACGCTGTACAAAACCTTCTTTCCGTCCGGTGAGGGCACTACGGCCGTCACGTTTTTCATTTTCATAGTTTGCTCCGGAGTCCAGTATTTAGTTTGTCCGAAAACGGCTGTGGTGACTACTAAAAGGGTGAGGACCAATAGTTTTGTTTTCATAATGGTTGATTTTGATTTGATGTTTCAGTAGTTATATCTGCCACAAAAACACAAAGATTTCAAATTAACTCTGCGTTTGCGTTCTTGTGGTAATAACCAATTATTGAAAGGTGAAATTACTGATTCAAGTTGACTTGCCAACTATACACCACAAGTTCTATTTATCAATGAGTTTTACATTCCCATGTCATCTCACTATTTTCGCCGATTACCTAAATCCATTCCCATGCGTCTCATTTACTTAATTGCTTTGTTTCTTTTTCTCGGTTGCACAACAACTCAAAAGGCAGTAAGCACCGTTGACTCAAAACCGAAAACCATTGCCGAAAAAGTCAAATCCATGGAGGCCTATCCCGGATTTTTCAACTTTTACTGGGATGATAAGGCTGGCAAAATATGGCTGGAAGTCGACACCTTCGATGTCGAATTTTTATACGTCAATTCTCTGCCCGCAGGCATTGGTTCCAATGACATTGGATTGGACAGGGGGCAGCTTGGCCAGGAGCGAATCGTCAAGTTTTCGCGAAGCGGTGACAAAGTCCTACTCACGCACATTAATTATGCTTACAGGGCTAACACAGAAAATGCAGATGAGAGGAAGGCAGTAGAAGAAGCTTTCGCCCAATCCGTATTATGGGGTTTCAAAGTGGAAATGAAGGAGGGAAATAAAGTCCTTTTGGATGCAACAAATTTCCTGTTACAGGATGCACACAACGTGATAGGCAGGCTGAAACAACGCAGACAAGGCACTTACAAAGTGGAAGAAAGCCGTTCAGCGATTTATTTGCCCAGAACAAAAAACTTTCCCAAAAACACAGAATTTGAAGCAACCCTTACCTTTACAGGCACACCTGAAGGAGCATGGATTCGGTCTGTAACACCCACACCTGAAATAGTCACTGTCCGGCAACATCACTCTTTTGTTGAGTTGCCTGATAAAAATTTTGAACCGAGAGTATTTGACCCCAGAAGTGGCTATTTTGAAACCAGCTATTTCGATTATGCTACTCCTATTGACCAGCCCATCGTTAAAAGATTCATCACCAAACATCGCCTGCACAAAAAAGACCCATCTGCCGACATCAGTGATCCGGTAGAGCCAATCATTTATTATCTGGATCCTGGTGCTCCTGAACCCATCAGATCAGCGCTGTTGGAAGGTGCACAATGGTGGAATCAGGCATTTGAAGCTGCCGGTTACAGGAATGCCTTTCAGGTGAAAATGCTGCCTTCTGATGCTGACCCCATGGATGTGCGGTACAATCTGATACAATGGGTACACCGTTCAACCAGGGGCTGGAGTTATGGTGCGTCTGTTATTGACCCAAGAACGGGTGAAATCATTAAAGGTAAAGTGACTCTGGGCTCCTTACGGGTGAGGCAGGATTTTTTGATTGCACAGGGCTTGCTTCCTGCTTATGAAAATGGAGATGTGCCAGACCCAAAACTGCTCGAAATGGCACTGGCTCGTTTAAGACAGTTATCCGCGCATGAAGTCGGGCATACCTTAGGCCTTGCCCATAACTTTTCATCCAGTTATAATGAACGAGCTTCCGTAATGGATTATCCGCATCCATACATACAGTTAAATGAAGATGGAACGCTCGATTTCTCCAAAGCCTATGATGATAAAATTGGCGAATGGGACAAGCGCACTATTCTGTACGGGTATCAGGATTTTCCAAAGAGGACTGATGTAAAAAAAGAACTCGACAAGATTCTCGAAGAAAACCATCGAATGGGATTACTTTACCTTTCAGATGAAGATGCACGACCTGAAAGCGGGGCTGCACCATTTGCCCACCTTTGGGATAATGGAAAATCTCCCTCAGATGAACTGAGGAGGCTGTTGAAAATCCGTGAATCGTCACTAAATAAACTCGGTCTCAATAACATTCCTAATGGCACTCCTTTGGCAGAATTGGAACGAATCCTTGTGCCATTATATCTTGCGCATAGGTATCAGGTTGAGGCGGTATCCAAGATAATTGGAGGAGTAAACTATACCTATACGGTTAAGGGCTTTGAAACCACAGCCAATAATAACTGGAAAGTGACACCTGTAATTGAGCCTATTCAACAGGATGCCCTCAAAGCTTTATTATCTACCCTCGACACGCGGTTTCTTGAAATGCCCGCCTCGCTCAGGTCTGTAATCCCGCCACAGCCTACAGGATATGGCAGGGACCGGGAAACGTTTAACAGTAATATTGGATTGGTTTTCGACCCATTTGCTGCGGCTGAGAGTTCAGTGGACCATACGCTCAGGTTACTGTTAAACCAGCAAAGGTTGGCGAGACTAATAGAACAAAAAGCAACCAAACCCAAAAGTCAAATGTCAGTGACCTATGTTTTCGATCAACTCATCAATACCGTCTTCAACAATTACAGGGCTACCATTTATGCAGAAGAACTCGCCTGGATGGTTGAAAAATCCGTTCTAAGAAACCTGATTAACCTGGCTGCTGATAAAACAGGGAATCAGCAGGTAACGGCCCTGGCGTTGTATGAACTCGACCGATTAGCTGAACGCTTGATTCAGGAGTTGAATGCCGAAAAAGTGGATGACCGTAAAGCACACCTCGGTTATATGTTGAATGAGATCAGCCAATTCAGGCAAAACCCAAAGGAATATGAGCCAGTTAAATCACCGGAAATACCTGCCGGAGCACCAATTGGTTGCGAACATTAGGAAAGAAACGATTCATCTTTGGTAATGTAATGATCACATCCTCCGAAAACTAAAAATGAACGATCTACAGATACAATACTTACAGGCAGAAAAGGAATATGATGTACAGACCAAAGCCTTGCAAGGAAAATATGCGCATATTTCACTGCTGCGGCTTATGTTGTTTGTTGGAGCTGTTGCCATTAGCATTTATCTTTTTAGTTATTCCTGGGTAGCCGCCACAGCCTTTGTTTTTTTGTTTGTTATGCTCTTTTACCGCTTTATTCTATGGCACCAGAAATTGCTGGCAAAAGCAGCGCATATCAGGAAACTGGCGCAAATTAACAGGCTGGAGGCCAATGCATTGGGCCATGAGTTCCAAAACTTCCATGATGGCCATGAGTTCCTGGCATCATCACATCCTTACACTCCAGACCTTGACATCTTTGGGCCATATTCCATCTTTCAATACTGCTGCAGAGCAAATACCAAAATTGGTCAGAAAAAACTGGCGGAATATTTTCTTTCACCTACTGATAAATCAATCATAGGTAAGCGGCAAGAGGCAATTAGCGAGCTTAAAGAGAATAACCATTGGAGACAAAACTTAATGGCTCTCGGGATGGGTATCAAAGATGACCCCAGGCATATCGGGAATTTGCACTCATGGCTGAAAAGTGAGGATTACATCATTGGGTCATTCTTTTTTAAAGCATTGTTGTTCCTGGGTCCGCTTTGGTTCTTTTCGGTTTTAACAGGTTGGATATTTCTTTTTCCCTGGCAAGTTGGCTTTCTGCTGCTTTTACCAATCGGCATTCTTCTCAAGGCCAGCCACAGAAAAGTGGACCGCATTCACCAAAACACTTCAAAGGCAGCCGGAATTCTCGACCTCTATGCTATCTTAATAGAACATATCGAGTCCGCAGAATTTAAATCAGACTATCTGAGAGAACTTCAGAGTAAGCTTACACTGCTGCCCCAAAAAGTATCCGGAGAATTAAAACGCCTGGACTATATTATCCGGCAATTGAATGTTCGCTACAACTTTTTTGCAGTTTTCCTCAACATTAGTTTTTTATGGGATTTGCAGTGGATTTACAGACTTGAAAAATGGAAGTCGAGGCACAAAGAAAATTTGGGTTCCTGGTTTGATGTTATTAGTGAACTCGAAGCTCTAAACAGTTTGGCCACTTTGTGGTATAATCATCCCGATTGGTGCTTGCCGGTTATTGGGGAAGAAAAAAAACTGGAATGTATAAGCCTTGGACATCCTTTGATTCATCAATCCAGGTGCATTTCCAATGATTTCTCCATGCCTGTGAGTGGTCATATCAAATTAATAACAGGCTCCAATATGGCTGGAAAGAGTACTTTTCTGAGAACGGTAGGAATCAATATGGTGTTGGCGCAATCTGGTTCTCCGGTTTGCGCTTCCTCATTTTCCATGCCGCCCACTTTGGTTTATAGCAGCATGCGTACTACCGATGCACTTCACGAAAACACTTCTTCATTTTACGCTGAACTAAAACGTTTGAAATTCATCATTCAAGCCGTTAAAGACTCCGGTAAAAACGACCAGCAAACTGTATTTTTCCTGCTCGACGAAATCCTGAAAGGAACCAACTCCACTGACCGGCACACTGGTTCAGAGGCATTGATTAATCAGTTATTAACTTTGAATGGCGCCGGTTTGATAGCTACACATGACCTGGAACTGGGAAAGATGGAAGCTACTCACGAGGGAACCATTCAAAATTTGTGCATGGAAGTAGAGGTCCAAAATGGCGAACTATTTTTTGACTATAAGTTGAAACCGGGAGTCAGTAAAAGTTTTAACGCAACCTTGTTGATGAAGCAGATGGGGATAGATGTTGTTTGATGGTGGTTTCAAGGTGGTTCGAATTGTTTGAAGATAGTTTGAGGGGTTTGAATTGTTTGCCCCGAGTACTCGGGGTGATGGTGGTTTAATGGGAAATAAGAAATGGTTGTGATCGTGCCAG
Organism: uncultured Saprospiraceae bacterium; assembly: GCA_964423205.1. Classification (GTDB taxonomy): domain Bacteria; phylum Bacteroidota; class Bacteroidia; order Chitinophagales; family Saprospiraceae; genus UBA6168. The sequence continues at coordinate 46,522 of CAYRDX010000025.1, read as the reverse complement.
GCGGTAAAGTAAATTGAATTATGATAAAGCACTTTTTTGTTTTGTTGGTTCTGAAATTTTTGATGTTGCCTGTAGAATCTGAGGCGCAGATTGAAAGAGTTGATGTTATCCCGGGTACCAATGTTTCATTCAAAATGGTTTTAATTGCAGCCGGCAAGTTTACCATGGGAAGCCCCGAATCAGATAAAAACCAAAATACGGATGAAGGCCCGCAGCGGGAGGTCAAAGTGGATAGCTTCTGGATGGGTATCCATGAAGTTACTTACGATGAATTTGTGTTGTTCGAAAAACCGGGGCCACATGGCAATACCTACTCAGCTGCTCTCCGTCAAACATCCGTTGATGCCATCAGCCGGCCTACTCCGCAGTATATTGACTACACTTATGGGATGGGAAAATCAGGATTCCCGGCTGTGAGTATGACCCAACAAGCTGCACTCCGTTATTGTTACTGGCTTTATTTGAAAACAGGAATTTTTTACAGACTTCCTACAGAAGCAGAATGGGAATATGCCTGCAAAGCAGGGCAGACTGATAAACTGGCAAAAGGAAAGCTCGATAAGCACGCGTGGTTTTATAAAAACAGTAAGGAAAAATATCACGAACCAGGCCTAAAATTGCCCAACACCCTTGGCATTTATGATTTGTTGGGCAATGTTGCAGAATGGACATTGGACAACTACGATAAAGATTATTTTAAGAACTTAACTGTCCCTATAGCAACAAATCCATGGTTGGTACCGGAACGCAGGCACTCACGAACAGTGAAAGGCGGCTCTTATGAAAGCAGTGAATTAGAGTGCCGGTGCTCCTTTCGACTGAAATCAGAGTCGAGATGGCAGGCTCGGGACCCACAAATTCCAAAGAGCAAATGGTGGAATACCGATTCGCCCTTTGTTGGATTCAGAATCATAAGCCCGGTCATTCAACCCAGTCGTGAAGAGGTTGAAGCCTTTTTCGGAAAAGCAATAATAGATTGATATGGGAAGTTTGGAAATTGAGTGGAATAAGAAATAATGAATTATGATTGTTAAGAATTTAGCTGCAATAGGATTTGTAATAACAATAACTGTCATTTCCTGTAAACCAAATAATAAAGGACAAGTCGCAGGAACTGAATACAGCACACCAGAAATTGAACAGTTGTCTGTAAAAATTAACGAAAACCCGAATGATGCATCCTTATATGCAACACGGGGTGCGTTGTGGTATGAATTTGAGAATTACGACAACGGCATTGCCGACTTGGAAAAGGCGATATTACTTGACTCCTCAAAAGCAGATTACTTTCATGTACTTGCGGACATGTACATGGATTACTACAAATCGAGACAGGGCCTTAGCACCTTGGTTAGGGCCGCTAATTTGTTCCCAACAAGGATTCCAACGTTACTCAAACTTTCCGAATATCAGTTCATACTCAAACAATACAACGAAGCCCTGTTTACCCTTGAAAGAATCCGAAAAATTGACCCCTTACATGCTGAAATGTTTTTCATGTTTGGACAAATCTTTCAAGAGATGGGCAAGACCGATCAGGCTGCCAATGCTTACCAATCGGCTGTTGAAAATGACCCTGACCTAATTGATGCCTGGATAAAACTGGCACAAATAATGGCCGACAAAAAATCACCACTTGCTGAAAAGTATTTTGACAATGCTTTGAGTGTTGGGCCAAACAGCATCGAAGCCCTGCATGCCAAAGCCTACTTCCTGTCAAACCATAAAAACGACCTTCGGGGAGCCATCGAATTGTACAAACGAATTAACAAGATAGATCCTCAATATGAAGAAGGATACTTTAATGCTGGGCTGATTTACCTCGATATGGATTCGGTGAATCAGGCTTTTAACAGTTTTGATATTGCTATAAAAATCAACCCGACATTTGGTGAGGCCTATTATTACAGAGGAGTGGCTTGCGAAAAGAAAGGTGATGTGAAAGGGGCACAAAGTGATTTCAAAATGGCTAAAGAACTTTCTCCTAATGAAAAGCAGGCTAATAAATAACTTCTGATCGCTTTATTGAGTCTCTTTTACCTAGGCAACCTTTTAGTCAAGTCAATCACCTTAAGAAGTAGTTGTTAATAGCTTTCTTATCCGGCTTTATGCTTATCTCAATGAAAAATATCTGTTTACCCATTCTGTTGGTCGCAATGAGTTTCTTGATGGCCTGCACAGATGAGCAGGTTGCAGAGACCGATGATTTATTGAGCCGTCAGATTGCCTTTTCTGAGGATAAGGTGCCCGTTGAGTACTACAACCTGCCGGCTCAAACTCAAACCTATATAGAAACGGAGTACTTTGAGACTTACATAGAATCTGTTTCTTCTGTTTCGGGTAAAGGATTTGAGGTAATCCTGGGAACGGAGGATGTCATTTATGCAAACAAAGATGGAAAAGTGCTTAAGCCACAGAACAGTCCATTTTCGCATGGCCCTTGTGGTAAAGGCAAAAATCTGCAATCCGGCAACTTGCCGGGAATTGTCATTCAGCAGATTGAAAAAATGTTCCCGGGGGCAAATATTGTCGGGGCTAAATTTCTGGAGTCAACCCTCGGCCGATTGTACTACATAAAAGTGGATAAGTCCAAATCCATTTTATTATTCAAAGGCGATGGACTGTTTTTGGAAGCCACGGCATTATTTTACCACTGTTCTGCTCTTGGGAAGCAAATAGATCTTATTAAGGTTTCCAACTTACTCAGAACTTATATCGCCAAGAATTTTCCCAATGCGGAGATTAAGGCTGCTTTTCAGAAGAACAATGGGATTCTGGTCGTTGGAATTTTAACTCCCGATGGCAGAAGAATAATAGGGTTTTCCCCATCCGGAGAATTTCTTTGGGTACGCCCATAGGACTGTCAGTAAATCTATTTAGTTACTTGATAAAGAATCCATTCTAGGTATTTGGTCGCCTTAGGTTCCTTCACTAGTTCGGGGCTCTTCATTTTGCGATATGAAGTTTAAGCCTATTAAGAGAAATAAAAGATAGAGCGATACACCGAAGTTGTTTTCGATGGTATTCTCCATCATAAACGACATGAGTATGATGGCATGAAAAGCCAGAAAAACTGGATTTCTAAAGCTTTGGCGATATAATAACGGATAGAAAAAGCCAATCACAAAAATCAGAACACCAAACAGGCCCGACCCGGCGTAAATGGTGATAAACTGATTGTGTGGCAGCCTGTAATTGTATTTTCCCGCCAATTTCGACTGATAATGTTCCTCCACTTTTTTCCTAACATCTCCAGCCCCCACCCCAAATATTGGACTTTCGTTTCCTATGTCCAAGCCAACTTGCATGGATATTAACCGCTCAGAATCCGCATAATGCTCTCCAATTCCTTGTAGATATTGTTGGTAATCCCATCTCGCGTAGTCAATTTTTTGCCGGAAACTGGGAAGGGTTTTATAGGCAATCAAAGGCAGCAGCATTACTCCAACCACAACCAAAGCACCCAGGAGATATTTCTTTTTGACAATGGCAAAATATACTCCAAGTACCAGCAAGGCGACATACAGCGCCAGAATACCACTTCTTACTGATAACAGGTGAATGAAAATAAACAGAAAGGAAGTCATTATTGCAATGAGCCTTTTTTCCGATGCATTACTAAAATAAAAACCATCCACCCAAAGTGCCAATCCACCCATAATAGTTAACGCGAGCGTAAGGCTGAATCTGATGTGGTTGGACGGGGTTGGCATGTGCCCTCCCGTCCGAATTGATTCCATAACGGCATCGTAGTCAGCCAAAAAATTTCCCAGGATATACAGGCTTATGATGGTCATCATGACCAATAGAAAATACACGATGGAGAATATTTCTTTCTTGGAAAGTCGTGGCATACTTGCAAACGCAAATGGTAATACCAGAAAGGGAAGTTTAATGCGAAGTCTTTCAAGGGTATATTGAAAATCTGAAGACCAAAGCGAAGAAATTAAAACAATAATAAAGGGTAACATTACAGCCACCCAGGCTTTGTATCGGCTAAAATGGAAGAATTGATCGCTTAGGGTTTTCCTGTAAGTGAGCCTGACTGCCGGACCTTCAAAATCAACCTGAAACAAAGCCAGCAATATCAGCCCAATCATAGCGAGAGAAAGCACGAATTCTGCAGATAGTACCATTGACACTATCCAGATGAAAAGCAAAATAATGACCTGAGCTTTATAGGATTGAAGTAGTGTTTGCATATTCAATTTTCAGTATCCTGAACTGACTCATCTCAGAAAAGGTAAATCAAAAAATCAATGATTACCTTTGCGCCTTCTTGTTTTGGAAGACGGTATTTTCAAATCGAGCCCTGCTTCCTGAGCACTAATGCGCCATAAAAGAAGAAAATGTTTGCAAAAGTAAAACAGCTTATCGAAGAAATAGAAGCGGCATCACCAAAAACTAAAGATGAACTGGAGCAATTCCGCATCAGATTTTTAGGAACTAAGAATGTGATTAGGCCTTTATTTGGCGAGATAAAAAATGTACCTCCTGACCAAAAAAAGGAGTATGGTCAATATGTAAATCAGGCAAAGGAAACAGCTGAACGCAAATTTGAAGAGTTACAGTCTGCAATTGAATCGGAATCTTCTGAAACTGAAGCCGATCATCTGGACTTAACAAGGCCTGGCGAACCATTGGAATTAGGCTCCCGCCACCCTATTGCTACTACCATGAACCGCATCATTGATATTTTTCAGCGTATGGGATTTGCCATCGCAGAGGGTCCGGACATCGAGGACGATTGGCACAACTTCACTGCAATGAATACGCCTGAAGATCATCCGGCTCGCGACATGCAGGACACATTCTACCTGATGGGAAGTAAGGAAATGTTATTGCGCACACACACGTCCCCGGTCCAAGCGCGGGTCATGACATCTCAAAAACCTCCCATTCGCATCATAGCTCCAGGTCGGGTTTACAGAAACGAAACCATCAGTGCCCGGTCACATGCCCAATTTCATCAGGTGGAAGGACTTTACGTGGATGAAGGAGTGAGTTTTGCTGATATGAAACAGACCCTGATGTATTTCGCCCAGGAAATGTTTGGCACCCCAAAAATCAGACTTAGGCCGAGCTATTTCCCATTCACTGAGCCAAGTGCTGAAATGGATGTTTGGATTGGCCTGGATAATGAAAAGAACTACCGCCTCTCAAAGGGAACTGGTTGGCTGGAAATCCTTGGCTGCGGCATGGTGGATCCTCAGGTATTAGAAAATTGTGGAATAGACAGCTTCAAATATTCCGGATTTGCCTTTGGTATGGGGATTGAAAGGCAGGCATTGCGCCTTTACGATATTCCGGATATCAGATTGTTTTTTGAAAACGATGTCCGGTTTTTAAGTCAATTCCGCTCTGTTATTTAAACCTGTTTTGGTACTCAAAAGTATTTCGAAACCCAACCCATTATTCTGTGCCCCGGTTTAATAAACTCTCCACTATTCAAGCGGAAATCAAAAAAGGTAAACTTACCTGTTTTGAGTTGGTCGGGTATTATCTCGATAAAATCAGGGAGTCATCACACTTAAATATTTATATCGAATGCTTTGAGGAAGAGGCAAAGGATAGGGCAATTGCACTGGATAGAAAATTTTTAGAAAGCCCACAAAAAATGGGTAAACTTTTCGGTCTGGTGATTTCCATAAAGGATGTCATTTGTTACCGTGGTCATTCTGTCACCGCAGGCTCAAAAATTTTGCAGGGATTTCAGTCGCTATATTCATCGACAGCTGTTGAGCGCCTGCTTGAGGAAGATGCCATCATCATTGGCAGGGTAAATTGTGATGAATTTGCAATGGGAAGCACCACGGAGAATTCCTTCTATGGTCCTACCCGAAATGCTGCTGATGCGACAAAAATACCTGGGGGTAGCTCTGGTGGCTCCGCTGTTGCAGTGCAGGCAGATACTTGCCTGGTTTCGCTGGGTAGTGATACCGGTGGATCTGTAAGGCAACCTGCAGCATTTTGTGGGGTGCTCGGATTCAAACCAACCTATGGGCGTATTTCACGGCATGGGTTGCTTGCTTACGCATCAAGCTTCGACCAAATCGGGATACTTGCTAATTCAACAGAAGATATCGCTAGGGTATTGGAAATAATATCCGGTCCAGATGAATTCGATTCGACCTGTAATCGCAGCGAAAAAAGATTTTACGCAAAGGGAGCTATTGAAAATAATAACTCTAATCGGTCATACCGGATAGCCTATTTCGACACTGCCCTGAATCATAAAAGCATTGATAGCGGTATCCGTCAATCAACTTCTGATTTTATTTCTAGCCTAAAAAATCAAGGACATACGATTGAGGCAGTTGATTTTCCATATCTCGACTTTATCATCCCGGCTTATTACGTACTAACAACAGCTGAAGCGTCGTCAAACTTGTCGCGATATGATGGCATCCGCTTCGGATACAGAAGTGAAAATGCTACCAACATTCATGAAGTGTATAAAAAGTCGAGAACGGAAGGGTTCGGCACTGAAGTGAAACGCAGGATTATGTTGGGAACTTTTGTTTTAAGTGCCGGCTATTATGATGCTTACTATACTAAAGCACAGAAAATACGGAGACTCATTGCACTGAGAACCAAGGAAATTCTGGATTCATATGACTTTATCCTCATGCCCGCTTCGCCAGTTCCTGCCTGGGAAATTGGCAAAATGGCCGACGACCCGGTTTCCATGTATCTTGCAGACATCTTCACCGTCCAGGCCAACATGACAGGTGTGCCCTGTATTACCATTCCTATACAAGCACACCCAAACGGAATGCCGCTGGGAGTACAACTTATGGCAGAGAAGTTTGAGGAAGAAAAATTACTTTCTTTCGCTTCACAGTGCACCGAACAATTCAATTCTTCTACGGTTTAGGTTTGTGCAATTATTGTAAAACTTTAGGGAGCTGACTTAGGTCGCTTGTAAGCCTGAAAATTCTTTATAGCTTTGGGCTTTTATTTAAACACTGTACTGGCTTACTGTTCAATATAACCCACTAACATAACGGAATTAAAAACGATTTATCACGGACGCCAAAAAGGAGGGCTCCGTTCAGGATTTATGTTCAAATTGGCTATAACAAACAAAACTAAACATGCGACTGCCGTTATTTAGTATCCTGCTTACCTGTTTGGTTCTTTTCATAAGTACACAATCAGAGGCAAATAACTACGACAGAGAAATTATAAAATCCAGGGTTGAAGGCATGAAAATCATCGTCAAGCCTAAATTTACCCCTGTTGTCGAAGGATATATCAAAGGATATCTCGCAAGAGGAACTACCAAGGCCAACATCATCATGGGCCGTTCCACCGTTTATTTTCCCATTTTCGAAAAATACCTGGAAGAGCATGACATGCCAAAAGACCTTAAATATCTTTCTGTGCTTGAATCTGCTCTCAATCCAATAGCTGTATCTCCTGTCGGAGCTGGAGGTTTGTGGCAGTTTATGAAAGAAACCGGAAAGGTATTTGGCCTCAATGTAAATTCAATTGTTGACGAACGCTCCTGTGCCCATAGATCTACAGAGGCTGCCATGAAATACCTCTCCCGCCAATACTCCAACTATGGGAATTGGGAACTGGCATTGGCAGCATATAATTGTGGTGCCGGCAACTTGAATAAAGCCATTCGCAGAGCCCGCACCAACGATTACTGGAAGCTTTCAAAATATATACCTAAGGAAACGAGGAACTTCATACCGGCATTTATAGGCGCTGCCTATATGGTCAACTTCTCTCATACCCATAACGTTCAACCCCGGGCTACGAGCCTCGATATGCAGCTCATAGAGGAAGTGTTGGTTTTTTCCAAACTGGATTTTACCACCATTGCTGCCATCACTGCCTTACCAGTAGATGTTATAACAACCCTTAATCCTACTTTCAAAAAAGGGTACATTCCCGATAATCCAAAAGGCTATTATGTTCTTTTACCGAAAAGAGTGATTCCTGCCTTTAAGGACTATCTGGACAAATTAGTTCCTGATCAGGCAAATTCCGAACCTCCGCCCGTACCAGCTCTCCTCGATTCATCTGAATACAAACCTGAGGATTTTTATACCAGCTCGACTTACGTGGTCCTGGAAGGAGACAAGCTCGATGAATTAGCGAAAGTTTTTGGATGTTCAGATTATCACCTTCAGTCATGGAATAATCTGAGCTCTGATGAATTAGTAAAAGGGCAGGAAATTACTGTTTGGTTTCCTAAAGATGCTGTAAGAATTAAGGAAAAAATCCAACGAAATTCAGTGCCTCCAGCTCCAAAGAAACCGCAAAGACCGAAGCCTATCCCGGCTATTCCCCTACCTGCTCTTGAATCCGTAAAGGAAATTACCCCGCGGATGGAAACTCCTGCACTGCTGGTAGAAAAAACCTCAGAATATACCGTTGAAAAACTTGGAATATCACTTCAATCCAGCGAAGAAACAAAGCCATCCGGGCTATTGCCAACAATAGGCAGAACGCTTCTTTTCTGGAAAAAGAAATAATCTCGAAACATGCAACATAAAAAGGGGGCATTGTATCTGCATTGCCCCTTTCCTATTTAAGTGCCCTGGCAATTTTGTTTTGAGGAGATCATTGACGAAAATTGATGCCAGTACAATCATTCACCTAATCCTATCCGATATGACTACAAATAAACACCCTGATGCTACTCGTCGCAAATTTGTAAAAAATACTGCCCTTGCTACTGGCGGCATGCTCGTTCTTCCTTCCATTTTGTCTGCGAAATCATACATCGATGGAGATGATGCTATCAAAGTTGCATTAATAGGGTGCGGTGGTCGTGGAACCGGCGCCGCACTCCAGGCATTGCTTACCCAGGAAAACGTCAAATTAGTGGCAATGGCTGATGCCTTTCGGGATCGTCTGGATGAATGCTACAAAACTTTGACCTCTGAAGACCTTTCCGATTGGACTGACAAAAGTGGAAATGTAATCGACCGTGTCGCTGTACCGGAAGAACACAAATTCGTTGGCTTTGATGCCTATAAAAAAGCTATCCCGCTTGCCGATGTGGTAATTGATTGTTGCCCCCCAGGCTTCAGGCCAATTCATTTTGAAGAGGCAATCCGGCAGGGCAAACACATTTTTATTGAAAAACCTGTGGCAGTAGATGCGCCGGGGATTCGCAGGGTATTAGCTGCTGCCAAAGAAGCAAAAGCCAAAAAGCTTAACGTAGTCGTCGGATTACAACGCCGCTATCAGGAGGGATATATTAAATGGGTTGAATTACTTCAAAAAGGGAAAATTGGCGACATCGTAACTTCCCAAGTCTATTGGAACAGCGAAGGGGTTTGGATAAAGGAAAGGACTCCTCAGCAATCCGAGATGGAATATCAAATGCGCAATTGGTATTACTTTAACTGGTTATGCGGCGACCATATAGTCGAGCAACACATCCACAACCTGGACGTCAGTAATTGGGTAAAAAATTCACACCCCATAAAAGCCCACGGAATGGGTGGCAGGCAAGTGCGCGTAGGGAAGGACTTTGGTGAAATATTTGATCACCATTTTGTGGAATACGAATATGCCGATGGAAGCAGGATGTTCAGTCAATGCCGCCATCAAAAAGGAACAATGACGAGGGTAAAAGAGCTGTTTCAAGGCACCAAAGGATTTGCCCATGAACCCGGTACGCTCACCAATAAAAAGGGTAAAGAAATCTTCAAGCATAATTGGAAAAACAACCCGAACCCTTATCAGGTGGAACATGATGAACTCTTCAGTGCTGTTGCGAAAGGTGAATTCAAATTCAGCGATGCCGAAAACGGTGCCATTGCAACTATGACAGCTATCCTGGGCCGCATGGCAACTTATTCTGGAAAGGTCGTCACCTGGGAAGAAGCTATTAATTCAAACATCGACCTCATGCCGGCAGAATTCTCCTGGACTGCTTTACCACCGGTACTTCCTGATGCTGGTGGAATGTACCCATGTGCTATTCCCGGAGAAAGTACAGTAGTATAGCACTTTGGCAAGAGAAAATGATGTTTTCATGATAGCCATTTTAATAGAATTGCATAGTTTGTGATTGTGCTACAAACAGCTGATTGATAAATAGCAAAACAACTTCCAAGACATTACCTCCTCAAGGGAGGTCGGAGATAAACTCTGGTGCTTGTGCTTGCCATTATTAATTGAACATTACTCATAGTTCAATGAAAGCGCGTAGATTGCATTCAATTTTTAAACAGAATTTTCAAGAAATGGGCTTTTCCCCAAAAATATACGTATGCGCATTTGCGATACTTCTCTTGATTTCAGGCTGCAAGCCCGATTCACCTGGTATCGACGAAAGCGGTCAGGATGGCGATTCCACGAGAGTAGAAAACGGCGATACCTCAAATCTGGAAAATCTCATCACTAAATACGATCCTCCCGGACGAGTGGTTTGGCAAAAACCTGAACTCATCATCAATAAAATGGGGGAAATCTCGCACTTGGTTATTGCTGACATTGGAGCAGGTTCCGGTTTTTTCTCCCGTCGCCTGGCTCAGCACGCCAAGAAAGTAATTGCCGTTGAAGTCGATCCCCGTTTTATCCACTTTATGGACAGCATCAAAAGAGTTGAGTTGTCGCCCCAATTTCAGGCCAGGCTCGAAACTCGGTTGGCAACTGCGGAGGATTCAAAATTAAGGAAAGGCGAAGCCGATATTGTTTTAATCGTCAATACTTATATCTATTTCAAGGACAGAGTGGGTTATTTGACCCATTTGAGGGAGCGATTACCGGACAATGGTAAAATCATCATTGTTGACTTTAAGAAAAAAAGAATCCCAATCAGTTACCCCACTCCCGGAGTCAGACTGGAACTTTTCGAAATTGAAAATGAGTTGTTACAGGCAGGTTTCTCCGATTTTGAATCGGATGACTGTTCATTGGATTACCAATACATTGTTATAGCCAGGAAGTAATAATGCGCTTAGAAGTTATCCACTTCCTCATAAGCTTTGATTACAGCTATCTCTCCTTCTTTGCCGGTTTTTGAATTACCGTGTTCCATCCCCAGTATACCCTTGTAACCTTTGTTGTGAATATACCTGCAAACATTGCGGTAGTTGATTTCACCGGTTGTTGGCTCTTTCCTTCCGGGATTATCTCCAATTTGGAAATAGGCAATTTCATCCCAGCAGGCTTCAATGTTGGGAAGCAAATTGCCCTCCTGAATTTGCTGATGGTAAATGTCGAACAGTATTTTACAAGCCGGACTATCCACAGATTTGCATATTTCATAGGCTTGAGCAGCCTTGGTCAGAAACAATCCCGGATGGTCTCTGTAATTAAGCGGTTCTAAAACCATGACCAAGCCATGTGGCTCCAAAATAGCGGCAGCTCTCTTCAGGGATTCCACCACATTTACAGTCTGATATCCAATGTCTTTTCTGAGGTCGAGATGCCCCGGTACTACAGTCATCCAAGTGGCATTCACACGTTTGGCAACATCAACACTGGTCTTTATACTTTCCAGGAATTCCTGCCTGTATTCAGCTTTTCCACCCGCCAGATTGGGTTCACTCCAATAAATTTTGTGGGCGACAAAAACACCCATACGAAGACCTCTTTTTTGCATGGTCTGAGCCATCTTCTCCTGAACACTTTTTTCACGGCCCGTCATCCCATTGTCTTCAAAGGCTGTAAAACCTTCATCCGCCATAAAATTGAGCTGATTAATTGGGTCTTTCCCAGCATGGTTTTCAAACATTCCCAAGTGAGGAGCATAAGCAAGTTTGAATTGCCTTCGGGAATTGCCCCTGGTGTTTGAGTTAATATTAAGGCCTGAAGCTAAAGCTGCTCCAGTTAGTAAAGAGTTTTTCAAAAAAGTTCTTCGAAACATGGTGTAACAATTGAAGAGCCGCGTAAGGCGACAGCCATAGAATTCTATCGGACAGACGAAAGGTAGAAAAAAAACCAATCACCGAAGCCTATACCCTAAAGAATGGAAATCAACCTTATCTTTGGCGCAATTTAGATAGACTGCCTTCGGAGAGATGCCAGAGCGGTCGATTGGGACGGTCTCGAAAACCGTTGTACGGGCAACTGTACCGAGGGTTCGAATCCCTCTCTCTCCGCATCTTACCTCATTCGACGTTTTCGGCAATTTTTTTGCGGATGCAACAATAGTATAAGACTTTGCAACAATAGTGCAAGTGAATGTGCCTGTATTGGGTGCATATTTGCACCGACGCCAATAAGCCATTGTTTCTGCACACCAGGCTTATTTAGCCCATTCTGCAACCAATTCAGCCCTAAAGACAATTTGATCTATGGGCGGGAAGTCAAACTTCCCGCTCAGCAGGTTATTTTGTTTAAAATACCACCCTATGAAAACACTCATTCAAATAGTTCTGCTTTCAGCCAGTGCCTATCTCATTGTCGAAATCCTAAGTCCTTTTTTCAGTCCGTCAAATCCATTAAGTGAAAATCAGAAAATTAATCAGGTTCAGATTATAGGAAGCCACAATAGTTACAAACTCAACCTGGATGAAAAAGTCCGAGACTTTTTGCTTGCGAACAAAGAACTTCTTCCTGCTGATTTTGAACCACAATATTGGGACTACTCGAATGCTACTCTTGACTCACAACTCAATATTTACAAATTGCGATCTATTGAGTTAGACCTCTTCTACGATCCTGAAGGAGTATTATATAATTACTCTAAGGCAGGACAATTATGGGGTGAAAACCCACCAGCCTTATCCTCAATAGCCCCCCTTTCCAGAGGCCTCAAAGTATTACATTATCCTGATTTCGACTACAAATCCATTTTCCCGACATTTCTCGATGCTTTAAAAGAAATGAAAAAATGGTCTGAAAACCAACCCGGTCATTTTCCAGTCTTTGTTATCATTGAGGTAAAGGAAGAGGGTCCGGCAAGTATCTTAGGGCCTTCATTTACCCGACCATTCACATTTAATGACACGGCTCTGAATTTAATTGAAACTGAAATAAGACAGGTTTTCAACAATCCTGAGGCTGAACTCATATACCCGGATTTAGTAAGAGGGCACTATCCCACGCTGAATAAAGCAGTTCTGGCCAAAAACTGGCCTACGATTAAAGAGGCTCGTGGAAAGTTTCTTTTTGTGTTGATGGCATCAAAAGCCACAGCCAATTACTATTTGAAAAATAACCCATCCCTATCCGGCCGCTTAATGTTTTTATTTACTGGTCCGGGCATGCCGGAATCAGCTTTCATTAGTTACGATAACCCAAAAGTCAGCTTCAATCACATCAAAGCAATGGTTAAGGCCGGTTACATAGTCAGAACCAGAGCTGACGCAGATACACAGGAAGCGAGGTCTGGGGATTATTCAAGAATGAAAAAGGCATTTAAATCGGGAGCACATATCATATCAACAGATTATTACAGACCAGATCCGAGAGCAAAATCCGGACACGAATTCAGCGATTATTCTGTAAAACTACCAAATCAAAATGAGGCTATCAGAAACCCAATAATCGGCAATTAAAGCCTACCTTTACAACTCAATTCTATACTGTACCCACTTCTCCTTTCGCTAAGCTATATGGTAATACTCTTTTCCTAACCAACAACTTTTCAAGTCATGAAAAAAGTTAACCAGTTATTGGCGTTGATAATCGTAATATCAGGCCAACTCAATTCAGCCTTTTCCCAAACTTTTACCCAAAACATAAGCGGTACAGTAAAAGACGTTATTACACAGGAACCCTTAATAGGAGCAACCGTCCAGGTGTTAGACCTGCCTGAAACACTAGGAACAGTGACTGATGAGGAAGGTAAATTCACTTTGAATAACATCCCGGTTGGCAGGCACAGTCTTCAATGCAGCTACATCGGTTATGAAACAAGGGTCGAAATGATTTTATTAAATTCTGCCAAAGAGGGCTTTGTCAAGTTTGAGCTATCGTCGCAATCACTGGCCTTGCCACTTACAATTGTCCGGAATTCAGTTGATGCCCTAAATCCCATGGCAATGGTCAGCGTACGTTCAGTTACACCAGAGGAAACGCAGTATTATCCCACATCAGCAAATGACTTTGGCAGGGCTATGGTATCGCTTCCCGGCATTCAGCCATCAAAGGACAATGAAAACGACATCATCATCCGTGGCAATTCCTCTGCTGGGTTGTTATGGCGACTGGAGGGAGTGGATATCCTGAATCCCAACCATTTTGCGCGATCGGGTTCTTCCGCTGGGGGTATAACCATTTTTAGCATCAGTGTATTGGCAGAGTCCGACTTTTCCACCGGTGCTTTTCCGGCAGAATATGGAAACTCGTTTTCAGGGATTTTTGATTTGCGTTTCAGAAATGGCAACCAGAATAACTATGAATACACTGCCCGTGCAGGCATGCTTGGTCTCGACATAGCCGCCGAAGGTCCTTTTAAAAAGGGCGGTTCTTCCTTTCTGTTTAATTACCGCTATTCTACACTTGGCATTCTCAATAAGTTAGGTATGCATCTCGTTGGCCCAAGAGTAGATAATACTTTTCAGGATCTTTCCTTTAATCTCTTTTTCCCAGGCAAAAACAACAAATCGTCCTTTAAGATATGGGGAGTGGGTGGCATAAGTAAAGAAGACCAGAAAATAGGCGACATTCCGGCAGAATGGGTTACTTTCAAAGATTCCTTGTGGCTGGCCACTGGAACCGATATGGGTGTCATCGGAGCAACCTATTCCCTACAGATGGGTGAAAGGTCGTTTTTCAAGACTACAGCCGCCATAATGGGACAACGGAAATGGGAAACGGAATCCGTTTATTTCAGAAATAAGTCCTATTTCGATATCGAGGACGAAAACTATGTTGAAGGGAGAGTCTCTCTGGCGTCTGTTTTTGGACACAGTTTCAGTCGGGAACTGTATCTGAAGGCTGGCTTTCAGCTTTCAAGTATTAGTTACGACATGAAACATGACACCATTGATGGTCCAAACAAAATGAAAACCTACATCAATGGGGACGGCACAACCTTATTAGCACAGCCATACTTCCAATGGCAATGGACGCCAAACCCACGGGTTACCTTGAATGCAGGGCTGCATTCCATGTATTTTGACCTCACCAATTCATTTTCCGTGGAACCGCGCCTTGGCCTAAAATTCCAGATCAGTGCCAACCAGTCAGTTTCACTGGCATACGGCCTACACTCTCAATATGTACCCCTTGGTTCCTATTTCATCACGCCTGCAGGTACTCCAAGCGGCTCTTACCCAAACTTAAACCTGGACCTTATAAAGTCACATCACTTCGTGCTTGGTCTTGACAGGACTTTTTCCGGAATGATGCGCCTGCGTACTGAGTTTTATTATCAATACATGTTCGATGTGCCGGTTGGAATTAGCAATCCGGGCACTTATGCCATTCTCAATGACATCGAAGGATTTGCCAAAGAAAAATTGGTAAGCGAAGGAACTGGCACCAATTACGGAGTTGATGCTATTTTCGAAAAGTTTTTCAGAGGTGGTACTTTCTTCCTGATTTCCGGTTCTGTTTTCAGTTCTACGTATATGCCTTATAATGGTAAGCGATACAGTTCACAATACGATTCCAGGGTTATCGGAGCTGTTACGGGAGGCAAAGAATGGGAGTTCGCTAAAGGAACGGCTATTCAGATAGGGATGAAAGCCCTTTTCAACAACGGCATGCCTTCAACGCCAGTCTTCCAGGGAACCAGCAATACTACACGTCCCGTTTACGACCAAACGAAGCCATTTTCCGAAAAAACGCCTAAGTATTACAGAGTGGATACCCGTTTCGCTTTCAGAAAAAATAAGCAGAAATCTTCCTGGTTGTTGGCGCTTGATGTTCAGAATATAACCAACAGACCCAATAAGCGGGCTTTTCAGTGGGTTTATGATACGGATACAAAACGCTGGGAAAGAAGGAATCAAGGTGAACTGATACCTGTATTGAGCTTCCAGATTGACTTTTAGTTAAAGTCATTTTCATAAGAATGGTACTCTTGAGGCCGATTTTGCAATGCTGGTACAGGCAACTTAGATGTCATGGGTCGCTATCCAAAAGGTTCCAATCCTTACGGACTGGAAGACCTGCTGGGTTCTTTATGGCATTTGTCTGACGATTGGTACCAGAGCGTCACCTACGACTTCATCATTCTGAAATGGGAAAGCTACAACAAGCCGGGTGGAAGCCGGTGGTATGTGTGTGTTGGCCCCATGCCGTTAACCTATCGCCAGATGCTGTTGCGTGTTTCACAGGATTTTGAAAAAAATGCCACAGTAGGATTCAGGTGTGTGGTGGATGGGCAATAATAAAAGCACTTTTCCAATACCGTAACAAAGCTGAAAAAACTTTGTTACGGCTTCAGTATTGATGCTAATAGACCTTTGAATTAATATCAAATAGAACCTTCAGAAGTTTGTTTGGATAAAATTGGAATTTTTTCCTAAAACCCATCTTCATTCATGAATCGTCATCCCAATTATTTCATAACCATTAAAATTTACCTTCATGGATCCTATCTTACCAAAATTCGGGCTGCTGTTTTTTCCACTTGTTTTATGGGGAATAGTCATTGTACTTCAATTGATTGCCTTGATTGATATCGTAAAAAGGGAATTTGGAGGCAGTGAAAAGACCAACTGGCTGCTTATTGTCCTATTGACACCAATTATCGGCCCCATCCTGTATTTCATTATGGGCAAAAAGCCAGGAGTTTATTGACTGTCATCATGGAAAAAACAACAAAAGGATTACTCAGCATAGGAGACTGAGTAACCCTTTTGTGTTTTTGCAGGCTATCCTGAAAACCTAACTTTTTGGTGTCAAATTCTCCATGATTGGCTGTTTATAAACTCTCCTGCCAAGGGCCGCAGAAATAGCATTCGCCACCGCTCCCATCGCTGTTGGGAAAGGAGGCTCACCCAGACCGGATGGTGCATGTTCACTATCAACGAAAAATGACTCAACCTCCGGTGCATCGGCCATCAATCCAAGTTGATATTTGTCAAAATTGCTTTGATCGGGAACACCCTGAGTCAGAGTCAATTCACCATAAAGGGCATGACCTATTGCATCCATTATGCCGCCAACACATTGGGCATTTGCGCCAGCCCTGTTTATTACAATTCCGCAATCAATGGCGCACCACACTTTTTTCACCTTTGGTCGTCCATCTTCCAGCACGACATCAACCACTTGGGCGCAATAGGAGTGGTGAGAATGATAGACCGCAAACCCTCGGAAAACACCCTCTTTTTTGGTGCCCCAGCCGGCTTTTTCAGCGACGAGTTTTATTACACCTACAAACCGTTCCGGCTCATAGTCAATTTTTCCCACAGGATTCTTAATAGCCCTTTCAAGCAATTCCAAACGGAACTGAATCGGGTCTTTGCCCAGTTCTGCTGCCAATTCGTCGAGGAAAGCCTGTTCAGCAAATCCAGAATAATTGTGTGTAGGAGAGCGCCAGGCTCCGGTTGTCACGTTTGAGCGAACCTGATGAGACTCGACCAACAAATTATCAATCGCACCGGTGGGGAAGTTTTCTGGCCTTACAGCACTTCCATTAATTCCGGCACCGCGCACATGATATCCCGTGAAGTTGTTGTTTTTATCGATAGCTGCACGATAAGTTGACTTCAACATGGGCCGGTAAACACCCTTGGTCATGTCGTCTTCACGGGTGTAAAACAACTTAACAGGAACTCCAGCCAGTTTGGAAATCATTGCAGCTTCCACCATAAAGTCACCATTCAGACGCCTGCCAAAACCTCCACCCATCAATGGCATCATCACCGTAATATTCTTTTCAGGAACTCCCAGTTTTTCACCTACCCAGCGCCTGGATGATTCAGGCGTTTGTATAGGGGCAATTATTTCAACAACATCTCCTCTAACGTCAGCGAAACAGGTCATTGGTTCCATTGTATTGTGTGGGAGAAAGGGCGCTTCATAGGTTCTTTCCAGAATACGGGCAGCTTCAGAAAAGGTCTTTTCGGGATCTCCGTCTTTTCTGGATGGCCTGTCATGACTGCGCTTCAAGGCATCGTGTAATTTGGCGTCGTGGTCGGCTGTACTTTCCAATTCACTCGAAAGTTCCCAGTCAATGTCGAGTACGTTGCGGGCTTTCATAACTTCCCATGTCGATTTTCCTACTATTGCTACAATATTATCGAAACTCACTACGTGGGTTATACCCGGCATTGCTTTAGCCTGTTTGTCGTTAAAGGATTTGAGTTTCAAACCAAATGCAGGTGGGTGAATGGCCATTGCAATGTGCATTCCTTCTTTTTGAATGTCTGAACAATACAGCGACTGCCCGGTCACTATTTTGTGCCTGTCCACCAACTTTACGGACTTTCCAATCAATTTAAAATCTTTGGGGTCTTTCAGGTCCACTTTTTCGGGTACTTCCATCGTGGAAGCTGCGGTGGCTAATTCACCATATCCCAGTGATTTCTTACTTTTTGCGTGAATTACTTTGCCATCGGCTGTGGAACATTCAGAGGCGGCTACCTGCCATTTATTGGCAGCAGCATTGATAAGCATTTTTCGGGCAGTAGCACCTGCCATACGCAGACTATCCCAGGTGGTGCGGATGGATTGGCTGCCGCCAGCAACCTGGCGCCGGTATTTATCTGTGTCTAAAGGTGCCTGTTCAACAATTACGCTTTCCCACGGTATATCCAGCTCTTCTGCGACAACCATGGGCATGGCAGTTTTAACTCCTTGTCCCAATTCAGGATTCGGAGACAGAATGGTGACTTTGCCATCAGATGCTATTTTCAAATAGGCATTGACGTCAAACCACTCTGTTGGGATAACAGCCTTATTGGTGGTGCAGCTGGCCAGGAAATTAAAGCCCAACATGATACCACCACCAGTTACTGCTGTTACTTTTACAAAAGATCTTCTATCGAATTTTATTAGAGCTTCCATTGTTTTCAGTTTTGACGAGTGAAAATTAAAGTTGCCAGCCAAGTCTTATTTCACCTTAATCTGCGCTGCTCTGTGGATGGCTTTTCTGATACGCGGATAGGTTCCGCAACGGCAAATATTGCCTGCCATGGCATTATCGATGTCTTTGTCTGTAGGGTTGGGTTTTACTTTTAATAAGGCAACTGCACTCATAATCTGGCCTGCCTGACAATAACCACACTGCGCTACATCTTCTTCCTCCCAAGCTACCTGAACCGGGTGATTACCATCTTTTGAAAGCCCTTCGATGGTGGTGACCTGCATGCCTGCCACTTCATGAATGGCAATTGAACAAGCATATGCTGCGTCACCATTTATTAAGACCATACAAGAACCGCAAAAGCCGATACCGCATCCGTATTTGGTTCCAACCAAACTCAGATTTTCTCTTAAAACCCAAAGCAAGGGAGTATCGGGACTTATGTCAACCGTGTGCTCCACACCATTGACTTTTAAAGTGAAATTTGCCATATCCGTTGAAATTAATTATTGGTTGAGTGCTAAAAATACAAAACGCCAGAGGAGATTATAGCAGCAACTATCTATTTAATGTAAGAATTTGGCAAAGTGGATAAATACTGACACTTTTATCAGGGGCGAAGGATCGGATTGTACTCCAGTAGTTCGATGTGGGGTGAAAGGTAACTGTCGAGTACTGGTTCATCTTTCATCAGGTCCGTACTTAAATACTTTTTGTTGCTGTCACTGAACACGGTGGCTACAACAGCATCCAGACCAAGTTTTTCCTGAACAAGGATGGCTCCCAACAAATTAGTCCCAGAGGAAATGCCCACTGCCAGGCCGAGGTGCCGGGCTAATTTTTGGGCCATTAATATGGAATCGCCGTCTGAGACCTGAATGATTTCATCCAGTTCATCCAACTTTACAATTTGGGGTATGAATTCATCTGAAATACCTTGGATCCGGTGCTTACCAACTTTGTGTCCAGTGCTTAAGGTAGGAGATTCAAGCGGTTCTATTGGATGAATTTTAACTGCCGAATTCTTCTTTTTAAAAAACTGATTAACGCCCATAATGGTGCCTCCAGTGCCAACTCCTGCAGCAAAAGCGTGCAGTTCAAAATTAACAAGTTCAAGCTGCTTAGCAATTTCGAGTGCCGTGGTTTCTTCATGTGCTTTGCAGTTGTATATGTTGTCAAACTGCCTTGGCAGAAACACATTGGGCTTTTCTTTGGCCATTTGCTGGCTCATTTCAATGCTGCCGAGAAATCCTCCCTGTTCTTTCGAAACCAGTATAATTTCAGCTCCAAGACTTCGAATGATATCGGTCCTTTCCTTACTTAGCCAGTCGGGCATGATTATGATAACCTCATGACCTAGGGCTTTGCCAATAGCCGAAAATGCGATTCCCGTGTTGCCGCTAGAGGCTTCCATAATGGTGTCTCCTGGCTGTATCAGTCCTTGCCGATAGGATTCCTGAAGAATATACAAGGCCATCCGGTCTTTAATGCTACCGGTGAGGTTGTAGTGCTCGCATTTGACATAAACTCTTCGAATTTTACGCCTGTATCGAAATACTATTTCCAGCATTGGGGTATTCCCCACTACACGCCATAGATGAGAAAACTTTTGCTCTGTTTTGGCCGGGACCATATTCGTCACATTAGGTCGCTAAAAGTAGAAAAGTAAGTGAAGCGAACCCATCAACATAGCAAAAGTCATCAACAGAGAATCGGTAAAGTAAAAGTAGGTTAATCTACGTTCACAACAGCTTGTCGAGGAAACTGCTCAACTCCAGTTCAGATGATTCACCGGCTCTTTTCAGGACGATGTTTTTATCAGCGTCCAAAATAAAGAGGCGTGGCATGGAACGCAAATTGAACAGTATGGACATTCGGGATTGAGCATTTTGATCTGCAAGTTGGTACCATCCTTCGGGTAAGGAATTTGACTCAGCGAATTCCCAGCACTTGGGTGTTTCGTCATAGTACTTGCAGCAAACAGAAACAAACTGCAATCCTTTTGACTTGTATTTTTCCCAAACGTCTTTCAAAATGGGCATTTCTTTCTGGCAATGCGAGCAGTCCGGTAGCCAAAAAGCTACCAAAATAGCCTTTGCCTGTATTTTATGAAGTGATACTGCTTCGCCCTGTTTAGTAAACAAAGTGACATCAGGCGCCTTTTTCCCTACAAAAAGGGGCTCCATCATGTTGGCTTCATTGCGCATCCTTTGTTTATCCTGGTCTGCAGTCCATGGCGCTTTACCTGCTAACAAATAGGTTCTTACCATGTGCACAAAGACTTCATCCAACTGGAACTGGCTCATTCGTGCCAACGAATTGGTCAGGTATTTCTGGTAGTACTCGTATGCACCCGCGTTGTTGGATTGGAGCTGGCTCAAGACCAAGTCCATCACGGCTTTGGTGGTGTCAGGATGTGGAGGAGGCACATAAAACAGCAAAAAATCCAGTTTATCGAGAAACTGCGGAAAACGCATAAAATCTTTGTCTTTGAAAGACAATCTGTCCAGATAATGCGTTTTTTGCCATTTCCATCTTGATGCGTTCTCTTGCTCCCAATTATCGGCTTTGCTTTCTGGTGGCAATAACAATTGATGTTTGCGGATAAACTCAGCCAGAATGGTTCCCTTTTGGGATTCTATATATTTTTCCTGAAATAGATTCAAATCTTTCTCCGCCTGAACACGCGCACGGAAGGATGCTTCATCCTGTCTTAATCTGGACACGACAATCAAGGAATCAAGAATCTCATCATGTTTTTGAAATTCAGTGAGGTAGTTGTAAAACGCAACGTTGACAGCAGAGCCGGTAAAAACGGGAGGTGCTGAAAAGTCATTTATATTTTTCGACATCGAAAAATTTCTTTGACCATCGGCTACCCAACACTGCAAATAGTTATAGGGCGAGTTGACTGAACGCTTAAAGATAATGGCATACATACCAGCCTGAATGGGTCCTTTTGCTTTTAGCTCAAATTCACCTTGACCATTTCGCAGTGCAAAAAACTGAGGAACAGCTCTCTTACCGTATGTTTGGCCAAACCATAGGGTATCGTAATAATAGCTGGCAAGCGTAATTTTAATTTCAATTCCTTGCTGAGCATCAACGTTCTGAAAAAGCACTAATGCCAGCGCTATGAGAAACAGGATTTTCTTCATAATAATTGGTTTGGAAACTTCAAATTCTGATTAATACTTCTTTACTTCTGCTCAGGTTTGACCAGTTTGCATATTACAATTTCGGCAGTGACAAGAGCGAAAAAAGGAACAGAAAATTTCAGTGCATCGAAAGCGGTGTTTTCATCCCTGAAATACTCCATCCAGTGAATTCCTGCCGTCATAAAGTAGTAAAACATGGTAAAGAAGCGAACAGGAGCCGTTTTTTCATAATCTCTGGCGCACCAAATACACATGAGTGCCGCTAAAACCTGCCCGGCGGCCAATTCCATCCAGATATGGCTTTGTTCGCCAATTCCGCTTTTGGTAAAAAAAATAGTGATGGCGCAAACCAGACTGCCTGCGGCAATGCTGTAATAGATAAGAGCTGGGATTTTTTCCGGAATGTTCTTCATGTGATGGAATTAAGTAATAAGGCAAAAGTAAAAAGGCAACCCCAAAGGGGCTAGCAGGCAAAAGTTTTCAACTGAGTTTCAAATGGTTAAGAAATCAATTTGGCTACTTTATTTTTGACCCATTACTAATACAGAGGGCAAAGGTAATTGTCCTTTAATAAACGCATGCCGATGGCTTCGGTTTCACGTAATAGGATTTGTAGTTCTTAGCCCTGGGGTCCATGCAGCCTTCCAGATTGAGCAGTTCCACCTTTCGAAACTCAATCGGATGGCTTTCACCCTGTAAAGCGATGTATCCTCCTGATAATGGGGCACCGTTATTCAGCGCCATTTCACCAAAACTATTCACATCGCCACCGCCAATCTGTATTTTGCTGTATTGAAGTACCACCTCGCCATCCAAAATGTGCTGAACCAGCGAATCTCCCAAAACCAACATTTCGGCACTTACCCATTGGTCGCCATGATAAGTTTTGGACGCCGAGCTGTTACAATGACGGGTAGTCAGTGTATCGGCCATAACGATGTGAGTGCCGGGGGTACAAACATTCAGTGTTGGGCGTTCGTTCTCCCCATCACCACCCAGAAATTGTGCTTCAATAGACAGGGGAAAACTCTGGTTTTTCATCATGCTGGCGGCTGGCTGACTGTGCAGCATGGCGCCGCTGTTCCGCAATGCCCATGATGCGCCGCCTTTTGCCTGCTCCCCAACAAATCGGTATTCCACCCTCAGGAGGTAGTAGGAAAATGGCTCTTTGTAAAATATATGCCCGAATCGGTTCCCGAATTCGTCATAGTCCTTGTACTGAGCCTTCATTACTCCATCTTCCACCACAAAAGTGCTTTTGTAGTTGTCGTTCAGGTCGTAACCGGTGATTTTGATATCCCAGCCGTCGAGGTTTTTGCCGTTGAAGAGTTGGAGCCAGTCTTCTTTATTGGCGTCATTGCCGGTCGGTTTGGAGGAGGTGCAGGAAATAGTCGACAGGGATAGTGCAATGATGGGAAGTAGAACTATGATTTTATAAAGATATTGATTCATGGTGTCAGTGTAAGATTATGTTGCTGGCGAATATAGCTTTATAGTCGCTATACAGTTTTAACAAATTTTGAAAATTTGTCAAAACTATTCCCCCAGCGCCCTTACCTTTACCCCACTTTGGTGATTTGGCACAAAGTGCCAAACTTAATAGGGAATCCGGTGCAAATCCGGAGCAGTCTCCGCTGCTGTAAGTTCCAAAGTGTTTTTGGCAATAGGCCACTGTCCGCCTGCACAGGCGGATGGGAAGGCGCCAGAAACCGGAACGAGCCAGAAGACCTGCCAATGTTATTCAGTCGAAACGGCTTTCGGATGAAAGGTCTGTGCTGAAATGTGTTCTTCACCTTTGGCTTGCCCGTCTTTTTTGATAACACATTTTCCCGCTTTCCAACCTGAAGCCACACTATTTACCTTCTAAATTCTTTGATCATGAAAAAGAAATTAATGGCAGTGTGGACTTGTATTTTTTTGAGTTTCACCCTGATTTCCCAAAACCGGGAAAAACTTGCAGACACAATTCAGATTGATGAAGTTGTCGTTACCCATTCCAAAATTCCAACCAGCCGACGGCACAACTCAAAACCCATTCAGGTAATCGATAAAAAACTAATCGAAGAAAGTGCCGGGAAAGACCTCGCCCAGGTTCTTCAGGAACAATCCGCTGTGCTGGTCAACGGTGCTTACAGCAATCCCGGCAAGGACAAAAGCCTCTACCTGCAGGGTGCCTCCAACGAGTACACGCTTATCTTGCTGGATGGACAACCCATCACTGACCCCTCGGGCCTTGGAGGTTCTTTTGACTTGCGCCTTATTCCCCTCCAAAGTTTGGAAAGAATAGAAATCCTGCCCGGCAGCCAGTCCACACTTTATGGTTCGGATGCGATAGCCGGTGTCATTAACCTGATCAGTAAAAAGCCTTCAGCAGAAAAAAGGTCGGTCAGCGGGCATCTTGCTTATGGCTCCTTTAACACCTTAACTGCCGGTGGAAACCTGAGCGGCCATTCGAACAGAATGGATTACAATCTGAACGTCAATTCCCTGTCCACATCCGGGTTTTCTGAGGCAGCCGGTAAAAACCCTGCTGACGATTTCGACAATGATGGTTCAAAACAGTTGGGTGTTCAGGTGAATCTGGGTATCAGCGTGACGGATGAGATAAAATTTAAGCCCTACCTGAGGTATTCTGATTTTGAGAGCGATTTCGATGACGGAGCTTTTGCGGATGCGGGGAACAGATTTGACGGGCAGGTTTTGCAAAGCGGTTTCGAAACCCGTTTTCAATCAAAAAAATCACATGGCTTTCTCAACTACGGTATTTCAAAAACCGAAAGAACCTTCCAAACCACTTTTGGGAACTACCATTATGACGGCCGTTTTCAGAACTTCGATGTTTTGTACAGTTACAAATTATCTGGCGAGTTTCAACTGGTAACCAATGCGAATTTGCAGGAATCAAAAATGATGGACTCCACGGCCACAGAACCTGATCCTTCGGTCCGTATTGCCAGTCCTTCCGTTTTACTGCTTTGGAAACCCAATGAAAAACTGAACCTTGAAAGCGGCTTTCGATACAACAACCATAGTCGCTACGGGTCAAATTCCAATGCTTCCGTTTCCGGGTCATATCGACCGGCAGAAAACCTGAAAGTTTTCACTTCTATTTCATCGGGGTTCAAAGCTCCATCCCTCAACCAGTTGTATGGTGCTTTTGGAGCAAACCCGGAGCTTAGACCTCAAACGAGTTTACACCTGGATGCAGGATTGGAATGGACCAATCGCCCGGGGCAAATAGGCGGGCAGATCAGCTTCTTCAGAAGGGTTATCGAGGATGTAATTGTTTATGATTTTGCCACCGGATACCGGAACCAGAACCGGCAAAACGACCATGGCATCAACATGCAAGTCAATATGAAATTGAGTGAAAAACTGTTTTTCGCAGGAAGTTACAGCTACCTGAATGGAGAGGTTGAAACACCTTTATCCGGTGGGCAGGATACTACTTTCCACAACCTGTTCAGAAGGCCCAAACATGGTTTCACAGCCAATTTACGCTACTCGCCAAACGACAAAACGCTGCTTACTCTCAGCGGGCAATACAACGGCAAACGCAACGATTTGTATTTTAATCCAGCCAACTTCTTTGCTGAAGAAAGTGTAACGCTTGATCCCTATTTGCTCGTGAATGTTTACTTTTCATACAAGCTCAGAAGCGGCAAAATCATTCTTTTCGCGGATGTGAAAAACTTGTTCAACGCTGATTTTTCAGAAGTTTACGGCTTCAATACCGCCGGTTTCAATTTAATGGCCGGAGTTCAGTTTAAATTCTGATTATTTTATTCGGCCACTAAGGCACTAAAGCACAAATCTTGTTGAGATTAACACCAATGATATCCCTCTCCAAAAATTATTAGTGTTTTAGTGTTTTAGTGTTTTAGTGGCAAAACCAAACTACAACATGGCAAAACCCAAACTCGTCATCATAAAAAACGGCCCTATCAGGGTTGAAGGCGAAATTATCATCACTGACCCCGAAGGGAAGGAATATGGCCTGGGAGGACGAACCATTCTTTCTCTTTGCCGTTGCGGACATTCCTCTAATATGCCCTTTTGCGATGGTACACATAAGCAAAACGGCTTTGAGCATGAACCCTCTGCATTCGACCTTCCGCCGAAGAAGACTACTTGATTTTCCGTCGTATTAAAGGACCTATTGATTACCTTCACGGGAAGCTTTTGCATTTATCGTTCAAAAAAAATGAGACTCAAATGAAACGATTACTTCCCGTCCTTTTGCTTTGCGTTTATACGCTAACATTTTCATTTGCTCAAAATCCGGGAACGGATTGGATGCAATATGCTATTCCGGAAGATGCTGGTTGGTCAACAGAGCAATTGAAAGCAGCAAAATTGTATGCTGACAGCATCGGTTGTTCTGCTTTTATGCTGATTTATGACGGGAAAATAGTTTATCAATGGGGGGAAAATGAACGGCGTTTTATGTGCCATTCTGTGCGCAAGAGTTTCCTGTCGGCACTCTATGGTTTTTATGTGGATGCAGGGAAAATCAACATTCAAACCAGGATTTCCGAGCTTGGAATTGACGACATTCACACACTTACCAAACAGGAAAAGACAGCCACCATACAGCAATTACTCCAGGCGCGTTCCGGAGTTTATCATCCTGCGGCTTATGAAACGGAGGCCATGAAAAAACTTCGTCCCGCAAGAGACAGCTATAAACCGGGAACTTTCTGGTATTACAATAACTGGGACTTCAACACGCTACGGCACATCCTGGAAATGTACACACACAAAGACTTTTTTGAGGATTTCAACGAAAGAATCGCCAAGCCACTTCAAATGCAGGACTTCAGGATGGAAGATGATACCTACTACCATCTGGAAGCTGAACATTCCAAATACCCGGCATATCCTTTCCGCATGTCTGCAAGAGATATGGCTCGGGTTGGTCAGTGGTTCCTGCAACAGGGAGTCTGGAATGGCCAGCAATTGATTTCCAAAGCCTGGGTAGCGGAAAGCACAAAAACTTACTCGGAAAATGTTCGCCGGGATGGAACCGGGTATTCTTATTTGTGGTGGACAGGCATGTACGGCAACAAAAACCGGAATTATTCTGCACAGGGAGTGGGCAATCAGGCCATTATAGTTTATCCCGACGATAATGTAGTGATTGTGAACCGTGCCAATACTTTTTACAATCGCGCAGTAGCAACAGAAGACCTGGTTAAACTTACCGAAATGGTCATGGCTGCTAAAACAGTACCAGCCTCTGACAATCCCCGCCTCGCTTCTGTTTCCAGCCACCTGCAGGAGTATGTGGGCTCATATAATATCCGTGGCAATGCCTACCTCACTCTTCAAAACGGTCATCTAATCGCCAACACCTCCGGTAGCGGGAAATTCAGATTAATCCCGCTTGACAAAGACATCTTCATGGCGGAAGATGCCGGCTATATTTTCCGCTTCAAAAGAGACAATGATGGGGTCTTGACCAAGGAAGTTGATTTTATCAGGAAGGAGATGGGAGAGGTTTTAGAGAAAGAATAAATAGATGGGTGAAAACCGTTAAAACGGTTTAAGGAATAGCACCGTCTTGAGGCTGTGTCATAAGTAACTCTGGAATTGCCTTGCGATATTTTTTGCCACAAAATCACAAAAACACAAAATTTTATAACCAGTTAGTGTTTTTGTGGTAAAATAAATTTCTGGAGGCGTAAACATCCAATGACTTGTGATACAGCCTCGAAATGGGTACTCTGACCATTCTGAGGGCAATATTTTGCCATTAGGTATTCTCTGCTTTCAACCCACGACCTCAGTCGTGGGGCTGCAACGAAACATACTGCCAAAAACGGTTTCAACCGTTTCATTCCCCGCAAATCCCTACCTTCACCCCTCAAATAAATCACCAATATCATGAAGCTCATACTCACATTCTTTACGCTACTCATAGCATTTGACCTGACAGCCCAAGACCCCAAAGGGGCAAGCTGGGACGTCAACAACCCGCCAGAGGCGGGAGGTTGGAACTGGAAAGAGGTGAAATTCACCACCAATGAAGGCACATGGATGAACCTCGACATCAGTCCCGATGGAAAGACCATTGTTTTCGATATGGTCGGCGATATCTACTCCATGCCCATCACAGGCGGAAAAGCAACGCCACTGAGACAAGGAATAGCCTGGGAAGTGCAGCCTCGCTTCTCGCCCGATGGCAAGAAAATCCTCTTTACCTCCGATGCAGGTGGTGGTGACAATTGTTGGATCATGAACGACAACGGCAGCGATGCCAAACAAATCACCAAGGAAGACTTCCGCCTGCTGAACAACGGCGTATGGATGCCGGACGGACAGTATTTCATTGCAAGAAAACACTTCACTTCTACCCGTTCTTTAGGCGCCGGTGAAATGTGGATGTACCATATCACAGGAGGCGAAGGACTGCAACTGACCGAAAAGAAAAATGAGCAGCAGGATGTGAACGAACCTTCTGTCTCACCGGATGGCCGCTATGTTTACTTCAGCGAAGACATGTATCCTGGCGGCTTTTTCCAGTACAATAAAGACCCCAACAGTCAGATTTTTGTTATCCGCCGTTACGACAGGCAGGAAGGTAAAATTGAAAACATAGTGACAGGGCCCGGTGGCGCGACACGTCCGCAGATTTCCAATGACGGCAATATCCTTGCCTTCATCAAAAGAGTTCGCACCAAAACGGTCCTGTTTGTGCATGACCTGCGCACCGGGCAGGAGTGGCCGTTATTTGACCAACTGAGCAAAGACCAACAGGAAGCATGGACCATCTTCGGCACCTACCCCGGCTTCGACTGGATGCCGGATGACAAACACATCGTCATTTATGGTTTAGGCAAAATTTGGAAAGTACCGGTGAATCTCAGCCAGGACAAAAGTGTCAAGGCCTCGGAGATTCCTTTTTCAGTTGATGTTGACATGAAAGTGGCTGAAACGTGGATGCCTAAAAAGTCAGCCTTTGACGAAATCATGAAAATACATGTCGTTCGTCAAGCTGTAACTTCTCCTGATGGGAAGAGCCTTGTTTTTAACGCCATCGGCAAGCTTTGGAAGAAATCACTGCCCGATGGCACACCTGTTGAACTAACCCCTTCAGGTGCTGCTGGTAAAAAACAGGGCGGTTTTGAGTTTGAGCCTTCATTTTCCGCCGACGGCAAAACAATACTTTATGTAACATGGGATGACGAAGAAATGGGAAGCATCAAGTCCTTCAACACCGTGACAGGGCAGATATCAACCCTTACAAAAGAGAAAGGTATTTATCGCACTCCTTCTTTTTCACCTGATGGGAAGTGGATAGTTTACAGGAAAGATGGAGGCAATTCACATCAGGGCTTCACCCACAGCAAAGAACCCGGCATTTACCTCATTCCAGCTGATGGAAGCGGAGAGGCAAAATTTTTAGTTCCACAGGGTGATAACCCACAGTTCAGTGCCGATGGCAAGCGCATCTTCTATCAAACCGGTGGATATTTGTTTGGGAGCCTGACTAAGAGTATGGAAAGCATAGACCTGAATGGACAGGACAAGAAATCCCATTTTGATGGAAAATACTCTCAACGCTATATTATCAGCCCTGATAATAACTGGGTGGCTTGGTCGGAACTGTACAAAGTGTACATAGCCCCATTCCCAAAGACAGGTAAAAAAGTCGGTCTGACGAGCAGTACCAAAGCTGTTCCCGTCACTCAGGTTGCCCGTGATGCAGGTATCAACATTCACTGGTCGTCTGACAGCAGGAAACTTTTCTGGACGCTTGGTGATGAATACTTCAGCGATGAATTGACCGAAAGATTCAAGTTTCTGGAAGGTAGTCTCGACAGCCTGCCTCCTATGGATTCTGTTGGAATTAAAATCAACCTAAGCCTTCCTTCTGATAAACCATCAGGACTGGTTGCTTTCACCAACGCCAGAATTATTACTATGGAAGGCAATGAGGTAATTGAGAAAGGAACTGTTCTGGTGGAAGGCAACATCATCAAAGCCGTTGGGAAAAGCATAAAGGTTCCGAAGGATGCCAAAGTCATCGACTGCAGTTGCAAAACCATTATGCCGGGTATCATCGATGCTCACGCTCACAGCGGCAACTTCCGTTATGGCCTCAGTCCGCAAAAGCAGTGGGAATACTACGCCAACCTCACTTATGGAGTAACTACTTCCCATGACCCAAGTGCCAATACCGAGATGGTCTTTGCGCAAAGCGAACTCATCAAAGCCGGATATATGGTTGGGCCAAGATTGTTTTCCACCGGAACCATTTTGTATGGTGCCGATGGCGACTTTAAGGCAGTCATCAACTCTCTGGAAGACGCCCGCTCGGCATTGAGACGTACTGCTGCATTCGGTGCATTTTCCGTAAAAAGTTACAATCAACCCCGCCGCAATCAGCGCCAAATGGTCATGGCTGCAGCCCGAGAGCTGGGAATTCAGGTTGTTCCGGAAGGAGGTTCTTTCTTCTTCCATAATATGAGCATGGTAGTGGACGGCCATACGACCGTAGAGCATAATATCCCGGTAGTTCCTCTTTACAAAGACGTGATCAATCTTTGGGCCGCCACCAAAACCCATAACACACCAACCCTGGTTGTGAATTTTGGCAGCATGAGCGGTGAGTACTATTGGTACCAGCATACCAACGTATGGGAAAAGGAAAGGCTGTTGACTTTCACTCCCCGTGAGATTGTGGACAGCCGTGCCCGCCACCGCACTATGATACCGGAGGAAGAATATATTAACGGCCACATCCTGACCTCCCAAAGCCTGAAAAAACTCTCCGATGCCGGCGTGAAAATCAACCTGGGCGGCCACGGACAGTTGCAGGGACTTTGCGCCCATTGGGAACTGTGGATGCTGCAACAGGGTGGCATGACGAACATGGAGGCATTGCGAAGCGCCACCATCAACGGTGCCATTTCACTGGGTATGGATAGTCAGTTGGGCTCTATCAAACCTGGCAAACTCGCCGACATCATTGTACTCGATAAGAATCCTCTGGAAAATATCCGCAACAGCGAATTTGTAAAATACACCATGGTGAACGGCCGGCTCTACGATGCTGCCACTATGAATGAAATTGGCAATTACGACCGCAAGCGGACGAAGTTCTATTTTGAACTGCCGGGAAGCGGCAATGCTTATCCGTATTTCCTGGAGACGAATTCATTTATGCAGCCGCAATGTTGCTGGAGGCATTGATGAAGAGGCCCTTCAAATTGAGTTTCTGATTGTTGCAATGAAAAACTCGTTCATCAAACTACGGAAGATGGATAAGCCATAATCGATTTTTAGATATGAAGGTTTTAATATCCTTTCAATACAAAACCTTAAGGCACAATCAATCTATTTTGCCTCTCCAAAGCAATTTAATGACACTTATGATAGTGTTATAACAGCCGGGATTGCAGTACCATCTGATGAAGAACTTGATTTGATTAAAAAGCTTTATTTAAGGAAATCAGTAAACTTATCTTTGTTACAAAACCAGTTAGATTTAATGTCAGGTGAAGCCCTAAAAGAAATGATGTTGAGGGTATCAAAAGATGTTATCAACAAATCAATTGAACAATTTTTAGCCATAAATGGTGTTGCTTGCTTCTGCGAGAAGAACGACGACCTATTAATGTGGGCCCATTACGGTGGACGGTAAAAAGGATTTTGCCTTGAATTTAATACTAGCTATGAACCTTTCAGTAAACTGTTCAAAGTGAATTACAAAGATGATATGCCGAAAATCAACATTCGTTCGTTTTATGAAAATGAATTGGATTTGATAATTGACCTATTTTGTACACAGTCTATAAATTGGGAATATGAAAAAAAATGGAGGTGCATCCATCAAAATGTTCAGCGTTATACTTACGAAGCAGAAGCATTAAAAGCAGTTTATTTCGGACCAGACATCGAGCGTGAATCATTGGAAATCATTTGCCTAATTTTAAGTGGACAAAACCCTAATGTTGAATTATGGCAAGGTCATCGTAGTAAAGCAAAATTTAAAGTTGAGTTTGAAGAAGTTACTTATACTTCATTTATTGAAGCTCAGAAAAAAGGATTGTTTTAAGCCACAAAAAGATAGGATTGAATGGATTGGCAGAATGCTACTCGAAAGCCTTTTTGTTCTTTCCTGATTTTGAAAATTTTGAAATATGACACTCGCCCTTTTGAGAAATCCTTGACCCTTGATCACTTGATATTACTCTGATACATTAAAATTCATGACAATTCAACCCTTTGAAACCCAATAGTAACAGGCTATCTTTGGTATAAATAATAAAACATGAATACTGCCGCATTAGCCAATAAAATAAATGCACTGCCTGCGGACCTGCAAAAGCAAGTGGCTGATTTTGTGGAGTTTCTGCTGTTGAAATACCGCATTCAAACCAATGAAGAAAGTGAGCTCACAGCTGAACAGAAAAAGGAACTTTTAGAACTTTGGGAAGACTATGAAAATAATCCGGAAGAAGTGTTGACCATCGAAATGCTTCGGGAGCAAACCAGCACAAAATATGGCCAATAGCGTTGTCCTCCTTTATAAAGCCCGGAAGTACCTTTGGGAAGCGATGGACTGGTATAATAGGCAATCACCCGGGCTCGGAAACGAATTAATGGTTGAGTTTTTTGACCTTCTTACAAAGCTTCGGAATAATCCTCATCGTTTCAAGTTCGTCCTAAAGCCATTCCGCAGGGTTCTGTTGAAAAGGTTTCCTTATATGTTGATTTTCAGGATAGATGAAAATCGAAAAAGAGTGGTAGTGGCCGTTCTCTGGCATGAAAAACGGGACTCGGAGCTTTTAGAAGGCATCTTGAAAAGAAAATAAAAAGATGCGACACCTATTTTGTACTTTCTGCGGACAGCGTTAAGCATGTTGCCGTAGTTACTCAATAGGTTCGTTCAAGATGATTCAATTTTCCTTACAATAAATTAGAATAATTGGATCCCCAAACCAGTATTCCCATTTGTGCTTTAGTGTTTTGGTGTCGAAAATTTATTCCTGCTATTCTTCTTCTTATCCCTTGCTTTCTTTTTTTCATCTAAAAAATCAACCTTCCCTCAAAATTTTCCGCTCCTTTGGAGTTAATCTCACATCCCTTCCTCTTAAGGCCATTATTCGATTGTAACACAGTTTTGAACAAGTTCACTGTTGGTGGACCAATAGACTGTTCATTTCCGGCAAAATGAAAATAACATGACCCGACTGAAAAATTTCTTTCTCTTCTGTTCCGGTATTGAACATAGCATTCTGGAAAAATGCCCCACCGATACCAATAAATACGTAGGTATTGGTGCAACAGTGTTTTTTACGGGCGTTCTGGCATTCTTTTCCTCTGGCTATGCCCTGTACACCGTATTTGAGTCCTACCCTTTGGCCATCATCTTTGGGACGATATGGGGGCTTATGATTTTCAATCTCGACCGCTACATCGTCATGAGCATGAAAAGTTATGGCAATAGGTGGAGAGATGCGATGGTGGCTGCTCCCCGTTTGCTTCTGGCCTGTCTGCTTGCCATAGTAATTTCCAAGCCATTGGAATTGAAGATTTTTGAAAAAGAAATCAACGCTGAGTTGGTTACCATGGAACAGGAGGTTTTTAAGAATCAGGAAGACAGGGTAAAGGCACGGTATGAATCAGAAATTAAAACTCAGCAGCTGCAGATTGACACCTGGAAAGCGGAAATAGTTACCAAAACGGCAGCAAGGGATACACTTGCACGCATTGCACAAATGGAAGCCGATGGTACTGGTGGTTCCGGCAGAATGAACCTGGGACCAATCTACCGCGCCAAGAAAGCCGATGCCGATAACGCTCAAAAGGAACTCGACAGCCTTTTAGCCATCAACCTTCCTTTGATTAATGAAAAAGAAGCTGCCATTAAGGCCATTATGGCCAATTCATCCACCGATATCAACAACCTTGAACGTGGAAAATACGACGGCATGGCTGCCAGGATTGACGCCCACTCACGCCTTTCAGCGAATAGTGACGCAATTTATTATGCCAGCATTTTCATTTTGTTGCTGTTCATAGTCATAGAAACTGCTCCGATTTTTGTCAAGCTCATTTCATACCGAAGCCCTTACGACTATATTCTTCATCAACAAGAGCACGTCTTCGAAATGGCCAATAAGGAACAAGTCAGCCTGCTTTCCAATCTGACTACCAACAGGGTAATGTATGACACCGAAACAGGCAGATACCTGGTGAATGCAAGGATTGCTGCGCAAAGGGAATTAATCGATTATAAGCTTAATGAAAAACTGGAAGAGCTTAAAAGGCGTCCTTTTGATTGGAAAATCGATCAACAAATGGCTATGGACTGACTTTCTGAATCCATTCTACAACTTATTTTGGCTACATTTCGACCATGAAAGCAGCCTACTATACACAATTCAAGCAAGCCATAAAAATTCAGCAAGTGCCTGACCCCATTGCGGGTGATGGGGAGGTGGTCATAGAGGTAAAAGCTACTGGCCTTTGCCGCAGTGACTGGCACGGCTGGCAGGGGCATGATTCCGATGTACAGCTTCCACATGTTCCCGGTCATGAATTTGCAGGAGTAATCGCCGAGACCGGAAAAGGTGTCAAAAACTGGAAAAAGGGGGACCGGGTAACGGTTCCTTTTTGCATAGGTTGCGGTTCCTGCCCTCAATGCATCTCCGGCAACCAACAAATCTGCGACAACTATTTTCAGCCGGGATTTACCTCGTGGGGTTCTTATGCTGAGTTGATAAAAATTGCGTATGCAGATCATAACCTCGTCAAACTGCCGGATGAAATGGAATTTGAAACTGCCGCGGTACTCGGCTGCCGTTTCATCACATCGTTCCGTGGTCTTGTGGTGCAGGGCCGGTTGAAAGGCGGCGAATGGGTCGCCGTATATGGTTGTGGTGGAGTAGGTCTTTCTGCGATTATGATTGCCTCTGCAATGGGCGCAACCGTTGTAGCAGTGGACATCGACGATGACAAACTGGAACTGGCCCGCAAGTTGGGTGCTTATGCTACACTCAACGCCAATTGTTTTGACAATATAACCGAAGCCATTCATCAAATATCCGGAGGAGGCGTACATCTTTCTTTGGATGCCTTGGGGTCAAAAGAAACTTGCCAAAATTCCATCCACAGTCTGCGCAAAAGGGGCCGCCACGTTCAATTGGGTCTTTTATTGGGTAATGAAGCAAATCCATCTTTACCAATGGGGGCTGTAATTTCCAAAGAACTTGAAATCATAGGCAGCCATGGCATGCAGGCACACCAATACCCGCAGCTTTTGGATATGATACGGACTGGTAAAATTCAACCGGAAAGGATGATAGGTCGTTTACTTAATTTGGAAGAAGGAGCCAGAGAATTGATGGCTATGGATAACTTTGGCCAAACCGGCATCATGGTTATTAACCGATTTTAAACTTTCCAATTTTATTGACAAATAAACAGACATGCGGAATTACAGGGTTATACAGCTATTCAGCTTTTTTCTACTTTTTGTCTTATTTCAAAATGAAGCACCAAGTCAAGAAAACAATGGTTATTCCATTTCAGGTCTTGTTTCACAATACAAATCAGGAGATGCGGTCATTTTGTATTTATTCGATCCGGTAAGTCAAAACAGAACACCTTTGGACACTTCGATAATTTCAGGCAAGGGAACCTATGCTCTAACCTTTCAGTTCACGGAGCCAGACTTATTCAGAGTTGATTTTCCGGGCCGGCAGACAGTGCTGCTGGTCATTGATATGGGCCAAAAGAATATACATTTGAACGCCGAAGGTAAGGCCGGTGGCAATGTTGACATCAAAGGTTCTTCCGACAGCGAAAAACTTCAGGGCTATGAAGTGTTCCGGGAAGAATCAAATACCAGATTGATAGACCCCGCTAACGACAAAATGCGGGAAGCATCCAAAGGAGAAGACAAAAAAGCTGAAATAGAGGCTATCGGCGAATACCTCGTTGCCACTGAAAAACACCGCAAAGAATTACTCGATTACACATCGAAACACATTGGCACTTCCATCGCTCTGTATGGAACCATGCTTCGCTGGACCGGCGATGAGGAGATTTCAAGATTGGAGAAATTGGTGTCCGATTTCAAGGCTGTCCATTCAAATTTGAAAATGACCAAGGTCATGGAGGAAAAGGTAGCACGCTTCAAAACAGTTGCCATCGGGTCTAAAGCTCCACCCATAACTGAAAAGGATCTCAGTGGAAAAGTTCTAAGCCTTTACAATGTAAAAGGAAAATACACGCTCATCGACTTTTGGGCTTCATGGTGCGCACCCTGTGTCCGGCAGTTTCCCGAAATGAAACAGGCTTACGAAGTATTTAAGGGTAAAGGCTTTGAAATATTCAGCGTGTCCATTGATTCAAGAGAAGACCGATGGAAAGCCGCCTCTGAAAGATATGAACTGCCCTGGCCGAATGTATCAGATGTCAAAGGCTGGGATTCTGGTCATGCACGTGCCTACAATGTTACTTTCATTCCTTTTAACCTGTTGATTGATAGCAACGGCATCATAGTAGCCAAGAATCTGCACAGTTTGGAATTGTACAGCCGGCTGACTTCGCTATTGGGCTATTGACCACCCTTTATAACCTGTAAATCAGAACAATGAAAACAGTAAATCGCTCAATAATCTTACTGGTATTAGGATTGATTACTTCAAGCTGCACCATTCCCAGAATGAGTCTTTCCGATGATTTAGCTTCAAACGCCGACGAATATGCTGTCAAAGGCAAGCAGGGATGGCTGATAAAACAAAAATTGAGTTTTGGTGATTATGTAACTGATAAAGTAAAAAGGGGATGGACTTCGAGTTACCAGACTGAATTTGTCCTTAGGTTTCAAGGTGCCAAAGAAAAATTGCAGTTCACAAGCACTGCGCCTGATGGCTCATCAACAAATGTATATTGCCTGGCAAAAATTACCGAAAAGGAGTTGCCTCTGCTCGATTATTGGTTTAGTGTTACTTTAAAACAGGAAGATATTTTCTCCGGCCAGATAGTTGCCAGGGATGGTGTCTGGGATTTTATAGTGTACAATACCAACAATCGCAATGCTTTTCAGGATTCCAA
Organism: uncultured Saprospiraceae bacterium; assembly: GCA_964423205.1. GTDB lineage: Bacteria > Bacteroidota > Bacteroidia > Chitinophagales > Saprospiraceae > UBA6168. The sequence goes on along the minus strand of CAYRDX010000025.1, from coordinate 9,379 downwards.
TGGCGTGTTGAAAAAGGACAATAGAGAAATTTACATCTCCAATGTTCGCACCATAGAAGATAAGAATTCATTTCTTACAAAGGGGTTAATTTACGGTTACACCTTACAGGAAAACGGTCGTGACCTTGCCGCAGTGGAAACGATCAATAATGGTCGCGTCTTCTTACGCAGGGACTTGTCTCCGGATATGCGACATCTTTTACAAAACATGACTGCCGCACTTCTGCTAAGAAGCAACCTTTCTGATGATGTAAATTGAAAAGGAAAGCTTTCTACGGAATTTCTGCACCCGTCAATATGGCTTTTGCCGCTGAAAATTCAGGCTGTTCTTTTGCCTCAATGAATACTTCTCTACCGGTGATAGGATGTACAAATTTTAAATTACCCGCGTGCAAAAGCATGGTTGTCATTCCCCAATTTTCTTTCCATAGCCTGTTCTGTTTATTGCAGCCATAAGGCCTGTCGCCAATAATAGGGTGCCGGATATGCGCCATATGCCTGCGTAATTGGTGCATCCTGCCGGTTTCCGGTTTTAGCTCAACAAGAGAATATCGTGAGGTTGGGTGCCCTCCCAATGCAATCCCAATCTCCATTCTTTGCAAGGTCACGTAAGCCGTAACAGCTTCCTGCATTTCACCATTTTCTTTTTTTAGTGGGTAATCAATGATTCCAATGTCCTCTGTAAAGCCACGAACCACGGCATGGTAAGTCTTTTCGACCTCCATTTTCTCAAACAACTTATGCATGGCAATATTCATTTCCTCGGTCAGCGCAAACAGCAAAACTCCGGCTGTCTTGCGGTCGAGACGGTGCACAGGAAATACCCAGCGACCAATCTGATTTCTGAGCTGCTGCATCGCATATTCTGAAGCGTCAGTAGCAATAGGGGAACGATGCACCAGCAAACCATGGGGTTTATTGATGGCGATGAGGTATTTATCTCGAAAAAGGATTTCCAGTAATGGAATCATAGTTAACGATACCGAGGTAAATTGTCAATATTCCAAAGCCGGAATTTATTAACTTATGCAAATGAAATCACAACATTTAATGAATGTGACTTGTGCTATTGATTTGATGGTCGCTTATACTCACTTTTGTTGCTTCCAATTCACGAATTCTCAAAAAGAACTAAAAATGAAAATTACAAAGATTATAGGTCTCCTGTTTTTGGTTGGGATGGTCATTGGGATAGGCAGAAAACTCATTGCAAGCCTGGATTATACCGGTGATAGTGCAGGAGCTGTTTTCGCATTTGTCGTTGCAGGCCTGCTCATGTTTCTTGCTCTCCGGAAAATTATCCGCGATTGATTACCCTCTTTTATCATTTCCAATACCTCCTCGCCAACCACCCCGCTCTTAACCAGAATAACATTAGCAAGGCTCCAATACCAAGTGAATATTTGAATAATAAGAACCAACCGTTTTCAAAAGAAGCATAAGCCAATACACCGATGGCTATAATGAGCAGAGTAAACATCATTTGCTGCCAAAGCAGAAAAAGAAGATTGGCACTTTTATCCAGATCCCTGATGTTCAGTTCCAATTCTCCCCGCCTGGCCTTATGCAATACTTTTCGCATCTCGACCGGTAAGTTCAACAGATTAGCAAAGTTGCTTTTCAGCATGTCAAAAATGTATTTAGACATGTTGCCACCGCTAAACACCTGGCTTTTGAAATAGGGTTGAATGACGTCAAGCGGGTTGAGTTTTGGGTCGAGTTGGGCACTGATACCTGCTATGAGTAACAACATCCTGTTCAACAGGATGTAATCTTTCGGCAGTTGCATGGTATCTGCCATTTCCCGAAAACTGAAAATGGTCATCAGGCGGGTGAGGCTGGATATATCGAAATCGAACTTTATATCCTCGAAGTTAAAACTCTCCATCTGCACTTCCGACTGGAAAAATTCACGCACATTTTCCAACATTCGCTCGGCTACCCTTGTGGATTCCTTGCCGGAAGTAATGAAGCCCATAAAAGTCAATGCTTCAACTATTTCTTCGGTATCACCTTTCACCACAGCCTCCACGAGTTTCATTAAACCCGTTTTCATCCTGGGATTGAGTGTGGAAACTGCACCGAAATCCAGCAGTACGAGCTTTCCGTTTTCCGTAACATGCAAATTACCCGGGTGCGGGTCGGCATGGTAAATCCCATCGTCGAACACCATTTTACAGCACATTTCCAAAAGCTGCTTGGCCAAGCTATTTTTGTCCAATCCCAAGGCATCTATACGGGTAGTGTTTGTTATTTTTTCTCCTTGTATGAATTCACTTGTTATGATGAAACGGGTGCAGTATTCAGGATAAGTCTGTGGAATCAGGACATTCGGCAGGCTGCTCAGATTAACTTTTATCCGACTCATGTTTTCTGCTTCCCGCGTGTAATCCATCTCCTCTTCAATCATTTTCCGGATTTGCTGGGCGACATGTTCCAATCCCCTCATTTTGTAAAAACTCCCCACCAAAGCCATGACTTTTTCAAACAATTCCAGGTCGATGGCAGCTATTTGAGGGACATGAGCATGTTGAACTTTCACAACCACTTCCGTTCCATCATTTAATGTTGCCCGGTGCACCTGTCCGATTGAGGCAGAGGCAAGTGGTTCATCATCAAAACTTCTGAAAATTTTTTCAGGCGGGCCGCCCAATTCATTGCTTATCCGTAATCGAATTTCGTCAATGGGCCGGGCCGGCGCATGATCCTGAAATGCCTCAAGCGGCCTCCGGAAATCTTCCGGCAGAAAGGTGGACATGATGGAAACCATCTGTCCAATCTTGACAAACAATCCCTGAAGTTCCAGAAAAGTGTTTTTCAGCCGGTTGGCATTAAGGGAATGAAGCCCTGAAAGTCTTTTATCGGAATAACCTTTCCCGAAGATTTTCCCGGCAAGAAATAGCAGGAAGTAACTCAGCATGATGCGAATCACTACTGAATACACCTTTCGCGTGCGCCACCATTTGGATGTTCGGATTTCAGATCCCATCATTAAAATGATAAAAGAATGAGAGTAAATGTAAGGTTTTGATAAACACCCCAAAAACTCACCCCGAGTATTCGGGGTCGAACAACTCAAACAACCTCAAGCTAATTCAATGCACCCCCTTCGCCCAAACCGGGAATACCCCGCTTTCAATTCCAAATATGATTGTTCCAAGATAATAGGTCACAAGGGAAACAATGATGACCCCTACAAGATTGATAATCAGACCTGTTTCGGCCATTTGATAAATCTTGAGGCGCCTTGTGCCAAATACGATGGCATTGGGTGGTGTTGCTACAGGTAACATGAAGGCCATCGACCCGGCTATAGTGGCTGGTAGCATAAACAGAAGCGGGTTTACTTCAATGCTTATGGCCAAGCCTGCAAGCATGGGCAGAAGTGTTTCAACTGTTGCGGTGTTGGAAGTTACTTCTGTCAGGAAGGTGACGAGAAAAGAAATGGAAACAATAATGATTAATGGATGAACGCCTTGCAACCACTTCAGTTGTTCTCCAAACCATGCAGAAAGACCGGATTCTTTAAATCCGGTCGCCAATGCAAACCCACCACCGAACAGGAGGATGATTTCCCATGGGATGTCTTCTGCTGCTTTCCAGTCCATAATGAACTCGCCCTTTTTCTTCTTCGAGGGAATGATAAAAAGCAAAACGGCAACGAAAATTGCTACTGTGCCATCATTGAAGTATGCCGGATGGGCAAAGAGCCTTTCCCAGCCGGGTATGGTAAAAGTGCCCAATACAATATCCGCACGAAGGAACCATAGCAACGCCAACACCACAAAAGCCACCAATAACACCTTTTCCTCAAAAATCATGGGGCCTAACGCTTTAAAGTCTTCTTTTAATTCCTGCCGGATGAGACTTTTCCACTTGCGGTTTTTTCTAACAAAAACGAGTTTCAGATAGATGAAAACAACTACAAACAAGAGCACGGAAATGGGGAAGGCATGGAAAAACTATGAGGCAAAAGAAATGTCGGTAGCATCAGGGAAATAAATGTCAAAAATCCTTGCAAAGGACAAATTGGGTGGAGTTCCAACAAGAGTAGCTATTCCGCCGATAGAGGCGCTATATGCGATTGCCAACAGCAAACCCACAGAAAAATGATAAACCGACTTCTTGTTGTTCTTGTCCTCCAGTTTTGTGATGATTGAAACCAAAATAGGCATCATCAACATTACCGTGGCTGTGTTCGAAATCCACATGGATAAAAACGCCGTCCCGAACATAAATCCAAACAAAATCCTCGATGGGCTACTTCCTACTAACCTCAGGATAAAAAGAGCTATGCGTTTATGCAGGTCCCACTTTTGAATGGCAAGTGCCACTATAAAACCACCAATGAACAGGAAAATAACGTGATTGAAATACTGTATGGAAGTATCTTTTCCATCCATGATACCCAGCAATGGGAAAAGCACTACCGGCAATAGAGAAGTTATTGCCAAAGGCACTACCTCTGTCATCCACCACAGCGCCATGAGAATAGCCACAGCCATAGTATTGGTCACGGCGGGTTTTCCCGGATAGAGTTCAACAAAAAAAACGAGATAAAGGGCTATGATGGGTGCTGCAAAAAACACAGCATATCTGCCAATCTGGCTCAGACTCCGGCTTTGTTTTTGTTTACTCACTGGTTATTTCGTTTTAGCCGGAAATATAAAAAGCTGAGCCCACAAAAAAGGCTATTTCCTTCACCTACCTGTCAAACGTCAGTCCATTTGCCTTCACAGGGAAATATTATTTGGGAGGTGGTCTATCAGAAATTCGCCAGTTCAATCTCAAAAACAAGCACAGCGTTCCTGCGAATACCGGAAGGTGGGTAACTGCCATATCCCAAAGCTGAAGGCACCAGAAGAATCCCTTTGGTTCCTTTCTTAAAGAGCTGAAGCCCCTCCTGCCAACCCAATATCAGGTTTTTAAGCGGGAAGGATATTGTTTTGCTCAGGCTCTCATCGAACACCTGACCGTCGAGGTAATACCCTTTGTAATATACGGATACGGTATTGTTCAAAGTAGGACTCCCACCGCTGCCTTCGGTTTGGATAACATAATGCAATCCGGATGCCGTGGACTTGGCATTGAGTTTATTATCGCCGACGTACTTCTGTATCTTTTTTAAGTCATCGGCATGTTGTTCTTCAGGGCTCAAATCTCCTTTCAGGCAAGAAGTCGATAAGAGCACAAGAGACAAGGCTATCAGGCTGTAAAATTTCATGACATTCAATTTGAGCTGCAATGATACCGTTTTTACTTTTTGTACAATTGGCCCTCGAAAAAAACAACCTAAAAATTCTGCCTGAGTTGCCAACTGTGACTGATTGACTACTTTTATGCGCATGGTTATGTGAACAAAACTTCATCGATTTGCCAGCGTTTAGCAATAGGCAATGACCGAAGGATAAATTTTCCTTTATGAAAATAGCCTTAGCCCAACTCAATTTTTTTGTCGGAGATTTTGAGGGCAATCTGGAAAAAATGCTTTCCGCAGTCAAAACCGTCAAAGAACAGGGAGCCGATTTAATTGCATTCCCCGAACTGGCTACCTGCGGTTATCCGCCTCGCGATTTTCTGGAGTTTGATGACTTTATCCGAAAGGCGGAGCGCTCTGTGCAAAAGTTAGCCGAGGCCGCTAAGGGAATAGCCATCGCTGTTGGGTCTCCCAGTCGCAATCCCGTGATAGAAGGCAAAGACCTTTTTAACTCTGCCTATTTCCTGGAGGATGGAAAAATCAAACTCGTGCAGCACAAGGCGCTATTGCCCACCTATGATGTGTTCGATGAATACCGCTATTTCGAGCCCGCCACGGAATTTAATGTGGTGGAGTTCAAGGGCAAAAAAATAGCTCTCAGTATATGCGAAGACCTCTGGAACCTGGGCAATGAAAACCCGCTTTACACCATTGTTCCACTCGATGAAATGATGCCTCAGAAGCCGGATTTGATACTCAACCTTTCGGCATCCCCGTTTTCTTATGAGCATGCCAAAGAGCGCATCCGTGTATGCAAAGCCAACGTCGAACGCTACAAGCTGCCACTTATTTACGTCAACCAGGTGGGCTCACAGACTGAAATCATCTTCGATGGCGGCTCGCTGATTTTTTCACCTAATGGAAAGGTCTATGAAGAAATGCCCTATTTCGAGGACTGCATCAGAACCTATGAATTTGAAGACATACTGAAAGGCGAAAAAAATCAGGAACAGCCCAAGGAAAAAATCAGACTCATCCATGATGCCTTGATTTTGGGCATAAAAGACTACTTCAGCAAATTGGGTTTCAAACAGGCCATACTGGGACTATCCGGTGGTATCGATTCTGCGGTGGTGGCTGTTTTGGCTGCGAGAGCCTTGGGTGAGGACAATGTGAGAGCCCTGCTCATGCCTTCCCAGTTTTCATCCGATCATTCCGTCAATGATGCACGCGACCTGGCGGTCACCTTGGGTATTCAATACGACATCATTCCGATTGAGCCGATATTCGGTAGTTATATGAACGCCCTCGAACCCCATTTCCGGGGAAATCCTTTCGGCGTGGCCGAGGAAAATATTCAAGCCAGAATTCGTGGCATGTTGGTCATGGCTATTTCCAACAAGTTTGGCAACATCCTGCTCAATACGACCAACAAAAGCGAAATGGCCGTTGGTTACGGTACGCTTTATGGCGACATGTGCGGAGGGCTTTCCGTTATCGCCGACGTTTATAAAATGGAAGTTTATGAGCTGGCGCATTACATCAACAAGGATGGCATCGTGATACCTGAATCCACTATTACCAAGCCTCCCAGCGCAGAGTTAAGACCCAACCAGAAAGACAGCGACAGCCTGCCGGAATACGATGTACTCGACCAGATTTTGTACCAGTACATTGAAAAAAGACAAGGCCCACAGGAAATCATAGCCATTGGCTTTGATGAAAAAGTAGTTCGAAGTGCCTTAAAACTGGTAAACACCAATGAGTTTAAACGGCATCAGGCCGCACCTGTATTAAGGGTTTCACCAAAAGCTTTTGGCGTTGGGCGCAGACTGCCCATCGTTGGTAAATACCTGTCATAACTGGCAGGGATTTAGCAGTTTTATACAGGCTTTCAATTAATCATGTAATCGGCCGGACAATTAATAGAGCCAAGCCATTCATCCAGTTGCTGTTATTTTTTGTAATCAGATGATGCAAAATAAGTCAAGACCCTCAACCCATATTTTTAAAGCTGTATGCTTTCTGCTCTTATTCTTAACCCTGAGTCACTTGACTTTTGGTCAGCAGCTCACTGATTGGACCGCCAAGATTCATCCATCTTTATTCCTGGAAGCTTCGAAAGGCAGGACGGTGGATTTTTTGATAATTTTCAAAGACCAACCGGGCACCGATGGGGCTAAAGTTCTTTTGAACAAAGAGCAAAAAGGAGCTTATGTATATCAGAAATTGCATGCCTCCGCAACTAAGTCACAGGCCAGGGTTATTCAGATGGCACAGGAATCCCAATTTGTTTTCCGCTCATTTTGGATTATCAACGCAATGTGGGCTGAGGGCGACCTGACATTTTTGGAAAAAGCGGCTCGTCTTCCTGAAGTAAGTGAAATTCAGACCAACCCCAAAGTAAGGTTTGAAGGACCTGTACGGGATGTTGTAAGTGAAGGCCAGAGGGTCTTTGCATGGGGCATCGGCAACATCAAAGCCAATCAGGTGCATGCTTTGGGTTATTCGGGGCAGGGTGTAGTAGTGGCTGGTCAGGACACGGGATATGAATGGGACAATGCCGCTTTCAAGGAAAAATACCGGGGTTGGAACGCCGCATCCAAAACCGCCAATCACAACTACAACTGGCATGATGCGATTCACACCCTTCGGGATTCCAATATCTGTGGTATCAACTCTCCGGTTCCCTGCGACGACCACAATCACGGGACCCACACCATGGGCACCATGGTTGGCGAAAATCAGAAAGACACCTTTGGTGTAGCCCCGGGAGCACGATGGATTGCCTGCCGCAACATGGACAAAGGCTACGGGACTCCTGCCACCTATATCGAATGTTTTGAGTGGTTTGTTGCGCCTTACGATTTGGATGGCAAAAACCCAAAACCTGAACTCGCCCCCCATGTCATCAACAATTCATGGTCTTGTCCGGAAAGCGAAGGCTGCAACCCTGGTAATTTTGCCACCATGAATACGGTCATCAACAATGTGCGCAATGCAGGAATTGTGGTGGTGGTTTCTGCGGGTAATGGCGGCAGCAACTGCTCCACCGTAAATGCCCCGCCGGCCATATTTGAAGGCAGTTTCGCTGTAGGGGCCTCCAACTCAAAAGACAGCATCGCCGGATTCAGCAGCCGCGGCCCGGTAGCCATAGACAGCAGTTTTCGGATGAAACCCAATGTCAGCGCACCGGGTGTGGGGGTTTACTCCACTATCCGGAAGGGGGCTTTTGCGACCTGGAATGGTACCAGCATGGCAGGGCCTCACGTGGCCGGAGTGGTTGCACTCATGATTTCAGCAAATCCCCACCTGGCCGGCAAGGTCGATTTGATTGAAGACATCCTGGAAACGACGGCCAGAAAAAATACCCTCGACCAGACTTGCGGTGGCATAGGTGGAAGCAGTTCTCCCAACAATGTTTTTGGGCATGGCATCATCGATGCTCTGGAGGCAGTAAAACAATCACTCTATTTACTGCCATTAGAAATACGCTCCTTTACCGGGAAAAAAGTCGGAGATGACCATCAGCTCAATTGGGAAACTTCCAAAGGCGGAAAACTAAGCCATTTCGTCATTGAATACGCACGCGACATTGCAACTTTCAAGTCAATAGGAACGGTGCCTTTTCAACCCGTATTAAGCGGAACCGGTAAATATGCTTTCAAACATGTGAAACAGGGTGCCGGGATTCACTTTTATCGCTTAAAACTGGTGGGTGCGGACGGTACTTCAAGTTATTCCGATACCGTCATCATCAGGATACCGGAACCTGAAAGCATAGTGGTTTTCCCAAACCCCGCAACAGATAAAATTCAAATTATAGCCCTCTACTCCGGGAATACGGAAGTTCCGGTTCAGTTATACAATACATCGGGCAGCCTTGTGGCCGAAAAACGGCAAAGACCCATAGACGGGCTTCTCGACCTTTCATTCGACATGCCTGGATGGGCTACTGGCGTGTACTTTATCAATATTCTTCCCTCCGGAAAAGATGCTAAGCCCCTGCATAGGAAATTTTTCAAGCTGTAAACGGTAGCTTTTTAAGCTGGCCTGCTTTTGAGAAAATGGGATGACTTGGGGCGAGCAGACCATCGTAGTACTTGCTCTGGCATCAGATTGTACCTGCCATTCTCATTTCAGCCGTCTTTTCAAAAAGTACACGGGGAAGAGCGCAACAGC
>CAYRDX010000024.1:0-59537 GCA_964423205.1 uncultured Saprospiraceae bacterium | reverse complement strand
GAGTATCAGTATGTTACTTCGGCGGTTCATCTTAGTAATGAGTTAAAAATAAAGTTGCCAAATTGTTTTCTTAACCACTTGAAAATCAGTTGGAAAACTTTTGCCTTTTGCCTTTTTACTTTTTACTTGTTCCTTAATTGGTTTTGAATTCTTATAGTTTTATCTTTTTCTGAACCCGGCTTTCATTTGTTTGGGTACGGCACCTGAGGCAAAACCTGGCATATTGCTCATCTTGTGCATCATCTTTTTCATCTGGTCAAACTGTTTGATGAATACGTTGATTTGATTCAGGTCCTGCCCGCACCCCTGCGCAATTCTCTTCTTTCGGCTCATGTTCATCAACTCAGGGTTAGCTCTTTCTTCCGGAGTCATGGAAAAGATGATGGATTCCACTTTATTGAGTGCTTTATCGTCAAAGTCAACATCTTTTAGGGCTTTGCCTGCTCCCGGAATCATACCGATAAGACTCTTCATGTCGCCCATTTTCCTGATTTGTTTAATCTGGCCGAGAAAATCATCAAAATCAAACTTGTTCTTTTTGATTTTCTTTTCGAGTTTTTTGGCTTCCTCTTCATCAAACTGTTCCTGTGCCTTTTCCACCAAGGACACAATGTCACCCATTCCCAATATCCGCTGGGCCATACGTTCCGGATGGAACACATCCAGCGTATCAATTTTTTCGCCTGTGCTGACAAACTTGATGGGTTTGCCGACGGTGTATTTTATGGAAAGCGCCGCACCACCTCGGGTATCACCATCGAGTTTGGTGAGCACAACACCATCGAAATTGAGCAATTCATTGAATGCTTTTGCCGTGTTGACTGCATCCTGACCTGTCATCGAGTCAACAACGAAAAGAGTTTCGTTGGGAAGAATGGCATTTTTGATGTTGGAAATTTCCGTCATCATCTGCTCGTCAATGGCAAGACGACCGGCAGTATCCACGATGACTACGTCAAAGCCATGGGATTGAGCATGAGCGATACTTTTCAGGGAAATTTCAACTGGATTCAGGTTTCCCTCCTCTTTGTAAACAGGAACTTTAATCTGTTCACCCAGCACTGTCAACTGGTCAACTGCCGCAGGACGGTACACGTCACATGCTACCAGCAGCGGTTTCTTTTGCTTTTTGGTTTTCAGAAAATGGGCCAGTTTGGCAGAGAATGTCGTTTTACCAGAACCTTGCAAACCAGATATAAGTACTACTGCTGGGCTTCCTTTAATGTTCATGCCAGCGGCCTGTCCGCCCATCAGTTCAGTCAACTCATCCTGAACGATTTTTACCATCAATTGTCCCGGCCGGACTGATTTAAGTACGTTTTCTGTGCCTAAGGCTTTGTCCTTTATCTTTTCCGTGAATTGCTTCGCAATGGCATAATTTACGTCGGCATTGACCAATGCACGTCTAATTTCCTTTACGCTTTCAGCAATATTCAACTCCGTGAGTCGACGGTCACCGGTAAGGGATTTGAATGCTAATTCGAGGCGATCAGTAAGACTATCAAACATGTTTATAAGGTTATTTTTTCTAAATCGCAGTGTTCTTCAAAAGTGGCCGCAAATATAGAGATTTTGGGTGAAGCTGCTTTTTACTCTTGATTTCAACCGCCAAATTTCATTTCCCTATGGTAAACAATTAATTTTCTTACCACATTGTACCAGAGAAGTTTTCGAATTCCATGATTTATTCTGTAGGAAATATCTGTAATAACGAAGCGTCTGTTTCTTTTTGGACTTTTCGCTCCGACCTGCTAACCTTCTCCGAAAATGCTCAATATCATTGAGTTTATCATTTTTGATTTAGCTCAAAATACCCTTTCTTCGCACCTTCAAAAAAATTATCGGTAAACAGTAAATAGCGCTATTTGGACAAGCGCATCTCAATACGTGTTTTTTATGAAATACAATCCTCGTGAAATAGAACGCAAATGGAAAAATTGGTGGGATAAGCACCAGGTTTACAAGGTCAGCAACGATTCGTCGAAACCAAAGTACTATGTGTTGGATATGTTCCCATATCCTTCCGGTTCTGGTCTGCATGTTGGTCATCCCCTTGGTTATATAGCATCCGACATTTTTGCCCGATACAAGCGAATGCAAGGGCACAATGTTTTACACCCTATGGGCTATGATGCTTTTGGTTTACCAGCCGAACAATATGCCATCCAAACGGGTGTTCATCCGGCAAAATCAACCAATGCCAATATAGACCGCTACCGGGAACAGTTGGAAAACCTGGGTCTCAGCTTTGACTGGAGCCGTGAAGTGCGTACCTGTGACCCTAAATACTATAAATGGACTCAGTGGATTTTCCTTCAGTTATACGATCATTATTACTGCAATGACCTTCAAAGTGCAAGACCCATTGGGGAGTTGATTGAGGTGTTTGAAATGGAAGGAAACTCTAGAATCAATGCAGCTACATCCGACGACACCAGGTTTACTGCTGAGGAGTGGAAAGCTTTTAGCGTTAAGGAGCGCGACGACATCCTGATGAATTACAGGTTGGCGTACCGAAGGGTAACTTATGTATGGTGGTGTGAAGAATTGGGCACCGTACTGGCAAATGACGAAGTAAAAGATGGCCTTAGTGAACGGGGCGGTTACCCTGTGGAACGCAAACCTATGTTACAATGGTCCTTGCGAATTACGGCATACGCAGAAAGACTTTTGAAAGATCTGGATGAACTGGACTTTTCTGAAGCAATGAAAAAGACACAAACCAACTGGATCGGGCGTTCGGAAGGTGCACAGATGTTTTTCGACATTGCAGGATCCGGCCAGAAAATTGAGATTTTCACCACCCGTCCTGATACCATTTTTGGCGCCACTTTTATGGTTCTTGCGCCTGAGCTTGATCTGGTAAAACAAATCACAACACCAGATCAAAAGGAGCAGATTGACAATTACCTGAAGTATGTGAATACGCGGTCGGAGCGCGACCGTTTGGCAGAAACCAAAGAAGTTTCCGGTGCTTTTACTGGTGCTTTCGCCATCAATCCATTTAATAATGAAAAGATTCCTATTTGGATAGCTGAGTATGTTCTGAAAGACTACGGTACTGGTGCCATCATGGCTGTTCCGGCAGATGATGAGCGGGACAAGAGATTTGCTGAAAAATTCGATTTGCCTATAATCGACATCATCGATAAAAGCATGCACCTTGGTGCAACCATTGAGGACAAAGTTGGAGTTATGATAAATTCCGGTTTCATCACCGGAATGCAGGTGCCTGAAGCCATTGAAGCCATTCTCCAAAAGATAGAAGAACAGGGACTTGGTACCAGAAAAGTGAATTACAAATTGCGTGATGCCATTTATAGCCGCCAACGTTACTGGGGTGAGCCATTCCCGATTTATTACGATAAGGATGACGTGACTCATGCCATGAACCTGGAAGATTTACCACTCGAACTACCCGAGCTGGATGATTTCAAACCATCAGCAGGTGCAAAGTCACCATTGGCTCGTGCCGGGAAATGGGTCAACCTGCCCAATGGCATGAGGCGTGAAACGGACACAATGCCCGGTTTTGCAGGTTCTTCATGGTATTTTCTGCGGTATATGGATCCGCAAAATGAAAATGAATTTGCAAGTTCTCAAGCCCTGAACTATTGGCGCGATGTTGATTTATATGTAGGTGGTACCGAGCATGCGGTGGGGCATCTCATGTATTCGCGTTTTTGGCACAAGTTCCTGCATGACAAAGGTTTAGTGCCAACAAAAGAACCCTACCGAAAACTCATCAACCAGGGAATGATTCAGGGGGTCATCGAACAGATTTACCTGATGAAAGAAAAAGTGGACGGGTATCCAAAATTTGTCTGTGCCCGGAAGTTTAATAAGGAGGCTGAGGAAGATTTCATCAAAATTCCAGTACTGGTTGACTATGTGATCGACTACGGTTCTCCCAATTCTTATCTAAATGTCAACAGCATTAAGCACTTCATCGACTGGAGACCCGAATACCAGGATGCGATTTTCGAATGCTCCAACGGCACTTACCATAAAGGGGTGTTTACCAACAGCCATGAGACTCAGGATGGCAAGTTTCACACCGTGTCAGAAATTGGTAAGATGTCAAAGAGTAAATACAATGTCATCAATCCCGACGATGTTATTGAAGAATATGGGGCTGACTGTTTCAGAATGTATGAAATGTTCCTTGGCCCGATAGAACAGGCCAAGCCGTGGGATACAAAGGGAATTGATGGTGTGTCAAAATTCCTGCGGAAACTCTGGGCACTGTTTTATGATGAGCAGGGTAATTACTTGGTCTCTGAGGAAGAGCCGACCAAAGAGGAGTTGAAGGTGCTGCACACCTGTATCAAGAAAATTATTGACGACATCGAACGTTTTTCGATGAATACCTGCGTCAGTGGATTTATGATTTGTGTCAATGACCTCCGGTCTTTGAATTGCAGCAAGAAATCCATTCTCGAACCTTTGGTGAAATTGTTGGCACCTTTTGTACCTCATGCTTCGGAAGAATTGTGGCATGTTTTGGGAAATGAGACAAGCGTTTGCGAAGCCGGGTACCCGACGGTCAACAATGCATACCTCGTTCAGGATACCTTTACTTACCCCGTAAGCATCAACGGCAAGAAAAGAGCCCTGATTGACTTACCGGCAGGCTTATCGGTGAAAGAACTGGAAACAATCGCCATGGGGATGGAATCCATTCAGAAGTGGATTAAAAACCAAACTGTAAAGAAGGTAATCGTGGTTCCGGAAAGGATGATTAATATTGTAGTTGGTTAAAGAAATGGTTGGATTCTGAATACTGTAAAAATTGCCAGAACCCAATTTTTACGGCTTACTTGTGCATCTTCAATAAAAGAGTAAGGCATCCGCAGAAATAGTAGTCATTATTATTCGGGTGGCCGCTATTGGGCACTTAGTCCGGGTAACCAGCAAATGCGACAATGTGGCCAGCATGTGCTCAAGCATTCAATTCCAGAATACATTACTGATTCAACTCCCATTCTTTTCTAAAAGTTATTAAGACTCTTTAAATTTCAATACTATTGACTTGAAAATTCATAAATTCGGACTCAATGAAAACTTTTGGGGATAATGAAGAATAGTATTCACATTGTTCAAAAGTCTTAAATGCAATTTTCATTTCACTTTCCGTGCTTAAATTTTTTAGATTCTGGTTTTTATTATTTTTGCATTGACGTTTATCAATCCCATCTGAACATCTTATTCTGCAAATCAGGGTATTGAGTTTCAGCAGAATAGGTTTCCAAAACAATCAAGCTCAATTATTCGTTAGAGGATACACTGCATATTATATGCCTGGTAGAATAAAGCTTACTGATTTCCTGTGGATAATTTTTGTTTTGATGGGGATTAATGCCCTGTCGAATAATCCTGCCCGGGCAGGAGGTGATGGTTTTTTGCCCCCACCTGTCTTAACCAACCCTTCAGTTTGCAATCTTGGCTTTGTCATTCCTGACTTTAGCTGTGGAGTGAACAACATTTTTCAAATCAACGTAGCCTCGGCTCCAGGTAATTCGTTAGGAACCAATGTTTTTCTCAGAGAAATCCGGCTGATCATCACGCATCCATGGGCAGCAGACCTGGATATTTATTTGGTTTCCCCTTCTGGTGTCAGAGTAGAACTGTCCACAGATAATGGCAGTGGTGATGATGATTATGGCATTAGAGACAGTTTTTGTAATAAATGGACTTCTTTTATTTCAGCTTCTTCACAATCAGCTTGTGGAGCTATTTCAATTGTACAAGGTCAGCCGCCTTTTTTGGGTAAATTCCTGCCTGAGGGCAACCTGAACGATTTTAACACCGGAGCAAATCCGGTCGGCTTGTGGTCATTGGAAGTCTGCGACGATGGACGTGAGCATGTTGGCAAGCTGGAATATGTAGAGTTAGCTTTTGAAAGCGTATCCTGCGTTACACCATCCGCCCTTTCTATTGTCAATGTTGATTCGACTTCAGTTACATTGAACTGGAAACCTGGCTCCACTTGTGCTGAAACCATCGTTGAATATGGATTGCCGGGTTTTACACCGGGTTCAGGCACAACTGGAAGTGGGATAATCAGGATGGTGGGTTGCCCACCCTGGAAAATTAACAGCCTGAACCCTGCAACACCCTATGACCTTTACCTGCGTGAAAAATGCGGCCCTTCAAGTTTTTCCGGCAACTCATGCAAAATTTCATTTGTGACCAGATGTTCACCGCCGCCAGCTACTATTTCCTCAGATTTTAACAACCTGACAGTCTGTGACCCCATTTGTGGTGTGCCGTGTAATTTGAGCGGATTTTGGCGAAATGCCAGGAATGATCATTTTGACTGGATCGTACACTCAGGCCCATCCCCAACTTCGCAAACTGGTGCGCAGGATGATTTTCCGGGAGGAGGCAAATACCTGTACATTGAAACTTCTGGCAACCTTTGTCAATCCGGAAATGAAGCAATTATTATCTCTAATTGCGTTACAGTGAAGGCCAATAGTGACTCCTGTGATATGTCATTCAACTACCTGCTTAACGGAGCGCATATTCATTCGCTTTCACTCCAAGCCTCCGTTGACGGCGGGAAAACCTGGCAATCTTTATGGCAGGAATCCGGGCATCAGGGTACGCATTGGCTGACTAAATACATAGACCTCGACCACTACCATAACAAAATCACTCAATTCCGTTTTGTAGGAAGGGGAGGGAATGGACCAAGAGGTGATATTGCCATCGACAATGTCAAATTTTACGGGTCTGTTGATTTGGGCGCCCCGGCGTATCATTATTATCTCGATGCGGACAGGGACGGATATGGCCGGACTGATGTTTTTATTTCTTCGTGTCAGCCTTCATCCTTCCCTGGTTATGTATCACTGTCCGGTGATTGTGATGATAATGAACCAGTTATTTATCCAGGGCAGCCAGAATCACCTTGTGATGGCGTTGACCTGAACTGCAACGGGATGGCTGACGAAGGCACATTACCCCCTCCTGCCGGACAGAGCATTTCTGTGTGCAATGGTAAAAAAGCAGTTATCACAGCAACTCCCGCCTATGGGGGTACTATCGAATGGTATGTGACACCTGCCGGGGGGCAACCTGTTTTTCAGGGCAGTAGCTATGAACCCTCACTACCACAAAACCTGACTAACAATCCAGTTATTCACTATTACTATGCGCAGGAAGTCGTTACCGTTGGATGCCAATCTGCTACCCGTAAAGAAATTACTATAACCATTCATCCACAGCCAAAGATTTCCGCCACCCCACTACAACCAATATGTACAGGAACGCAACTCAATTTATCCACTGTAAACGTTGCGGATGCCAATGGGGCGAATGGAGCTTTGTCCTTTTTTTCCAAATTACCACTGATTCAGTCCAACGAAATCGGCCCGATAGTTACGGTCAATCAGGCATCCAGTGTCTATATAGTTTCCAAAACGAGCGGAGGATGTTCAGACTCTATTCAGGTAGTGATCCCTGTCTTTTCCAGTCCTTTCGTCAAGATTCAAGGTGAAAGCAATATTTGCAGAGGGAATGCCATACAGTTGAAAGCCGTGAATCAATACGGAGGAATACCTCCTTTTACCTATTTATGGAATACAGGTGCCAGAACTATGGACATGGTCAACTTTGGTAATAATGAAGTTGGGCAGGTTCAAACTTTTACTGTAACCATTACTGATTCAAAAGGCTGCCAGAGTACTGACTCCAAAATGGTAACCACCGTAGCTAATATCGTTGGAGCTCATGCCTCTGTTACACCAGTTTCTACATGCAACGGTAAAGATGGAACAGTGGTAATATCACCTCTGAGCGGAATTTCACCCTTTACGTATAAATGGAATGGAGGCAGTAATAGTGTTCAATCAGGCGCCCTTTCAGTTTATAATTTGGCACAAGGGACTTATTCATTCACTATCTCTGACAGCTCGCCAATGGCGTGTTCCTTTACGGTTCCCGTGGTTCTTGTGCCTGGCCCGGCAGCTAATGTAACTATCAAGGAGGTCAAAAATGTAAGCTGTAGCGGTGGAAGTGATGGTTGCATTACATTGGAAGTTGAAGGAAATAATCCTACTATCCTTTGGAGTAACGGTTCAAACTCCACTCAGATTTGCGGGCTAAAGGCTGGAACCTATTCGGTTACCATTTCAGATGGTGGTTGTGTTAATACATTGAAAATTCCAGTGAGCGAACCACGTCCCTTATCTATTTCGATGGGGATTAAAGATGTTAGCTGTAAGGGCATGTCGGATGGTTCTATTTACATAACGGTTTTTGGAGGCACTACACCATACCTGTATTCCTGGAATAATGGTTCATCAAATTCATTCGTTAGAGATGTCCCCGCAGGCATGTATCGTCTTACGATTACCGATGCAAAAGGCTGCAGTCTGGTGGTGGCAGAATCACAGGTAAAGGAACCTGGAGTTTTGGACGTTGTTTCCGGAATCATAAAACCTGTAAGCTGCCACGGCAATTCTGACGGCTCAATATCTTTAAATGCGGGTGGGGGGACAGCCCCCTATTCTTATTCGTGGAGCAATGGTGCGGCTGGAAGTTCCATTGCAAATATTTCCTCGGGCGATTATCAACTTACCATCACTGATGCCCATAAATGCAGCGTCAAAAAAATCTACTCCGTCACTCAGCCTTTGCCTTTAGTCGCAAAGATTGACACGGCCATTAACCCGGTTTGTAAAGGCATCCATAATGGAGCCATTAATATTACTCCAAGTGGAGGGAATGGGTCTTACAACTTCCTGTGGAATCATGGAAGTACAGCTGAGGATGTGAGTGGACTTGCACCAGGAAAATACTTCGTTCAGGTTAGGGACAAGGAAGGATGCACCAGCACTACAGATTCAGTTATTCTAAAAGGGCCGGAAAGCATGGTAGTCGGTTTCGATATCAAGCACCCCACCTGTATAGGTATAAACAATGGACATATCCAATCTTCCATTTTATCGGGAGGGCAGGCACCATTTAAATATTCCTGGAATACCGATTTTTCCGGAACTGCTTTGTTCAATTTGGCTGCATCCGCATACAGTGTTACCATCACCGATAATAAAGGATGCAAATTTGATACAACTATAACCCTTTTGGCCAACCAGCCTATTACCGTTCAGCATACCGCCATAAAACCATCTTGTTTTGGAACAGCATCCGGCCAACTTTTGCTTCATATTACCGGAGGCTTACAACCCTATGGTGTCAGGTGGAGTACAGGCCAACAGGGTACTGTGATTTCTGGCTTACCTGCGGCTAATTATTCAGCAACTATAACAGATTCCAGAGGTTGTGTCCAGACGAGTGGATTGATTCCCCTGGCTCAACCGCCATCTATCCAGATCAAAACTGAATCAATAGACGGACTGGTATGCAACGGCGACAAAAATGGCAGTATCAATGTAACGGTTTCAGGGGGTACGGCTCCTTACCGGTATTTTTGGTCGAATAACCGCTCAACAGAAGATATTCAGGGTTTGGCAGAGGGGACCTATCAACTTACAGTGACTGACGCTGCTAATTGCGTAAGCATTTCAAACCCTTTTTCCATCACTGCACCAAGCAAGATTAATGTGACAGTGGATACTAAGGAAGTAAAACCCTGTGAAGCAGTTTCCTTTGACAATGTTTGCCTTGTAGTTTCTGGCGGTGTAAAGCCATATAAATATGAATGGAACAATCCCAATTCACTGGCCTGTCTGTCCAATGCAGCGGTGGGGGATTATTCAGTTACAGTAACTGATGCGGTAGGTTGTTCACAAAGGGTTAGTTCAGTCAAGGTGCCTGATAAATTTATACCGATTTCCGTAGTAACACTTGAGATGGGTATAAAACAAATCTGCAATGGAGCAAATAATGGCTCTGTAGCAGTTGCATTGAAAGGTGGTGCCAAGCCGTTTCAGTACATATGGAGTAATGGCCTAAAAGGAGTGACTAATAATGATACATTAATGATTACTAACCTGAGCTCTTCAAATTACAGAGTTACCATTACAGACAATACAGGCTGTGTTGCTGTTTCCGCTTGGCTGAGTGTTATAAGTAGCCAACCATTGCAGGTTACCATTCCCAGTAATCAAATTGGCCATGTAAAATGTAAATCCGGGATGGATGGTGCTATAAATGCAAATATCGGCGGTGGCTACAAACCATACACCTTCAAATGGACCAATGCATTAAAACAGGTAATTGCCTCCACTGAGGACATCAATAATCTTGGCCCTGGGATTTATTCCTTGGTAGTTTCTGATTCCTTAGGATGTACCACTACCGTTCAAGCCACCATTCAGGAACCCGAAAATGTACTTTCCATTTCAGGTCAAACCCTTATACAAAATGTGGCATGTTTTGAAAACCAGAATGGAGCAATTGATATAAATGTTGCTGGAGGCACCCCTCCATACCGTTACAAGTGGAATACCGGCAGCATCACAGAAGACATCAGCAAACTACAGGCTGGCATTTACCAGGTTACCATTACGGATACGAGTAACTGCACCCTGATATCACCATCACTTAAGGTGGATGGTCCATCATCCAGGCTGTCCGCCTTTGTTTCCAAAATAGGTGAAGTGTCATGCTATGGGAAATCAGATGGTTTTGTGAACATACAGCCCGTTGGGGGGACTGCTCCTTATACTTATTTATGGAGCAACTCAGCTCAGACCAAAGACCTGAGCGGCTTAAAGGGCGGGGCTTACAGTTTGACCATTACGGACAAAAACCTTTGCCGATTTGATTCAACTATTAAGATACACGAACCTTCAGCTCTAATTCTGACATCCGGTTCAAAGCCTTCCATTAATGGCAACAGTAATGGAATGGCTTTCGTTTCCGCTACCGGAGGTAAGGGCTCTTACACATATACCTGGGCAAACGGTACTAAAGGCGATACTCTAAGGAATTTGATTCCCGGGAATTATACTGTAACTGTGACAGATTCGGTTCAATGTCTTGCTGTAACTTCAGTTGCTGTTGATTTACTGGTTCCTGTTTTTGAAAAAAATAAAACTGGAAATATCATACTTTCACCCAACCCCACAACTTCAATTGCCACACTTTCCATCTCAGGTTCCTCGCAGCGGATTTTAGAAATCAAAATTTATGATGTATTCGGCAGAGCTGTTAACGTAATAACACCGGAAAAATCGAGTACAGTTTTTCAACTTGACCTTAGCAGTGAACCACCGGGTATATATTGGGTTACTGCCCTGGGTGAAAACAAACAAAGGTTTACTGCTAAGCTGGTGGTTTTACGGAATTAAGTAGCCATTTAGCTTTTGGAACTTTTCGTTATCAGCTGTATGCATAAACTTGCAGAAACGCCTCCGTTATTGCGATACGGCATTGCCTAAAATAAAACTGCTCATGCTTTCTCTTGTTATCAGCTTGTTTTTCCTTTTGCCCAACCAAATAGATTGGCAGGAATTTTCGAGTAAGGAAGGTGGATTCAGAATTCTCGTACCGGGAGAAGTCACTCAAAAGGTTGATACTGTCTTAACTCCTGTTGGGCAAATACTTTATAAAACCGTGTTTTACCAGGATAAAGCAGAAAATGCACTGACTCAGGTTTATTTGGTCAGTTACTGTGATTATCCTGCAAACACTTTTCATCGCGATTCTTTGGACCTTATCGATGAATTCTTTGAAGCAACTGTATTCAGTGCGGAAGAGAGCCTGAATGGGAATGTCGTTTATCAGAGCGATATTTATCTGGGTGGAAATTCAGGGAAGGCCTGGAGAATTGATTTCAATCAAAGTAAATCATCTTCACGCACCAAAGCCTATCTTGTTGGCCAACGCTACTATTCAGTGCAGACTGTAGGCAGTGTTGAAATCGATAAGAATGCAGAAACCTTCTTCGACTCCTTTCGTCTTTTGTCTCGGGATTAAAATTTGCGCCTAAAGGAGGACTATGTTGAAATTTCTAATTTTGCTCAATATTTTAAAACATTTAAAAAGTTTCAGAATGAAAAAAGTAGTTGTACTGGCCGTATGTTTTGCATTTCTATCAAATCTGACGGCACAGGAACTCAAGACTTATAATGATTCCTTGAGTTATGCCGTGGGTTTGCTTTGGGGACAAAACATCAGACAACAGGGATTGAATGAAGTAAAAGTAGCACCATTAAGTCAAGCAATCGCAGATGTGCTGGCAGATGCAGAAACAAAAATGGATATCAAAACCAGCAACGACTTTGTCAGAGCTCATTTGATGAAGAAAAAGGATGAGGAAAAACTGACAAACATGGCTGCAGGCAGGGTATTCCTGGAAACCAATGCCAAGAGAACCGGGGTTGTCACACTTCCCAGTGGGCTGCAATACGAAGTTTTATCAAAAGGAACTGGTGAAATACCTACAGCCAACGATAAGGTAACTGTACATTATCATGGTACGCTCATCAGCGGTGATGTTTTTGACAGTTCCCTGCAAAGAGGCGAACCAGCAACCTTTCCTGTTACTGGTGTAATCAAAGGCTGGGTAGAGGCCCTTCAATTAATGCCTGTTGGTTCAAAATGGAAACTTTTCATACCAGCTGATCTCGCTTATGGTGACCGTGGAGCAGGTGGCATGATTGGCCCGGGTGCCGCTTTGATTTTTGAAGTGGAATTGTTGGCAATAGTAAAATAGTTGCCATTATTTAATAGCATTTCATGCGTATCGATATCATCACGGTTTTGCCGGAATTGCTGAGCGGCCCTTTCGAACACAGCATTTTAAAACGTGCTAAGCAAAAGGGACTTCTTGAAGTGGTCGTTAATGACTTGCGACCGTTTGGTATCGGTAAGCACCAGCAAGTGGATGATTATCAGTTCGGTGGAGGAGCGGGCATGGTTATGATGCCCGCTCCTCTTGCTGAATGCATCGAATCGCTGCAAGCTCAAAGAACCTACGACGAAGTCATTTATCTGAGTCCTGATGGTGAACAGCTTAACCAGAAAATGGCCAATCGCCTCTCTTTGAAAGGCAACCTGATTTTAATTTGCGGACATTACAAAGGTATTGACGAGCGAATCAGAGAGCATTTTGTGACAATGGAAATTTCCATCGGTGACTATGTTTTATCTGGAGGCGAACTGGCAGCTGCGATTTTGGTGGATGCAGTTGGCAGGCTTATTCCCGGAGTCCTGAATGACGAAACATCAGCTCTTTTTGATTCATTCCAGGATGAATTATTGGCCCCGCCAGTTTATACAAGGCCCGCCGAATTCAGGGGATGGAAGGTGCCGGAGGTGTTATTATCCGGGCATGAAGCACAAATAGAAAACTGGCGCCACGAACAGGCATTGGAGAGGACCAAAATTCGCCGGCCGGATTTATTAAGCGAATATGAAAAAGAATGAACATTGAGGAATTCAGAGATTATTGCCTGCAGAAAAAAAGTGTTGAAGAAACTTTCCCGTTCGATGAAGTTACCTTGGTATTTAAAGTAGGAGGTAAGATTTTTGCGATTACAGGACTTGAGCATGAGGAATTTAAAGTGAATTTGAAATGCGATCCTGATAAGTCAGTCGAATTAAGAGCCAGATACCCCGATTCTGTCTTTCCAGGTTGGCATATGAATAAACTTCATTGGAACACTGTCCTTTTCGAAAAAGGTTTAAGCACAGACTTGTTGAAAGAATTAATAGACGAATCATACAACCTGATTGTCAATAGTTTTAGTAAAAAGCAACGTGAACTTTACGAAAACTGTTGATTTTTTCCATTATATGCATTTGAATTGTCATATTCCTTTTATCCTAACCCATTAACTTTTGTCAGTCGAGTCATATCCGGATTTCCTTATTGTGGGACAGGGCCTTGCAGGCACTTTACTGGCTCATTTTCTCATTAAAGAATC
This sequence comes from uncultured Saprospiraceae bacterium, assembly GCA_964423205.1. Classification (GTDB taxonomy): domain Bacteria; phylum Bacteroidota; class Bacteroidia; order Chitinophagales; family Saprospiraceae; genus UBA6168. Next base: position 45,693 of record CAYRDX010000024.1, on the reverse strand, counting down.
AAAAAAGGTTTTAGTAATTGATAAACCACTGCCAGGTGCTTCTTCTCCTCATGCTGCTGGAATAGTTAACCCCATAACTGGTCGGCGCTATGCCAAAAGCTGGCGTTATGAAGAGTTTTTCCCTTTTGCCAAAAAAACCTATCAGTCCCTGGAGACGGAATTAGGAATTTCGATATGGCATGAAATGAATATCCTGAGAGCACTGATTAACAAGATTGATGAAAATGAATGGGACAGGAGAAGTGGTTATGACGATTACCATCCTTATATGGTAGAGATGCCAGAACTAGGTAAATATAAGTTGCATGTAAGTGATGGGGTAAAATGGGGTGAACTCAAACAATGTGCTCAGGTTGCTATGCCGCAACTTATCGCAACTTATCGTAAGGTGCTCTTGGATAGTGGACAATTATTGGGAGAAGAGTATGACAACAAGGCACTCGAAAAAAGCGGTGATAAATGGAGCTACAAAGGAATACACACCTCAAATGTCATCTTCTGTGAAGGTGCCAGGGCTGTTGAAAATCCCTTTTTCAGTTACTTGCCATTTTCACCGACAAAAGGAGAATTATTGTTAGTCAGGATACCAGGTGTTGATTTTGATAAGATGTTGAAGCACAAAGTTTTTATAGTTCCTCTCGGTAATGACATCTATTGGATTGGCTCAACCAGCCGCTTTGAGTTTGAAGACCATTTGCCAACTCAGGAAAAACGGGCTTGGCTGTCAGGAAAACTCAGTGAGTTGTTGAATATACCCTTTGAAATAATCGAACATCATGCTGCCATTCGACCTACGGTTTTTGACATCAGGCCATTTTTAGGCGAACATCCATCGCAGCAGAATCTGTACATTTTTAATGGTTTGGGCACAAAAGGAGCCTTACTTGGTCCTTGGTTTGCCCATCAATTGTGTGGTCATCTTCTGGGAAAAAATGCCATCGACGGTGATGTAAATATTCTTAGATTCAGGAAATCTGAATAATACATCATTATCTTCGGCAACCTTCTGTGGTTCTGAAAGATTAGAGCCCAAATCTTTTCTCCGATTAATCTTTTCATAACTTATTGAACTTCAGCTTTTCTATTGGCTGAAAGTATCCATCGAAAGAAATCTGTTCAGATTTCCGCATGGGTTAAGGTTCACCAGAGCTTTATGTCTTAACCAAAATTGGTTGTGTTTTTGTATAAAAACAGTATCTCCCAATAATTTCTCCCTCCAGCTATTTTTTGTTCCCCCCTTTACTGCTCTGAAACTGATGCCTGTTGATTCATTTCCTGGATGATCAGGCAACATTATTAAACACGAACAAACATTCAAGCATGAGAACACACACTATCCTCGTATTCATTGCTTTTCTGTTTTTTTCGCGGCTCACATTAAATGCTCAATCAGTTGAATTGGGTGCCCTGTATGGCTTTTCAGGATACATGGGTGATTTGCAGCAGTCTCATATTGAAGTGAGCGAACTGCATAAGTCTTATGGTATTTTCTCAAGAATAAATTTCAATAAGTTTCTTTCAACCCGACTATCTGTGGCCATGGCAAAAATTTCCGCGACTGACGCAAATTACCAAACCCTGGAACCCCGTCGAATGCGAAATCTTAGTTTTGAATCCCCGCTTTATGAAGGCAGCCTGCAACTAGAGTTGAATTTCCTGCGCTTCGGGATGTGTGACAATCCACTGGCAAAGTCATATTTCTTTAGCGGAATCAGTGGATATTATTTTAATCCCCAAACCCAATACAAAGGCCAATGGATTGAGCTTCAGCCGCTTGGAACCGAAGGGCAATTGATAGCGCAAAATAACGACGCATCTTATTCCTTGATTCAGATGGCTATTCCAATTGGGTTCGGATTCCGGATTTTTCCTGCAAAGTTTGTAAGCATAGGTTTTGAACTGGGGTTCAGAAAGACATTTACAGATTACCTCGACGATGTAGGATCGGTTTATCCGGATCTGACGGTTTTGTCGGAAAGCAATCCACTCGCCGCTGCACTTTCCTTTCGTACTCCAGAGCTTGGATATGAATCAGGCCTAAATCCCGCAGGTCAGGCAAGGGGTGCAAATGGTAACGATACCTACTTTATTGGAGGAGTGAGTTTGTCAATTATTTTATCCAAATAATGTTTGCTGTTCAAACTTGAGTGTACAGCAATTAATTGGTGAAAATGAACGTAGGGAACTATATGTGTGCTCAAAGGAGCACAACTTTTTTGTTAAAAATTTTTCTCATTTATTTTTTGGAACGGTTTTCTCTGTTAAATTTGCCCAGAGAGTTTTTTTTGATCCCGTAAAATCGACCCTCCCTGAATGCCGATTTGTTAGTTTTTTTCTGCTTTAGAGTTCCCACCTTGTTAAGCATGTTATGCTTAGCATCGATTTTCTTTGCTTAAGGCAATTAATTGGAAAACCGGCAAAACTTGCAATCGTGAAGAAATTACTCATGAGTGCAATGCTATTGGCATTTACTTGTCAGGCATTTGCACAGACATTCTACATCAGGGAAGGAGCAGATGGTCAGGGAACCTCCTGGGAGGATGCCACTGGTGACCTTGCCTTGATATTAGAGCAGGCTCAGCCGGGTACTGAAATCTGGGTTGCCCAGGGCACTTACTTTCCAACTACAAATTCCGACCGGACAAAATCATTTATCTTATCTGATGGAGTGCGTCTTCTGGGCGGATTTGCCGGTTCAGAAAATTGCAGTTCTAAACGAAATCCCAATAAAAACAAGACGATACTGAGTGGCGAAATCGGAATAGCGGGTGTATCGGATAATTCCTATAATGTGTTGTTTATTCACAAAGCATCTGCTGAAACGATTCTGGATGGCTTTATCATTACTGGAGGAAATGCCAATGGAAACGTAGGCGAAGCCAATAGATTACGTAGTGGCGGTGCAGTATATAATGACGGCACATTCGGAAACAGCAGCCCTCAGATTCGCAATTGTGTATTCTTAAGGAATTACGCAAGGGAAGGAGCAGCAGTTTACAATAATGCCCGCAATGGCAAAATAGAGGTCCTTTTCGAAAACTGCGCTTTTATCCAGAATGAAGCAGGTCTTGATGGAGGTGCTGTTTATAACGATGGAAAATCACGGGGCCAATGTAATCCGACTTTTGTCAATTGTTCCTTTGAAAGAAACGTTGGAACGTATGGTGGAGCCATCTGCAATTCTTCTGAATCAGGTTCCTGCTCCATCGTTATTAATAATTGTACTTTCCGTGAAAATGCAGCTTTCCTCAGGGGAGGAGCCGTATTTAGCCTTAATGGTGATGAAAGAGTATTCCTGGAAATAGTAAATACCGAATTCAACGGAAATTATCCAGATGACCAAAACATGATATTCGTAACAAGTTTTGGACAATCAAAAGCTTATAAAGCAACCGGCATGACTCCATAACGTGAACTATGTTAGATTTTATTTTCACGGCAATCTATCTAACTGGATAAAATTCTACGATAAATTTTTGAACAGGGCAGCATCATTGATTTGGTGCTGCCTTTTTCTGTTTGGTCAATTATCTTAGCGTATTCAATATTCTGAATTTACCTGGGCGAAGTAATTCTACGATTCTTTTGGCCAGAATAGGCTAGATATTACCACATACATGCAGAGCAAATCACTGGAAATATTACAGAAATACTGGGGTTATCCTAAATTCCGTGAGCCACAGGAGGATATCATTAATTCTGTGTTGGCCGGTAAAGATACCCTCGCGCTCCTTCCAACTGGCGGTGGAAAGTCGATTTGCTTCCAGGTCCCATCGATTCAAATGGAAGGAATTTGCCTCGTTATCTCTCCTTTGATTGCCCTGATGAAAGATCAGGTTTACAACCTTCGAAAAAGAGGAATCAAAGCTGAAGCGATCTTTTCGGGCATGGATTACCGTGAAATCGACCGCACATTTGACAATTGCATCCATGGTGATATCAAACTTTTGTATCTATCTCCGGAACGACTTCAAACCGATTTGGCTAAGGCGAGGATTCAGCAAATGAAGGTGAATTTGTTGGCTGTTGATGAGGCGCATTGCATTTCCCAATGGGGCTATGATTTCCGTCCGGCTTACCTTGCCATTTCCGAAATCAGGGAAAATATGCCTAAAGTACCAGTTTTAGGACTCACGGCAACAGCTACCCCTGAAGTGATTGGAGACATTCAGGACAAACTTCTGTACAAAGAAAAGAATGTCATCCAAAAGAGTTTTCAAAGAAAAAACCTCGTGTACGTCGTCTTGCCTGAGGAAAACAAGCGGGAAAAGCTTTTGGATATTGCAGGCAAAGTAAAAGGTTCGGGAATCGTTTATGTAAGGAGCAGAAAAGCAACACAGGACATTGCGAGGTTCCTGAACGCCAATAAGATATCCGTAGATTTCTACCATGCCGGTTTGAATGCGGAGCAAAGATCGACAAGACAGGATGCCTGGATAAGCGGGAAAACCAGGATTATGGTTTGCACCAATGCCTTCGGGATGGGAATTGACAAACCTGATGTTCGTTCAGTGGTGCACATGGACCTTCCGGATAGCCTCGAGGCTTATTTTCAGGAAGCGGGCAGGGGTGGGAGAGACGGCAAAGTTTCTTATGCCGTACTTCTTTACTCCGAAGAAGATAAAAGGAGCCTTGAGCGAAGTTTCCAATTGTCATTCCCTCCGATTAAGGAAATAAGAAAAATATATCGGGCGTTGGGCAGTTTTTTGCAGTTAGCTGTTGGGGCTGGCCAGGGCAAAAGTTATGACTTTGACCTTGCTGCTTTTTGCCGGAACTATAAACTGGAACCTTATGCCACTTATTCAAGTCTGAAAATTCTGGAAAAGGAAGGCTGGATAACACTAACTGAATCCTTTTACCTCCCCTCATCATTTTGTGTTCTGATTTCAAGGGATGAACTTTACGATTTCCAGTTGAAAAATCCGAGCCTGGATTTGGTCATAAAGACGCTGTTAAGGGTATCTGAAAGTGCATTTTTCCATTATTCCAACATCAATGAGAAATCTGTAGCCAAATTTTTAAAAATACCTGAAGCTGATTTGATACGTGCTTTGGAACATCTGCAACGGGAAGGTATCATCAGTTACCGGCCGCAAAAGGAAACCCCTCAATTGATATTTACAACAGACAGAGTAGAAGCTGATCAATTGACAATTGATTTGGATCTCTATAATTTTTTGAAAGAAAGGCAGAAACAGCGCATCGACAGGGCTATTGAATATGCCAATTCCTCAGTTTGCAGATCCGTACAATTGCTTCGTTACTTTGGCGAAGAGTCAGAACCTTGTGGGGCATGTGATGTTTGCCTTGGCAGAACGGACACTGGACTTTCTACTTCTGACTTTGAACGCTATAAGACCAAAATTCAACAATTGCTGACGAGGGATAAACTGACCGAAAAGCAGATTGCTGAAAGTTTTTCATCAGATCGCCGGCCAAAAGTAATTGCCGCACTTTCCTACCTGATTGATGAAGGTATCGTCGTGAAGGAAAAGGACACCTTAAAATGGAATGAATAGAGGATTGAATTATGAAGAGAATTGCTTTTACCGTAACCAATGACCTGAGTTATGACCAGCGGATGATCAGAATTTGCTCCACCTTATCTGAAGCTGGTTATGAAATTCATCTGATCGGTCGAAGAAAAAGCAATAGCATTGAACTGGAAAAAAGACCCTATCATCAGTATCGTTTCAACTTGTTTTTCAACCAGGGTAAACTCTTTTATTTCGAGTACAACCTGCGACTTTTTATTGATCTGCTTTTCCGACGGTTTGACATTATCTGTGCCATTGACCTCGATACTATTTTGCCTGTCTTTCTCATTTCAAAGATTAAGAAAGTCAGATTTGCTTTTGATGCCCACGAATTCTTTACCGAAGTTCCTGAGCTTATCCATAGGCCCCGGATAAAAGCCAAATGGGAATGGGTAGGTAAGCTGGCTGTCCCACACGCTGATTTGGCTTACACTGTAAATGATAGCCTAGCCGGAATACTTACCAAAAAATACGGTGTAGCATTTGAGGTGGTCAGAAACCTGCCTTATAGAAAATTGGCTTCCGGTATTGATGCAGAGCAGAAATTCTCACCATTTATTCTGATTTACCAGGGAGTCTTAAATGAGGGAAGAGGGTTGGAAGAAACAATACAGGCCATGAAATTGATGGATGATACTGAATTATGGATTACTGGAGAGGGTGACCTGAGTTTGAAGTTAAGAACCTTGACTAAAGAAATGCAACTTGAGTCCAAAGTCAAATTCCTCGGAAGAATACCTCCGGCTGAACTTCCAAACTTTACAGCCAAGGCACATCTGGGATTGAACCTGCTGAATGAAAGTAGCATGAATTATTACTATTCATTAGCAAACAAAGCAGTGGATTATATTCAGGCAGGAATGCCATCTCTGAATATGAATTTTCCGGAATACACTTTACTCCAAAAACAGTACAACGCATTCATCTTAATAAATGAGTTGAAGCCTGAAAAGATTGCCGAAGAAGTAATCAAAATAAAGAAGGACAGAAAAGCCTACTATTCGCTGAAAGAGAACTGCATTCGGGCTGCCGGGTACTTATGCTGGGAAAAAGAGAAATCCAAACTCCTGGCCCTCTTTCAGAATTTAGCTCACTGAACATCAAAGACTTCCTCCAGGGTATCGGGACGGAATCTCACTAATTTTAGAAGGAAAGGTATGTTCCTGATATCCAGTTTCATATTCAGTGTGGAGTCTGTCAGTTCGTTAACAGTGTAAACAACCTGGTCAGGTGAGCTTTTCTGTTCAATCTTGTTGCCGGAAATGTCAAATTCATATTCTTCATCCAAACCCGAAGTAGTCAGATTTGTGGACAAAACACCGGATGGGTCGAAAAAATAATAGGTACCTGTAAGTGTCTCCGTTTGTTTGCCGTTGCGCCATGCTTCGCGAAGTACCCATTGGCCAGACAACTTATTGATATCAATGTCATGGCCATCATTCTTGCAGGACAAGAAAAACGGAGAGAGAAGAATCACCAATAGAAAGGTTTTGATCAGGTTCATCTTGCAAACTGAGGCTCCAAAGACTCTCTTGTAACAGCGAGGACAGAGGAGTATAGGTGAAATTTCATTCAACTGGTTAACGCTAAAAAAATAAGCTCCTTTTTTGGGCGGCGCAAAATTATTAGTTTTTCGACATTTCACTGATAAAAAAGTAACAGATGCTGTTCATTTTAATTCCGAACCAATGAAAGCTACCCTGTACATTCAGCTGCAGAAAAAAACAATAAAACCGGTGCCCAACCATTAAACCTAAATCAGCCGTCTATAGAACTGAAAATTGCAACCATAACTTTATTTTGCACTGTCATGAAACTGTTCCAATTATTGCCCGGCCTTTTTATCCTGTCATTTTCCTTTTTGTTTAGTAGTTGTCTGAAAGACCGCTGCGAACGCGAAGTATCCTACATTCGGGTTGACCCGGTGTTTAAAACACTCGAAGAAATCCGAAACACAACTGCAAAACTCGAATCCGGCAGGGAATTGAAAAGCCCTGGAAAGATTTACTTCTACAACAACCTGATTTTCATTAATGAGAAAAGGGAAGGTGTGCATATCATCGATAATAGCCAGCCTTCCAGTCCTCAAAAAACCAAGTTCCTGAGCATCCCCGGAAACGACGATATTGCCGTGAGGAATGGAATGCTGTATGCGAACAGTTATATCGATTTGCTAGCCATTGACCTGACTGACTATCAGGTTAAAGGCCGAGCAGAAAACGTTTTCAGACCTTTGTGGGAAGACATTGTTAATAAACGTCTTGCTGTGTACTATCAGGAAACTCCAGTAACCGAAAAAATGGATTGTCAGACTTTCGGTACACTTGTCAGAAGGGGAGATGTGTTTTTTGGTAGAGGCCAACTTTTCGAAGGGTCACTTGCTAATGCTATAGACAAAAGCAGCAGTGCAGGCAGCAGTTCAGGCAGCGGCATTGGTGGCTCAATGGCGAGGTTTACCATCGTAGGTCCATACCTGTATGTTGTAGATGAAACTAAAATGAATGTATTTGACCTCAACGTCGCCGAAAAGCCAAATCTGATTAATACTGTAAAAATAGGTTGGGGTATTGAAACCATCATTCCCTACAAAGACAAGTTGTTCATTGGTTCCAACAGCGGAATGTTCATTTTTGACAACAGCAATCCCGTTGCCCCGGTTATGCTGAGTGAATTCCAACATGCCCGCGCATGCGACCCGGTTTTTGTTAAGGACAATTACGCTTACGTTACACTCCGTAGTGGTAATAGGTGTGTAGGATTTATTGATCAGCTCGATCTGATAGATATCACCGACCTTAAAAAACCAGTTTTGGTAAAAACATTCCCCATGGATAATCCGCATGGGTTGTCCATTAAAGACAATACACTACTCCTTTGTGAGGGTAAGTTCGGTTTCAAGACTTTCGATATAACTGATCCTGCCAAATTAGGTGACCGACTTTTGGACCATGAAAAGAGTCCGCATTCATACGATGTGATATCACTGCCCGGTACCAAAAACATTGCTATGGTCATTGGTGACGACGGATTTTATCAATTCAACTTTGATGACCCCAAAAATCTGAAGCTCATCAGCAAAATACCTGTAGGAAAATAGAGTGTTTGAAAGGCGGTATCTCTAAAGGGGTATCGCTTTTCTGTTTTTCTTTGCAGTATATCTGTCTTTTATGAGGAAATCCATCCTTGCTGTTATGTTTCTGTTTCTTTTTCTGGTTGTCGCTACAAGCCAGAATAAAAGTGACTGCAGAAAGATATTTCTGAAAGACGGTTCAGTATTATATGGAACACTACACAGCGAAAGCAGCGACTTCCTTTCAATAAGATTACAAGAAGGCGTCTTGATTTTGATTCCAGAGCATTCTATTGCGAAGGTGAAAAGCACTTTCAGTCAACCAACTGTTCTGGCAGATGCGAGAAACTTGAAGACCCTGGGGACCTACTCCAAAGTTGCTCTTCAAATGCTGCTCGCCCATCGCAGCAGCCAGGATGACGATCAACTTAGATGGGGTTTCGGGGGTAATATTTCGGGAGGATACCGGGTTGCAGCACCACTGGGATTTGGGATTGGATTCGGAGTGGATGCAAATGAATACGTTTTCGCTCCGGTTTTTGCCGAAATGGATGGCTATTTACTTAGAAAGCGGAATCTTGCTTCTCAAAGACTGCATTCCTCCAGGTGGAAGCGGGTATTTCCATTGAGTTACAAACTCGCCATTGGGTATAATTTTCCCTTGCATGAATGGATATCCGGGGAGAAAAACTTTGAAACCTTAAAAGGAGGGGTGATGATAAATCCTTCTATTGCCCTTTTGATACCAACCTATTCAGGCCAATCTTTCCGTATAGAATTGGGTTATAAATTCCAAAAATTCAAAAGGTTGTGGGAAGTGGACTGGCGTCCCGGATTTCTGATTACCGACCAGGTTTCATTGCGCAGCCTGGCTATAGGTATCGGGTGGGATTTTTAGAAGATTGCATTTTACCCACTTCCTCATTATTGCCTTAGGCCTTTCTTAAGAACGTTCAACCTACAACTATCAACAAACAACGGTTATATCATTTCAGTCCTTCAAAAAGCCAATCAGCGAGTAATTGCCGGTTTGAAGTAAGCACGATTCTCTTTTGGTCCTGATGGTGCCGGATGTTGCCAAGTTCAATATACGCTGAGGGCACTTTCGTTTCCCGCAACATGTGCAGGTCTCGTGCAGTTACTGTACCTGTATAACCCCGATTCCCTCTGTACTTTTTATAGTTGTTCTCAACGCTTTTGTGCAATTCCTGTGCAAGTGCCATACCCTGCTTATCCTCTGGGTAGTAATAGAAAAACAAGTCAGTCTGGTTTCCTTTCGCTCTGGAATCGACGTGAATAACAATCAGTTTCTGGTTTTTGACTCCCTGCTTTTCATGTTTTTCATAAAGGCCGTTAATCACATCAGAGCGCTGGAAAAGCCGGGGCCGCTGGGATATATGGATGGCCTCATTACCCCATACCACTTCATCAGAATCACAAAGCAGATAATTTTCATCGCGGATACCATCGTTAGGGTCACGGGTTATCATGTAGGCTGTTGCCCCGTGTGCTACCAGATTTCGCACGAGCCTGATAGCAACGTCATAAGCGTATTCATCCTCACAGAGCGTGTGTTTACCAACTTTAGCCACCGCGCCGGGGTCAGGGCCCCCATGACCACTTTCGATGTAAAAAACCTTTCCCTTTAATGCTTCACTTGCCAATGGAACGTACCGGTATTTAGGCCCAAAAATCGGAAAGGTGCGCGAACCTGAAGGCAATACGGCGAGGTTGACTTCTCCTTTTTCGGGTATTTTTTCAGTTGTGGGAATATCCTCAACCGGACAATTTAACATGTGGAAGGGCACCCAAAGGCTTTTGTCTTTTCTGAAATCAGATTCTTTGTAACCATCCTGGAACATCCTGTCATTATACTCTTCTATAGATTTGGCAGTATTCCAATCCTCAATACCTATTGACGAGCGAATGGTTTTACCGTTGAATGAATAAAGTAGAATGGGCAGGTAGTAATTGCGGCCCACCACAAGCTGTGCATCTTTCTTCAGACTGTTCAGTCTGTAAAATTTACGGTGATTGCAGGAGTTTTTATCCAAACCATACCTACGCAAAAGCGAATAGACGCCATCACCAGGTTTGGCATCAGACTTAAAGTATTTTGGTTCATCCTTGCTGAATCCCAGCGAAACGAACAGAATGACAATAACTGCAATGCGGAACATGGGGTGGTAATTTGTCACAGGGTTTTTGTTTTTAGGGGCTAAATTATTCAAAATGCTTTTTATGTAAAAAAGTTTGAAAAAGGTGGCGGCATATAGTTTAGCGGAAGAGGGTAGTGTGGCCTTTGTACACCTCAGTACTACCATCGATGAAATCCACTTCAACTAACCAAGCATAAACTCCCGCTGGCATTTCCTTGCCTCTGAATGTGCCATCCCAACCAATAACATTTTCATTGACAGAGAAATCAGAAGCTTCAAAAAGCACAGCACCCTGGCGATTGAAAATCCTGAACAACCGGATTTTATCCACCAGGAATGAATTTCCGTGGACATGAAGTTTGTCGTTTTTAGCTGAACCACCGGGTCCGGGTGCAAATGCTCTGGGAACGAGGATACTGCGATATTCAAAAACTTGTATGTTGACGGCGTCGGTAGCCTCGCATCCTTTTGAATCTGTTACGGTCAGTGTTGCGGTCGTCGGTCCTTTGACTGTAATTTCACCGGTAGGTCCGCTGTTGACTACAGGAGATACCGGGTTTGAAGAACTCCATTTGTATTGAAAAATGAGTAAGGAATCTTTTGCCGAAATAAAAGGTGTCAACCTCAAAGTTGCTCCAAAATTGACCAGTGTATCCTTGCCCAGATAGACTTCAAATGGGAATGGTTGTTTGACCAATACAGGAACCGTTTGATAAAGGCATCCATTTCGGTCACGGACAAAAGCAGTATGTGTTCCAGCCGGGAGGGCTATAAATACTGAAGAATTATTAAAGCTCTTGCCATCGGAACTGTACGAATAAGGTGGGCTGCCACCATTTGCAGTAAGTGTAATCCTGCCGTTTTTTAAACCATAACACGTGATATCATCCACAAGAACGACAGCATGAACGGAGGTGTCGGGTTGTGCTATTTGGGTTGTAAATATCTGTCTGCATCCTTTAGCATCCGTTACAGATAGCTGATAGGAACCGGCAGTTGAGTTGGTCAATTTATGGCTGGTTGCACCAGGTGACCAGACAAATTGATAAGGCGGGAAGCCACCTTCGATTTTTGCCGTCGATAAACCGTCATTACCTCCGTAACAACTGACAGGTTTATTGTCAAATATTGCAGTCATAGGCTGAGGCGCAACCAAATTGACTTCTGTTTGAGCCGTACAGCCTTTGGAATCGGTAACAGTTGCCCGGTATAGTCCGGCACCTAAAGCCGAGGCTGTGGGTGAAGACTGACCTCCGCTGTTCTGACTCCATAAGTAAGAATATGGTGGCGTTCCTCCACTACCGCTTGCAGTTGCTTTGGCGTCTTTGCCATCCGCACAGTTAAGTTCCACGGTTTCCAAAATACTGGCCTGTAAAGGAGGAGGATTGCCAATGGTAATAGCCGAAGTTGCTGTACAACCGGCAGTGTTGGTTACTGTAATCCTGTATGACTGACCAGCCTGAAGATTGATAATCTTGGCCTGAGATTGGTTAGGAATACTCCAGTTGTATCTGAATCCAGAAGTATCTATTGCTGTGCCTCCCTGATTAATTTTAGTGACAAAAGCCGCTCCGTCTTTTCCATTGTAGCATGAAACCTGATTCTGACCCAATTCGACCTCCAATCTGGCAGATTGAGTTACAGTGCCTTCGGTGATTTGAATACAGCCCTTTGAATCTATAACAGTAACGGTGTAAGTTTCAGCAGAAAGGCCTGTTGAAATAGCTGCCGTCTGGCCATTGCTCCAGAAGTAACCATAAGGCATTGTGCCACCGGTGACCTTAGTTTCCAGCTTTCCATTTTTTGCACCAAAACAGATGTCAACTGGTTTTGCGATGGTAACTACCAATGGACTCGGTGGTTCCGTAATATCAACCGATAAACCAGCCGTACATCCTATCCTGTCACTGACCTTTAGTGAATAAGTGCCTGCCTTCAGTGATGACAGGTCTTTTGCATCTGACGCAAACCCGGAAGGGCCAGTCCAAAAGTATTGATACGTTCCAACACCGCCAGAAACGGATAAGGTGATTTTCCCGTTTTGGGCTCCAAAGCAGTTGTTGTTTTCCTGAACATGGGAAAGGGTTATGGGCTGGGATTGTTGGATTAAACCGGAATGCGTCGCTGTGCATCCATTTTTATCCGTTGCGGTCACAAAATATGTCCCCGCACTTAAGTTGAACAAATCCTCTGTTGTCGCTCCATTTGACCAACCGAAATTATAGGGGCCTGTTCCACCTGAAACAGTTATATCGATTGCACCGCTTTGATTTCCCGAACATCCGGTTGGCGTTGTTAATGAACTCAACTTCAGGCTGTCGGGAGCATGAATTTGGAATTTTTTTGACGCAGAACAACCCAAATTGTCAACAACACTTACAGAGTAATTCCCAACTGAAAGCCCATTGAATATGCCGGTTTGATTAGTGACATTGCCAAGTGTAAAAGTAAAGGGGCTTCCGCTGCCCGAGGCCATGAGTGTAATACTGCCATCTGATTTCCCTGCACAGGATATGTTTGATTGAGTACCAATAGTAATCTCCGGGACAGCGCAATTCGGAATAAAACATTGCTTTGTCGCTGTTTTTCCTCCACAATCTCCAATGGGTTCCACTTCAAGTTGGATAGCATCACCTGGCTTTAGGTTGTTCACAGCGTATGTTAAATTTAAATTTGTGCTGTGAATCCATTCTTGTCCGCTCGTTCTGAGTTTATATCCCGTTGCTCCCTGCACATCTGTCCAGTCAAATGACAGGCTGGATGGAGTAATCTCGCTGCAATTAATGACTGGTGCAGGAAGCAAGCGGCTCACGTCAATTCTCACTGAGTCAGTCGCGTGACATCCAAAATTATCCTGTGCAATAAACTGAAAAGTAGTCGTGGTAGTGGGTGCTGCAACAGGATTAATACATGCTGTGCAACTCAGACTCTCCGCTGGAACCCATGCTGAATTAACGGAATACCAAGATTCAAAGGTTAAAGACCATTCATTCAATGTGCCATCAATGCCTGCCTGATCGTCAAGAATCAATAATTGCCAGGTACCATTAACCGGATACTTTCCATTCCAAAGGTCACTCCACACGCCTTCCGGTTTATAAGTCTTTCCACTAAATGGGGTTACCTGCCCAGAAGAGCAGAAGGGCCATGGCTCCCCACTGCTGATTAACTGTGTTGCGGAAGCTGAAAAACACACATTATTGTAGTTATCGCAATCAGCCCCATTATCAGTACTTAACTCAAGAAAATGCCCGGCAGGTGAAATCAGGTAAATATCCAGGTCTTCAGAGCGGTTGTGTTGGATATTAACACAAACCGATTTTATAACCCCCGGACTCAAAAGAGAAGGTTTTACTCCGGTTACATTGAGTGAAGAATAGACAGCTTTGGAATTGGAAACAGCAGTTCTATTGCTGTTTCGGAAAACGAATTCCTGAGAGCTGCTTACTGAAATATTTCCTTGCAGTTGCACGGATTTTCCTTCGCATATAGAAGTGTCAGCTGTGGTTACATTTGCCTTCAGAACATTATCCTGGATATTAATCCAGATAGTATCCTTCTCGCAGAGGTTTTTCTGATAAACTACACCAACACTTTCCTGAGCCTCATTCAGATTATCCTCAATGGGTTCTATTTCCAGGGTTATAGCTTTTTGACCTTTCGGGATAAATATGTTGGAGGGCAGTGCTTTGAAATCCTCACCATTTCTGGCGGTTCCAATCAGGTTGATGGCCAGAGGATAATCATCGGCTGAAGTTTGATTCAGGCTGAAATTGAGTTTTGCAGATTCGCAACCTTCTGTAATGATGTTGTCGCGGCTGAAGGTACTGTAAACAGCTTCCAGCGATGTGGTTCCAAAACTTTTTGCTTCCAGAAACACCCCGGAGTCCCAAAAACTGTCTGCCACATCTCCAATTGCAATTTTGATGGTATAGGTCTGACAAGGTGTTACATCTGCCTCCGCAGTAAAAACGTTTAGAAATCCATCGTAAACAGGCTGGATTGAAGTATTGAAGTTACTGTTGTAAAACTGAGCAAATTTAGGTGCACAAGGGAATGAAGGGTCGCCGGGATGTACATTATTGATGGTAACCGGAAGATTGGTGCCGGGTATTAGTGCTATATTTTTTGCTTTGTTTTGGTAAGGACCGTTTATTCCGGGGCCACTGATAAAGAACCCAAAAACATCATTGAACTGAGTACAACTCCATTCAGGGTATTCCTCCGATGCAAAAACATAATTAAAACGCAGCTTTTCAGCTTTCGGAATAAAAGAAATTTCAAAGATGGCGGCATCCTCTATGTTGGTCTTTGAGATGTCTTCAAGGTCTTTGTCCGTGGCATTACTGCTGTTATCGACAGAAGCTATATCCAACCCACCACAATCTGCGCCTGCCAATGACGCATTCTTACAATCAGTAGAAACAGCACTTCCTGTTGTCAATAAGATGCCCCGTTCTATACCTATTACATTCGATGCTTTTGTAAAATACCCAATAGCCTTAGGGTCACCGTCAAATCTTACATTGATCACCTCAACCCCGGAACCAAGGAAAATTTCCCTGATCAATTTTTCAGGGGTAAGAGGTGAGGTTGCAGCATTGGTAATCTCCATCCTTTGGGCTGAAACATTCAGACCATGGATGAGCAATATGGTTATAATTAGATATCGACAAAGTCTGTTCACTCAGTTCTTCATTTATTCACTAACACCTTCTACATTCCGGATTCAAAACGTATTAAATCTCCATTCATGATTCAGGCCGGCAAATTTATGTGAAAGAGGTTGTAGTATGTTAGTTTTGGTCTTATCGAGCATAAACAATTGTATTCTTAATTGCCAGGTATTGTTTGAACCGAGATTCCTGAAGAATTAATCGGTGATTCCCGGAAGAGTTTATTGCAATTAGGCAGCAATCCATCCAATTATACTTTTTATCTAAAAATCGCCTTTATTCATGGCCCGCTTTTCTACCTTTCCGCTGCCTTTTGATATGTTGCGGCACCTAATTAATAAGAGCAATTATGAATCAGTTTTTAAAGTTCACTTTGGCCTCCTGCCTGGGCGTGGTTCTGTCAGTATTTGTCATTGGTTTTATTGGAGTTTTCCTGTTAGCGGGGATAGCTGACAGTGCTTCCAAAACCAAAGTTGAGGTTGATTCACATTCCGTGCTACATCTCACTTTCGACCAGCTCATTCCTGAACAGACCAATAACCTCGACATGAGTGCCATGTATTTCAGCAACCAGAAAGTTCTGGGATTGAATGAAATACTCGAAACTATCGCCCATGCTGCCAAAGATTCCAAAATTCAGGGCATACTGATTAATCCCGAATTTGGCCTTCAAACCGGCGTTTCCACTGCTTCTGTGCTGCGCAATGCCCTTTCTGAATTTAAAAAGAGCGGAAAATTTGTGGTGGCCTATTCCAAATATTACACCAGAGGTGGATACTATCTTTCTTCTGTGGCAGATAAAGTATATCTGAATCCACTGGGTAATGTGGAGTTCAACGGTTATGCCGCCATGATTCCCTTTTTCAAAGAAATGCTCGACAAAGTTGGAATAAGGATGCAGGTGTTTTATGCCGGTGATTATAAAAGCGCTTCAGAGCCTTATCGTCTCAATAAAATGAGTGACGAAAACAAACAACAATTGAGGGAATACCTGGAACCTGTATATGCCAATTTCCTGAATGAAGTCGGAAAATCAAGGGGGAAAGCACCCGAAGAACTGAGAAAGCTCGCCGATGATTTATCCGTAAAATCTTCAGGGGATGCAGTGTCTCATGGACTGGTTGATGCGCTCGCTTACAACGATGAAGTGATGGATGATATCCGCAAACGTCTTGGCCTGGAAGAAAAGAAGAAAGTCAAATTCGTATCCCTTGAAAACTATGCCAGCAGCCTTTCCATAAAAAGGGATAATTCAGCCAAAGACCGCATTGCTCTCATTTATGCCGAAGGCGCTATTCTGCCCAATCACGGTGAGCGGGGCAGTATTGTCGATGATAAATACGTAAAAATCATCCGGAAAATCCGTGAAGACAACAAGTACAAAGCCATTGTACTTCGTGTGAATTCACCTGGCGGAAGTGCACTCGCAAGTGAAAATATATGGCGTGAATTGAATCTGGCTAAGGAAAACGGAATCAAAGTGGTGGTTTCTATGGGTGATTATGCTGCTTCAGGAGGTTATTACATCTCCTGTATGGCCGACAAGATTGTGGCCTCCCCAACTACTCTCACAGGGTCGATTGGAGTGTTCAGTATGATACCGAATGCCGGAGAATTATTCGGAGAAAAGCTGGGTATTGATTTCGATACGGTTAAGACTTCCAGATTTTCGGTTGGCATGAATCCATTTATGGATTTAGCGCCTGAAGAAGAAAAATACATGACTCAGATGACGATGGACATTTATGAAAAATTCCTGCAGCGTGTGGCAGATGGTCGCAACATGACACGCGATCAAGTTCATGCAATTGCACAGGGGAGAATTTGGACAGGAGTCAAAGCCAAAGAGCTGGGCCTCGTTGATGAACTGGGTGATGCGGACAAAGCGCTGAAACTCGCTGCAGAACTTGCCGGTATTGAAAAATACAGACTTTACGAATATCCCGTTCAAAAGGAACCTATTCAGGATTTAATTGAAAAACTCACCGGACAGAGTGAGGATAACGGCCTTGAAACCCGCCTGGTAAAGCGGGAATTGGGACAATACTACCCACTGTACAAACAATTGATGGAGATCAAAAACGCGGAAGGTGTGCAGGCAAGGCTGCCGGTTTTTATACCGTTCAGATAGCAGTTGGTGTTTATCAATTACTAAAAAAGGGTTGGTACAAAGTAGTGCCAACCCTTTTTTAAATGCCTTGTCAGTCTCCTCACTTCGACTTCGAATCCATGTAATCCAGAGTCAACTGTGTCAAGGCTTTAATTCCGGTTACAAATCCACTCTCGTCGATGTAGAAATCGGGTGTGTGGTGAGGTGCGGCATCCATGGGATGAACATCTAATGGTTTTCCGCCGAGGAAAAAGAACAATCCCGGAACTTTTAAGGCATAGAAGGAAAAGTCTTCTGCTCCGGTAATCGGGCGACTCACGATGACATTATCTTCCCCTGCTGCCTTGAAGAGGGTTGGAAGCATTTTGGCGGTGAGTTCAGGATTGTTATAGGTTACAGGATACCCAACCTGTATGTTTACTTCCGCTACTGCACCTGCGCTTTCTGCAATAGAAATCGCAGTTCTTCTGATGCGTTCATGTATGTCTTTTTGCATAACCGTATCGAGGGTTCTAATGGTGCCGATCATTTCCGCAGTTTCGGGGACGATGTTGTTCCTTACACCGCTTGTAAATTTACCAACGGAGATTACGGCTGCTTCTTTGGTAAGTTCAACCTGCCGGCTAACGATGGTTTGTAATCCCATAATAATCTGAGCAGACACTACGATGGGGTCAACACTTCTCCAGGGCTGTGAACCGTGGGACTGCTTTCCATGGACTTTAATGGAAAACTGATCGGCAGCAGCCATCAAACTACCTGGCTTGTAACGGAGTTTACCTACATCGAGGTCAGAACTAAGGTGTAATCCGAAAACAACTTCTGGTTTCGGATTGTCGAAAATGCCCTGTTTGAGCATTAGTTCAGCTCCCCCTTCTTCACCCGGAGGTGCCCCTTCTTCAGCAGGTTGGAAGATAAAAACGACTGTACCCTTCAGGTCTTTTTTGATTCCTGTAAGCAACTCCGCAACACCCATTAAGATAGCGGTATGCCCGTCGTGCCCGCAGGCATGCATCACACCTACTTCCTGCCCCAGGTAAGTGGTTTTTTCTTTGGAGGCAAATGGTAGTGGAACCCTTTCTGTCACAGGAAGCGCATCCATATCGGCACGTAGGGCAACAACAGGTCCGGGCTTGCCACCTTTTAGAATGCCGATGACTCCGGTGTAGGCAATGTTAGTTCTTACTTCAAGGCCAAGTCCTTTCAGGTGGTTGGCCACTTTTTCTGCAGTTTTGAATTCGCGGTTTCCCAATTCAGGATACTGGTGGAAATGTCTCCTCCATTCGATGACTTTTGATTCTAACTGCTTTGACAATTTATCAACATCAACTTTAGTCTGGGCTGCAGTTTCCAATAAAAAACAGGAAAATAGCAGGAAAATTGCTGTAATTGTTGTTGTGATTTTCATACAGAGTTTATGGTTGAATAGTAATTGAGAAGAATATTAATTGGTCAGGAAGGGAGGCAAGTTATGATTTTTTTCGTTTGCCAAATTGGGCTTGAATTTTATTCTCAATCTTTATTTACTTTGCAGCCGCCTTACCAAAAAAAGCCTGCCAACAAAGCCAACAAATTTTTGAACATGAAAAAGACGATTGCAATTCTTTGTGCGGGAGGGCCTGCACCCGGCATCAATACCGTAATCAGCACCATAGCTAAAGTTTTCCTTAAGGATGGGTATCGAGTGCTTGGTGTACATGAAGGTTATAAGAATCTGTTTAATGGAAAGGCAGAAGTGGTCAATATCGACTTCGAATATGCTGACAGGATTTTCCCGAGAGGTGGTTCTACGCTAACAATGAGTCGGCATAAACCGAAGGACACAGAGTTTTCCACAGACTTTTTCAAAGAGAATAACATCGTTTTGTTGGTTACAATAGGTGGAGATGATACGGCTTCTTCCAGCAACAGGCTCACTAAATATCTCGAAGAGCAAAACATTAAGATTCAGAATATCCACGTCCCCAAAACCATTGACAACGATATTCCGCTTCCGGATATGATGCCGACTTTCGGCTTCAACTCTGCCAAGGATGAAGGGGTACGTATTGGCAATACCATTTATGAGGATTCAAGAACAAGCCGCACATGGTTTGTCATTTCATCTATGGGGCGTTCAGCTGGTCACCTGGCTTTTGAAATTGGTGCCAGTTGCCATTTCCCGGTTATCATCATACCGGAAATGTTTAACAAAACGAAAATTACGCTGGATAAGATAGTGAACCTGATTATTTCCTCCATGGTGAAAAGGAAAATCAATAAGATAGACCATGGTGTGGCAATAGTCAGCGAAGGCGTATTTCATATACTCGACGACGAGGACATAAAATCTTGTGGTATTCAGTTTACATACGATGCACACGGTCACCCTGAATTGGGTAACGTCAGCAAAGCGCACATTATCAACGTACTTCTTCAATTGAAGCTCAAGGAACTGGACATCAACATCAAAAGTCGTCCTGTGGAAATGGGTTATGAACTGCGTTGCTGCCGCCCTGTTGCTTTTGATTTGACGCTTTGTACTGTTCTTGGAATGGGTGTGAAAAAATTGTATGACCATGGCTTAAAGGGATGCATTGTATCCACAACCCGTATGGCCCAGATTGTGCCGATTTTCCTGAAAGATATTGAAGATGAGACAGGCAAAATACCCCCTCGCCTTGTTAACATCGATACAGAGTTTTCCCGTTTGGTATTGAGCGATTTACACGTGCTCAACGAAAACGACTATACCAAAGCAAAAGCTTTTCTCAAGAATCCCGAAGAGTACGACTTCTATAAAATTCTCAACTGGAAGCACGAGAAATCTACTTCTTTGAGGCCTGAAGAGGCAGAGCAAATTGCCAAAAAAGCAAAAACCGCCTGACCAGAACGTTCACACACACTGGAAAAAAGTGCTGTCAAGCGAAATTGTTTTTCCGATGAGTACTCTCCTCCTGGTTACAATTCAACCTTGAGGATATGTATGGGTGATAAGCTGGGTTTTAGCTCAACGTAATTCCAGTCGTTGAACCAATGATAAACCTCGCCTGTAAGTAGTTCAGTCACTTTAAGGTTTAGCCAACGGCCTTTGATTTCCAGAAGTTCTTTTGGTACTTCCACATAGCCCGATTGTTTATTGACGGGGTCAAGGTTTACGACGCACCAAATCAGATTGCGGTTGTCGTTGGTCAGTTTTATATAACTCAACAACTGCTCATTATCAGTTTTGGTGAATGAAATATTGAAGGTTCTTTGCAGGCTGGGTTGTTCTTTTCGGATTCGATTCATCTGCGTTATGAACTGCATCATTCTGTTCTCATGATTCCAGTCATAATGCTTGATTTCATATTTCTCCGAATTGAGGTATTCTTCTTTGCCTTCAGGATTAATCCCGTTTTCCATCAGTTCGAACACAGGGCCATAAATGCCACAGTTTGAAGAAAGGGTGGCTGCCAGTGCATACCTGATCATAAAAGCTGATTCTCCAGCTCCCATCAGATAAGCCGGCAGCACATCTGGAGTGTTTGTAAAGAAATTAGGACGCAGGTATTCCCTCGAATCTGTCTCCACCAGATACTTCATAAAGGACATGATTTCATGTGAACTGGTCTTCCACACGAATGGAGTAAGGGACTGGCTAAATCCTGATTTTGCCAACTCGTGCATGACAAGAGGCCTGGAAAATGAACCGGTGACGAAAATGACATCAGAGTGTTTTTTCTGGATTTCATTAATGAGCCAATTCCAGAACGCAAAAGGTTTTTTGTGAGTAGAGTTTGAAAAGAAAATCCTGACCCCCTTTCCAATCCAGAATTCTACAATGCTTTTCAGTTCAGTCCGAAGTTTTTCCCAATCCTTACAATCAAAGTTGAAATTGATAATGTCCTGATAATTTACAGGTGGATTTTCTTCCGGAATGGCTATTCCTTTTTCATCGTGATGAAACCATTCCGGATGTTCTTTGATGTAGGGATGGTCCAGAGAACACCGCAGTCCAAGGTCCATTGCGATTTCGAGGCCTGTCTGCCGGGCTTTTTTCAGGAGTTCATCCAAATCATCAAAAGTTCCCAATTCAGGGTGAATGGTTTTATGGCCACCTGCTTCCGAGCCTACTGACCAAGGTGAGCCAGGATCTTTCTCCCCGGCAGGTATTGCATTGTTCTTTCCTTTTCTGTTGCTTTTTCCAATGGGGAAAATGGGAGGAAACAACAGTGTGTCGAATCCCATTCCGGCTATTCTTGGTAACAAGTTTATACAATCTTGTAATGTGCCGGACCGCCCGCTGTCGGGGCTGGCAGAACGAGGGAACATTTCATACCAGGTGCTGAACATTTCCTTGCTTCTTCCTACTTTGATGGAAGAGGCAGGCAGGTATTCCGTTGCCAAATCTTTCCGTTGGCCCAGCCAGGCCAGTATTTTGTATTGGCATATTCCTTCATTATCCACTTTAAACTGTCCAGCCCAAAAATCTGGTTCCAATTCCTCCATTCCGACTTCAGTCCATTTGTCCTGGTGTGTGTATTTATAGCAGATAATGGCCTGTACTTTATCCTCACCATCAGCAAAGATGTTGGCCTGGACGGTGACTATGCCTCCTTTTACTCTTTTAATGAAAAAATCACTGTTGTTTGTTTCAGGTTTTACGTTGATGATACGGGCCCTTTTATTCATGGTTTATGTGTTGATTTGATGTCGTTGAATCTTGCAGTTCAAAGTTTCACGAAAGTAAACAATTCTGAATGTGTTCCCTGAAAAGTAAAATCACTGTAAGAAGTGAGGAAACTTACTTTTCAATTATCAGAATCTGCCTGTGTAATTGTGCGGAGCAAGCATTTTCAACTCCTGTTTCACTGATGGATTAATATCAAGAGTATCAATGAAGGCATGTAAAATATCCCTGTCAACTTTGTCAGCCCCCCGTGTCAAGTCAAGCAGGCTCTCGTAAGGCTTGTCATAGCCTTCTCTTCGCAAGATAGTTTGAATGGCCTCAGCCAATACCATCCAATTGTCATCAAGGTCCTGATTCAGTTTATTTTCATTTAAGATCAGTTTACTGAGTCCTTTCAGAATAGACTGGAGTGCTATCAGCGTATGCCCGAATGGAACACCTACATTTCTGAGGGCAGTTGAGTCGGAAAGGTCGCGCTGCAACCTGGAGACCGGAAGTTTTTCAGCAAGGTGTTGGAAGATTGCATTGGCAAGGCCGATGTTCCCTTCTGCATTTTCGAAATCAATCGGATTGACCTTGTGCGGCATAGCACTTGAACCAACTTCTCCTTTTCGGATTTTCTGTTTAAAATAGTCCATGGAAATGTAGCTCCAGAAATCGCGGCATAGATCGAGCAGAATGGTATTTATTCTGCAGCAAGCATGAAAAATAGCGGCGAGGTTGTCATAGTGCTCAATTTGAGTAGTGAACCTGCCTCTTTCCAATCCAAGTTTATTGAGAGTGAATTCTGAAGCGAAGTAATGCCAATTAATATCAGGATAGGCCACATAATGGGCATTTAAATTTCCGGTGGCGCCGCCAAATTTCACTTTGATGGGTACTTCCTTTAACTGGCTTATCTGCTCATCCAGCCTTTCTACATAAACCATCATTTCTTTTCCAAGCAGGGTAGGAGAGGCCGGTTGCCCATGAGTTCTTGCCAGCATGGGAACATCTCTCCATTCTTCCGCAAATTCTTTTAATACAGTCCTTACTTTGACACATTCAGGTATGATGGCGTTTTTAAGTGCATCTCTGATCATCATCGGAAAAGCAGTATTGTTGATGTCCTGAGAGGTAAGCCCAAAGTGTATGAATTCTCTGAACTTAGACAGCCCCAAATGGTCAAATTGCTCTTTGAGGTAGTACTCTACCGCTTTCACATCGTGATTGGTAGTCTTTTCAATTTCCTTTATTTGTTCAGCCCGTGAAGGATCCAGGTCATCGACAATGGATTGTAGTTGCTTCAGCGTTTTTTGATTCACATCCGCCAATGGGGTAAGCGGAATGCTGCAAAGCGCTTTGAAGTATTCGATTTCAACAATTACCCGGTATCGAATAAAAGCGAATTCCGAAAAGTAGTCAGATAATATTTTGGTCTTACCGGCGTATCTGCCATCAATAGGGGAAATTGCTGTTAGCATGGATTTACATTGGAAAGTGTGAATGGTACCTTAGCAAAGTTAGAAAAATCAATCTCCTCTTGAGGAACACATGTTTCAGAAATTTTTTCAAATTGCAGAATCACTTCTCTTTTCGTGTTAAATGGTTGGTTTGGCATAATGATAGCACATTAAAAAACGTAACATGTTTTCGCAGACTGGAGTAAAATAATTGGGGTTTTGTCAGCCATGCGGGAATACTCCTTTAATTTCAATTTCATTTATTTCATGACAGCGAGAACAACTTTGGTCAGAGTTTTTATTTGTACCTTTGAACCGACCAAAACTACTAGTCCCATGAACAGATTACATTTTCTTCTGCCTGTAATTCTTATAGGTATAACCTCCCAGTTATTCGCCCAACAGCTTTCCCTGTTTACACAATACCGCGAACATCAGACCATCATCAACCCCGCTGCCATTGGTAACATGTATTTTTCCAATGAGCATAACCTGTCGTTTGGGGCATCATACCGGGCGCAATGGGCGGGATTTGAAAATGCCCCCACTACCGCAACCATCCGGGCTGACTTCATGAATAACTCAGGTAGTACAGCCAATTTCATTGCAGGTGGCTATGTCATGAATGACCAAACCGGCCCGACCGGATTTACCGGATTGTACGGAAGGGCAGCGGTTTTGATTTCCGGTGACCCCTATTATGGAGGCATTTCAGCCGGATTATCTTTTGGCGCTGTTCAGTACAGGGTCAATACATCTGATTTAAGGCTTGTACAGGAAAACGATATCGCGGCTGCCGATGATCAGCGCCGTTTGTACCCTGACGTGGGATTCGGTGTTTTTGCTTACAAAATGCTGGAAAGTGGCCCTTTCAGGAATGATTATATTTATGGTGGCGTCTCTATTCCTCAGGTAATGGGGCTTGACCTCGCTTTCAAAAATGAAAATGGAGATTTTTACACCCGCCGTACCCAGCACTTTTACGCTGTCCTGGGTATGTATAAGTTTTTCAGAAATGACAGTTATCTGGAACCCTCAGTTTGGGTGAAATACACTCCAAACGCTCCTGTTAATATCGATGTTAACCTTCGCTACCAAATGCCACAGAATTTCTGGATTGGAGTAGGTGGAGCCAGTTCGAAGACTTTTCATATTGAAACGGGATTCGTGATTGGCGACAACATTGGGTTTGATAATACATTGAAAATTGGATACAGTTATGACTACTCATTCAGCAGTTTTGGACCATTTACTGGCGGGTCTCATGAAGTGAACCTGTCTTATTCTTTGGAAAGATAAAACCGAATACAAGCCTGGGCCGGTTCAAAAAGAGCGGCTGCGGGTGGTGACACTAAATGTCCCAAAATCAATTACACATGCAGAGAATTCTCTTATTCATTTGCTTTACCCTAATTGTCAGTCTTAGTGCTTCCCTGGCACAACCCACATTCTACTTTCATCCTGCAACTCAGGTGGCACAGCAAAACCAGGAGATTTGTATCACTCTGAGAGTGGATGATTTCACTGATATTTTAAGCTCACGCTTCCCTATCCAATGGGACCAGGGTGTTCTTCAATTCGTAAGGATACAAAATCTGAATCCAGCCATTCCTATGCTGGACATGTCTGATATTGACATTTCCCAGGCCGCGCAAGGGAAAATTAAAATAGACTGGAACAATGGTCTCGATTGCCGTACCGCCAGAACTGCGGTAACAGTGGACGATGAAACGGACGTCTTTCAGATTTGCTTTAAAGCCATTGGTATTTATGGAAATCACACCTATATCGAAATCCCCGACATACCTTTTCAGAACTATGTGACCAGACTGAACGCAAATTGTATCAACATCGGGATGCTCATGGATAAAGGATTCATTTCCATAGAGACTCCCCCTTTAAAAGTCAATATTTCTAACGCTGACGGCTTCAAAAACGACATAGTTTGCCTTGACTTCAAGGTGGAAGATTTCAATAAAATAGTCGCTTTTCAGTTTCCCATGAAATGGGATAGTTCCATCCTGCAGTTTCAGAATATTACCACTTTTGCTCTGCCCGATTTCACAGCAAAAGATAATTTTGGTACAGCAAAAACGTCATCTGGCATTTTGAATGTTTCCTGGTTTCAGGTCAATAAAACAGTGACCCTGCCAAAAGGCACGCGAATTTTTCAGGTTTGTTTCAAAGTGATCGGAAATTGTGGGCAAAGTTCGGATGTTAAAATAGAAGCGCAGCCTCTGAGCCCGGTAGAAGTGTATAACGAAACTTCAGGAAGTTCATCGATCGGCACTCACATCGGGCTATTGCAACAGAAAGGGAAGGTTTCTGTAAAATGCAATAACCCCAACGGAATTACATTGAATCTGGAGAATAAAAATGTGTGTCCTGGTGAGAATTTTACTGTCGACATAAAAGCAAAAGACTTCTCAAATATTGTAGAACTTCAGTTTACGCTGGAGTGGAATCCCGGCATCATTCAGATGATTACACCTAGAGTTACTTTTCCTGGCGGTGGTAATCCCTGCTTTAGTTTTGAAAATGCAGTGACAGTTAATTCTAACCAATCTGGAAATGGTATCATCACAGTAAACTGGAAAAGTTTTGGACTGGGTTGTAACCTCCCTAACGATAGGATATTGATGCGATTACATTTTAAAGCAGTTGGGCCAAGTGGAAGCAATGCCACTATTTCCGTAGTGAATCCAATTCTGGTAAAGAAGTTTGCAGTAAATGACAATGTCGGAATCAACAACAATAATGGTGTGGTTACTTTATGTGATTTGCCGGGCCTATCTATGTCTGCATCATCTATCGCGGCCAACCCTGGTGATACGGTTTGTCTTTCTGCGGCTACGTATGACTTCAACCAAATTACGAGAATGGAATACTCCCTTTCATGGGAACCAACCGTCTTGGCATACCTGTACATGAAAGACTTTGATCTTGTAAATCTCTCTTCAGCAAATTTCAATTCCAGTCTTTCCCATATTGGAAACATTGGGGTTTCCTGGCAAAATGGTGTCGGAATAAGCAAGCCTAATGGAACCACATTGTATAAGGCATGTTTCAAAGTTATCGGTGATCCGGGGGAATGTTCAGAGTTAAGTTTTGGAACAACACCTTATTCTGTCAACATCGTTACGGCAACTTCCGGAGGAACAAATGTGGGACTGATAGGACAATCGGGCAATGTCTGTACCCTGAACCCGCTTGCTTTTTCAACCGGATTCGATCAAGTCATTTCTTCGTCCAACACCAGAGTCTGCCTCGACGCCAAAGTGACCAATTTTAAACAACTCACCAGACTAAAATATTCCATCAACTGGAATCCCAACGTGATGAAGTTTTCCGGCATTACGCGAACCGGAGTATTGCCGGATTTTGATTCAACTTCTTTCAAGGCAGATAGTGCAATGGTTGCCAATGGCCAATTAATTATTGACTGGAAGTCAGCCAGCATTATTACAGGCACTTCTGTTCCCAATGGCTCCAGTATTTTCAAGCTTTGTTTTGACCTGACTGGGCCTCCGGAAAAGTGCAGCCCTGTCTCTATAACCAATTTTCCAACAAATATCGAAGTTACTTCTGCACCTACCGGCGGATCTAACCTTGGATTAACCCCTAACAACGGCTCCATCTGTATAAGTGGTAACCTAAACCTGGTAAACTCAGTTGTCACTGAAATTGATTGCCCGACCGTGAAAAATGGAAGTATTGGCCTAAGCGTGAATGGTGGCTCCGGAACCTATGATTATACCTGGACAGGGCCCAACGTGGTACAGGGTGTAGGAAGTCAGGCAAATCTGGGTGTTGGCAATTATGCAGTGACTGTGTCGGATAAATTTAACCCGGGATTGACACTCACCAAAGAATTTGAAGTAAAGTATTCCCTCATTGCTCCGGTTGCCAATGCCGGACCAGACACCGCTCGACAGTGTGGAAGCTTGACCATAGTGCTCAATGGTACCAGATCGACACAAGGACCTAATTTTACCTATTCATGGAAATCGATTACAGGAGGAGGGCTGGTCATTGAAAACGAAAATACTTTGAGGCCAACAGTCATAGGTGGCTTATGTTATGAGCTTACAGTAACCAATATTTCTACGGGTTGCTTCACCCGGGATACGGTTTGTCTTATTAATCCTGAGGTGCCCTATGTGGAAGCAGGCCCCAATCAATTCCTGACCTGCTTGAAGGATACCGTGACACTCGATGGTAGTGCCAGCAGTTCCGGCCTCAGCTTTACTGTGAAATGGACGCCAGGGTCGGGTGGACAATTGGTTGCCGGAACAGAAAACTCACATAAAGCAAAAGCAATCAAAGCGGGTTGGTATCATTTAAAACTGACGAATCCTTCTTCAGGCTGTGCCTCTACTGATAGTGTTTTAGTTAGCCTGGATAAAACTGTTCCTGTGGCCAATGCTGGATTAGACAGCGGGATATCGTGTACGGAATCTTTTGCGACATTAAACGGGTCTGGCTCAAGTTCAGGAAGCAGATTTACCTATAAGTGGACTGCTATTGATGGAGGTTCGGTTTGTGATAATTCCGACCTTATAAATTCCAAGGCCTGCTCTCAGGGAAAATATCAGCTTGTGGTAAGCGACACTTTCAATGGTTGTTTTGCCAGAGATACAGTTTTTATTGCGGGCGATACTTTGAAGCCGATAATTTCTGCGGGTACTGCCAAATTGCTGAATTGCAGTATCCCTACAGTTATTCTGGATGGCAGCATCAGCAGTCCTGGTAACTTCAATATTACCTGGACACCTTCAGCTGGAATCGTCAGTGGTCAGGGTACACTTAAACCCGTAGTGAACCAGGGTGGATTGTACTCACTTTCAGTGGAAAACCGTGCAAACGGATGTAAATCTTCGGCTCCCGTCACGGTGACACAGAATATCGATACACCACTGGCTGTTGCTACTGCAAGCAGGGCAATCACCTGCAATGTTACTGATGCTGAGTTGAGCAGCGCAGGGTCTTCTTCGGGTGTTGGTATCAGTTATCAATGGAAGAATCAGGCAGGAACCACCATTTCGACAGCCGCTAACTTTAAGGTGTCAACTCCTGGAAATTACACTCTGATTGTCACCAATGCTCAAAATGGTTGTACAAAATCTGTCAATGCTCTTGTAGAAAACAAGACTACCAAACCAATAGCTAATGCCGGACCAGACAGAGTAATCGGTTGCAGCCCTGCGAGTATTTTCCTGAATGGTATAACTGATGCTGACCAGACTGGTTTGACCATTCAATGGTCAGGTCCTCTGGGGCTTTGCATAAAAAATGGCAATTCCCTGAAACCTGAGATTTCCTGCTCAGGACAGTATATTATGACGGTGTTTAACGTCATGACTGGCTGTGTGAACAGAGACACTGTTGTAGTTACTAATGACAAGACTCCACCAAATATAGATGCGGGTTCTGATACCACACTGACCTGTACCCGCACATCTGTTATACTTCAGGGCACCTCTGATGTGTCACAAGCTACTATCAGTTGGGTTTCGGTACCTGCAAATTTGCCGATTTCTGATCCCGCAATCCTTAAACCCACGGTATCCAAAGCTGGAACCTATTACCTGACCGTAACTTCCAATACTAATGGTTGCTCAAAAACTGACCTCGTAAGAGTGACTCAGGATGATGCCAAACCTATTGCCAATGCAGGAGCTGACGACAGCATTACCTGTATCAAGTTGATTGGTAACCTGAGTGCCAAAGGCTCGAGCTTGAATAATACAATATTGACCTGGACAGCTCTTAGTGGTTCCGTTTCTGCAGACCAGAAAAACAAGGTGGATATAACTGTTCCGGCGGGTGTTTATCAGCTTAATGTGGTAAACTCAGCCAATGGATGCGGTTCTCTCGATACTGCTGTTGTGTTGGATAGGAAACAACTTCCGCTGACAGATGCTGGCCCTGACAGAACTGTAGGCTGTACAGTGGACACACTGAGGGTTACTGGAATTGGCGCAACGGGACCGGGGATTTCCTATTTATGGAAAGATTCCGCCGGTAAAATTATTGGCAACGGCCTTTCTGTCACCGTTCCCAACATTGGCAAATACTTTTTGACCATTGCTGATAGTGGAACGGGTTGCTCCGCAACGGACTCGATGGTAGTAACGCGAAAGCCGGAAACTCCACCTGCAAAAGCCCAGGTGGATTACGATGCTTGTTTTAAAGACGCTACACTTGTTGGCAACTTGCCCCCGGGAACAACCGGGTCTTGGGCCACCACTGGAAATGCATTTATCGAGAGACCGGTAATGGCGGTTTCTGCCGCCAGAAATCTGGATTGGGGTATCAATAAATTTTTATGGACTCTGACCATTGGGAAATGCATCTCCTATTCAGTTGATACGGTAAGCGTTTTGGTGAACCGGAGGCGCCCCGATGCTTCAGATGATAAAACTGTTTTGAAAACAGGGCAGGGTAATCAGATTACACTCAATGTGTTCCAAAACGACCAGTTGTTCAATCAGTCGGTTTACTTTAAGGTATTAAACCAACCCCAGTACGGTACCTTAACATCCACTGCCAATGGTGCTATCACATTGACAAAGGAAAAATGCCAGTCAGGTACTTTGCTCATACCTTATCAGGTATGCAGTGAAAATTGCGCTTTGATGTGTGACACTGCTGTGGTTGAGATCGTTTTGGAACCCGATCCATTGTCAAACTGCAACGATGCACCTAATGCTATCACACCTAATGGTGATGGTTTAAATGATGAGCTTGTCTTTGATGTACTGGTGAAAAATACACCGGCAGCATTTCCGGACAATGAATTAATCATCTTTAACAGATGGGGTGACATCGTTTATAAAGCCAAGCCCTATTTCAACGATTGGAAAGGAACCAATAATGCAGGACTGGAGCTGCCACACGGTACCTACTATTATATATTGAGACTCAACCTCGCGGCGGGTAATATCATCAGGGGAGATATTACGATACTTCGGTAGGTAAGAGGTAAAACAATTCATCCCGAATTTTCACTTAGTAAAAAGGCAAAAGTAAAAAGGCAAAAGGCAAAAGTATTTCAACTGATTTTCAAATGGTTAAGAAAACAATTTGGCAACTTTATTTTTGACTCATTACTTATCCGATTTCGGTAAAAAGGACAAAGTGAAAATCCGGGATGATTTATTTTATGCTACACAACCAATTGGCTAAAAGGACGGTGCAAAAGCCCCTTTCCTTTTTTTGTCCTTTGACTTCTTGCGTTTTGGCGCATGAAGGCCATTTTTACCGTTTATTTTCCTGGCAGGGTGGTGTGGCTTTGAAAACGTGTTTTTTCTATTCCAACTTGCCTCAAATCTTTGCGGCTCTTCAATTTCCGGAAAAGCAGATGCATTCAATTTGCTTCCAAAATGCAACTGTAACAACGCTGCAAGCAGTTGTTTTGGCCTGGATGAAGCCAATATTTCCTGTGCAAGGGTATGGTATTCCTGTGGGATTTCATGACCCGCAGCTTCAAAAACTGTGGTAGCCATGGCCTTGCGCTTGATGTTTATGACGGACTGGCCAGAGGGTAATGATGATTTAGTAATATTTGCCTTTGTGTGTTTGACAATAGCCTGCAACTTGCGCCATTCACCGGGAGCTACAAAGGAAATAGCTTTACCGGTTTTCCCTGCACGTCCTGTCCTTCCGATCCGGTGTATGTATGCTTCAGGGCTGTCGGGAAGGTCAAAGTTGATAACGTGCGATAAATCGTTGATGTCGATTCCTCTGGCAGCCACATCAGTTGCTACCAGGATAGTGGCTTTTCCTGCTTTAAATTTAGCCAGGATTCTTTCACGCTGGCTTTGACTCACGTCACCATGCAGCGCTTCTACGTCCAGACCGAGTTTGCTGAGTTTGTCGGCAAGCCTGTCGGAACCCACACGGGTACGGCAAAATACCAAAGCATAAAATTCAGGTTCTGTTTCCTGAAGTCTCATCAGTGCTCTCAGCTTGTCCTTCTCGTAAATTTCGAAGAACACCTGCTCGATATTGGCAACAGTTTTTTGCTCTGATTCCACTTTTACCAAATCGTAATCACCCATGAAGTTTTTGGCCAGACTCAAAATGGGAGGGGGCATGGTAGCAGAGAACAGCAGCATTCTTCTTTCTTGCGGCACATGAGACAAAATCAACTCAATATCATCCACAAAACCCATATTCAGCATTTCGTCTGCTTCATCGAGTACGACATATTTTACTTCCTGAAGTTTGAGGGTTTTGCGATTGATATGATCTATGGCCCGTCCGGGAGTAGCTACAACGATATCAACTCCTTTTTTTAGCTGGCGCAACTGTGTGTCCATTCCCTGCCCCCCATATACAGGGAGTGTAACAAAATCTCTGAATCCTTTCAGGCTGTCAAGTTCCTGGCAAACCTGCATCGCCAACTCACGGGTTGGGGTCATGATGATAGCCTGTACTTTTCCCAATCCGGGTGTTAGTCTTTCGAGAAGAGGCAAGCTGAATGCAGCTGTTTTACCTGTACCCGTTTGAGCCTGGGCTACGATGTCTTTATTGCCATTAAGTAAAAGAGGAATGGTAAGTTCCTGGATGGAGGTAGGCTGTTTAAATCCTTTAATTTCAAGGTTTTTCAGAAGTTCAGGGGATAGGCCTAAATCCCCAAACGTAGGTCTGGAATTCATAAAAAGCTTTTGTAATAGCTTTGTACTTAAAGCTATCGGTTAATAATTAATAGTCTTGGTTTGAAGTGTTTATATCCGTGAAGTACACACAAACCGGAAAATTCCGGTTCTAAAGGCGAGTACTCTGGCAGACGAAAACACTGTTTCCAAAATCCCGATAGCCGTATGACCCGCATCGGCGCATTTTAAAGCACCTTTAATATCAATACTTCCAAACCATTCGTTTAAAAGGCGAGGATGCATTTGAACACATCCTCTCTTGCAAAAGGCCGCAAAAGTAGATGCAATAACTTAATAAACCAAATTTCTTTTTTCCAGGACCCAAAATATGGTGAGCCAGAAATACGCAGCTTTCTGAAAAGACAAAATAAAACCTGCATTTGAAAGGTTACATTTGAGCTCTATTGAATTTTTACATGACCAATAATTTGGATTTGAACCCTGAACATCATACAGATTAGGCTGTTTTGTTAAAACAGGGTAATTTATTTACTTTGTTAAAGCCATCAAAATCAATCATTTATTCTTTTGCGATAAAAAACTTTGGACATGATACGCTCAGCCTCCTTCCTGTTCATCCTTGTGATGACCCCTGTCTTTATAAATGCTCAGAC
The DNA here is from genome assembly GCA_964423205.1 of uncultured Saprospiraceae bacterium. Lineage (GTDB taxonomy): Bacteria > Bacteroidota > Bacteroidia > Chitinophagales > Saprospiraceae > UBA6168. The sequence continues at coordinate 12,771 of CAYRDX010000024.1, read as the reverse complement.
TATTTTTCTGAAGAACAATTCCAATTGCATGAATCGATTGGAATTTGTGAGCGGCAATGAATTGACTCCATTTATTGCTTATTCCTTTTTTCTGGGAAACCAGCAGATGGCCATTTTCGACATAGGAAAAGAGCATAATGCAGTGGTGAAAGAACTAAAAGAAAAACTTGTCGATTGCTCTGAGTTACTCATTGATAAAGCATTGGTTAGAAACATCAATAACGGAACAGTTAAAATAATCCTTGTCAAAGAGAGGCCTGGCTTTTTCGAGTTGAATACCGTCAATCATGCGGGATTCATAGGTCATGCTTTGAATACCCTGGAAGTGATATCCCCTGATGCTGAATTCATCCTTTACACCGACAGACCCGAATCGGGTCAAAATCTGGCAAAACCGGAATCGAGATATGAGGTTTACCTGAAAGGAATAGCTCCGGCACAATGTGCATCGAGCTTTACCTTCGAATTCAAAGAGGCAGCTCAAAGTTCGGGCTATCAGGTTTTTACTGTAGTTCCCGGCCTGGGTTTCCTGGAAAAAAGGAAAATCAGCGGTGCAGGTTTTTTCTCGGATGAAACCACTCATACTACATCTTTGAAGTCAGTCAATGCTTTTGCTTTCAGAGATTACCTGACCATGTTTTGCGACAAGCGGCAGTCTGATTACTACGAAGGCAAACCAACGGCGCAGCCTTCCGTGTATGGTGAATTGGTACAACCTGCCACTGCTTCAGATACCAGTGCAGTAGTTGCGAAAGACCCTTGTGCTCCTTCCTCTATTGAAGGAGTCCATGTCGTTCAAAAGGGAGAAACTTTATACGGTATTGCACGCCGATACGGAATTTCTGTTGAGCAAATTAGAACATGGAACAAAATCGAAGACGCAGACGCCATCAGCATCTGCAAGACACTTTTTGTCAAACAACCGAATGCTGCCACTAACACCGCGGCAGTTACTTCTGGTTCAACTCCATCGACAACCGGCGACTTTACAAGCACACCAAACGTCTCCTGGATTTCTGCCCCATCAGTGCATGTCGTCAGACCAGGAGAAACTGTGCCTATGCTTGCCAACCTGTATGGTTATACAGAGGAAAGATTCCGAAGAATGAACAGCCTTAGCCCAACTGAAACATTGACTATTGGGCAGAAGTTACATACCAGTGATTGTATATGTCCGGAAATGCTCACCAACCAAAAACAGGCTGAAAGTGTTGGAATGACCTCAAAGGCCGGAGAAAAACCGGCAGAAGCAGAGGCTGCCACTTATTTCAAACCTGTGAAAATTCACGTGGTTCAGAAGGATGATACCCTTTTTAGTATCGCACAGAAGTACAGCACAACGCCCGAAAGGATTTTGGAGTTAAATGGAATGAAAAAAACGGACGCTATTAAACTGAACCAACGGCTCTACGTGCAATAGAATGAAGCACTCTTTGTCAGTTAACCTATGAAATTGGACCCTGAATTCTGGAATTCCCGCTATGAGTACGACGATATTCCATGGGATATCGGCCATGTATCACCGCCTCTGGCACGTGTGATAGACGGGTTGGCGGATAAAGCCACTAAAGTTCTGATACCCGGGGCGGGCTCTGCTTATGAGGCCATATACCTGCACAGGAAGGGATTTCACGAAGTTTATGTATGCGATTGGGCTGCCGATTCTTTCAAATTACTTCGAAGAGAATGTCCGGATTTCCCGGAAGCACATTTGTTGGTGAAGGATTTTTTCGAACTCGAAGGACCATACAACCTGATTCTGGAACAAACATTTTATTGTGCCATTTTGCCATCTCAAAGAACAGATTATGCACGAAAGTCCGCTTCATTGTTGAACAAAGGAGGAGTACTTACCGGGGTGCTCTTTGCTGCAGAATTCAACAAAAAAGGCCCACCATTTGGCGGAACTAAATCAGAATATGTGGATTGTTTCTCTCCTTTTTTCACCATTGAAGTACTGGAGCCGTGCTTGGATTCTATCTTGCCTCGTCTTGGTAACGAGTTGTTTATCAGGTTGGTAGTTAAATAATCAGGGCTTGATTTTTCTAAACTCAAAACCTCTCTGCGATAATCGGCAGTAATGGAGAGCCTAAATTTTAACACTATCGATTAGGGTGGATTGGATTCGGCGTCTATCTTTGCCACTGTCTATGACAAAAGCTATAGGGAACAGGAAGACATTACTCACCATATCCAAAAACTTCTTCCCCAGGCCAACCACACATAGAGTTCCCAATAGGGTCTTGCTGGTATCTAATTGAGAAAGAGGAAACTTAGGCCTTCGTATGTAGTTAATCGAAATTAATCCTGGCCGTCGAATGAATTTCTGAATCATTAACACAAAAGCAACTAAACGAAATAACGTGGACTCAGAGCACCCATTTCACAACAAGGGCTCCGGCTTAGTAAAGAGTAAGCGAAAACTATTTTACGGACTGGCAGCCACAATTGGACTTGCAGTTCTTGTTTTTTTTCCGGGAAAGGACAACGGATATTTATCCGCATCTATATTGCCCATCAAGCCGTCTGAGGTAATTGAGTTGGGCCATTTCCCCCTGACAAAACCCAATGTAAAATACGGGTTCACCTTAGACACTTTTAATGTTTACGAAGATAAGGTTCGCAGCAATCACACACTGAGTACGCTGCTTTCAGAATTGGGTCTGGAATCAAAATCTATTGAAGAGGTGATTCGAAACAGCGAAGGCGTATTTAACGTCAACCGGGGCTTGATATCGGGAAAGAATTATACAGTACTGACCCGGCAGGGTGATGAAAAACCCAGTCATTTAATATTTGAACCCAGCGTTTATCATTACATCAAGTTTGACCTAACCGGTGACCGGTGTGTCAACAAGGTATTATATCCTGTTGAAACGAAGATGGTATCGTTGGCTGGTGTGATTGAATCCTCATTGTGGGATGCACTCATTCGCCAAGGTGTTAATTTGGATGCTGCTGCTAAAATGGAGGATGCTTTGCAGTGGTCTGTGGACTTTAGCCATGCTCTGAAAGGTGATGAGTTTAAAATCGTTTACGACGAAAACAGCATCGAAGGAACATCTGTGGGTGCCGGCCGTGTTTATGCTGCTTATTATAAAAGGGAAAACAAAGATTTCTACGCTATATGGTTTGAAAATGGCGAGTACAAGGGTTACTATGACCTGGAAGGAAGGCCGACAGCTAAAGGCTTCCTGAAATCGCCGGTGAAATACACACGCATTTCTTCGAGATTTAACAGAGCCAGGTTTCATCCCATTCTAAAATATGTTCGTCCCCATCTTGGTACCGATTATGCAGCACCTCATGGCACACCCATCTATGCTGTTGGTGAAGGTGTTGTCACTGAGGCAGCTTACGGTAGAGGGAATGGCAATTATGTCAGTATCAAACACGATAAGACATTCCAGACTCAGTATCTTCATATGTCTCGTTTTGCAAAGGGCATCAGAAGAGGTACGCATGTTTCCCAAGGTCAGGTAATAGGGTATGTTGGTAGCACGGGGTTGGCAACTGGTCCGCACGTTTGTTTCCGTTTTTGGAAAAACGGAAAGCAGGTAAATCACCTGAGGTTGGAATTGCCAAAGCCAAAACCACTGCCAAACGAAGTGCTTGACGATTATTTTGCTGTTCGCGACAAGTTTGTTAAGTTGTTGAGGGGAGAACAATTTTATGCCAATCCACAGAATCTAAATACCGCGGAAGAAGGTCAATTGACTTCTCCATAGGCAAAAGGCAAAAGGCAAAAGGACCCCGAGTGCTCGGGGGGAAATTGGAAAATAACCAAGCCCCAGGAACCAATAGCCAACCGCCAACCGCCAAGAGCCAACTGATTTTCAAGTGATTAAGAAAACAATTTGGCAACTTTATTTTTGACTCAATTCTTAATCGAAAAAAAGATTTACCCCGAATTACTCTTTCTATTCTACACTACAGGGCGAAAAACTAAACAGGTACGAACCTGTCCACAATGGGCAGGTTTTTTATTTGTTTTTGAAAATCTTATCCACAATTCTTTCTGCTCTGCTTTCTACATTCTTATCCGGAATCAATTCCGGTGCGTGATGAGGTTTTTTTCGTGCATCAATTATCAATGAACTTCGGCATCCCCAGTGTTTGTCTTCAGTAAATTGTTGTATGCCATGGATGTCTTTGGATGGATTTGCACGGGTGAAAGTCACCCAAAGGAAATTATCAGGGTTTAGAGATGTGAACGGTGCATCATCCACCATAACTATCAAAGGAATATGTCGCTCCATGTATTTATTCCATCGTTCGAGATGATTAGAAAGTTTCTGAACATCTTTGTAGGAATCAGTGCTGCTGAAAGTTGGAGATGAAATGGTTAAAATGCCTTTTTGTACAAATTTCGGTTCATTGAATCCAACGGGTAGACTAAAGTTTAAGGGAAGTTCGGTTTTCAATTCTCTCCTTTTGGGGCCGCAACAGGCTAACACTACCTTACTTCCTTCATTCCAACCTTCACCGGAATAATCCAGCGTGTCAATAGTGGTTTTGGTCTGGAAATGTAAATCCCGTTTGAAATCGATACGCTCAAGCACATGGCTGAAAAACGGACCAATATCATGTGCTTTGACCGGACAATCTGCACCATCGGCAATAATCAGAAACTTGGCAAGGGAAGTTTGTCCTTTGCCGAGAAGGTGATTGGCCTGTGTAAGTATTTCTTCCGGTTTTGGCTCCCGCCATGGCATGTAACGCTCCGAACCAATAGCCAAAAGCAATGGGTGCACTCCAGCTGCATCAACAGCATGTACTTCGCGAATGCCGGGGAATTCGCTTGCGGTGAGTGGTTCAACAAGTTGGTGAATCAGCCAGCCAAAAGAAGAATCCTCTTGAGGTGGCCTTCCGACTACCGTAAAATGCCAAATGGGATTTTTGCGGTGGTAAACTTTATCCACTCTCATAACCGGAAACTCGTGCGTCAATGAATAGTAACCCAAATGGTCGCCGAATGGCCCTTCTGGTTTTTTCAGATTCTTCTCAATAGTTCCCGTAATTACAAAATCGGCATCTCCGGAAATCACAAAGTCATCATTCCAGTAATACCTGAATCGCCTGCCACCTAACATACCGGCAAAAGTCAATTCACTCATACCTTCGGGCATGGGCATGATGGCAGCAAAGGCATGCGAGGGTGGCCCACCTACGAAAATGGAACAGCGGAAAGGTTCCTGGCTATCGTTGTATTGACGGTGATGGACACCTATACCTCTGTGGAGTTGGTAATGCAACCCAATTTCCCTGTTTAATTCATAATCGTTACCGGAGAGTTGAATGCGGTACATGCCAATATTGGAATGCATGATATTGCGGTCATTCGGAGGCAGGGTCAATACTTGAGGTAGTGTAATGAAGGCTCCACCATCCATAGGCCAGGATTTCACCATTGGCAGTTTGTCGATACTAGTGGATGAAAAAGATGACTTCCTGCTCCAGGTTTTAATTGGTAGGGCTTTAAGTGCAGTAAACGGTGCAGAAATGTACTGCAGAGGATGCTTCAAAGCCAAAGTTGGGTCACTTTTCAGTTGTATAACTTTTTTGATTTTTGGCAAAGTTTCTCTGAAAATGAAGGCAGTGCGTTCTATGGTACCATAGATATTGGATGCAGCCCTAAATGGGCTTCCTTTCACTTTTTCAAATAATAATGCAGGTCCTTGTCTCTCATAAACCATGCGGTGGATAGCCGCCATTTCCAGATTTGGATCAACCTCATCTTTAATTCTGGCCAGTTTTCCGTTTTTTTCCAAGTCCAACAGGCAATGTTCCAGGCTTTTGTAATTCATCGTTATCTAGTTGTTTGTTGTTTGTTGTTTGTTCCCTTCCAGGGTGACAATTGTTGTTTGTTCCCTTCCAGGGTGACAATTGTTGTTTGTTGTTTGTTGTTCGTTCGGTAAATATCCGGGGTTCAATACTCCCAGTCCACAGTCGTCACAAAATTATTTATCGCAAATTTTCATAGTTCATAGTTCACAGTTCATAGTTCATAGTTCATATCTCATAGTTCATAGTTCATAGTTCACAGTTCAGGAAAAATCGTCTAAGTTTATTATGTTTGGTTGTCGAACAAAAAAATGAAAAAAATGTCAACCCGTAGAAATTTTATCCGCCGATTAGCCGGAACGGCCGGTGCAGCCACTGTGGTTCCTTTTTTGAGTACCGCCAAAGGGCAAGATTTTATGCACGCTTTGGAAATGCAGGCACTCAAGACCGCCGACGAAACCGCCACTGATGAAGATTTCTGGTACCTGGTTCAGCAGGCTTATACTGTATCAGCAAATGTGCTGAATCTGAACAATGGCGGGGTAAGTCCACAACCCCGTGTAGTGCAGGAAGCTGTGGAACGCTATAACCGCCTGAGCAATGAAGCACCAAGTTATTACATGTGGCGTATCCTGGACCAGGGTAGGGAGCCTTTGCGCGAAAAACTTGCGGGTATTGCAGGTTGTTCAGCCGAAGAAATTGCTATCAACCGGAATTCATCGGAAGCCATTGAAACCGTAATTTTTGGATTGAGGCTGAAGGCTGAGGATGAAGTGGTGCTTACTAAGCAGGATTACCCAAACATGATTAACGCATGGAAACAGCGTGAACACAGGGATGGCATTGTATTGAAGTGGTTGAATTTCGAGTTTCCCATCGAGAATGAAAAAAAGATTGTTGACACTTTTGTGAACGCATTTACATCTAAGACCAGGTTGGTCCAAATCACGCATATCATCAACTGGATGGGACAAATATTGCCGGCACGGGCTATTGCCGATGAAGCACACAAGAGAGGAATAGAAGTGCTGGTGGATGCCGCACATACTTTTGCTCATCTCAACTACAAAATTCCTGATCTCCATTGCGATTATTACGGTACCAGCCTGCATAAATGGCTTTGCGCACCTTTTGGCAGTGGATTGCTTTATGTGAAAAAGGAAAAAATCGGGAAACTGTATCCACTTCTAGCGGCAGGTAATCCGGAAAGTGACGATATCCGGAAGTTTGAGCATCTCGGAACACGTTCTTTTGCCATCGAACAAGCTATCGGCCAAGCCGCTAACTTTCATTTGATGATTGGTGCAGAACGAAAACAAAAGAGGCTTCATTTCCTGAAATCGTATTGGACTGAAAAAGCACTTCAATTGCCAGGAGTAAGCATTGGTACTTCTCTTAAACCCGAATGGGGTTGTGCCATCGCATTATTGCGGGTCCAAGGTAAAGATCCAGGTGAAGTGGCTAATTTCCTGTTCGAAAAGTACAAGATACACACGGTGTCCATTGCTTGGGAAAACATCAATGGTGTAAGAATAACCCCAAATGTTTACACAACCCTGGCTGATTTGGATAGGTTAATTGCAGCAATTTCAGACCTTTGCCGCTCTTGAACCTTTAGTTAGTAATGAGTCAAAAATAAAGTTGTCAAATTGTTTTTTTACCCACTTGAAAATCAGTTGGAAAACTCTCGCCTGCTTGGCCCTAAGGTCCTTGCCTTTGGGGTTGCCTTTTTAATTTTGCCTTTTTATTTAGTTAAATTGGTTCAGTCTAATTATGCTCGAATAAGAAGTGAGTTTTGGACTGCCCTTCTCTCTTTTCTCTTTCAGCCTCTCTTTTTCATTTTAAGAATTAACAATGGTAATAAAAAACAACACTGTCGTTAGCCTGCATTATCGCTTGCAGGAGAACGACCTGAATGGGTCTTTGGTAGAAGAAAATTATGGCTCCGACCCGTTGACTTTTCTTTACGGTGCTGGTCAGATGCTGCCTGAATTTGAACGCAACCTGGAAGGACTTACAGTCGATGACGAACGCTCTTTCGGGATTCATGCCAAAGATGCGTATGGTGAGCATGACCCAGGCGCTATGGTTCTGGTGCCCAAAGAATCCTTCATGGTAAAAGGCAAATTGGCCGAAGAGTATCTTATACCCGGAAAATTGGTTCCAATGTCCGACAACAATGGCAACCAGATGCAAGGCAAGGTAGTGCGGGTTCAGCCCGACGGCGTTTTGCTGGACTTTAACCATCCAATGGCTGGTCAGAACCTTTATTTTACGGTAAAAATTCAGACGATACGAGAAGCAACAGCTTCTGAAATAGATCATGGTCATGTGCATGGTCCAGGTGGCCATCACCATCATTGATAGGCGAGGGTGCTATTCCCTTAAAATATGAACCCCGGAAGGCAGGGCTGATTGGTTCTGTTTTATAAGGTTTTTTTGATTTCAGATTTAAGATATCAGACGTATCCCGATAGCTATCGGGATTTGATGTTTCGGGACGCAAACGGCCGGTACTTGTCCCGGAAAATCAAAAATCTGATTTCGTCACTCGTATATCACCAATCAAAAACCAGTCAAAAGCCAGAACCAATCAGCCCTGCCCGGAAGGACTTTTGTTTCTTCCGGGGTTTTATTATACTCCAAATCGTTTTTGTTTGCAAAATGGCGGTGTCTGACAAAACCTATAGCCCGTCCTTTCAAATTACCTATTACCCAATCACAAGGTTATATTTGCCGGCGAAGTTTCAGAATACTGATTGCCTCATGAAACAAATCCTCTTATTTCTTTTCTTGTGTTTAGCGTTTGCTATAGCCACATCAGCCCAAAAGGGTGGTACCATTCGCGGCACCCTTTACAATGCAGATACCGGCGAACCCATCATTTTTGGAACAGTTGTGCTCTGTGGGACTAACATTGGCACCAACACCGATGAGGATGGCTTTTTCAGCATAGGTAATGTGCCAGCGGGAAAATACTTGCTACTTGCCACTTACATAGGTTTTGACTCTGCCTCAGTCGAAATTACGGTAACTGAGGGCGTGATTCTCAGTGAATTATTGATGCTGAAAGAAAAAAGCACCCAACTGTCAGTGGTGGATATTTCTGCTCGCCGAGAAAAAGCCCGTTCCGATGTTCAGATTTCAAAGATCACTGTTACTTCCAATCAAATAAAGTCACTACCCGGTGCAGGTGGCCAAACCGACTTTGCCCAATTCCTGCCTGTACTCCCCGGCATCATATCCACTGGTGACCAAGGGGGGCAGATATACATCAGGGGCGGTTCACCTGTTCAAAACCGAATATTGCTGGACGGTATGACCATTTACAATCCATTCCACAGCATTGGATTTTTCTCCGTTTTTGAAACTGAAACGATAAAAACGGCGGATGTACTTACCGCTGCTTTTGATGCTGAATATGGAGGGAGAATTTCGGCTGTAGTCGACCTGAAAACCCGTGAAGGCAATAAAAAAAGACTTACCGGAATGGTGGCTGCCAATCCGTTTCAGGCAAAAACCGTACTCGAAGGACCTTTTAAGAAATTCGGACAGGGTGGGGGGAGTTCCTCTTTTTTACTCACCGCCAAGCATTCCTACATTGACAAAACATCCCCATGGCTGTATTCCTACGCAGTTGATACTTCCTTTTATTCCATTCAAAGTGATACCGGTGGTAGTGCAATGGTTGAAAATCTGCCGTTCCGATTCACAGACCTGTACGGCAAGATTTCCTTCGCAACCGATAACGGCAGTAAATTGAACCTGTTTGGTTTTAATTTCAACGACCAGGTTGATTATGCAGGCGTGGCAAAGATTGGTTGGAAAGCTTCAGGGGCAGGAACCAACTTTACTCTGATTCCAGCCAATTCAAATTTGGTGATAGGCGGTTTGGCATCCTGGTCGGGTTACGATGCCTCATTGTCAGAAAGCGATGATAATGACCGCAAAAGCGGGATTAAGACCTATAATGTTCAACTCAATTTCACCTATTACGGTTTACGCTCAGAGTTGAAATATGGGTTTGAGGTATCGGGCTTGGATACTGATTTTCGCTTTCGCAATTTCATAGGCAATACCATCCGTCAGGACATTGCCACCACTGAACTGGCTGGATTTTTCAAGTACAAACAGAAGTTCGGTAGCGTCATTGCCGAGCCAGGTTTGAGGGTTCAGTTTTATCCTTCTGTGCCGTCAACTAATATTGAACCAAGGTTTGCGGCAAAGTGGTTGCTTAGTGACGCTGTTCGCTTGAAGATGGCAGGTGGTTATTATTCCCAAAACCTCATAGGCAGTGTTAACGAACTGGATGTAGTCAACCTTTTTGTTGGATTCCTGGCTGGCACAGATGAGCGGGTTTTATTGCCAGATGGAAAGGGCGCAGCTCACCGCCTGCAGAAAAGTATTCATGCAGTGCTGGGCGCAGAATTTGACTTATCAGATAAACTGGAACTGAATATTGAGCCATATTTCAAAAGTTTCACTCAGTTGATACAGTTGAACCGAAACAAACTAAATGCAACGGAACCCAATTTTGTGACAGAAACGGGTGATGCAAAAGGCATCGATGTTGCTGTTCGCTGTTCAACTAATGACCTCTTTCTTTGGGGCACATACTCCTTGCTTTTTGTAAACAGAGATGATGGCACACAAACCTATCCGACCATTTTTGACCGGAGACATAACCTGAATCTTTTGGGCACATTGCATCTTGGCGAAAAAAGGGATTGGGAGTTATCCATGCGCTGGAATATTGGCTCAGGGTTTCCATTTACTCAAACTCAGGGATTTTACAACGATTTCGATTTTACAGGTGGCCTCGATAAAAATCCGCTTACTGGAAATGGAAGCCTGGGGATAATTTTGGATTCCAATCGCAATGGGGGGAGGCTGCCATTTTATCACCGACTGGATATTTCCCTTAAGCGGGAAATCAGTATCGGTGACCTTGTAAAAATCGAAGTTGTTGCTTCAGCAACCAATTTGTACAATCGGCAAAATATCTTCTACTTTGACAGAATCAGAAACCGCAGAATCAATCAATTACCTGTTATGCCAAGCCTCGGAATCAGTTTTCAGTTCTGAAGCGTATGCGGATACAATCTGATTTTCGTATTATCAGCGATTCTCACTATGGATTTTTTCTAAATTGATTTGGGACGGGTTTTCACAGAGTTCTATTTAATCTGTGTGAATCTGGGCTATCTGTGGTGGAATTATTTACCACAGATTACACTGATTTTCACAGAGTTTTATTTCATCTGTGTGAATCTGGCCTATCTGTGGTGGAATTTTCACTATGAATTTTTTCTATGTTGTTTTGGGTGCGAAAAAGACAAAATCGGCTCTAAATCGGTTGACAACTCAGTGTTTGAGGAAGGTTGACCTTAAAATCGCACTAACCAAAGCTCTGTTTGGCAGTTTTTCGTTCAAATAACCCATTCAATTTAACTTTATTTCAAAGTGAGAATTGCTGTCGTATTATCCTTCTCCTGTCAAATGTTTACCTTCGCCACTTCTGTTGATTTTTATTGAAAACAAATAATTACAAGAATGAATCTCCACGAATATCAGGGAAAAGAAATGCTGAAAAAATATGGCGTTACCATTCAGGAAGGTATCCTTGCAACAACTTTGGATGAAGCTGTTGATGCCTGGCATAAAATCAGACAGGATACTGGCACTGACCTGGTGGTTGTCAAAGCACAGATACATGCAGGTGGTCGCGGTAAAGGCGGAGGAGTTAAGTTGGCGAAAAACCTTGACGACCTGAAAACTCATGCCGGTTATATCCTCGGTATGATGCTGAAAACTCCACAAACACCTGGTGGCCTCAATGGCCCGGGTAAATTGGTCAGCAAAGTGCTGATAGCTGAAGACAGCTATCGCCCTGACTTCAATGCCTGCAAAGAATATTACGTTTCCGTTCTGATGGACCGGGAACGCAAATGCAACGTCATCATTTACTCCACGGAAGGGGGAATGGACATTGAAAAGGTGGCCGAAGAGACGCCACACCTCGTCCATAAAGAATACATCGATGCTGAACTTGGGCTGCAGCCATTCCAGACCCGCAAGATTGCCTTCAATTTAGGGCTCAACGGACAGGCATTCAAGAATATGACCAAGTTTATAGCCAGCCTGTACAAAGCCTTTGTTGGTTCCGATGCTTCTCTTTTTGAAATCAACCCGACAATGAAAACTCCTGACGACAGGATTGTGGCGGTTGACTGCAAGGTGGTACTTGATGACAATTCCCTGTTCCGCCACCCCGACCTCGAAGCCATGCGCGACAAAGACGAAGAAGACCCAACCGAAGTAGAAGCAAAAAATTGGGACCTCAACTATGTCAAACTCGACGGCAATGTTGGTTGCATGGTGAACGGCGCTGGTTTGGCTATGGCCACCATGGACATCATCAAATTGTCAGGCGGCGACCCCGCCAACTTCCTCGATGTCGGTGGTACTGCTGATGCGGAAAGGGTAGAGAAGGGCTTCCGAATCATTCTGAAAGACCCGGCCGTCAAGGCCATCCTCATCAATATCTTCGGCGGCATCGTTCGCTGCGACCGTGTGGCACAGGGAGTAGTAGATGCCTACCGCAACCTCGGCAATGTTGAAGTGCCTATCATCGTCCGACTTCAGGGCACCAATGCCGACCTCGGCAAAAAAATCATCGATGAATCAGGACTGAAAGTTCATTCCGCCATTCTGCTGCAGGAAGCAGCGGATTTGGTGACGAAGGTGCTTGCGGATTAATTTTTATAAGTAGGATATCATCTGGTCGAAAGGCCGCTTCTCAGGAGGTGGCCTTTTGGCATAGTGGCCGGTTCATCAGAGTTAGTGAGTGTCTGACTTCGACGTAAGAGTTAGTGAGGGTCTGACTTCAAGTCAGGCCCTCACTTCGAGTCATATCCTCATTTGTCGCAGATGGGTCAAATTACGGGGGCGCTCCAAGCGACCCCGTAAGAGTTAGTGAGGGTCTGA
>CAYRDX010000023.1:0-60857 GCA_964423205.1 uncultured Saprospiraceae bacterium | reverse complement strand
GGTTGCTGGGGCTTGGTTATTTTCCAATTTCCCCCGAGCACTCGGGGTCCAATTTCCAATTTCCTTTTGCCTTTTTACTTTTGCCTTTTTACTAAACAGCCCTGATCTCTCTCAGTGAAACCAGGGCTGAATATTTTAAAGAAGATTACTGCTATTAAATTTTCATCTTCTTATAAACTTCTATAGTTTCTTTCACTGCGGCTGCAGATTTGTGTAAAGCTTCCATTTCTTTCTTGTTCAGTTTCAATTCAATGATCCGTTCTACCCCTTTCTTGCCTAATTTTACAGGTACACCCACGAAAACATCGTGAAGTCCATACTGTCCGTCCAATTTTACGCTGCATGGATAAATGCGCTTTTCATCACGAAGGATCGCTTCAACCATTTGGGCTGCGGCCGCTCCAGGAGCATACCAGGCAGAAGTTCCCATGTACTGCACGAGTTCTCCACCTCCAACTGCGGTGCGATGAGCAATCTTATCCAATGTCTCCTGATCCAATAATTCAGATACCGGAATACCTGCCACGTGTGTATATCGGGGTAGCGGTACCATTGTGTCACCGTGTCCTCCAAGAATGGTGGCGTGAATATCCTTAGGTGTGATATTTAATGCTTCTGCTAAAAATGTCCTGTAACGTGCAGTGTCCAGGATGCCGGCCATACCGATAACCCGGGTCTCTGGCAAGCCAGACCCCTGCCATGCAGCATAGGTCATCACATCAAGTGGATTGGAAACGACAATCATGATGGGGTTGGCCGAAAAGTTCAGAGCATTTTCTGCACAGGTATTCACAATTTTGGCATTGGTAGAAATCAGGTCATCACGGCTCATACCCGGTTTTCTGGGAACACCAGCAGTAATTACCACAATATCACTCCCAGCCGTATCAGCGTAATTGTCGGTACCTCGAACCTTGGTACTGAAGTGTTCAATTGGACCTTGTTGCCAGGTATCCAATGCTTTACCCTTTGCCATGTCACCCAAAATATCTAACAGAACGATTTCTCTAGCCAGGTCTTTGTGGGCTAAAACGTTTGCACAGGTGGAACCGACATTACCGGCTCCTATTACAGTTACTTTTATCATCAGATGAATGTTTATAAGGTTAGTGGAAAGAGAGCAGGTAAACCATAAAATCAGAATTATCCTTACCCTCCTGTTAATTGACGTTGGCAAAAATAGCACTTATACTGATTAACGTGTGTGTGCAAAAACACGAATAGTGCATTGAAACGGATATTTTTATATCTTTGTTACCCGCCGGAAATAAAGAGCGATACATAACCAGACTTAGAACAATCGCTTTGAACAAACCATGAGAAGAATTAACCCATGGGTAACTGCTTTGTTACTCATACTAGTTTCCTGCGGACTGCATGGCCAACCTGCATTTATTTGTGGAACTACTGATGTTGACGAAGTTAAACGTCAAATGATTCAGAACCGACAGGACATGCAGAATTATGTCTTTGACCGCAATACCATTACCTACATTCCTGTTCGATTTCATCTTGTAGCCCGTAATCATGGGTCAGGCAGAGTTTCTGAATATACACCTCTTAAGGCTCTTTGCTTCCTGAATACAAACTTTGCCAACCAGCAAGTCCAGTTCTTTCTGAAGGAAGTAAAGCAGTTTGACAATTCCCTTGTCTATTCAAACCCTATGTCTCATACAGGAAGAGCAACTATTTCCAAACAAATGATATACGACGCTATCAATGTTTTCATTGTTGGTGAAATGGTTGACCAGACTGCAGCATATTACCAACCTCCAGCAGGTAAAAATGGAGCTGACTGGGTGGTGATTTCCAGTACTTTCGCCGATGACCCCAGAGTTCTGACACATGAAATTGGACATTTTTTCAGTCTGCCACATCCATTCCACGGCTGGGAAAGCAGTGGTGGCTGGGTACCAAATATTCATGGAAACCCGGTTGGGTTAATGGCACCAGATGGTAAGACACTTAATGAGTTTGCAAACGGAAATAATTGTAAAACTGCAGGTGACGGATTTTGCGACACCCCTGCCGATTATTTATTTCCTTCGCTTGATTGTAAATACTCAGCAAATGCAAAAGACCCTTTGAATGAGTTATTAAAACCTGATGTGCAGAATTTTATGAATTACCATTTTAGTTGTAAGAATTATTCATTTACCGCTGAACAAAAAATGGCAATAAGCAATAGTCTGTTCCATCCAACTCGGGATTATTTGAAAAATTCTATCGCTCCAAAAGCAGCAATTGTTAACAGCGCACCTGCATTGATTTCGCCATCCGGAAATTCCTTGGTGCCCACATATAACAAAGTGGAATTACATTGGGAAGCAATAGTGGGTGCCGATAATTATATGATTGAGGTGTCTAACTCAGCCGGCACTCAACGATACATTTCTGATAAAAATTCCACTACACTGACCACTCTGAAGCCTTCGACAGGATACTGGTGGAGAGTGGTTGGTTACAATTCATTTTCCACTTGTGGGGCATACTCTTTAACCAGATTATTCCGGACAGGCGATGTGCTAAATAATACCAGCTCTCAAGAAAAAAACTGGAAGTGGGAAGTTTACCCTACTGCTCTTCAGATTGGGAATCCTATAAGACTGGAAATCAATGCCAATGAAGGGTTTTTTGCAAAAGTCAAATTGACAGCGCTGACTGGCCAAACTCTTGTTTTATTTGATAAGCATCAATTCCAACAGGGAGATTCTCAAATAGAGCTTCCAACATCTGAGTTAGTACCAGGTATCTACGTATTGACTATAGAAGGTGAAAAGGGATTGGACAGCAAAAGAATTGCTTTGATGAAATAAAAGGTCAATTCTTGCTTTCATCAAATAAACCTTGGATTTCCTGTTCTGTGTTTCTCAGCTTTTCTTTGCAAAACTGAACCAGTACAGCAGCACGCTGAACTTTTTCAGTCAGATTGTCCATGCTGATGGCTTCCGCCTGCAGTTGTTCTACAATTTCCTGAAGCTCTTTCATGGCACTTTCATAGGTTATTTTGGACTTACTCATTGATCGTTTTTTTAATGATACTGGTTGTGGAACCTTTGAAAAATCTGGTTTCTATTTCCTCACCCACAGAAAGTGAGGAAGAATCGAGTACTACCCTCCCCGATTGAGTTGTAATACTAAAACCTCGCTTTAGAGCCGTCTCTGGACTTAACAATCGGCTGGTTTTATCTAAATTTTCCAACTGTACATAATTACTTTTAATGAACGCTTTCGCCAATGGGCTGACCTCCTTCCCAATGTATTCGAGCATAAGCTGCTGACGGCTCAGTAAGTTGAAAGCACGGAGGTGTAAATCCTTATATAGACTTTGGAGAGACAAGGATTCCCTGCTCAGTAACTTTTGGGTTTGAGTATTAATTTCCAAACTTAATCTGATAAGTTCAGTTTCAAAAAGCAAATTATGTTGAATAATGAATTCAGCTACAGCAGTGGGTGTTTTTAAAGAAGTATGTGCAACAATATCAAGGACGGTTTCATCCATATCATGGCCAATTCCGGTAAGTACGGGCAACTTAGCATTGGCCACCGACATACACAACCCCAAACCATCAAAAGCAGAAAGGTCAAGTTTGGCCCCACCACCTCTGATGATAACAATGGCCTCATATTCAGTCGCCTTTTTATTGATATTGGAAATTTGATGACTAACCTCGGATTCTACCAGATTGCCCTGCATGCTGGCCTGGAAAAAATCAATTCTAAAGACAAATCCGTAATGATTTTCCTTTAACTGCTGAAGGAAATCCTGATAACCGGCAGCCGTTTCGGAACTGATAACTGCAATTTTCTGGATTACCGAAGGCAGTGAATGCTGCTGGTTTTTATCCAATAGATTCAGCTGCTTTAATTGCTGAATCGTTTCCCTCTTCTTCAACTCCATTTTGCCCATGCTATAAGCCGTGTCAAAATCCTCCACATATAATTTCATCCCATAACGTTCATGGAAGTTGAGTTTGGCATACATCAATACCTCCATACCCTCCTTCAACAAAGCCTGAAGTTCCATACCTAATTTCCTGTGAAGTTTTGCGTAAGTATTGCTCCAAATCACCGCGGAATTTTGGGCAATGATGTCGTCTCCTTTTTCATCTTTCTGCACCAGGTCGATATAATGGTGCCCCCTCGAAAGCTTTACTTGAGCGATTTCACACTTTACCCAGATGGGTTCAGGAAAATTCAGCTCAATAGCATTCTTTATAAAAAAGTTCAGCTCGTATAAGGAATAGGAAGTCACACAATGGGTTTGAGTGGAAAAAATATAACGCTAAATGTAGAAAATTAGGTCATACAAAACATAAAAAAAGCCGGCCCGTTGGGAACCAGCTTTTCAAAAACCAAATATGAGATTAGCATTTACACTACTGCACTGGCAGTTATTTTTTTAGCTGGTTCGGCATGGAGTCCAATTTTATTTATCGCATTGAGATAAGCTTCAACAGAGGCCGTAACAATATCGACATCAACGCCAAAACCGATGTAGGAACGATTGCGATAGTTGATGCGAACGTGCACTTTGGCAGTGTCATAACTTCTGTTAATATTAGACTGAACGAGGAATTCCTCCAGGTCAATTCTCTCGGACAAGATCCTGTCAACAGCACGGTAAGCAGCATTCACTGGTCCATTTCCAATTTCTGAAGCCCTTTTGAGTTCTCCATTGACAATCAACTCAACGGAAGCAGTAGGTGAAAGAGATTTACCACAGGTTACCTGTAATCTATTGAGTACAATGTCAGCATGCTGCAAATCGCCGTCCATGATTCGCACCAGGTCTTCATCGTTTATTTCCTTTCGGGAATCAGCCAGTTCCAGGAACTTTTCGTAGGCCTTTTCCAATTCCTTTTTGTCAATATTGTAACCAAGCCTTACCAAATGGTGATTCAGTGCAGCTTTTCCGCTACGTGCCGTGAGTATTATTGAGGACTGCGGAACACCTACCAACTCAGGGTCTATGATTTCATAATTCTCTCTGTTCTTCAGCACGCCATCCTGATGAATGCCTGATGAATGTGCAAAGGCATTTCTGCCAACTATTGCCTTATTAGGCTGAATTGGCATGCGCATCATTTTGGACACCAGCAAACTCAGTGGGTAAATTTTCTGCGTTTTTATATTTGATTGAAGACCCAAGCCCTTGTGGGTGTTCAAAATCATGGCTACTTCTTCCAGGCTTGTATTGCCAGCACGTTCGCCAATACCATTGATAGTAACTTCCACCTGACGAGCCCCATTCAGCACTCCCGCAATGGTGTTTGCAGTGGCCATTCCCAGGTCGTTATGACAATGACAAGATAGGATTGCCTTATCGATGTTCTGAACATTTTCCATTAAATACCTTATTCTGCTGCCATATTGCTCTGGCAGGCAGTAACCGGTAGTGTCAGGTATGTTTACAACAGTTGCACCAGCCGCAATTACGGCTTCCACCATTCTACCCAAAAATTCCAAATCAGCCCGGCCGGCATCCTCACAGTAAAACTCGATGTCCTCAACAAATTTCTTGGCATATTTGACTGCAGCAACTCCACGTTCCAAGACCGCATCGCGGGTGCTATTGAATTTGTATTTGATGTGATAGTCAGAGGAGCCAATACCAGTATGAATCCGTTTTCTCTTGGCGTACTTCAGCGATTCGGCAGCAACTTCAATGTCCTTTTCTACTGCTCTTGTTAAACCACAAATCACCGGATACTTTACAGCTCTGGAAATAGCT
Source organism: uncultured Saprospiraceae bacterium (assembly GCA_964423205.1). Taxonomy (GTDB): domain Bacteria; phylum Bacteroidota; class Bacteroidia; order Chitinophagales; family Saprospiraceae; genus UBA6168. The sequence continues at coordinate 55,123 of CAYRDX010000023.1, read as the reverse complement.
CTTACCGATTCAAAATCGCCCGGACTACTCACAGGAAATCCAGCCTCAATTACATCCACACCCAAGGCTTCCAACTGTTTTGCTATTTCAACCTTTTCCTGTGTGTCTAATTGACAACCGGGTACCTGTTCTCCATCACGGAGTGTTGTATCGAAGAAGAAAACCTTGTTTGTCATAATCTCACTTTTAAAAGTCCAGTATTGTAAAATCCTTTTATGTTCAAGCAATAGCACCCGCCAACTGAAGTTCTTCCAAAACTTTCAGGCCAATTCCGCCAGTCCCCAAAACCTTTTCCACCGGGGTATCGGCATCGGAAATATCAGAGGTGCGATAACCTTTCTTCAATACACTATCAACAGCGTTGATCACCGCCTCACTTTCCTTTTTACAACCAAAACTGATATCGAGCATTAAAGCAACAGATAAGATGGATGCCAATGGATTGGCCAATCCCTTACCTGCAATATCAGGTGCTGAGCCATGAACGGGCTCGTACAACCCAATTGTTTTTCCAACAGAAGCTGAGGGAAGCATACCGAGCGAGCCCGCTATTTGCGAAGCTTCATCAGTAAGAATGTCGCCGAACATGTTCTCTGTGACTACCACATCGAATTGCCTCGGATTCTTGATGAGTTGCATGGCGGCATTATCGACATACATGTGGTGAAGGGTAACATCCGGGTAAAACTTACTGGTTTCGTTAACCACCTCACGCCATAGTCTGCTCGCCTCCAGAACGTTAGCTTTATCAACAGAGTGTATAATTTTGCGCCTTGTTTGTGCCGCTTCAAATGCCTTTACTGCAATTCTCCGGACTTCTTCCTTAGTGTACAACATGGTACTAATGGCTGTATTTCCATTGTCTCTCCTTTCATTAGGCCCAAAATAAATCCCACCAGTGAGTTCTCTGAAAAACAAAATGTCCACTCCTTCCAATATTTCTGGCTTCAGACTGGAGGAATGCATCAGATCGGAGAAGATTCGAATGGGTCTGATATTGGAAAACAAACCCAGCTCTTTCCGAATTTTTAGAAGTCCTTGTTCTGGGCGGACCTTAAGACTTAGGTCATTATCATATTTAGGATGGCCTACTGCCCCCAATAAAACAGCCTCTGAGTTCAGACAAAGTTCCAATGTGGAATCTGGCAATGCCTGCCCAGTCCTTTCAATAGCCGCATGACCGATAAACCCTTCCTTCAGTTTAAAAATATGACCAAAACACTCGCCTACCATCCTGAGCACCTTAACGCCCCATTGGGTAACTTCTGAGCCTATACCGTCACCTGGTAATACCGCTATTTTCTTTTCGTGAATCATTCGTAAATCAGGTTTTATCAAATAGGTTGAGTCTGACGGCCAGTTTCAAATTCGAGAATCTCAGCCTTCCGTGACAAGATGTAATCAATGTCATCGTAACCATTTATCAGGCAGTTCTTTTTGTATGGGTTGATGTCAAACTTAGTCTCGAGTTCCAGGCCAACCTTTAATATTTGTTGTTCCAGATCCACGGTGGCCGGAGTTTTAGGATTTTCTTCCACCAATTGAAACATCCGGCTGAGAAATTCCTCTTCCACCTGAATGGGCAAAAGGTTATTATTCAGCGCATTGCTTTTAAAAATGTCCGCAAAAAAGCTGGAAACTATTGCCTTAAATCCATAATCTGCAAGGGCCCATGCTGCATGCTCCCTACTGGAGCCGCAACCAAAATTCTTTCCCGCCACCAGAATATCTCCAAAATACTTTGAACCGTTCAGCACAAAGTCAGGATTGGGAACTTCACCGGGGAGGAACCTCCAATCCCTGAAAAGGTTTTTGCCAAAGCCATCTTTTGAAGTTGCTTTTAGAAACCTGGCAGGGATAATCTGGTCGGTATCGATGTTATCAATCCTCAGTGGGACACAAGTAGAAGTAAACTTTTTCAATGACATCTCTTCTTATTCAATTATCATTCAAGTCAATAAAGTCCTCACATCCGTTATCACGCCAGTTACAGCGGCAGCAGCAGCAGTTAATGGACTGGCTAAGAAAGTCCTCGCACCTGGCCCCTGTCTGCCTTCAAAATTCCGGTTGGATGTGGAAACGCAATACTTTCCGGCAGGAACTTTATCCTCGTTCATGCCGAGACAGGCAGAGCAACCAGGTTGGCGGAGTTCAAATCCTGCGTTTTCAAAAATGGTATGCAGCCCTTCCTTCCGGGCTTGATTTTCCACCTTTTTTGAACCGGGTACTATCCAAACATTCACGCCATGAGCTTTCTTTTTCCCTTTGACAAATTCGGCGACTTGCCTCAAGTCTTCTATTCTGGAATTGGTACAACTTCCGATGAATACATAATCGATTTTTTGGCCCAAAAGTGCCTGTGATGCTTTTAGCCCCATATAATCCAGAGCCTTTTTTAGTTCTTCCGGGCTTTCATGTGGAGATTTTTCAGGAATAGGATGGCTGACTCCAATCCCCATACCCGGATTGGTTCCGTAGGTTATCATCGGCTCAATATCAGAAGCGGAGAAAGAATAAACTTTATCGTATGCAGCTCCGTCATCAGCAGGCAACTTTTTCCAATCCGAAACAGCCTTTTCCCATGCATCGCCTTTGGGGGCAAACTGCCGTACTTTAATGTATTCAAAAGTGGTTTCGTCTGGGGCAATCAATCCACCCCTAGCTCCCATTTCGATACTCATATTACAGATAGTCATGCGGGCTTCCATGCTTAATGACCTGATTGCTGACCCAGTGTATTCAACAAAATATCCCGTACCTCCGGATGCACTTATTTTAGAAATGATGTAAAGGATGATGTCTTTAGCAAAAACCCCCTTGCCCAATTCTCCATCAATGTTTATCTGCATAGTTTTGGGGCGTGATTGCAATAAACATTGAGTGGCAAGCACCTGCTCTACCTGGCTGGTGCCTATCCCAAAGGCAATTGTACCAAAAGCACCATGTGTAGAAGTATGGCTATCGCCGCAGACAATGGTCATTCCCGGTTGTGTTAAGCCAAGTTCTGGACCAATAACATGAACAATTCCCTGGTAATCGTGACCTAAACCGTATAACTCAACTCCAAATTCTGTGCAGTTCTTTTCCAGCAGGGCGACCTGATGACGAGATAATTCTTCTGCAATAGGAAGATGCTGGTTAATAGTAGGCACGTTATGGTCGGCAGTAGCAGTAGTCTGATTTGGCCTGAACACCGGAAGTTTCCGGCTTCTCAGTCCATCAAACGCCTGTGGTGATGTTACTTCATGGATAAACTGCCTGTCTATATAAAGCAAATCCGGATAGCCTTCCCGGGCCTCAACCAGGTGCTTATCCCATATCTTTTCAAAAAGAGTTTTAGGCTTGTAGGATGTCATTATTGGTTAGCTTACAAACAAGGTGTAATATTGCTTCTCACAGCGATCTGTAATTCCTGCTGCGAAAATAGACTTAGTGTAAGTGGATGACTAACCAAATGTTTTGGACATTACAGCGCCAAGTTTTTTCGAAAAAACCAACACTGTACTGAAAATCAACTTTTTGTAAAAGCCCAAGCTACAATGCCCAGCGTGCAGACAGACAATTTATTCCGGTTGATTAAATCACTGACAAAAGCTGAAAAACGCTCCTTCAAGCTTTACAGCAAACGCATAGGTATTGACGAATCAGCTTTATTCATACAGTTATTCAATGTACTCGACAGGCAAAGTGATTATCATGAAGAAGGCATTTTGCAAAAGGTACCAGAAATAAAAAAGCAACAACTTTCAAATCTCAAAAGACACCTGTACCGCCAAATTCTGACCAGCCTGCGACTGATTCACAGCTCAAAGTACTCTGACATTGAGATTAGGGAGCAAATTGACTTTGCAAGGGTGCTTTACGGGAAAGGTCATTATCAGCAGAGTCTGAAACTGCTTGACAGGGCTAAAGAACTGGCAACCAACGCCAATCTGCCTTTGTTGCGTTTCGAAATAGTTGAATTTGAAAAGGAAATTGAGAGTCAGCATATCACCAGAAGTATTGAAACGCGAGCTCAGGAACTAATGGAAGACTCCGAACTGCAGATTCAAAGTATCAACACTGCCAATCAGCTTTCCAATCTTGTTATAAAACTTTACTCCTTTTTCATCAAATTCGGACATGCCAAAACCGAAAAGGATATGATGGTGATTTCAGACTTTTTCAGGTCCATGTTACCTAAGCTGGATGTAAACAAGATTGGATTTTTTGAGAGAATCAATTACCACAAGGCTTATTCATGGTACTATTATATTCAGCAAGATTTCTCATCTCATTATCAGCATACCCAACGTTGGGTTGACACCTTTCACATTTTCCCCGAGATGAAACTGAAGGATCCTGCTCTGTATCTCAGGGGTCTCAATAGCTTACTGATAGCACAGTTCTATGCCGAAAAAAATCACGAACACCAAAATACTTTAAAAGAACTTGATGAGTTTATAAAATCGTGCGCCGGAAACCTTGATACAGATGCGGAAGTGCAGGGATTTGTTTATTTGTACACTGCATTGATCAACCAGCATTTTCTGGATGGCACTTTCAGTGAAGGAACAAAACTGATTCCACGTTTTGAAAAATTGTTGAAGGAGTATTCAGATCATATTGACGACCATCGGAGGCTCGTCTTTTATTACAAGATTGCATCCCTGTACTTCGGAAGCGGCGACAATGGCAGGGCAGTCGGATATCTGAATGAAATCATCAATTACCGTGCAGGGGCATTGCGCAGTGACATTCAGTGTTACGCAAGAATACTGCAGCTACTGTCTCATTTCGAGATGAAAAATTACACATTGCTTGAATACCTCAGCAAGTCCGTTTATCGTTTTCTGGCAAAAATGGATGACCTGAATGTAGTTCTACAAGAAATTCTGAGATTTTTGAGAAGGGAACTGCGGACGGATCCAAAACAACTCCAAAATGCCTTTATCCAGTTGAGGGCCAAACTTCTCAAATTACAGGAAGACCCAATGGAGCGAAGGTCCTTTCTCTATTTGGATATCATTTCCTGGTTGGACAGTAAAATCCAAAACATTCCGGTTCAGCAAGTTATTCAGGAAAAAATAAGAGCATCAAAAAAGGCCTTGTGAACATGCAAGGCCTCGTTTTTATGGTGAAGTCAGTCTTTCTTCATTGGTTGATAAGAACGCCTGTACATATCCCAAGGCGTCTTTTTATGCTCATTCTGACCAAAATAGGTAACAATAATTTCAAATTCATCAGCATCCTTATATCCTGGTATTGGCTGAATAACATCCAGATTTTCATCGATAAAAACTATTGTCGGGTAACTTAGCCTCCCGCGGGTTATTTCGGCAGCCAGTTCATGATACCCCCTCATCCCTGACTTTACAAATTTGAATGTACGCCCGTTGAATACAATGTCTTCCTTTGCTTCAGCATTAAATTTTACCGGGTAAAAATTGGAGTTAATATACTTCGCCAGGTAAGCTTGAGAAAAAGTGGATGCTTCCATTCTTTTACACCATCCACACCAGTCCGTATAAACGTCTACCAGCAATTTCTTTTTGGTGATCTTTGATTTTTGGATGGCCTCTTCCCATGTCATCCAATTGACTGCGGAGCGTAACATAAAGTCATCCCTGTCTTCAGTGCGAAAAGAAAAAGTCAAAACGGAAATTAAAACCAGGGAGCTTATGATTCCCACAATTTTCATTGGAACATAAATTAGTTGTTTCGCTGCAAATATAACAACTGCAAAACACCAGATGCGATCCAGTTATGAAGTCAATCTTTCACTTTAATGGAAGTTTAACTTCATTCCGGTGAATCGTTAAAGTGTTTGTACCGATTTTCAGTTCATTCATGAGTATGCCCTTTATTACAGGGGCCTCAATTCCATTTACTAATTTTATGGGAGTATAGATTATGTGAGCTTCATCCCACATCCCGGATGCCATAAACTTTTGAAGGGTAAAAGCTCCACCCTCGACGATAAGGCTTGTAATCCTCTGCTCATAAAGCCAATCCAACATGTGCACAACCAAATTGTCACCAAACCCCATACGTACCAGTCGAATTGAGTTATTGACAACATCATCCTTTAACTCATTTAAAACAATGGTCTCTGAAGAGCCGGAATACAAGTTGTAATTATCTTGAATCTTAAGGTTCCTGTCTATCAGAATGCGCAAAGGTGATCGTCCAAACCAAAGGCGGTTGGTCAAAACCGGATTATCAGATTGGGCTGTGTTTGTACCAACGAGAATAGCATCGTATTCAGCTCGCAATTTATGTACATAACGTTTGCTGTAATCGTTGCTGAGCCAAACAGATTCACCAACCCTGCCTAAAAAACCATCCTGTGAAATAGCAAATTTCAATGTAACATAGGGTCTCTTTTGGGTGACAAAGGTGTTTCGGAATCGACTGATTTCTTCACCTTTTTCAGCCAGTACACCTGTTATTACTTCAACTCCATTTGCTGCCAATATTTCAATTCCCCGTCCATTGACGCCGGGAGTTTTATCCAGACAACTGATGACGACCCGGGGAATCCGGCTACTAAGAATCAAATCTGTACACGCAGGAGTATTGCCATAAAAACAGCATGGTTCTAATGACACATAGAGAGCTGACTTTGGAATCAGGTGCCGGTCTTCGGCTTTTACATCACCAACTGCATTGACCTCGGCATGTGCCTGTCCAAACCTGCGATGCCAACCTTCACCTATAATCCTGCCATCATGCACTAAAACAGCCCCAACCTTGGGATTAGGTGAAACAAAACCACTACCCAGCTCTGCCAAATCAAAACACCGCTGCATAAAAACTTCATGATTCATAAAAAGATGGAGTTACGGAAACCGACACAAATAAAATCAAAGTACTTTAAAAAAGATCCACGTATGGATGTCGTTTCAGAATATTACATGACGAAAGTCTTTGTCTATGGATATTCAGATATTAATCGATGAATTACCTCGTCAAAGCTGTTTTTTCTCATTTTAGCGTATAATTCTAATAAAAGTTACCGAACATGAAAATCAAATTCCTCTTGTTAACCTGGCTTTTGGCCGGCAGTGCCGTGCTTTTTGCCCAGATGAACAAAATTGCTTTTGAAGAATACACTTTGCCCAATGGCCTGCATGTCATTCTTCATCAGGATCATTCCACTCCAATTGTTGCAGTTTCAGTACTGTACCACGTTGGTTCGAAGAATGAAAAACCAGATAGAACTGGATTTGCGCATTTTTTTGAGCATCTTTTGTTTGAAGGCTCTGCCAATATCGAACGAGGCGAATTCGACAAATACGTACAAAGAGCAGGAGGCATACTGAATGCAAATACTACCTACGACAGGACTTTCTATTTCGAGATACTGCCTTCTAATCAATTGGCTCTTGGATTATGGCTTGAATCTGAGCGCATGCTTCATGCGCGCGTGGATGCAAAGGGTATTGAAACCCAACGCCAGGTTGTAAAAGAAGAACGCCGCCAACGCATTGACAACCAGCCTTATGGTTCGGTCCTTGAAGAATCATTCAAAAGGGCATTTAAGGAACATCCCTACAAGTGGCCAGTGATTGGTTATATGGAACACCTGGATGCTGCTGAAGAAGCCGACTACAAGCAATTCTATTCAGACTTTTATGTGCCGAATAATGCAACACTTTCCATTGCAGGAGATATTACCTTACCTGAAGCTAAGGCACTTATTGAAAAATATTTCGGCACCATACCCAAAAAAGCTGAGCCATACAGGCCAAGCATTGTTGAACCAGAGATGACTGCTGAAATACGCGACACTATTTACGATAACATTCAGTTGCCGGCTGTAATTCAGACATACAGGATTCCTGCCCAAGGTACACCGGACTATTATGCAGTGAGTATGCTGAGCCAACTACTATCTCAAGGGGAAAGTTCCAGGTTCAACAAGGCTTTAGTCGACCAACAGCAAAAGGCTCTGTTCGTGGGTAGTTTCCCGTTTGCTCTGGAAAATCCAGGTGCATCCATAGCATTTGGAATTTGCAATGTTGGTGTGGACCCAAAAGAAGTGGAAGATGGAATGAATGCCGAAGTTGTAAAAGTTCAAAATGAACTGATTCCCGATAGGGAGTTTCAAAAACTGAGAAATCAGGTTGAAAACGACTTCATCACAGCGAATTCCACGGTGGCAGGTATTGCCGAAAGTTTGGCCAATTACCACACCTACTTTGGTGATGCCAACCTAATTAATACTGAAATCGACCGCTACCTTCAAGTTACCAGGGAGGACATTCAAAGGGTTGCCAGGAAGTATTTCAACAAAAATAACAGGGTTGTACTCTATTATCTGCCGAAAAAAGCAAGATCCTGACACAATGAATTAAATTGACAATCTTTTTTAAGTAAAAAGGCAAAAGTAAAAAGGCAAAAGGCAAAAGGCAAAAGTAAATTGGACCCCGAGTGCTCGGGGGAAATTGGAAAATAACCAAGCCCCAGCAACCAACTGCCAACCGCCAAATGCCAACCGCCAACAGCCAACCGCCAACAGCCAACTGATTTTCAAGTGGTTAAGAAAACACAGGCAACTTTATTTTTGACTCGTTACTAAATAAACTCAGTTCACAAAATGAATAAGAAAATCATCATTTATATACTCGGATTTCTTCTTATTTCTCAGAGCCTGATAGCTCAGGAGGACTTCCGTAAAACTGCTCCAAAGCCTGGAGTAGCCCCAAGGATAGAACTTGGGAAGGCAAAACAGTTTACCTTGAAAAATGGCCTTAAGGTAATTATTGTTGAAAATCACAAACTACCCCGGATAGCCATTCAGGTATTTGTCGATGTCCCTCCTTTTATGGAAGGCGATGCGGCTGGGTATGCCTCCATTGCCGGGCAACTACTGAGTAAGGGCACCAAGACGAGGACCAAAGCCCAAATTGATGAAGAAGTTGATTTCGTAGGGGCTACACTTTCTACAAGTTCCTCGGGAGTAATTGGCGCTGCATTGACAAAGCATCAGGATAAATTGCTTGAAATGATTTCGGATGTTCTGCTCAACCCAACATTTCCTGAAGAAGAATTCGATAAGATAAAAAAACAGACTCTTTCAGGTTTAGCACAATCAAAGGACAATCCAAATGCTATTGCAGCAAATGTGCAAACAGTGCTCAGATATGGTAAGAATCACCCCTATGGTGAAATTCAAACAGAAGAGTCCATCGAAAACATTACCCTTGATAAATGCAGGTCATTTTATGAGTCGAATTTCAAACCCAACATCTCCTATTTGATTGTGACCGGGGATGTTTCAGCCAAAAAATTTAAGAAGCAGGCAAAGCAATACTTTGGAAAATGGAAATCCGGCAAAGTTGTTAAACAAAATTACCTAAAACCTGAAAAACCAAAAGGTGCCTCTGTAGCATTTGTTGATAAAGCCGGTGCAGTTCAGTCAGTGATTGCCGTAACTTATCCGGTTGACCTTCATCCCGCATCCCCAGATGTGCTAAAAGCCCAGGTAATGAATACTATCCTGGGTGGATATTTTAGTAGCAGGCTGAATGCCAACCTTCGTGAAGACAAAGGATACACATACGGAGCCACTTCCGGACTCAGCCAGGATCAACTTGTCGGTAATTTTACTGCAAGTGCCAGTGTCAGGAATGCTGTCACCGACAGTTCTCTCACTCAATTTATTTTCGAAATGAATAAGATGAGAGAGCAGGAGGTGTCCGATGAAGAATTGGAAATGGTGAAAAATTATTTGACTGGTAGTTTTGCTCGATCATTGGAAAATCCAGGTACTGTTGCCCGATTTACGTTAAATGTTGCTCGATATAATCTTCCTTCAAATTATTACGCAACCTATTTGGAAAGGCTGAGTCTGGTAAGCAAGAAAGACATTTTAGAAATGGCACGTAAATACATTACACCGGACAATGCTTATCTGTTAGTTGTGGGAAATAAGGACAATGTTGCTGATAAACTCAGAAATTTTGCAGCAACAGGAGAAGTAAAATTCTATGATGTATATGGCAATCCGGTAAAAGTAATTGAAGAAGCAGTTCCGACCGATTTAACTGCTGAACAAGTAATCAATAATTATCTTAATGCACTTGCTCCCCCATCAGAGCTTGCAAAAATCAACAATGTCAAAATCGAAATGGCAACTGAGGTCCAGGGGATGACTATAGAAACAACACTTCAGCATAAGGCTCCCAATAAATTACTCATGGTTAACAAAATGATGGGGAATGAAGTACAAAGGATGGTTTTTGATGGAGAAAAAGGATTTCAGGTGCAAATGGGGCAAACTATCCCGCTTCAAGACAATGAACATCAGGATATGATTGTTGACGGGCAGCTATTCCCGGAAAGGAAATACAAGGAAAACGGCGTAAAAGTATCACTTTCCGGAATGGATATTGTCAATGGGAAAAAAGCGTACAAGGTTTTAGTGACTTATCCGTCTGGAACTAAGAAAACACATTTCTTTGATGTGGAGTCATTCCTAAAAATTAAGGAAATTGAAACAGAGGGTGCAGCAACTGTAACTAACGACATTGGCGACTATAAGAAAGTAAATGGCGTGATGTTCCCACATTCAGTCACAATAACTGGAGCAGCTCCTTTTCCACTGAAAATGATCACTAAATCTATAATTGTAAACGGTGAGATGAAGGATGAGATATTTAAGTAAATAAATGGGTTAACAAGAGTCACAAAAAAGCCCCTCCGGAATTCCGGAGGGGCTTTTTCAGTAACAAGGGAAAAGGTTTAATTCTTTGGAACCAACTTAAATTCTACCCTTCTGTTCCTAGCTCTTCCTTCGGGTGTATTGTTATCAGCAATTGGCCTGGTTTCTCCAAATCCTTTGAAGGAAAGCCATGCCTTGCTGACACCTTTGGAAAGAAGATATTGATAACATGTACCTGCTCGGGAAGCAGAAAGCTCCTGATTAACAGCTGCATTACCAACATTATCTGTATAACCTTCAATCTGAAGAACATAACCTGGATAGCGCTCCATAATTTCCACTATCTGGTTTAGGATGGTGATTGATGAAGGAAGTAATCTGGTACTGTTCGTTTCAAACTGAACATTTTGCATAGCGAGGTCGAGCACAGCTTTATCCTCTACACGGACATCAGGGCATCCATCTTTTGAACGCGGTCCAGCCGCCAATGGACATTTATCCTCTGAATCATCGATACCATCGCCATCCGTATCCGGGCAGCCATTGAATCTTGACAGACCTGCTTTGTCTGGGCATTTATCGTTTTTATCTGAAATACCATCATTATCTGTATCTGGGCAGCCTTTATGTTCAGCAGTACCTGGTTCAGTTGGACATTCGTCATCCACGTCTGTAATTCCATCTCTGTCTGAATCCGGACATCCATTCATAGCCGGAATACCCGGAACAGTGGGGCAATTATCTTCTTTATCAATAATACCGTCATTATCCGTATCCGGGCAACCTGCAAAACGACGAAGACCTGCCTGATCCGGGCAATCATCCATTTTATCAGCGACGCCATCGCCATCTCTGTCAGGACATCCGTTCAACCGGTGTTCACCGGGTTCATTTGGACATCCATCGTCACGGTCAGCTAAGCCATCGCCATCCGCATCCGGGCATCCTGCCAAAGCAGCAGGGCCTGGAATAGTGGGGCACCTGTCATTTTCATCCGCCACACCATCTTTATCCGCATCTCTGTCACCCAAGATAAATCCCAGAACTGCTCCACCAAAGATCGAATAGTCGTTATAATCAGGACCAGCTGCATATCTAACACCATCGAGATAGTCAGTTATACCTAATCTAATTCCCCACTCTAAAGCCAAATTCATTTTCCTACTGAGGTCAAATTTTATTCCCGCACCAACTGGAAAAGCATAATGCCTGGATAAGTCTTCACTTTCATCTAATATTCTGCCGGAATTTGTTGCAGAAATGTTTCCCCAATTAACATCTGGGTTAGTAAAATTAAAGCCTCCTCCAAGGAAAACATACGGAGACCAAATCTTATTGAATTTACCGTCTGCCGACCACCGATTATTACCCAGAAATTCGTACTCAGCAACTAAAGTAGCTTCGACTAAAGAGGTACTGAAAGATGCTCCTCGGGTTAAGTTCCTGGTATAGTTGGCATCATTACCCTTTATACTTCCGTAAAGCAGATTCATCCTTAAACCTAAGGTATTACTAAGGTGGTGCCGTATAAGAATACCAAATGCAGCGCCTGGCTGCTCTAATGTAAACCTTGGCTCCACAAAGTCGCCCAGGTAATTAGAATAACCCAGAAAGACTCCTCCTTCCCATTTTTCCTGTGATAAAGACAGCAGCGGCAATGCCGTCAGAAAGATTAAAATTCTCAGTGTTTTCATGATATGACGTTTTTTTCTTTTCCTGAATAAAGCATTTCCAATTCAATACATTTACTTGAAGTGCATCGAAAAGGATAGGCGTACAGATGTATTCAGCATTGGAAGGCTATTAATGGAGAGCATCGGTTTTGGGATACTCCGCCGGTTATTGATTTTGTCTATAGGAGGCGCGTGAAACTAAAGTCACGCTATGTATGGCAAATGTCGCAACAAAATTTATTATAATGTAAAATTCATCCAAAAATAATCATAATACGATACAAACCCAATTCCTCAACCATTTTGGCCATACAAGGTTGTTTCAATAGATTTGCACCCTTAAGGAACAAGTAAAAAGTAAAAAGGCAAAAGGCAAAAGTTTTCCAACTGATTTTCAATTGGTTAAGCAAACAATTTGGCTATTTTATTTTTGACACATTACTAAACAGAAAAAGTTAATAATGGACAATGGCTAAAATTTCCATAGATATTAAAGAAGGAACAACCGTAGCAGAATCAGATATTATTATAGGAATAGACTTGGGAACTACCAATAGTCTGGTGGCATTTATTAAAGACGACAAACCTGTAACAGTGCGTGATCATAAAAAAAAGAACGCTCTGGTACCCTCGATCGTTCATTTTAGGGGCAATGGTGAAATTGTTGTTGGAGAGGAAGCAAAGGAATATCTCGTTGAAGACCCCGCTAATACTATTTACTCTGTTAAACGCTTAATGGGCAAATCCTACAAGGACGTGACAGATTTCAGTCGCTATCTGGGTTACCAAATCATCGATGACGACAAAGACAGGTTAGTAAAAATCAGAGTAAAAGACCGCTATTATACTCCTATAGAACTTTCCGCTGAGATTTTAAAAAAGCTTAAGGCAATTATTGAACAAAACCTTGGAGCCAGGGTAAGAAAGGCTGTGATTACGGTACCAGCTTATTTCAATGATGCACAAAGACAGGCAACCAGGGACGCTGGAAAATTAGCAGGACTGGATGTACTTCGAATTGTGAACGAACCGACAGCAGCAAGCCTGGCATACGGTTTGGGTAAAACAGAAAAACAGACCATAGCCGTTTATGATTTGGGTGGAGGCACATTTGATATTTCCATTTTGAGGATCAACAATGGCATTTTTGAAGTGCTTTCTACTAATGGCAATACCTTTCTGGGCGGAGACGATATCGATAAAGCAATAGTCAAATATTGGATTGAAAAGAATTCAATAGTCTCCCAGGACAGCCAACTTATGGGGAAAATGCGCTTGATTGCTGAGGAAGCAAAAAAAATACTGAGTCAGGAAGATTCTTATGAAGAAAAGCTCAATTCTTATACCCTTAACATTACTAAAAAAGAATACACCCAACTGCTGAAGCCCATTGCCGATGAAACATTGGAATGTTGCAAGCTGGCTCTGAGGGATGCAAAGCTTGACGCCTCAGAAATTGATCACATTGTAATGGTTGGGGGTTCCACCAGAATTCCATACATAAAATCAGCAGTCGCTGAACTATTTGGTAAACCTGTTTACGACAAACTCAATCCCGATGAAGTAGTTGCCCTTGGCGCAGCTATACAGGCCGATGTACTTTCCGGTAATCAAAAAGACGTATTACTTCTGGATATTACCCCACTTTCTCTTGGAATTGAAACTGTTGGAGGATTAATGGATGCCATTGTTCAACGTAACACAAAGGTTCCCATCAGTGCCGCAAGACAATACACTACTTCCATTGATGGTCAGAAAAACCTCAAAATAGCTGTTTACCAAGGTGAAAGAGATCTTGTGGAACACAACAGAAAATTGGGTGAGTTTATATTAAGAGATATACCTCCTATGCCGGCGGGCATTCCCAAAATTCAGGTATCATTTCTAATAAACTCAGATGGCATCCTTACAGTCAAAGCAAAAGAACTTCGTTCAGACGTAGAACAGTCAATTGACATTAAACCTCAATATGGTATTACGGAAGAAGAAATGGCCAAAATGCTCATGGATTCGATTAAGAATGCATCACAAGACATGGAAGCCAGAGGATTACTTGAATCTATTAACGAAGCCAATCACATGCTCTTATCAGCTGATCGTTTTGTTAAACAAAATGAAAGTATTCTCAATTCAAATGAAATAACAGCGATAAAAGGTTTAACCAGCAATCTTTCAAAAGTACTCGACTCAGGCGATAAAGATCTTATAAACAGGCAAATACAGGAATTGAATGATTTCACCAAACCACTTGCCCATAAAGCTATGAATAAGACAATCAAAGAGGCCATGTCTGGAAAGAAACTCGACTAACCCAACTTCAAACATGCCAGAACAAGACTTTAATGCTTCACAAGCTTCTGGCGTACAACAAAATCACCTGACCTGATCTCAAGGAAATACATTCCCGGATTAACATCTGAAATCTCCAATCTAAAATTTGCACCATCAGCAGTTATTGCTTGCTGGGTTCGAAGCAAACGACCTGATACATCTCTTAGGTTGATTTCCAGAGGTTTAACTGATGATTCAAACAGCTGAATGTTCAGAAAATCATGGAATGGGTTTGGAAAAACTTTAAGTAAAAATGTTGTGGTGGGTACTTCAGATTCGTTGGTTGAAAAGGGGAGTATCAAATCCGTAACCTTTGGTAAATGGTCAGAAGCAATTTCGGTATCAGTTCTTACCAAACCATATTCTGTCAGCTTTGCAGCAGGCATGGTTTCAGTATCCAATGTAAAAGACTTTACAATGGTAACAACCGAGGCCGAAGCAACGTGATAATCAATTCTCGAAGGAGGGAATTCATTTCCTGCATCTTTCCAGGTGTATGCAACCGGAGCGTCAGTATGAATGGAAATGATATCCAAAAGGGATGAACCATCCCAATCCAATGGCCCACCGGGTCCATAAGTACCAGAATTGACTATTTGTCCATTGAGAATTGTTGTCAATTGTTGTCTTTTACCCACCAAATTCAAATCTCCGGAAAGTACAAAAGGGGTATTTGGCGGCAAGGTTATTTTTCCACCAGGAGTTTTAGCATCAAGTATGAAATTTACAAAAGCATCAGCCTCCAATTGTCTCTCTGTGTCAGCAGTGCAACATCTGAGATGTGCATTGACTATCAGTAAATCTGTCGTAAAGTTTTGAGGCAAATCAATTAATGAGGCAGTTTGCCGGCTATTGGGTCTGATTTCCCAATTCTGAAGAATGGGATACCTTGAAACTGTAATATTTCCGGCGTCTATCTTGATAGCCTGCCAATTCTGGAAATTCGGCAATGGGAGCACACCATTCATAAAACTGGCAACTACATTTGGTTTGGTATTCCAACACTCATTAAAGGTGATGATATCGGGATGAATGGCTTTAATGATTCGTTTGAATTGATCAACCCTTTTCAAATCATCAAGTCCATCGTTGAGGACATTGTAAGTCAAAAGTCTCATATATGTTGGGGAAGCCTTTTCAAGACGTAAGGATTGATAACTACTTCCAGTTGAAGCACCGAAAGTGTAACTCAATGTACTTCCCGAATTAGGTAAAAGATCGCCGTTGGATTGACTATGGTCTCTTAATAAGATCCGGCAAACATTTCCCTGGAAAAGTGAATTCCCGGCTAGTTTCAATTCTCTGGGCAATGCAATTTCAAATTCAGTCCCACTGACTGTCGGCAGGGCGAGAAAACCGATATTATTTAAAGTGTATTGTTTGGTAAAGCCCCCAAAATGGGTTGTTGATTTTCTGTCTCCAAGATAAATTCTCAATTCTGCGCCAATTCCATTCACCGAAGTGCCTGTGAGTGAATTATTATCACCATCGATGTACAAAGAAACTTTGTTATTGTTTGTCAATTCAAATTCCTCTGTAACCTTTATCCTGATAATGAGGTATCGACTGTCATTGGCAATACCCGCCTCAAGAAAATCGATCGCTGTCCCATCACCGCTTGCATCCTTAATTACTTCAGTGTTCTTCCAATCGTCAAACAGACCGTCCAATAGAAATGGCAAATTTTGCGAATAACTCGCATCTAAGTATAAAACACAAAAGATGGTCAAGAATAACTTAAGCTTCATGCAACAACGATTAAGAAGGGCACGCAAAGGTGGTAACTACCCGCCAATCTACCAATATTGGTAAAAATGAAAAAGGCTGGCTACCTTTGTCCTCAGCTTCAGTGAAAACAAACATACTTTCAATGAACAATCCGTTTGATAAATTGGAAGAAACTTTTGAGGTGGATCTGCCAACCGCTCAGGCTCCAACCCTGGATGCACATTTGGATGAAATATTGCCAGATATGTTTGAGCTAAGCGAAGACCTCAGAGAAATGGAATTCTATGTTTCGCCAGGTGGCAAACCCTGGCTGGAAATAAAGGATGATTCAGGTTTTCAGGAATCTGTACTGCATTTTTTCAATGAGAATGGTGAGTATTTACAGTCAGTGGATGGTAACGTAACTAAAGGTCACTGGAGACTACTTGATGGAACCAATAAACTGATAATCGAACAGGGCTCTGAGAAAAATCCCACGAGAAGTGAATTATTCGAACTTGCCTTCCTTAACCGCAACTTTTTTATACTCAAAAAACATGGCAACCAGTATTTACGTGGCAGGCACAAGTATTTTGCTATGGGTTATGAACCGGCTGTCAAAAATTTGAAGTGGAAAGATTACCTGGAACTGTTGTACAACGAAAGACGAAGCCAATTTGGCTTATTTCAGGTACTGCTTGCCATTGCGGTTATCGCGATCATCATCATTCTGGTCTACTCCCTCAAATAACTTCTTCTACTATTTCCATACTGATTTGCCGCTTGGCCAGATTGGCACTGGTTATCAATACCTTGACTTTGTCTCCCATTTTTATTTGCTTTCCAGTTCGCAATCCTTTAGCTCTCAGCCGTCCTTCCGGAATATCGAACGCTTCAGTCATGGTATGAAAACTGACCAGGCCTTCGCATTTATTTTGCTCAAGTTCAACAAAGATACCCGCTTCAATTATCCCTGAAACGAAGCCGTCAAATTCTTCACCGACATGTTTTTCCATGTATTCCACCTGCTTGTATTTGATGCTTTCCCTTTCAGCACTCATCGCTTTTCTTTCCTGAAGAGAGATGTGTTTGCACTGTTCTTCAAGATGACTTTTATTGAGCCTCATGCTTCGTTTTTCTAGGTTTCCATCCAAAATCCTATGGCACAATACATCTGAGTACCGCCGAATTGGAGAGGTAAAATGTGTGTAATGTTCAAGCGCCAAACCATAATGTCCAATGTTATCGCTGGAATATTCAGCTTTTGCCATGGTTCGAATGGCCAGAGGTTGCAGCAACTTGAGAGCAGGATCTTGTTCAGAAATTTCTGCCAACTTGTTGAATGAATTTGAAATTTCTTTTGGAGTACTCACTTTCATGTTAAAGCCCATTTCCTTTGCAAAAAGGGCCAATTCCTGAACCTTTTCCATATTGGGGTAGTCATGTATCCGGTAAACAAAGGGTATTTCCAGCGTTTTTCCCTTCTCACTGATATATGCCGCTACCTCTCTGTTTGCCAGCAGCATAAATTCTTCAATGAGCATGTGGGCATCTTTACGTTCTCTCACAAAAACCTCCATTGGAACCCCCTCATCATCGAGTCTGAAGCGTACTTCCTCCATATCAAAATCTATTGCCCCATTTTTAAACCTTTTTTTACGAATGTCCTTCGCAATGGAATTCAGAACAGTCAATTCTTTGGCAAAATCTCCTGAGCCACGGTCCATCACTTCCTGGGCTTCCTCATAGGTAAACCTACGGTTGGAGTGTATGACGGAACGACCCATCCACCTTTGGGTTACCTGGTTTTTCTCATTAAAAACAAACACTGCGGAATAGGTGAGTTTGTCTTCTTCAGGCCGGAGAGAACACAACTCGTTCGAAAGGCGTTCCGGAAGCATGGGCAATACTCTGTCAACAAGGTAAACTGAGGTTGACCTTTTAAATCCTTCTTTGTCAAGAGCTGAACCCGGTTTTATGTAATGACTGACATCAGCTATGTGTACCCCAACTTCAAGATGGCCAGTTTCGAGGTACCTTATCGAAAGCGCATCATCAAAGTCTTTGGCATCTTCAGGGTCGATTGTAAAAGTAGGCACGGAACGGTAGTCCATACGCCTTCCGATTTCATCCGCTGTTATCTCCTCTTGCAGGTTCAGAACCTCCTTTTTCACCTCAGGTGGAAATTCGAGATTAAAACCATTATTGATGAGTATGGTTTTCATTTCGAGGTCACTACCTTCAGCACCAAGTACTGTAGTGACGACACCTTTTGGTTGGCCGGAAGCACCTTTGTGCCATTCTGTAACACGCACCACTACCCTGTCGCCATCCTCAGCTTCCATTGTATCCAGAGTATCTACTTTAATATCGATATTGATATCCAGCCTCGATGGTACGACTACCGCTCCCTTGCTTTTGAAATAAATGGTGCCAACAAAACTATCAGACGCTCTTTCTGTGACTTTCACTACCTCTCCTTCGGGTCTGCGTCTGCCTCTGGGCGTCCATACGGACACAAGTACTCTATCGCCATGAAGGGCCGAACCCAGGTCGTTTGCAGCAACATAGACATCCTGCTCAAGGCCCTCACACTCTATGTAGGCAGAACCATTGCGGGTCACATCCACATATCCTTCATAGTTTTTTTGGGATGGCCGGTAGTTTTTCTTTTTCAACATGTATTTGTAATTGCCGACCGATGTTAGCTGGCCTTCTGCCTCGAGCTGTTGCATCGCATGCAGCATGCTGTCGTGGTTGTTGCTGATTTGCAGCTTACTTGCCACCTGTCTTGGGTTCAGTCTTTTACCGGGGTTTTCCTGGAAAAATTTCAGGATGCTGCGTTGCAGTTGTCCGGCATTCAATTTTTTTTCTTTGGGGGAATGTTTGAATTTCTTTTTTGTCATAATAGTTGAATCGAATTTTTCTTACCAATTAAATGTACGTTTGATTTTAATCCGCATTGATTAAATAATAAAGGAATGAGGAGAAAGGGACAGGCAAGCAGTTAAGATGGACGGATTGGTTTTGGGTATCATACTCCAAAGAACTCAATTATCGCTAAAAAGTTCATGATAGGATTGATTGATAAAAGCAATAAGTAATGAGTCAAAAATAAAATAGCCAAATTGTTTGCTTAACCAATTGAAAATCAGTTGGAAAACTTTTGCCTTTTGCCTTTTTACTTTTTACTTGTTCCTTAGTGCTAATAGCATTCCCACATTGATGTAATTTTCCAGAAAATGACATTAGTCATACATACGGGACGGATATAGGTTTTTTCTTTGCAAAAAATTTTCAAAATGGCTACTTCATCAAACAAAACACAAGCTAAGAAACGTTCCTGGGCCGAACCTTTCAAAATAAAAATGGTCGAACTCCTCAAAATGACCACGCCCACCCAGCGCAAAAAAATGATTGAAAAAGCTGGGTTCAATACCTTTTTATTGAAATCCGCTGATGTATATATCGACCTGCTCACCGATAGCGGCACATCAGCCATGAGCGACCGGCAATGGGCCGGATTGATGCTTGGCGACGAATCCTATGCTGGAAGTCAAAACTTTTACAAGCTTGAAGAAGTCGTTCAGGAGATTTACGGTTACAAATATGTACTGCCTACCCACCAGGGGCGTGGCGCTGAAAACCTGCTTTCAAAAGTCCTTATCAAGAAAGGTGACGTCATTCCCGGCAACATGTATTTCACCACCACCAGGCTCCATCAGGAGTTGGCAGGTGGAACTTTTTCCGATGTCATCATCGATGTAGCACATGATTCAATTGACCCTCACCATTTTAAAGGTGACATCGACCTAAACAAAGTGGAAAAGCTCATCAAAGAGCACGGAGCTTCCAGGATTCCTTATATCTGCGTGGCCACCACAGTGAATATGGCCGGCGGGCAGCCTATTTCGCTTAAGAACCTGCGTGAGCTGAGAGAACTGACGCAACCGCTGGGAATCAAGATTTACCTCGACATGACCCGTGTGGCCGAAAACGCATGGTTTATCCAGGAGCGTGAGCCGGGTTATGCAAAGAAATCAGTTGCAGCTATCGTTAAAGAAATCTGCTCCTTAACAGATGGCGCAACCATGAGCGCAAAAAAAGATGCCCTGGTGAATATTGGCGGTTTTTTTGCCACCAACGACCATGATGTGTACCAGGAAGCCAGTAATCTGGCGGTTGTTTATGAAGGCTTACACACTTACGGTGGTTTAGCCGGACGTGATATGGAAGCTATGGCTATCGGTATCATTGAATCCGTTCACGATGACCACATCAAAGCCAGAATCGGACAGGTGCTATACCTGGGCCAAAAATTTGAAGATTACGGTATTCCAATCGTGAAGCCTGTGGGTGGACACGGCATTTTTGTGGATGCCAAAAGATTTCTTCCGCATCTGAAGCAGGACCAGTTTCCAGCCCAAGCCCTGGCTGCTGAGATTTACGTGGACTCGGGAGTTCGAACAATGGAAAGGGGTATTGTCTCTGCAGGAAGAAATCCCAAAACTGGCGACCACTATTATCCAAAACTTGAATTGGTCCGCTTTACTATACCCCGACGTGTGTACACACAGGCGCATATGGATGTCATTGCAGAAAGTGTGGAAAGGGTTCACGAAAAACGCAGCCGTATCAAAGGCCTCGAAATGGTATTTGAACCAAAGTACCTTAGATTCTTCCAGGCAAGATTCCGGAAATTGTAATTGAGTGGAGTGGATGGTAGGAAGATGCGAGGATAAGAAGATAGAAATATTAGCCCAAATGCCCGCATCTTTAAAGTCGGGTTGGCTGCAAGTCAGCCCCTGACTATTCCGAATTATTGGTTCTCATTTACTCAGTCCTACAGTCCTTCAGTCCTTTAATCCTAAGAAATTAGTAACCCTCCGCGTGATCATCCGCATTCCGCGGATCTCCGGCTCCGTGAAGTTTGCCATCTGGCAGTCTGTGAATGGCCTTGACCAATGCCATCCGGTCAACTGATCGCAGCGTATGTCCCATTTGCCACAACTTTGCTCGAACAAGTGTATCTATAGCATCCGATTCAACCCTGATTTCATCCGGCAGCCATTGGTGATGAAAGCGGGGAGATGCCACGGCTTTATCCATGGGCATTCCATATTCAACAACATTCAGGATGGTCTGTAAAACTGCTGTGATAATAGTAGAACCTCCGGGAGCGCCAACCACCATAAAAAGATTTCCATCCTTTTCGAGAATGGTTGGCGTCATGGAACTCAACATGCGCTTCCCCGGTGCAATGGCATTGGCTTCGCCACCGACCAATCCAAATGAATTGGGTACACCGGGTTTTGAGCTGAAATCATCCATTTCATCATTAAGGAAAAAACCGGCTCCATACACAATTACTTTCGAACCGTAGTTCATGTTTAAAGTAGTTGTCACAGCAACTGCATTACCGTACTTGTCAACGATGGATGTGTGGGTGGTTTCAAAACTTTCCATTTTCAAATGAAAAGTACCAGCCTGTATCGAATCACTTTTTGAAGCGCGATTGGAATTAAAACTCTTCATCCTCGAATCGAGATAAGTGTCATCGATCAAGGAGTCGATGGGAACGTCAATGAAGTCGCTGTCACCAAGGTACTTTGCCCGGTCGGCATAAACCCTGCGTTCTGCTTCTGCGATAGCATGAACAGATGCAGCTGAATGAAAACCATACTCGCTCAGTGGAAAATTCTCCAAAATTTTCAGCAGTTGAACAATGGCAACACCTCCTGATGAAGATGGCGGCATGGTTAATACGTTAAAGTCTTTGTACTTCCCTTGAATTGGAGTTCGCCATTTTGCTTCATAAGCCAATAAATCTTCTTTGGTAATTAATCCATTGCCTCTTTTCATCTCATCGACGATTTTGTCGGCAGTTTCGCCTTCATAAAATCCAGCCTTGCCCTTTTCAGCAATGAGTTTAAGCGTATTAGCCAATTCAGGCTGCACTAATTTATCACCCACCTTCCATTCTGATTCCCTGACGAAAGGTTTGCCATCAACATTGTGTTTGGTAAAATCCTCTTTAAACCGGTTCAGGCGATTGGCTTCAGGTTCAGTAATTAAAAAGCCTTCTTCAGCCAATTTAATTGCAGGAGCTAAAAGAGCATTCCAGTCCTTCAATTGGCTGTAACGCTGAAAAGCTGCTTCCAACCCGGCCACAGTTCCTGGCACACCAATGGCGAGGTGTCCTGAAACACTCAAATCAGGGACAACTTCTCCCAAACTGTCGAGGTACATATCACGATGAGCTGCGGCGGGAGCCTTTTCACGGTAATCGAGAGCGGCTTTTTCTCCATTGGCCATTCTTATTACCATAAACCCTCCCCCTCCAATGTTTCCGGCTCGGGGATAAACCACTGCGAGAGCAAATTGCGAAGCAATAGCGGCATCAACCGCATTACCTCCCATTCTTAAAATTTCAACACCTGCCTTTGCTGCCAGAGGGTGCTCAGCAACTACCATCGCAGAGTCCGTGACCAGGCTCTGGGTTATTTTATAAGGTGAGGTCTGTTCTGTCCTGCAGGAAATCAGAAATGAGCTAATAACCGCCAGTAAAGTCAAGACTCCCAGCACTTTTTTGGTATGGAACTTGTCTAACATGAATTGTTGATTTTATCTGTTGGCGGAATTCCACACACTATGCTCCGCCTTATTAATGAGTGAATGAGTGAATGAGTGAATGAGTGAATCCATGGAAACCCCGAAAGCGAAAGAAATTTAAGTTTGGTTAATTATTTTCATGGTTATGTTGTTGTGCCATCGCCCGATGGCACTTTTTTTTGCAGGGTGCTAATCTCCGGTAAAAGCAGAATCAATGCTGTATAATGACTTTTTTGTGTGCCGATCCATTTGAAGTGTTGATGAACAGCAGATAAGTACCACTTTCTAATTGGCTGACTTCGAAACTCAATTGCTCATTTATTACATTTTTCATCGACCGTTTTTCAATAACTCTTCCGTTCATATCGATCATCGTAATGGAAAGCTGTTCTGCATTCTCCTTCAATTGTAGATTCAAAGTGAATTGAGAAGTGGCTGGATTGGGATAAACCGCAATCAAATTGTTTTCATCCAATTCCTTTGTATTTGTGGAACCGGTGGATATGTTCAAGCGCACTACCGGCACAATATCCCATCCAAATCCCCTCGTGCTGTAAGGCTCCTTTTCGAGTGGATCATTGATGCCTAAAATTCCGGCATACCGCGGTGCATTCATTTGTATGGAATTCAAAATCATTGCACCATAGTCGTGGTTTTCACTGGCAAACAACAACAAATCCACACCTAATTTGGAAGGAGTAAATTCAATCATCATGATGTAATTGGCATTATTTTCCAACATGGGTGGATTCTCAAAATTGCTGTCCAGCAAAGGTACCCTGATGAGTTGGTTCGTGGGCTCGGTGCCAAGTATATCGTAAAGATTCAATCCAACGAGTTTGCGTTCACCAAATTCAACCGTACCATTTTGATTGGTATCGGTCCATTTATAGAGTTTCAGGAAAATCTGTTCCCCTTTAATTGCACTTGCATTACCAATTCCAAAAGAGACTGATTTAGCTGTCAACCCTGCACCTTTGGGCATAAAATAGTAATTGCCATAAGCCCATGAATGTTTTTCAGCCGCTTCCCAATTCCCGTCTCCTGGCCTCACTACCCGGGTTGTCAATAGTTCCTTGGAAAAAACGGAATCTGTCACCTCGAATTTGAAGTTGATGCTGTTATTGGAAAGCTCATTGTCGGTAGAGTCAGCAGAAATGGTATAGGTGGCGCTGTATTTTTCTTTTTTGGCAGGCGGAGTAAAGCCACCAAAAGAAATATTCTCTATCACAGTATCTACCTTGACTGTCCCGTAGCTCTGGTCTGCTGTATAGACTGTTGCCCCGGCAGGATCAGTCTTAATAGTCATATTCAGCTTGACATTGGATTGGGGAGTAGCACCTAAGTTTTCTATATCAGCCAGAAAACCAAATTTTTCAACCTGACTTGCCGGAGTTAAATAATTCGGCGCGATAGCAAACCAATCGCGGTTGACACGCATATCGTGCGCGGGGCGGCTAATGATCTGGACATCGTCGATTATCCAGAAATAATAGTCGCCGTCGAAAATGAACTTTACCCGGAACTTATCAGTGCCGGTAGCACCTTTAAGCGAAATTGTTTTTACATCGTTGCGTGGAGTGGCCTGGTTCAGCGCAATATCCTGATTAAAAGTTATAGGATTACTCCAGGAATTTCCGCCATCCAGACTATATGCAACCTGAGTCTTTGTGACAAAATTGCGGAAGTATTGATTAAACCTAATTGAAAGAGCACCCTTACCTGTCAGGTTTATCACAGGAGATATTAGTTCAGCGGCATGTGGAGATGGGCATGGGCCTTTTCCAAGATTGTTGGCAATACCAGCATTATCGTAAAAATCTGAATCGAATACCATTGCTCCATTGGCCAGGCTTGCGGATTGGATACCCAGAGATCCGGACCCGGAAGAATAAGCACCTTTGTCAGCCTTTCCATCTGCTTTCCAGACCCAGATGGCGCCCGGACATGTTATTCCGACCGTTGTCCAACCATTCAGCCCCCCGCTGAATTCACTTGCAGCATTACCGGGTCCACCCCAGACAATTTGTCCAATGGAGTCTTTGCTGAATACAAGCCCAACAAGCAGAATGCAGAAAATAAATTTTTTCATTAGTGCATAATTTGTGATGATGATTAGTCCAATGAGGACTTTACTTTTGGAATCCAGTGTAAATGGAAGGGCAGGTACTTATCTCTACTTTTCCCCAAATATCAAAAACTTTTTTTCAACATACATCAATTATTACCTCAATTGCCTAAAAGCATACATTTTAGATATTGATGGCTTGGTTATAAACAAAAATGCCGGCAAAAATTGCCGGCACCTTTGTTTCAAAACCACAAATAAATTACAGCGGATTCTGTACGGCTAACGGATTGGAATCCAACTCTCTTCTTGGAATCAGGAATTCCCACCTTACATCGCCGGCAGGTACATCATAAACCTGAATGACAGATGCGATATGGTTCATACCATTTCTGTTCAAAGGCAGATTCAAACGCTTGAGGTCGAACCATCTGAATCCTTCGCCCCAGAATTCAACCCGGCGGTGGAACATAATCTCATCGATAAGAGCCTGTCCGGTTCTGGTGCTCCTGACATAAGAAGGATCGCGGTTCACTATCAATGTATGTAATGCAGTTTGAGCACCAGCATTATCGCCTAAGCGTGCTTTGGCTTCTGCTTCAATCAACCACATTTCAGCAACCCTCATATAAGGAACATCACCCATAGTGCTGGTAGTAGGTGTGCCCGGCAACCTGAATTTCTGTCCCATGTATGGCTGCCTAACACCGCCCGGAGGAACAACGGAATTCGCAGAAGTAGGAGCTCTTACCCATACTCTTGAACGAACGTCAGTTGCGGGCAGTGCATCGTACAACAAGCGGTTGATACCTCTTGGGGTTGTTCTGATTACCGAAGAGTTGAAGTTGCAGGAAATGTAGGAATGGTAACCTCCGAAGAATTCAGTCTGCTCTTCAATGTGGTCAAAGCCCCACATCCACTCCGGATTGGTGATATCCTGAAAGCCCTCCTGATACTGCGCGTTACTCATTAAAGTCAAGCCAGTGCGCGCTTCAGAAGAGAACTTTGACGCGTTGGGCCAGTCCTGCATGGTTAATGCAACCCTTGCCATCAAACCCCTGGCTACTGCCTGGTTGATGTGGGATTTGGCATTTCTGGTAGCTGTTAATAAACCAATGGCATCGGTAAGGTCCTTTTTAATCTGAGTATAAACTTCCTCCACAGTATTCCGTGCACGGGCTTCTGTGGTTGGCTCAAGGATGAGTGGAACACCCAACTGTGTGTTGGGAACTTTAGTGGCGTCGTAACGCTTGCCATACATCTGAACGAGGTTCATGTAGGCCCAGGCCCTCAGGGCAAGAGCTTCACCTTTAATCATGTTGCGCTCAGTGGATGGGCCAGTAGCATTATCGATATTGGCCAGAATGTTATTGGCATTGCTGATGACGCGGTAATACATTTCATAACCGAAAATCGGCATGGTGCCGGTTTCAGTTCTGTGAGCAATCCAACGCATCTCGTTGAAGTGCCAGGAGTTGGAGGTAGTAGTGAACACCATGTCCTCACCCATAGCATCCAAAATCAGCATCATAGCCGGATGGCCAGAGTGGCCCTGTGAAGCCTGATAACGCACGATAACAGAGCGGTAAATACCATTCAGAGCTGCCATAGCACTCTTAGTGGTTGTAAAAGCAGTACTTGCCGCTACAGCCGTAGAAGGTACTGTTTCCAGAAAGTCTTTGCTGCAGGAGTTCGAACCCAGCGCAAAAACCGTCAACAAAAGGATAATTAATTTATTTTTCATAAAGACGGATTTTAGAAGGTGATGGATAATCCTCCTGCAAAGGTGCGGGAATAGGAATATTCGTTAGAGGTAACACCAGTGAATGCACTCTGTGGGTTCATACCTTTCCTCTTTGTGAATATGGCTAAGTTCTCGCCACTTAAAATGAACTGGGCATTGGCCAGCCTCATTCTCTTTGCAAAGTTGGTTGGCAGTGCATAAGCAATATTCACACTGCGGATACTTAGAGAAGTGCCATCTGTCAACCATCTGTCAGATGCAGCATCAAAGTCGGCAGTACGGCCAACGTCCATTCTTGGCACATTGGTGATATCACCAGGATTTTGCCATCTCAAAAGTCTGTCCGGGTGTTTTGCACTTCCATATCCGCCTGAACCCATCAGTGTTGCATAAGCTGCGTCATAGACCAGGCCGCCAATCTGATAGACTGCCAGTACAGAGAATGTAAATCCTTTGTAAGAGAAGCTGTTAGATAGACCACCCATGTAATCTGGTATGGCTGAACCATTGTATCCAAATCTGGCGTTATTGATGTTATTGGACAAGGTATCACCCTTTTCTGTAACCCAGCTATTGGCTGCATTCCAGACATTAGCTACGTATTGTGCTTCACCATTGACTGGATTTACACCTCTCCACTGACGCAACCAGTAATCATATAAGCCATAGCCTTCTGACAATTTCTTGGTACCGGAAATAAT
Source organism: uncultured Saprospiraceae bacterium (assembly GCA_964423205.1). Taxonomy (GTDB): domain Bacteria; phylum Bacteroidota; class Bacteroidia; order Chitinophagales; family Saprospiraceae; genus UBA6168. The sequence goes on along the minus strand of CAYRDX010000023.1, from coordinate 27,639 downwards.
TTCCTTATTGCTGTCCGGCATCTTCGTGATCTTGTTCGTGAACGTTGTGAAGTTAGCCGAAATAACCCAGGAGAAATTCCTGGTCCTGACTGGTTCAAAATTCATTTCCAACTCCAAGCCCCTGTTATACATGGTACCGACATTCTGGGTCTGGCTTGTCAATCCGGTTGATGGCGGAAGAGGCACATCAAACAATAAGTTGCTGGATTGCCTGTCGAAGTAGTCAACGATACCGTAAATCCTGTTTTTGAATAAGGAGAATTCGAGACCTACGTCAAAAATATTATTTGATTCCCACTGAAGATTCATATTTCCGGGAGTACGTGACTGAAGGATACCGGGTTCAGCTGCGTTGTTCCAATTAAGATTATACAGTGTCTGCCAGGCATAGTAGCCACCAATGTCTTCGTTTCCGGTTGCACCGTAAGAAGCACGCAGTTTCAAATTGTTAATCCAGGGAATATTCTTAATGAATTGTTCTTTGCCCAATAACCAGGCAGCACCTGCGGAATAGAAGTTACCCCATCTGGAGTCAGCATGAAAACGGGAAGTACCATCTCTTCTGGCTGACAAGGAAAGGAAGTATTTGTTGTTGTAGTCGTAATTCAAACGAGCCAAATAACCCTCGACAGCACGGGTATCTGTTCTGGAAGTAAGGGAAGTAGTGGTTACAAAGTTCACGAGGTCGGTAATACCTAACACTACAACCTGAGACCTATTACCTTCAACTTCATTTTCCTGGTAGTGGAAACTTTCATGGCCAAGAAGCAGAGACACACCATGCTTGTCAAAGTTCTTGCTGTAATTCAATATTTGTCCAAGGTTCACACCGGTACCGTTAAAATAACGGGCATACGCGCGACCAGCAGGAGCACCATCGCCAATAAATGGGTTTTGGGATGTATTGTCATACCTGTTGGTGTAGTCCATACCAGCGTTCACAGTGAACTTAAAATCCTCAAGGAAAGTAATGTCAGCATAGGCACGACCACCTACGACGTTACGCCTGAAGTTGTTTACGTTCAATTCAGTTTCAGCGATGGCATGACGACCGCCATATTGTGGCCTGTTGGGCAAACCAAGGGCACTCAGGTTGCCGTAGTCATAAATCTTCTTCCCATCAACCAACAGGAATTGACCCGGATTGGCTGGGTCAAACGCATAAACCGGATAAATGGGGCCCATACCTCGGGAGAAGAAGAATGGGTTGACAAATGCAGTGTTTCCATCGGCATCAGCCAGTTGGGACAAAGAATAGGTGTAGCTCATGTTAGCACCTACCTTCAACCAAGGTTTGAGGTTCGTGTTGAAATTCAAACGACCTGTGTACCTTTCGTAGTCAGAACGGATGAGGAATCCCACGTCATCAGTCCATGAGAATGACGCATAATAGTCACTTTTGTCTGTGGCACCAGAGTAATTCATGTTTAACTCATTCCTGGCCCCATTTCTCATCAATGGCTTTTCCCAATCCAGGTCTTCAGCTGTATAAAGGAGCTGAGCGCTTGGATTCAATTTACCATCTTTCTGAACCAACTGGCTGCCAGGGACATTGTAAACATTATAAGCCAGAAGACCTACAATGTCGCGGCTTGCAACAGTGCTTGCAGAGTCCCTGGTCAATGGGTTGGCAGCCCTGGTCATCAGGTTGTTTCTGTATGCTTCCCACATCAGTGGATAATAATCGGCAGGACCAATTCTGTCGTACTCCGGAACTGAACGTGAAGAATAACCACGGGTGTACTTCACATTAATTTCGGATTTGCCTTTCTGCCCCTTTTTGGTGGTAATCATCACAACACCGTTAGCTGCACGGGAACCGTACAAGCTGGTAGAAGCTGCGTCCTTAAGGATGGTCACGTTTTCAATGTCATCCGGATGCAGGTTGACGAGGTTACCGGTATAAGGCACACCATCGACTACATAAAGAGGATCGTTGGAGGAAGAAACGGAACCAAAGCCCCTGATTCTGATGGAAGGGGTACTGCCCGGCTGACCACTACCGAAGGTACTTTGGATACCTGCAGCAGCTCCAATCAAAACCTGACCAACGTTGGTAATTGGCCTTAAGCCAATCTTTTCTGCCGAAATAGTTGCTGCAGAGCCTGTAAACCGCTCACGGGTGGTTTGTCCAAATGTAGTAACAACCACTTCCTGTAACAAGCTACCTTCAACCAACGCTATCATATAAGAAGCCTGGTTGGTAAGAACGATTTCCCTTGATGAGAAACCAGTGTAGCTCACAACTAATGTCGTGACATTGGCGGGAATCTGAAGAGAAAAACTTCCGTCAATATCTGTAACGGTACCTAAGGTGGGTACCTCCTTCGTGATGATGTTTGCGCCGATCAATACCGATCCGGCCTCATCTGTCACAATACCGGTAATTGTTCGCTGTCCGTAGGAGTACCCAATACAGCAAAGCGCAACAAGAACGGTAAACAACAATTGTTTCATACGCATAAATAATTGGTTTAGTAAATTGATTTAATTAAACTCCGAACCCCGTCAAGGCAGGGTTGATTGGTTCTGGTTTTTGACTGGTTTTTGATTGACGATATATGATTGACGATATCAGATTTTTGATTTTCCGAGACAAGAACCGGCCGTTTGCGTCCCGAAAAATCAAATCCCGATAGCTATCGGGATACGTCTGATATCTTAAATCTGAAATCAAAAAACCCTTATAAAACAGAACCAATCAGCCCTGCCCTCAAGGGCTGAGGTTTTTTGTCATCTCAAAATTTCAAATTATCAGTTTAGGGGGAATATTTTTAAGACCAGCGATGAATATAGGCGCGGTGTGAAACCAGTAAAACAACCGATTGCACAATCCTAGAAAAAGAGGCATTTCTAAATTCTCCTTTGGAACATAAAACTGCCTTTTCATTCTGAAAAAACAGAACAATGTCATGGCACACTCAGGCACCAAGTTAGTTGTTTTTACTAAGTCAAACTTGTTACAAATTCGAAAAGGACACTACAAAAAGCCAAATCAGGCTACGACAACACAGGGTGGTTTAACTGGAATCGGTATGCAAAGGAAAGCAATATTTTGATTCATGTGCCTTTCCGAGCTTAAAAGCAGATTAAAATTTTGTCAGTTAGCTTTCTTTTTCATTGAAACAAAAAAGTGAGCCTGTGGAGACTCGCTTCTTATTTATTTTGTAAAAGCCAGGAGAATCAGAAACCGAAATTCATTTCACCCATTTCTTTTTCAAATTCAGCCAATGTTTTCTTGGTATAACCTTTTGGTATATCAAAGCTTCCGTTGGGTACTGTTGTAATTACTTCCTTGGCCCGGAACACCATTTTGAAGCCCTTTCCTGTATCTATCTCCATTTCGAGAGGGAATCCTTTTAGCTCAACTTCACCGGATTTACTAACAGGTGCTTGAATCTTTTCTGTTATGTAATATTTCATTTTCATGTTGTCATCTACCTCAACTTCAGCCCCGTAACAACTGTATCCGGCAATCTTCTTTTCATCCTCGTTATTGTAGGTAACTTTTTTCAAGCCATTCAAATTAAGGAAACTGTTTCTCTTTTTGAGGTCATCTTCGGGGATATCAACAATCTGAATCTTTTGTCCCATCATATCCATCAGAATAGTTCCATCTTCCGGTTTGTCAACCGGTGCAAAGGTTTGTATGCGCATCAGACCACCCATCATCGACATGTCCATGCGGCTGATTTTGTCATTAAAATACACGTCAAGAGAGGTTCCGGCCAACATGGCCATCTCCGGGGAATCGGAGTTATCAGTTACCAATTCAAACTTGACAACAGCCTGATTGGTCTTTTTCTGGGCTAATAAATCAGTGGAAAAAACGAAAACAGTTAGAATCATTAATCCAATGTGGAATGTACTTTTCATATCGTTGAATTTAGGTTGATAACAGTTAAGGAAAAAGAAAAAGGCAACCCCGAAGGGGCAAAAAGGCAAAAGGCAAAAGTAAAAAGGAAAAAGTTTTTCAACTGATTTTCAAGTGGTTAAGCAAACAATTTGGCTATTTTATTTTTGACTCATTACTAAAGAAAAAGGAGGTGTTTATTCAATTGTTAAGCCAGAGTTTTTCACCATCCAAAAATCCACAACTCGGGTACAAATAAAGGTTCTTTTTGGACAAAACCCACAAATTAATATCTCCACATATCGATGTACTTTCTGAATACTTTTGCCAGATTTTCAGCATCCGACAAACCTCTGTGATAAGTCCCCGTAAAATCAAAACCTTCGAGTTCAACCACTTTTTTAAGACCCTTGTAGGTTTTCCATTTCTTAATATCGTGATATTGCTTTCTGACATTGATATGCTGATCCGTCCATTCCCAGTCCAAATCATGTAATAAACAGTCCTGCTTCAGTATTTTCCTGTCGAAAGTTCCCCAGGAACACAATAGATACTCTTCATCATCATAAACACCAATCCAGTCCTGAAAATCTTCTATTACTTCTGTAAAAGGTCTTGCGCGGTTGATACTTACCTGGTCGATGGTCGTAAGTTGCCGGCAAAAGAGTGAGAGATTAGGATGAAGAAAAGGCCGTATTAACCGCGTGAAGACTCCTTCTACTTCTCCGAATTGATTGATGCTGAAGGCTCCAATCTCAATGATTTCCTGGGTCATGTTGGGAGGTCGCCCTTCCCAGCAGGTTGCTTCCACATCAAATACAATAAAATTCATCAGTCTGTTAGTTCGGCGTTTGGCTCCGATAGCTATCGGAGGAAGTTTGCCTGCCCCGATCACTCGGGGAAGTTCGAAGTTCGAAGTTCGAAGTTCGAAGTTCGAAGTTCGGAGTTCGGAGTTCGAAGTTCGGAGTTCAATTCTTTTTAACGGCCTCTACCCTACTTACGAAAGCATTGGCAGTGCTCGGATTAACAGCCTGAATTTCATACTGTTCACCATCGGGCATTTTCATTATCAAATCCTTTTCTTTCATTCCGTTCAGGACATCCATAAAACGGGTATTGTTGGAAACTATGTTCATGATTCCCTGTCTGTAGCCAAAGAAATAATACAACTGTGAAGGTGACTTCAAATAAACATAGACACGGTCATCTTCATTGGTTGGCATTTTGATTTCTATGTATGCCTGAATGATGGTATTTAAAGGTTCACCACCAATGCTCATCAGACCGAGTTTATTGGTAGTGGAAACAAAAGATTGATAATCGGCATCCCATGTCATTGGGACTCTATCGAACAAAAAGGAATAATTATTGACCCGTTTTGGAATCACGAGAGAACCCATGCTGATTCCATCAATTACTCGTCTCATTTCCTCGTCATCCGGGAACATTTCGGCAGTTGCTTTGCGGTAAAAATCTCCATCCTTGACAAAGGAAACCGGACTGGCATCAAAAGTACTGGATTTAAAGTCGGTAACCACGATGCGCATCAATTCATCTGGAATAATCAGTTTAAACCCGAGCATGGCTTGCATATCGAGATTGGACCGCATGGATTGCGTTCCGAATACACTGTCGACCACCATTTCTCCAAACTCCGTCTTGATTTTACCGGCACCATCCACACTAACGTACTTAAGCGCTGAACCGAGGTTGAATTTCCCTTCCATATCCATTGTCCCCGATTTATTATCAAAGGACAGAAAGTTTCCTTTCAAACTACCCGGAGTCCTGGTTACTTTCAATGAGTCACCGAACAGGAACTTGTCTGTTTTCGCATCGTAGGTGAGGGTTCCTTTAACTGGCAAGACCGGTCTGTCCTTTCTGAAATATAGTGGCATCATCACACGCGGATAAGCAGTAGCCGTCTCTTTGCTGAGAAACAGACCCGAATGCAATTGCTCACCTTCTGGGCTTAAAGGAGTATCGTAGGTGATGGCCAGATTATTTTTATCGCCTTCAAAACCTACAGAGAACCATGTTTTGAAGGGTAGTTTATCCGATTGAAGCTGAGCAAAACCATCGAAGCGCAAACGCGGTTTTTCAGCACTCAGGCTTATGGTGCCCTGAAAAGTTGTTTTACTGTCAATGTAAAATCTGCTTCTCTCATGAATGCTGCCAGTTGCGCGTGTTATAGTTTTCTTTTCACTTCTCGCACCTGGTCCAACCCTGGTACCGATAATTTCTGAAAATTCAATTTCCTGCTTTTTGTCGCCGATGTTGTACTCATAAAATCCGGAGGCAGCATACTCTTTCCTGCCATAAATATTCACTGTTGCCCGGTTGATGACATGGTACTTATTGCTTGTATCGGCAACAATCCTCGCATTTTTCAGTTCAGTTATGACAGCACCCGGTTCGACTGTCACCACACCCTCAGCAGGATAAATGAAAGCATCAGACGCAATTATATGAGGCACGCCACCTATCACCAACTTGTTATCTTTCAGGTTGTATAGGGCAGTTTTCCCTTCGTAGCGCAGTGAATCCTGGTCGGGGTGAACAGAAAGAAAGCGGCCCAATTTGTTTTCGTCGGATTTGAAAACAACGGTTTCATTTTTCATATTCCACTCAAACTCGTTGAATGAAGTTTGATACTGATTGTAGGGCAATGAAGTCACCATGAAATCAGTATTGGATTTAAACTTGCCTATTTGACTGTCGAAATCGACGCTGGCTTTTAGGTTTTGGGTGGAAAGTGCCATTTCCTTTGAAGAAATAGCCTTGATGTTCAAATTGGCTGTATCTGCATTGGCAGTGCTGGGACCAAAGTCAAAGAGACTGGAAGTCATACTGGCTTTGTCCCAATCCAACAGTCCATTTGCTCTGAGCCCATCAGGCGTGAGAATCAGCTTACCTCGAAGCGTATGAATACCGGCACGGAAAATTTCAAATGGTGCTTCCTTGCTGGAAATATACATGCTGTCCTGGTAGGGCAGCCAATTCATGGAAACCAGGTAGCCACGGGCCTGGGGTACTTTTATTTTACCAGTCTTGTTTTCCGTCAGGTCAAATCGCTCTGCGTTTCCTGTCAATTGTTTAGGAGCAAAAACCAAATCTTCGGAATCCATTCTCGCAGTCAAATAACGCACAGTGCCGTTGCCGAGCAATCCTTTATTACTCAAATTGAGGGAACCTATATAGTTACCTTTTCCCCCGTACAAACTGTATCCTTCAGCCGGAGTATTGGTGTTAAATCCAAGCGATAGGTCTTCCTGCAGGGTAAGTGTTTCATTGAAAACCGGAAAAATTACAGAGGAATAAAGCTGCCCGGGAAACCGCACATCAGCCGGGCCAAAGCGGTCTAAACTTTTGAAGCTAAAAGGCTTCACTTTGAAGTAAAAACTGTCTCGGGTATAAGTCCGGTTGAGGGTTTGAGGATAGTCGTAGTAAACATAGGCATCACCCCGGGATTCAAACGAAGGGAAAATCGGTATATCCTCCCTTCCCGATTTATTGGAAGGAGCATCAATGAGTAGGATACCTGCCGTGTGTTCTATCCGGGAGCCGATGGATGCTGCTTTTTGGACGCCACTATTATCTACCTGTTTGCTGGGTATAAACATGTCGAAATAACGGACAGAATCGAGTTTCAGTTGGAATTTATCGTAGTCAAAATGAAAATCTTTGCCAACAAAGGTGGTGAATCCTGCAAACAGCTTACCATCGAAATGCATGCTCCTGTTTTTCGACATGCGCAATATGCCCCCCAATGGCTGAAAAGCTACTTTTTGGGTAGGACTGAGCTGTATGGATTCTACACCGGCAATGGTGACAGAATTATCTTTCAGGTCGAATACTGCATTGGTCTCCTGAGTTTGTGAGGCCAGCCTTAACATATCGTAATCCACTTTTTTCTGGTAGGCGTCAGCATAGTGGAAAATCTTGTCTTTCAGTTCTACTTTCTGCGTTTCGGGGTCATAATTTATGAATCCTTTGGAGACCAACTCAAACAGGAGCGAGTTGATGTTTTCAACTGTAAATTTTGGATTGAGTTTTTTAGCCAAGTAATTGGCATCAAATGACGCAGAACCTGTTTCCGTCCAGGCGACCTTCATCAAAGCGATTGGATTGGTCGTGGCGATATTTTGCAGCCTTCTGTAATCGCTCTCCTCATAGTATTTCATGGATTCAACGATTACTGGATTGGGTGATTTGGCCAATCCAAGAGTTCGGCGGCCAACCAAAATGCTATCCTTGCTGATGAGGAAATCCAAACGTTCAGCATCTAAATTCACCTGTTGCAATGAACTAAAAAAGGGATTCCGGTCGCTGCCCCTTTTGCCACGGGTAAGGCTCAACTCATTTGTTTGTATTTCATAACGTAGATTGACCGAGGGATGATAGATGGAATCTTTTCCGACATAAATTATCGCCTCTACTGATTCAGAAATGATCCGTTCCTCCCTTTTGATGGCAAACAGCTGCGACCTGGCCTGAAATACCTTTTTGTTGCGGCTATCTGCAATCTCGAGTACAGCAGGTCTGGAACGGGTTCCTAAACCATAAACTGTTGTACCCTGTAAGCGAAAACCTCCGGTAAACTTTACCCCCTGACCTAGATTCTTCACCTCAATGAATGCCCCACTCGTTTCAAAACGGGGAAAGTTTCCATCCAGTGACTGGTTTGCGCTCGCAATCTTGTCGCTCAATGAACCAATAACGGTGCGGCCTCCGAAATAAAGCGGATAGTTCATCTTAACCTTTTCCGCACTGTAAAGGCTCTGTTTTATGTCGAGCTCGTACTCACTCAATTCCGCAAAAATATCCTTGTCGAAACCATACCGCTCCCAGGTCACAATTCCTCCGGTCCCTTTCCAGGTATTGCTTAGGGGAAAATAAATACCCGAAGTATTTTTGATAACCATAGAATCCTGCCCCCTCACAGCTATCAAAGTCAATTTATCAAATTTCACCTTAGGCTCTTTGTCTTCATAGTGAAATGAATACTTAGCCCCGTCAGTCAACCAGGCAGAATTTCCGGAGCCTAACTTAAGCGCACCTCTTTCCAGGAAACCATAGCTAAATTCTAAAAAGTCGCCAAAAGGAATAATTTTTCGATTTTCAATTCCTGAAAGCAAGCTGTCCAAAATGTTGTGGTATTGCCTGAAACGCAATTCTCCCTGTTCGTCTTTTTTTACCACATACAGCGCACTGAGATAATTGCTGAAATAATGACTGGCAGTCATGCGATGTGCCATCATACTGTCAGCCGTCTTTTTGATGGTTGCAAGTTCGTTAGTCGTGAAAACATTTCCTTTAACTGCCCTGTCAAAGTTCCAATAGATGTCTTCCATTGCCTGATTCTTGCTGGAAGTCATGAACTCCATCAATTCTTTCATGAACTCGGATGGTTCATCGGAAAACTTCTCTAGTCGCTGTGCAAAAACAGGACTAAGAAAGTATAGACTAAAAAGGAGAGCAAACCAAATTCTCATGGTCAAAGTCGAAATGCGTTATAATCACAAAGAGTCCAATGGAACGATGTAAAGTTGCACGGGTTACAATTTCCGGCTTTTAATGGCCACCCAATTATTCCTGTGTTTTACTTCCTCAATTCGCAAACCTGCCGAAATCAGGCTTTCGCTCATGAGTAATTCATCGTCCAGTATGAAACCTGAACAGACCAGGCGGCCTCCCTGTTTCATTCTTTGTGTTAACGAGGATAGACTGTCCAAAATTACATTGCGGTTGATGTTGGCAAGAATGACATCGTATGTTGAAGCTGGAACAGTTTCCAGTGTACCATGCCATGCCACTACATTTTTTACTTCGTTAATCTGACAATTATCGATGGTATTTTCATGGGAAGGCAACTCAATATCCACAGCATCAATCTGACTTGCACCCAGGCGGGAGGCAAGTATGGCCAACACACCTGTACCGCAGCCATAGTCCAAAACATGGGATTTCCCGAACGGTATATGCTTCATCATCTGTATCACCATGTGTGTTGTCTCATGATGACCAGTCCCAAATGCCATCTTGGGATTAATGACCAACTCATGCTCCACATCTGTAATCGTTGGATGAAAGTCTGCTCTGATTCCGCAAAAATCATCAACCAAAACCGGATGGAAATTGGATTCCCACAGCACATTCCAGTTTTGATAGGGTATCAATTCTTTTGCCCACACAAAACCATAATCTCTTGAAAGCTCATGGAGATATTCCGAAACTTCACCCGAAAAGTCCACAACTGGTAAGAAGGCTTCAAGGCCGGATTCTGATTCCTGAAAGGTATCGAACGGTTGCGAACTCAACAGCGCGATGAGAATTTCCGCAACTTCCGGTTGACATTTAATATCGACTTTGTAATAATCCATGACTGAAGGATTGATGGATTGAAGGACTGAAGGACTGAATTATACCAGGCGCTATTCATACCTCATACCTCATACCTCTTATCTCATATCTCATATCTCATATCTCATACCTCATACCTCATACCTCATACCTCATACCTCATACCTCATATGTACTTCTGTATATTTCCCAAATCCAAATCCACTTGATTAAGGATGCTTTGATGGGTATGTTCGAAGTGTTCCTTGGTTGCTTCGATCTTACTCATTTCAACATTGACCATTTCGTCGGCAGTGTCAATAGTAGCTTGAGCCTGAATAATCTGATTCTTGATTTTTTCTATCTGGCCCTGCCATTCAGTGATTTGTGCTTTTAACTTTTCGACCTCGATCTGTTTTGACCGCACCCGTTTTAGCAATTGATTATTCAACGCCTGGTCGAATTGCTTCCTCTCGTTGATGAGTATCTGTTTGTAGTGCTGAGCTGTTGCAACCAACTTGTCTTTTGTAAGGCCAACAGTTGAGGCTGTTGCAAAAGCAGACTTAAAAGCTGTGTCTTCCGGTAGATTCATGGCCACGAGTCTGCCAAGGGCGAGCTTAAATTCGAGATAATCAAATCCGGGTAAGTTGTTTTTCTCCAGGGCTTTTATCAAAAACTCTACACTTTTTTGGTCAAGTCCGTGGGTATCACCGAAAATTGCTCTTAAATCCTGTTCCATTTATATTGTGTTTTATTGATTGCAAAGATAAAATAACGACTGTCTGTACCTTGTTTTTTTTAGGATGCCGTAACCTAAGGTCTATTTGTCCATACGGACAATCTTAGGGCTAAAAGTTCCCAGAATTTCGACCAGATCTTTTTGATAATCCATCACCTCATAAATGTCCTTGTAGGCCATCGGTGCTTCATCGAGTCCACCACCTATTAAATCAACGCCATGAGTCTTAAGAACTTTATCCAACGCATGTTGAGTAACAGAATGCAATGCCTGACGCCGCGACATAACCCGTCCGGCACCATGTGAAGCGGAGTTAATGGATTCAGGATTGCCTTTGCCCTTTACCAGAAAAGCCGGTAAAATCATAGAACCGGGAATGATTCCTATCGCTCCTATGGAAGCTGGGGTAGCTCCTTTTCTATGGACTATCACCTCTTTTCCTTCTGGCAGTTTTTCCTTCCATGCAAAATTGTGGTGATTTTCTACCATAGTCAGCGGTTTTTCTCCCAAAGCACCAGCCAGCCGCCGATGAATATGGTGGTGGCAGGAAGATGCATAATCACCAGCCAATGTCATAGCCATCCAATACTCCTGACCTTCAGCAGTATCGAGGTCAAGCCAACTAAGGTGTTTGGCGTTTTTTGGCAAATGGCATATCCTCATAGCCAGGTCCGTATAATATTTGGCAATATTGGCTCCCAGATTTCTCGAGCCGGAATGAGACAAAATGGCGAAATAAGTCCCGGGTTCAAGGTTAAGCTCCTTGCCGGTATCTGTAATGGTTGCAATACCCAGGTCCACGAAATGATTGCCGGAACCGGAGGAGCCCAATTGTTCCCAGGCTTTGTCTTTCAGCTTTTTGGCAATGGGAATTTGGGAAAATTCAGGCCGGTCCATAATGGGGTCATCCATTGGCTGGTCAACACCCCGGGGCCCAAAGAAGGTATGCTTCAACAGCAAATCTTTGAGTTGTGAACGGTTTCTTTCCAGGAATTCCGGTTTCAAATCATATAGGGTCATACACATTCTGCAGCCGATATCCACACCAACTCCAAATGGGATGACAGCGTTTTCTGCAGCCAACACTCCGCCAATGGGCAACCCATAACCCTCATGTGCATCGGGCATCAAAGCTCCGACCTGTGAAATCGGCAGCCGCATAGCCGTTTCCATTTGCTCAAGAGCACCGGCTTCAATTCCGCTGATTCCGTAAACAGTATAAGGTTTTGCCCTTGTTTCAAGAGCATAACTGACACCCTCGACTAATTCTTGCTTTGGATTCAATGCCTCCACAATTTTTCCAAAGACTTCATCTTCTGCATACAACTCCTGATTCTCTAATACATCCTTCAATTTTGCCAAAACTTCCTCCTTATCAGCTCTTTTGCCGAAATGCTGCAAAGCTACATTGATGGCCACACCAATAGCTTTACTTTCAGGATACCCTATCTTTCTTAATTCCTTTCCTCTGAGTTTCAGCTTTGCCATTTTTGCCTTTTGCCTTTTGCCTTTTTCCTTTTGCCTTTTGCCTTTTTCCTTGTTCCCTTTGCTTTTTCACTCTATCTCCTAACCAAATGCCCTGGTAAATCGCTGGTTCTTTCGCAACAGATTTGCTCCATGATCTGTTGCAACTGTACTTTTAGCAAGGCGATGGTATGGTCGCCTCCTGTTGCTCCAAGTGCTCCGACGCCATACATAAAAGTTCTACCCAAAAAGGTAAAAGCTGCACCGCTGGCCAGAGTGCGTGCGATATCCGGCCCTGTGCGTATGCCACTATCCATCATGATGGTAATCTTTTCTTTATAGCGCTCAGCGATTCTGGAAAGTGGTTTAATGGATGATTCTCCGGCATCCAGTTGTCTTCCGCCGTGATTGGAAACAATAATTCCGTCGAGCCCCATTCTGATGGCCATTTCAGTGTCTTCTTCTGAGGCAACTCCTTTAAGAACAAGTTTACCTTTCCACATATCCCGAATGGGTTTGATTCTTTCTTCATTTAATCGTCCGGAAAAAGTTTGTTGCATCATGTAGCCCAGCTGTTTCATGTTGAGGTCCTTTGGGAAATACTTCTGCATGGTGGCAAATTGTGGCCGGCCATATCTCAGAGTATTCAATGCCCACAAAGGGTGACCCAGTATTTGAAAAATATTGCTGAGAGTCATTCTTGGCGGCATGGCCAGTCCATTGCGAATATCTTTTGGTCTGAAGCCGAAGGTAGGTACATCACACAGGATAACCAGTACCGGCAGGCCGGCTGATTGAACCCGTTTGATGATGTCGTCCCTAAGTTCAGGTTCTGCAGGGTGATACAATTGATACCAGGATTTGCCTTCAGTAATCTCTGCAATTTTCTCGATACTGGCGGTGGTGACTGTACTAAGTATAAAAGGAATGTTGTGTTTTACCGCCGACCGTGCCAGTATTTGCGCTGAATTCGGCCACATCAACCCTTGCAGGCCTACGGGAGCTATTCCGAATGGGGCATTATAGGTGTGTCCAAATAATTCAGTTCGCAAATCACTGACTCCATAGTTATTCAAATAAAAGGGCTTTAACTCCACTTCCCGGATTTCCGATGTGTTCTTAACCAGATTGACCTCTTCATTGCACCCTCCATCCAGGTATTCAAAAGCAAAACGCGGAATGCGCTTCTGCGCTTTGCAACGGAGGTCATCAATAGAAGGAAACCTTTCGTTAAATGTTGGATTCATTTGGTATGGATTTAAAGCGAAGGTGCCGAATTTTGGGATAACCAGGGGGATGGAGGCATGAAAAAATTATTGCCTCATGAGTAATAAAATGGTCAGTTTTGTAAATCAATTTACATTAAACTACCCTTGTGGAACTTTTTTTCAACGGTTGGGCAACCATTATAGGCGAATCGCACCAAAGAGTGTAAAGCAGACAAAAACGATAAAATGTTGATTGAGTCCATTTACCGATAAAGACGCTACATGACCAAAAGCATCGAATCAAAGATCAAAAGATAAGATGCTGAATAAAGTAAAGTACAGATACACCAGATACAAATTCAGGTTTTAGAGCTAGCCTCTAACAAAATTTTTACAAGTAACCATTCTTTACAATAGTTCGCCTATTGAGCATAAATCTACTCTGTATTTGAATTGATGACTATGGCATGCTTTGCCTGGTCAATGATTATCACAAATTCAATAAGAAACCCAGTTGCAGTCGCCTTATAGTGACCATGGCACCCTATTGCCTCTGCCGCTGATGAATGAACTTATTTCTTTACCTTAAATCATTAATCATGTTAAGACAAATTTTGAAATTCTCTTGGGTAATCGCCTTGTTTTCAATCACTACCTTTTATGCATGCCAGCAGGATGAAAGCCTGGATGAGTCAGTAGTTGATGAATACGTTGATATGGCACTTTACTCTATGCAACAGGAGGGGAATGTTGGGCGCTTGGGTTGTTTTGAACTTGTTTTCCCCATCTCGATACAGTTGCCCGACAGCTCAGTTGTTGAAGTCGCCGATTATACTGCACTTGCTGAGACACTGAAAGCATGGAAAGCTGCCAATCCCGGCAAACACAAAAGAGTTCATCCGCACTTTGTGTTCCCGATTGAGGTTGTCGCAGAAAATGGCGACCTGATTACGGTTAACAGCAAGCAGGAACTAAAGGAACTCAGGAAAGAGTGCGCTGGTGAATTTGGCAAACATGGGCACAAAGGACACAAGGGTAAATGCACTCCTTGTTTTGAATTTGTGTTCCCAATAACCATCAAGTTCCCGGATAACACTGCAGCCACTGCCGAAAGCAAAGAGCAACTTAAAGAGGCCATCCGCACCTGGAAAGCAGCCAATCCAGATGCGACAACGAGGCCAGAATTGAGTTTTCCATTGAAGGTTAAATTGACCGATGGTACAGAGAAAGTAGTCAATAACGCAGAAGAACTTATCGCCCTGAAGAAGAGCTGCAGGCCATAAGTCTAAAGTATAGCATCAATTTGTTGTTTTCATTGGTTTAGAGAGCGTGCCGGCTGATCAAATCCTGGCCGGCATCTCTTTTTAATGTGTTTCTTAAGCAACAAAACCAACAAGAAACCCCTGAGTATAGGCCAATGGCACGTAAACCTCAGGGGTATTTTTTTTAATCACCCGATTCCTTTTTCGGGTGATTGAAGTAAGACTGTGTCTTACCAGATTACTTCGGAAGTGGTGCTCCAACTGCAATATCACAACGATGGCCGGGTTGACCGTGAGGTGGGTTCATGCCGGGTGCTGTAGTTCCATCAGCTGCTGGTGTTGCCTGAATATTGGAAGGAGCACCTTCCTGTACAGGAGCCGGCTCGGCCTGAAATTCTACAGGAGCAGTCTCAGTAGCTGCAGGTGCTGCCTGTGCATTTGGATCAACAGTTTCAGTCGCCTCAGTATTGGAAGCCTCATTTCCGCATGCGTTACCGAAAACGACAATAAAAGCTGCAAATAGGATTGTAATCAATTTCATTTAAAAAAAAAGTTTAATGATATGAATGGCCCTGGCTTAGAATCAAGGACCGATTAATAAAATGCTGGCAAATGTAACACGAAAAAGCTTTTTCAATTCCAATTACTCAGAAAAGCAAATTCATATTGCTCCTGGCAAAGGAACGATATGAATAAAGCCTTCAGTGTTTAAAGGAAAAAGAAGTTGAAAAGCATCTTACTTTATTCTTCATGAGTCATGCTAGAAAAATAACACGACCTGATCCCTGCGAGGCGGGGCTGATTGGTTCTATTTTATAAGGGTTTTTTGATTTCAGATTTAAGATATCAGACGTATCCCGATAGCTATCGGGATTTGATTTTTCGGGACGCAAACGGCCGGTTCTTGTCTCGGAAAATCAAAAATCTGATATCGTCAATCATATATCGTCAATCAAAAACCAGTCAAAAACCAGAACCAATCAACCCTGCCTTTAGCCTTTCGGGCTTCGGGGTTTACTTTTGCCTTCTTACTAAAGCAAATTCTATTTAGGTAGAGGAGCTCCAACAGCAATGTCGCAACGATGGCCGGGCTGACCATGTGGTGGATTCATGCCAGGAGCCGTAGCTGTAGTACCAGCCGCAGGAGCCACATTGATTCCTGAAGGAGCACCAGACTGCGGAGTAGTTTGCATAATTGGGCTCGTTTCAGTAGTAGTTGCTGGAGCTGGAGCAGGTGACCCATCCAAAGGTGCGCCTACAGCTATTTCACAACGGTGACCGGGTTCACCATGAGGTGGATTCAACTTGACATCGCCGCTAAGAGGAGCTGTTTCTGAAGTAACAGGAGCAAATTGAGCATTTGGGTCGACAGTTCCTGTTGACTCAGTGCTGGGCTTATCATTTCCACATGCCATCCCGAAAAACACGATTGATGCTGCAAAAAGGATTGTAAGGATTTTCATGAAAATATTTTTAGATGAACAAAGGTGTGGTCCTTTATATGTTCAGGGACCTGTTAAAATAATTTTGACAAAAGTAGAAGTTTATATAACGGTATAAAAACGAATTGTTCAGAGGATCATTTATTTATCAAACTTTTAACTCTGACTTTGCCGGAACATCCAGCACGCGTTCTTTAACCTTAATTTTCAATGACTTGTTCTCGAGATTGACGATGGAGGTGGAGCTTTCGTCTTGTTTGACCTGCAGGTGATAACCTCTCCAGCGCAACTTAAAGCTATAACCCTGCCAACCTTTTGGCAAAAATGGCTGAAGTGACAAATAATCATTTTCAGCGCGAAGTCCGCCAAATCCTTTCACGAAAGCCATCCATGTGCCTGCCATACTGGTGATGTGCAGACCGTCTTCTGTATCGTTATTGTAATCATCTAGGTCTAATCTGGCCGTTCGCAGATACATTTCATAGGCCTTTTCCTGTTTTCCCAATTTGGCAGCCAATATGCTGTGGACACATGCTGATAAAGAACTCTCATGCACAGTGCGAGGTTCATAGAAATCAAAATTTCTCCTGATGGTTTCCTCATCGAATTGGTCTTCAAAAAAGTAAATACCCTGTAAGACATCTGCCTGTTTGATGAAACAAGAACGAAGGATGCGGTCCCAGGACCATTTCTGGTTCAATGGCCGTTGTTCGGGTTTCAAATCTTCCACTGTCAGTAACTCCTTTTCCAAATATCCCTCCTGCTGAAGAAAAACACCCAACTCCTCATCCTTGGGCAAGTACATATTTCCGGCAATTTCCAGCCACTTTTGGGGTTCCTGCGCATCTTTCAAACCTGACGCTTTGGCGATTTTTGCCATTTTTTTAGGGGCAGACTTGCTAACTATCTCAATGGATTCTGCAGCATACCTCAAACACCAGGCAGCAATTAAGTTGGTGTACCAATTGTTGTTGACGTTATTCTCGTATTCGTTCGGTCCGGTTACACCATGAATGACATACATCTTGCGGGGAACCGACCAATGAACCCGTTGAGCCCAGAATCTGGCAATTCCTATCAGCACCTCCAGCCCATATTCAGCGAGGTAAGCTTCATCTCCTGTATATCTGATGTAGTCAAAAATGGCGTAGGCAATGGCTCCATTCCGGTGTATTTCCTCAAAAGTGATTTCCCATTCATTATGGCACTCTTCGCCATTCATAGTGACCATCGGATACAATGCAGCACCATCCGTAAAGCCCAGTTTTTTAGCGTTTTCTATTGCTTTTTGCAGATGCCTGTAACGGTAAACAAGTAGCTTTCTGGCCACCGACTGGTCGGCAGTGGAAAGGTAGAAGGGCAGGCAATAAGCTTCTGTATCCCAGTAGGTGCTGCCTCCGTATTTTTCTCCGGTAAAACCCTTTGGCCCAATATTCAGGCGTTCATCTTCACCGGTATAAGTTTGGTACAGATGGAAAATGTTGAAGCGAATTCCTTGCTGCGCAGCAACATCTCCTTCGATGGTGATATCCGCATCTTCCCATTTAGCTGCCCATGCTTCCCTGTGCTCTTTCAGAAGTTCATCAAATCCCTTTCTTGTTGCGGCTTTCAGGACATCTTTAGAGCGTTCCAACAAAGCAGATTTATCATGGTTAAAAGAAGTGGCTATTCCGGCGTACTTGAAAACGACGACTTCATCGCCTGATTTGCATGGCACATCTACTTTACAGGAAATGAATTTGCTTTCCTCCTTTTGTATCGATTCAAATTTAAAATCCGTTCCGTTTTTGTTGATGTGGAACCTCATGCCGGTGCAAACACGGAATGCAGTTTTTCTCGTTTCAGTGATTACAAAACCACTGCGGTTCTTACACATTCGCGAAATTTCATCCCAAAACTTCTCCTCCCAGTTAGCATCCTTATTGCTGATGTTACCATCAATGTAGGGCATAACGGTAATCTTACCCTGAAAATTAAGGGGTTGCAGGCTGTAGCGGATAACCCCCAATTCCGGTTCAACGAGGCTGCAAAACCGGGTCGATTTTACTTTCAGCTCCTTTCCACTCGATAGCCGGGCTGTAAAAGAACGCTCGAGGATTCCCTCTTTCATATTCAGCACCCTTCTGAATCCCTTTATTTTACAGGTAGCCATATCGAGGACTTCACCATCAACCCAAACGTCAATACCAATCCAATTAGGTGCATTCAGCACTTTGGCAAAATACTCCGGATAGCCATTTTTCCACCATCCCACCCTAGTCTTATCCGGGTAATAAATGCCGGCCAAATAATTCCCCTGAAGGCTTTCACCGCTGTATTGTTCTTCGAAATTTGCCCGATGGCCCATACGACCATTCCCCAAACTACAGCAGCTTTCAGTTATGAGATTATACTTTGGATGAAAACCCTCTTCTATTACTTTCCACTCGTGGTGTTTCAGGTAATTCTTCATAAGGCTATTCTAAAATCTTTTAAATGATCAAATGCATTTCAACCTGTCAGTCAATTTATCGATGTCCCACCCCTTGAAATTGGGAATAACAGCATGCGCATGCCCCAGAACGTCGGGTTCACCTATTCCAACTGCCCAGAAACCTCCGGCCAGTGCGGCATCGATGCCCTTTTCGGCGTCTTCAAATACGATGGTCTCAATTGGCAATACTCCCAACTCTTTAGCTCCAAGTTGAAAAACCTGAGGATCGGGTTTCGAACAGGTAGTCTTAGTACCGTCAATGATGGAATCAAAAAACGGAATCAGCCCAATTTGTTTCAATATGGTCATAGAGTTTTTACTCGCTGAGCCTAATCCGATTTTCACACCCTTGTTTCTCAAATGCTCCAGGAAAGGCTGTACACCTTCCAGAATCTCTGAAGCATCCATTTTAGTGATGTATTCCACGTACCAGTCGTTTTTCCTGGCTGCGAGTTGCGCCTTTTCTTCATTAGTTTTGGCTACTCCCCCCCATGACAATATAAGGTTAAGTGACTCGACTCTGCTTACCCCTTTTAGTTTTTCATTATCCTCTTCTGTAAAATCGAAGCCCAGTTCATTAGCCAGTCGCCGCCATGCAATGAAATGATATTTCGCCGTATCTACGATAACTCCGTCGAGGTCAAAAATGCAAGCTTTTATCATTCTGGTTAATTTGAAAAGTGGTCGCAGAAATCGCTGCGAAATTAGCACATTATCAAAAAGCCAATAAAGTGTGGGCAGAAAATCCCTATTTTTCCGCTCATCAAATTCATTAAAACCCCTTCAGGTGACTAGAGCAAAAACATTGGATAAAAGAATGCTGGAATATGCCAGCCAAAAAAGCTTACTCGTTCCCTCAGACCGTACCTTGCTTGCTGTTAGCGGAGGTATTGATTCCGTTGCCCTCTGCCATCTCTTTTACCGCAATAAATTCAGTTTTGGCATTGCTCATTGTAATTTTCAACTCAGAGGCAAGGAATCCGACAAGGATGAGGCTTTTGTGAAAAAGCTGGCTGAGGACATGAATGTGCCCTTCCATTCAATCCGTTTCGATACTAAGAAATTTGCCAGAAAAAATAAGGAATCCATCCAACTGACTGCCAGAAATCTGCGCTACGAATGGTTGTTCAAACTGGCGATGGATGAAAATTATACCCGACTTGCGTCAGCCCACCATCTGGATGACAGTGTCGAAACCATACTCTACAACTTCGCCAAAGGATGCGGCATCAGGGGGCTCCATGGAATATTGCCGCAAAGCAGAAACCTGATTCGGCCATTGCTGTTTGCCACCAAGGACGAGATTCTGGCTTATGTTGTTTCGGAAGGACTCGAATTCCGGGAAGACGCATCGAATGAATCAGACAAATACACGCGCAACATCATTCGCCATCATGTGGTGCCTGTACTGACTGAATTAAACCCCTCTTTTCTAAGCACCGCCAATGATACCATCACCAGACTTAGAGAAGCTGAAGCATTGTATGATTTTGCACTGAGTCATAT
Source organism: uncultured Saprospiraceae bacterium (assembly GCA_964423205.1). Taxonomy (GTDB): domain Bacteria; phylum Bacteroidota; class Bacteroidia; order Chitinophagales; family Saprospiraceae; genus UBA6168. The sequence continues at coordinate 7,350 of CAYRDX010000023.1, read as the reverse complement.
CAAAGAAGAGATTTGCACCCTTAAAGATGGAACTTTGCTCTTTGACATTCAGAAGATGCGCATGTACCCCGCTCTACCGACGATTTTATATGAATTACTGAAAGAGTTTGGATTCAACAATGTACAAACTTCCCAAATTTCTGAAAGTATGTATGGACAGCCCGGAAAGATATTCCTGGCAGGTTCATGGCGACTGGTAGTTGATCGCGAAAACCTGGTTTTGACAGCTGATGCTGATAATCCTCAGAGCTTTTACATAAACGATTTGGATTCTTCTCCCCTTTATCTGCCGGACGGGAGGCTGAGTTTCCACATTACGGAGCGAATTCCTGACCCTGTACCTTCAGACCCATATTCTGCCTGGATGGATGATGAAAAGGTCAAATTTCCCTTTACCCTCAGACACTGGAAAGAAGGTGATGTTTTTCAACCGCTGGGAATGCACGGAAAACACCAAAAACTTCAGGATTTTTTCACTCATCAGAAAATTTCGATTCCTGACAAGGAAAAAATCTGGTTACTGGAAAGTGAGGGAAATATTTGTTGGGTCGCTGGTCTTCGCATCGACGAAAGGGTTAAATTATCTTCCAGTACCCGCAAGTGTTTGGTTGCTGTGTATGAGCCCCTTACTTTTGTATAGCCAGCCCTAGCCCTTCGTTGACAATTAATCCTGTTTTCATGACATCAAGAATCTACCTTTCTCTGATCGGCCTGCTTTTCACTTTTTCGGTATTTGCCCAGAATGTTGACCCCATGCAACGTACACTCATCACGAAGCGAACCGCGTCGTGGTGCCCAAACTGTGGAACCTGGGGATGGTCTTTTTTCCATGACCTGATAACGGATAATGAGGGCAAAGCCATCCTGATAGCGGCACACTATGACGGGAATCTTGTGACTAAAGCTGCTCTTGAAATTACTGATAATTTTGGTGGGATTTATCAGCCGGTATTTTTCCAAAATCATACGATTCTGGATGCCACGCCTTTCACCACTTCCACTTTGAGACCGCAGGTGAAGAGCCAGGTTGAAGCCAATCATGCCACAGCCCCATTGGCTAATGCCGGTTTCACTCCAACCTATGATGGCAAGGAAATAAAAGTCAACGCAAAAGTAAAGTTTTTTAAAGCAGGCTCGGGTGAGTTCTACCTTGGCATCTATTTGCTGGAAGACAACCTCATTTCCTTTCAATCGGGTATTGGAAATAATGCCACTCACATGAAAGTCCTCCGCTACAGTTTCACCGACTTTTCCTGGGGAAAACTCATAGCCAATGGAGCAGTTTCTGCCAATCAGGAATTCAACTTCGCTTTTGCACTTCCTTCTGTGAATCCTGCTGGAAAAACCTATGAGGTGGCCGGTATCATCTGGAAAAAGAATGGAACCAAATATGAAGTGGTCAATACATGGTCAACCAAAACCATTACAACTACCACAAATACAAAGGATTTAGCTCAGGCGGGGGCAATTTCGGTTCAACCAAATGTGGTGGATAATTCTGCACGAATCAGTATCCGGCTAACAGAAGATATACCATCTGCATCACTGGAGTTATTCGACCTGAATGGCCATTTCATACATAACATGTATCGCGGGAAACTCAATCAGGGGGAGCATTCATTTCTGCTGAACAGGCAAACGGAATGGCCCGCAGGAACTTACCTGTTGAGATTCTCAGACGGCAAAATGGCCTCAACAGAAAAGATAGTCTTCAAGTAAGTGTTCAGGGTATTCCCAACAACTTATGTGTTTGCAGACTTAGGTGCCATTGTGGGTGTTTCAGGCAGAATTCAACAGCTGATTTTGTGTTGGCCTCCAAATGAGGTCCATCCATCGGTTGAATCAAAAAGTGTTTAAAATCCAGCTTTTCATACATCGAAGGTAAAGCCCGCGCCTGCGGAAATACCAGTTTCAGCTCATCGCCAGAAGTAATGATGATTTCAGTATTGGCCTTTGGGCTGACACAAACCCAGTCCACACCTTTTGGAAGCGGCAATGTCCCATTGGTTTCAATGGCAATTTCGAAACCTGCCATAGAAAGTCCCTGAGTCAGATTTTCGTCCAATTGCAAAAGTGGTTCCCCACCTGTACAGACAACGAATGGTGTCCCCTGAGTCCTGTCGCCCCATACTTTACAAATGACTTCGGTTAATTCATCAGCAGAATAAGTTCCACCATTTACACCATCTGTACTCCTGAAATCCGTATCACAAAACTGACAGATGGCAGAGTGGCGGTCCTCCTCTCTCCCACTCCACAGATTGCAACCACTAAACCTGCAGAATACTGCCGGTCGGCCGGCGTGAACTCCTTCTCCCTGGAGGGTATAAAAAACTTCCTTAACCTTGTACTTTTTCATTTCATCGCTGTAATCAGATGATAACTGGAAATCCATTCTTTCTTAACCAACTGAGAATTCATAACAGTAAAGCCCTGATTTTCGATTAATTGCACATAGTCTGGCAGAGTGAACTGATGAGGGTGGAGAATGTCTCCTTGTATTTGCTGAAACAAATTCCTTACAAAGCCAGAACGGTGAGCATCAACCGACAGATATAATACACCTCTTTCCTTCATGACATCTCTCAATTTTTTTAGACTTCGATTCATGTCAGCTACATGATTGATGACATTTAAACAAAACACAACATCATACTCGTGTGGGGATTCCAACTCTTCCAATGTGCTTTCCAGGAACAGGATATTCGCCGTGTTTACAACTTGAAAATGTGGCAATCGCCGGTATTTCGACAAAAGCGGGTCAACCGCTGTAACCTGATGTCCTGTCAGGGAAATAAAAATTCCGGCAGGCCCACACCCGGCATCCAAAATCCTGGTCCCTTCTTTAATCTCAATCCCAAACCTTTTCTTAAAATCCGCCCAATAGTTCCGTTTCCAGTTCAAATACACAACAGGTTCCTTACCATGCAGGTACCACCTCCACCAAATGCTTTCAAAGAATTGAGCAATTTTCCAGCGTAAACTCATGGGGTGAAATTACGATTACGATGCATTCCTCAAACCGCTGATTTCCCGCGACTTTTTAATTTTGGCCCAAATTGCAGGATTATGCTGATTTCAGTTGGTAAAAAGGTAAGATTCAAATACACCGGTGAGCAAGGTGTGGTGACTAAGCTATTGGACGGTGGAATGGTAAATGTGTACCTCGACCAATCGGGAATGGAAATTCCCGTTTACGAAGAAGACCTCACCGAAGCTGTCGATTTTCTTCAAAAACCATTTCCTCTTAAAAAGAAAGAAGTACTAGAGGACAAAAAACTTCCACTGCGGGTACCCGCAACTCCGCAAATGCAATATGCCATATTGAAAGGTGAAGGTGTCCAGATAGGTTTTGAACCTTCGGAAACTGGCAGTACACAGGGGAAATATTCTGTGTATCTCATCAACGATACCAACTACGAAGCAGTTTGCACAGTGAAAATGATGTTGAAAAACAGATTGTCACAAAGCTGGGATGGAAAAACTGCTTCTTTCTCTTTCAATCGGCTTTTTGATATGGAACACGACGATTTGAATGAGGCTCCCGAAATGGAGATCCAATGCCGTTGGATTACGACAGAGGGTGCGGATGAAACAAAGAATAAGGTGCTCAAGATAAAGCCCAAAACCTTTTTTAAAAGCCTTCGCTTGGCTCCACTGCTTAACAGGCAGGTGCATTTGTATCAGGTTTTTGACAAACCGGACAGGGAAGAAACTAAACCACCAAAGGAGGGACTGAGAGACTTCACCCAAAGGCATTCAAAACCTTCCTGGATTCTGGAGCGACAGACAAAAATTATTGACCTCAACGACGTTAGCGAACTGGCTGATTTCCAGCATGAAATCGACCTTCATATCGAGCAATTGAATCCCGGTTGGCGAAGTTTGAGTAATGCACAAATCCTGCGGCAGCAATTGTCCGCTTTTGACAATTTCATAGAAAAATCCATCCGATTCGCTGCACCACGGGTATTTGTGATTCACGGAATGGGAGAAGGCCGGCTGAGGGATGAAATCGCCACCCGGCTTATGAAAATACCGGAAGTACTGACCTTCAAAAATGAATACCACCCCAGGTACGGATACGGAGCCACTGAGGTGGTTTTTCAACAGGAATAGATTACTTCCTTGGGAGAAATACCTCCGCCATCATACAGCGGACAGATCCGCCACCATAGGTTTCGATAGTTGGAATAGCGCAGGTTATAATGAAGGTGTGATTCTCAATCTTTTTGATTTGCTCCTGATTCAGCGAACTGTAAGCCTTTTCTGACATCACAAGATAGGATTCGTCGTCTTTATTCCTGACCTGTAACATATTACCTGCAAAATTCATCATTTGCTCCAAACTGATTTCGACGACTTCTTTACCTGTCTCTTCAAATTTGCGCAACAACATGGCCCGTTCTTTCATTTTCGCCACCGTGTCGAGGCAAATGACAACGATGGTTTCGCCCAAGGCCATCATGACATTGGTGTGATAAATTTCCTGCCCTGCTCCATCCACGGCATGAAAAGGCACTGCCTCATAGCGCATAATTTTACAAAAGCGTTCGAGCATGGATTTGGAAGTTCGCGGGCTCAGACAGGCATAGACGAGGCGGTTCGGCCGGTCGATAATCATGCTTCCCGTTCCTTCGAGATATTCATCGATGGTTTCGTATTCCTCCAATTGGATTTTTTTATTCACCTGAAAATCCTCCATGAGGTCGGACAAAATATCTTCACGCCGCTCCATTCGCCTGATTGAAGACATCATGGGATAGGTAACGATAATGCCGTTTTCGTGAAAAGTCACCCAATTGTTGGGGAACACAGAATCTGGTTTTACGGGGTAGCTGGTGTCCTCGGCAACAATGATATTGATACCAGCTCTTTGCAGTTTCGTGACCATTTTGTCAAATTCCTTCCTGGCGAGCTCGCTGATTTCTGAATTGGACAGCGACGAACTCTTTGCCTGAAAGGCATTACTCGCTGCTGTTTCTTCATTGTACCCAAAATGAATCGGACGAACCATGAGAATGTTCTTAGTAGTCTGGGCTTTTTCTTTTGCCATTGTTCAATCAGCTTAATTCCGGTGAATAACTGCAAAGAAGCGGCTTTTATCGAAAATAAATCCCATGCAAAGTCAAAAAATGAAAATTTGAAGGCTTTTGAAAGTGACCGCGCCCTGACATCAATTGCTCTTTAACTCAACAACTCATAACTCATAACAAAATGAAAAAAACGATTCCTGTCCTTCTTCTTTTACTCTTGTCATTCTTGATATTTTCCTGCGCTCAGGTAGAAGTCATAGACACTTGCCTGGCTGGCAAGCAGTATGGCTTCTTATATGGATTGCTGCATGGCTTTATCACGCCCGTCAGTTTTATCGTCAGCCTGTTTAATGATGAAGTAGCTATTTATGCCGTTAACAACAGCGGAGGCTGGTACGACTTCGGCTTTCTGCTGGGTTCAGGTGGCTGGGGTTTTGCCGCAGGCAAAAAGTCGAAAAAATAAATCGAAATACTGTGTTATGTCAGCAATTCTCACTTTGAAATAAAGTTATTTTGAATGGGTTATTTGAACGAAAAACTGCCAAACAGAGCTTTGGTTAGTGCGATTTTAAGGTCAACCTTCCTCAAACACTGAGTTGTCAACCGATTTAGAGCCGATTTTGTCTTTTTCGCACCCAAAACAACATAGAAAAAATTCATAGTGAAAATTCCACCACAGATAGGCCAGATTCACACAGATGAAATAAAACTCTGTGAAAATCAGTGTAATCTGTGGTAAATAATTCCACCACAGATAGCCCAGATTCACACAGATTAAATAGAACTCTGTGAAAACCCGTCCCAAATCAATTTAGAAAAAATCCATAGTGAGAATCGCTGGTGTTATGTTAACCCTGCAATGACCGGGTGAATCGGCTTCACCTGGTCATTGAAATCTTAGTAACCCCTTAACTTTCTGGCAGCTTCCCATCAACAAAACAATTTTACCTTTGCGCCGACAAAAATTTTATCAAATCAAATTCACCGGGCTACCTAATTAGAATGACTTATTCCGAAATTCAAACTGCGTTAAAAGACTGGCGATCAATCGTTCAGAAGTATCAGGTTCCTAATACCAAAGCGGCTGTTTGGCAAATGCTGAATTCCTACATGCCCTTTCTGGGTCTTTGGGTGTTGATGTATTTCAGTCTCGACTGGCATTACGGTATAACTTTAGGCCTTGCGGCCATCAGTGCCTTTTTCCTCGTTCGCATTTTCATCATTCAACATGACTGCGGACATCAGTCCTTTACAAAATCTAAAGCCTGGAACAACCTGATAGGTTATTTCAGCAGCGCTTTTAGTTCCATACCTTATGGATATTGGGCCAAAGTGCACAACTCACATCATGGCCACAACCGCCAGATGGAGCACAGAGGACTAGGTGATATAGATTTCCTGACAATCGAGGAATTCAGTCAACTTTCAAGCTGGGGAAAATTCAAATACCGGGTTTTCAGAAATCCATTCATTCTTTTTGCCATTGCTCCGGCTGTTTATCTGATTATCAACAACCGGTATCCTTTCTTCAAAGTAAAGAATTGGGGGAAATTTCATTGGCCGCAACACCTGAACAATATTGCCATCCTGCTCGTCTATGGTATTCTTGCCCTGGTACTTGGCTGGAAAAAATTCCTCCTGGTTCATATTCCCGTACTGTTCATTTTTGGAATCATTGCCTTCTGGTTCTTCTATGTTCAGCACCAGCACGAGCAGAACTACAATGAATGGCGCAAAGACTGGGATTTTGTGCTCGCTTCTGTTCTGGGAAGTACTTATTACAAACTGCCGAAAATCTTCCAGTGGTTTTCAGGCAATATTGGATTCCACCACATCCACCACCTCAACTCCAAAATTCCAAACTACAACCTCGAAAGATGTGCCCTTGAAAATCCTGTTTTAAATAAGTTCACCACGATACTTACCTTCAGGGAAAGCCTGAAATGCATGAACCACAAACTTTGGGACGCCGGTGAAAAAAGAATGATTTCCTTCCGGGAGTATTACACAAGGAACAGGTAGTCCTTTTCTATTGGTGACCGTTTCTTTTAGTGACCGGGTGACTTGAAGTCACCCGGTCACTTGTCCGATTCTTGTCCGATTCTTGTCCGATTGTTCAGATGACTAAAAGCAGGAGAAACAATAACACTTTTACCCAAGGGGAAGCATCTGGTCTTGATACATTTAGGCTTTCAGAAATCACAACACTTGGGAATTTGAAATGACTTAAAAGTGTTTTTCAGATTCTTTTTCACCAACAGCAGCAATTCTCACTATGGATTTTTTCTAAATTGATTTGGGACGGATTTTCACA
>CAYRDX010000022.1:0-62374 GCA_964423205.1 uncultured Saprospiraceae bacterium | reverse complement strand
TTTTTTCTTTTAAAACCAGCCGCTATCCTTTAGTTTCTTTCCAGGTCTTGTAATTGAAAGCTAAACCGGATTTTTGTTCAGCCGGATGTCGCAAGGGCTCACATGGCCTTAAAGCCTTATGGCACCAACCTGCTAATTTTTGGTATAACACGGTACCCTCCGTTTTCCAGTTTATCATCTCATCACTCATCTCTTTGACAATTCTACCCGGATTACCAACCACCAGACTTCTATCCGGAATTACCGTATCAGCAGAGATAAAACACAAAGAACCAACGATACATTCCTTTCCTATTACCGCATTATCCATAATAACTGCATTGATGCCAATTAGTGAATTGGGTCCAATGACAGCCCCATGAACAACGGCGCCATGCCCAATATGAGCACCTTCGTGAAGCTTTACAGTTACTTCCGGAAACATATGGATTGTGCAGTTTTCCTGGACATTGCATCCATCCTCAATGATAATTTGCCCCCAATCGCCCCTGATTGCAGCACCCGGGCCAATGTACACATTACGACCAATGGTGACGTGCCCAGTCACCGTTGCCTGTGGATGTACAAATGCTGTTTCATGTATAACAGGCCTTATACCCTGGAATTCGTAAATCATGATGATAATTGATTTTGGGTTTGGCGTTAAGCAGAACGCCTGGTAAAAGTACTCATTCAGGCTTTCCTTTTTTTACACCTTTATTTCAAAATTCAAAAGACGAAATGGCTGTGAGCAAGGCAAATAACGCAAACTTGTTCGCAGTTTATTTGAGGAGTAAGGATGGAGAGGTAAAGTTTATTGTGTGCTTCTCAGTCAATAGTAACGGTGGATTTATCTTTCAGCAGGTATAAATTTCATAGCAATCGAATTCACACAATGGCGGGTATTTTTGGCAGTCAGTCGTTCACCGATAAAAACATGTCCTAAATGTCCATCACAGTTGGCACATAAAATCTCTGTTCTGCGGCCATCGGCATCGGTTTCGCGTCGAACAGCACCCGCAATTTCATCATCAAAAGCTGGCCATCCGCACCCAGAGTTGAACTTATCCTCAGAGCGATAGAGTTGAGCTTCGCAACGACGGCATACATAGGTACCCTTTTCAAAATACTTATCGTATTCGCCGGTAAAGGGGTACTCGGTTCCTTTATGAACTATAACACGTTCTTCCTCTTTAGTCAGTTTGTTCCAGTTCATAAAAGTGTCTTTAGTTTTTCAACAGGTCAGGATACATTTCTCTGAATTTACTCACTTTAGGGTTAATGACTATTCTGCAGTACCCCTGATTGGGATTGTCCCTATAGTAATTCTGGTGATAGTCTTCGGCTTTATAAAATGTTGAAAATGGGGTTATTTCTGTCACTATGGGATTATCCCAATATTCAGGCGCAAACTCAGCCCTGAGCCTTGTAGCAATTTCTTTTTGTTCTTCGTTGTGATAAAAAATAGCTGACCGGTATTGCGTGCCAACATCCGCACCCTGCCGGTTTAAGGTAGTAGGGTCATGGGTGGTAAAAAACACTTTTACAAGCACATCATAGCCGACAACTTTGGGGTCGAAAGTAACCTGGATTACTTCGGCATGACCGGTTGTTCCAGAGGTCACTTGCTCGTAGGTTGGATTGGAAACTTTTCCGCCCGAGTACCCAGACTCTACTTTTTCCACTCCTTTCATGTCCTGATAAATAGCCTCCACGCACCAAAAACAACCTGCACCATAAGTGGCGACTTCCAAACCATCTGTTTTCATATTTACTGGTCTTGAATTTTCCTTAGAATTGATTGGATTCCTCTTCTGAGCACATGACAATAATATCACAGTACCCCAAAAGAGGGTTAATAAAAACATCCGTTTCATAAAATTGAGTCGAATTACAAAAAGTCCACACAAAACGAAAAGATCTATGCAGGAACAACGGAACTCAGGAATGGTTGTAAAGTTGGAACTCTTCTGTCCAATAGCCAGTAGCTTATTTCTTTATTCCTTCTGCCTCGAGGATATTAATAGCTTCTTCAACCTTTTCAGGGAGAGTGTATAGTTCTGCCTCACCTAACATAGGCATCATAGTATCTGGCTTGTTTAAAATGTGACTTTCTATCTTTTTTTGTTTCAAAACATCTTCGGCAAGTTTAACCTGCAGCAAATCGGTTGAGCTGAAAATTTTTACCCATTTCTCTTTCATATACAGATAGTTTGTGAGGCAATAACAATGACAAGTAAAAAGAGTTGAAAAGGTATTCAGATGGCCCCCTTGCAACTTTGACTTTTGCTTACCCTAATTTAGTTTTAACCCAACTTGGGTTTTGCCTTCTAAAATGCCAACTTGGGTTAAGAGTAATAAATGGTAGTCTGAGGCGCTCCTAACCGAATCAATATTTCAGGATGTAAAACTCGGCAGTAATAAGATCAGCAATGTGTGCAAAACAAGCTGGTGTACCTGGTAGAAGTACTCATTAACTTGTGGCTATGGGATAACCCCGCCCGAATCATTTGGGCGGGACTACCTCAAGGTATTCACTGCTTTACAAATTTTTTAACCACAAATTGCAGCTCCTCATTCATGATTTTCACGAAGTAAATTCCAGCCCTAAGATTACTTACATCCAGTTCTGCGTGTTCTGATGGGGAGGCAGTGAAAGAATTGTTCTGCACTAACCTTCCATCCGTCAGCCAGATTTCAGCAGTCCATTTGCCACCTTTTGGTGGTACTATATAGAGCCGTTCATTTACGGGGTTAGGATAAAACAACAGCGTATTCCAATCTATCGCCTCTTTTGCATCTACAGCTGCATCCATGAAAATATTGATGTTATCTATCCTGCCTCCTGACATTGTAGCCTCATCGCCGGATAAATCGGGTTGATCGTTATAAGCGTAAATAATCAAATCGGTCCAATTGCTATTTGCCGTCCAAGGTGGCATACTGAATGTGGCCCAGTTATGTCCCGAAATTTCTGGTGATATGGCAATAAGCTCGTAATTGCCAGACTTATATGGGTCAGCATAGCCATTGGAAGCCACGAATCCAAAACGGACATTCTTTGACGATTGACCGGCATGATTCAGGAAACGTGCTGAAAAGTGCAGTTGATAGGTTTGACCTTTCACGAAACTAATGCCTTTTTGCCGTACCGATTCCCCTTTGTTTGCATTGCCCCACATTTCCAGGGAAGTACCGTCACAGCAACTGTCCCTCAGTACCACTTTGGGACTTCTCGTGTTACAAATCCAAAAGTCTGTTGCACCGTTTTCACAAATAGCACCGCCAACAACCCCTTTATTGAAACCCGAATTTTGAACGAGATTAGCGGGTGCTCCACGCCGGCAATTTATTTTAACTGTGTATTGCAGGATTTTATCAAAACAGGGTTTTCCGTGTTTATTGTATTCAAACACTACCACATTGATATTGTATGTACCACTTTGAGCGTAATAATGGTTTAAAGTGTTGTTAGAAAATGGACCCCAGTCAAAGTGACCGTCACCCCAGGAAACATAGAGCACCGAATCGCAGGCAGGCAGGCCATCTATTTTCACCGATGCTTTGCATTGCGCATCCTCCAGACAGATACTAACTGCATTGACAACGGTTTGTGAAAACAGCTCGTAATCACGGCAGCATGTATAACTGCACTTGTAAAGCGAAATGTCATCAACAGCAAAGTCATTGCCGATATATTTATCGCTTATAGAGCGAATTTCTATTTGAGCGGAGTTGGAATTTGCTGTCCATGTGGCGTTCAGAAGCACCCATTTGTCGGGGTTTTCACTCAGGTTTACTGTAGCGACGGCCACATTGTTGATACGGACTTCAATGATTGGATCATCATAATCTTTGGATGCAACGACCAGGTTGTTTACGAAGGCACAGAAATTGTATTGACTGCCTTTTTCAACTGCAACAGTAGTTTGCCAACATGGGATTCCAGGATTCAGGTCGCCATCGCAGACTAAGAAATTACCGGTTGCCAGGCCGACAGTGTGATCGAGGTTAGCCCATTGTGGATTAACAAGATTAGTGCTGTTTCTGATGGAATAATCGCCAGGGACAAGCCCGCCGGCGGGAGCGAAATTATATGCTGAAGCAAAACCGGCATTTCCTGCCGAAAAGTCACCGTTAACAATCAGGTTGGGGCCCAATGGCGCATTTGGAGCGCATGCCCTGCAGAACTCAGGGCAGATCATTCTCAGGGTATCCCGCACTATTTTTTCAAAGCAGATTTTCCCGGTATTTGGATCTACCACTACCGCCAGGTACGAAATAATATACAGCCCGCTTTGATTATAGTTGTGCATGACCATAGTTCCGGAACTATACGGACCGGCTACCGGGCTGCCGTCTCCCCAATTTATCCATTCGATGGTATAACATGTGGGCAGGTTTCCGATATTGAGTGTTGCCTTACACAGGTTATGATCTGCGCTGAGGCTTATATTATTGGCAAGGACTTGTGAAATAATATTCTTATCGCGGCAGCAACTATCGGTCGGCGGAAGGGGGCAGTAAAAATAGAGAGTATCAGTACAAGCCAGGAAAGGCTCATCAACCGCATTCAGCGCGTACCATCGGAAAACTACACACTGCGTATCCTGCGCCGCGTTGGAAATATTATCCAGGCAAAATGTCAGGGCATCGGAATAGCCGCCCTGTGGGATGCCTTTTGATAAGGGTTGCTTGACGATGGACAACAGGGAACCCGTGGGCAAATTCCCCCATTGAAAATCACTGCTCGTGCTAGGGTTGTCGAAAACTACGCCTGGCGTGAGTATCTCTGCCTCTATGTAAGCTACCGGACCTGCGTGTACATTCAGGTCCACACTCCAGCAACAGGTATCCTGCACCGTTCCGGGATTAAAGATGATGGAGTCTTTTGTCACCCAAAGTGAGTCACAGGGGAAAATGGAGCCTGGGGTTTTCTTGCACTTGCCGAGCGTGTCAGCCAGATACAACAACCTAATCTCAGAGGGGCTGAGTACCCGGTCGAATATCTCGATTTCGTCGAGTGCGTACTCAGTGCTGAGTACCGATGGCAATAAATGGGTGCCACCGATTCTGAGTGGCTTCGTGCTACTGGCGATTGCCGTAGGTGGAAGATTCACTATCGGAGATCCGTCGAGCTGCCCATCGATGTAAAGTTTGACGGTGCCGGGAGAAGTCGCGCGGTCCACAGTAACAGCGACATGGTGCCAACCATTCCAAGCGATTGACCCTACACTTTGATATCCAACTCCCCCAAGTATGAATTTCAATCTGGGTGTTGGCGCACCGTCCACAAAGAACATATATCCTGTTGGCTGCCCGGTTGGATCTCGTTTATCCACAACCGGCATGTAGCCAGGTTGATTATAGTGGAATATCCAGGCGTCAATTGAAAAATCTTGAGTGGTACCGAAGTTCAGGTTAGCAGAATTCAAAGCAGGAACTTCTATATAGTTCATATCCGGATTGAAGAAGTAGAGGTGCCCATCGACCTTCTTTGGCACTGGACCAGGCCCTGGCGACATAATGCCAAATCCCGAGTTGATTGCTCCACCAATTGTGTTTCCATTATTATTCCCGCCTGCCTGGGGCTCGTCGAATACTATGTTCCCAAAAGTCTCATCCAGAGGCCACCAGGCAACCATTCCTTGCGGAGGGGAGATGCAGGTGTCCCGACGATTTCCAAAATTGACCACTGCGGCTTGCCCCGCTTCTATGGATATCGACGAAACGCAGAGCCGGGGTGTGGTCCATCCGGGCTGCAGAACTTCACAAACGTGGTATGTTCCCTGCGGAAGGTTGTTGAAGCAGTATTTTCCACTGGAATCTGTTACAGCAGCAGTATTAGTTGTCCCCGACAAATTTATTGTCCAGCCTTGCAATCCTGGCTCACCTGTTTCTTGTATGCCATTGCCATTGAGGTCATTGAATTTCACACCACAAATGGAACCTTGTTTGCATTTTCCGAGACTTCCGGCAGCCCAGATCCTGTGAATTTCTGCCGGAGTTAGAGCGCGCTTGAATATCTCGAGCTCATCGATGGCTATTTCACGTCCGCTGAGGTTGCCTGTTCCAATCAACATGTCAGTTGAACCGCTTACATTGCCAACAGATGGAAAAGTCCGCGTGCTGCCAAGTACACCATCCAAATAGAGTTTGACCGTATCCTGAGTTCCCCGGTGGAGTGTTACAGCAACATGGTGCCACACGAGGGGAGAGAGGGGAACGTCGAACCCGCCTTGAATAAGGCCACCCGAAGCGCCCCGTACCTGGAAATTCAACAAGCCGCTTGTACCATTAACTGGATAGGAAATATAAAACTGCCATCGGGCCGGATTGGCAAGCTTTTCAGCGATATTCATCAGCCCGAATCCACCCTGGTTGATATCAAATAATACCCACGCATCCACCGTAAAACCACCTGTGCCCGGTTCGAGATCAGGATGCGAAGGCACCTTGATATACCGAAAACCTTCGAAGAACAGGGAGTTATTGACCATACCTGCGGGAAAAGTTGGAGGTGGCCATGCAGTAGAAGTAACTGGCCCTGTACCGGTAAAAGCACCAACAGGTCCGGGCTGTGCGGTTCCATTATGGCCGCCTGCTATATCCTTTATAATAGTTCCGGATGTTTCTTCCATCGACCACCAGCCGGTCATGTCAGAAGGAGGAGTTGCGCAGTTTTGGCACTTCGTAATAAGCGTATCGGTACACTGTAGATTATATTGAAAGTTGGGAAAAGTACCAACAACCTCAAAATACTGAGCAGTCAGTTGCTGCGGAAATTGTCCGTTTGCATCCAAACAGAAAGTTCCCATGAGAATGCCGGTTCCTGTTGGAAGCAGGCCTCCCGATGCCATTGTCCATTGAAGCGTTGTCGCACCTAATCCTACGCCCCATCCCAATGCCGGCACTGCGCTTGTGAAAGCCACAGGGCTTTGCGAATTCAGGTTGATAAGACTTATCAGGGCTGGATTGGTGTTATTGAGATAGAGCTTGTAACAGCAGGTATCCCCACTCTGACTCGAAGAGATGACTGACAATGACACCGAATCGCAGTTGAATTTAGGCGGGCATACTACGATCACTTTAAAACGGCACTGCGCTTTATTTCCGCAGTCGTCAGTGGCGGTGAACGCAACCGTAGTGGTACCGGCAGGATAGGTACCACTGGCATTATTTGTACCGTTAAAACTGTTCGTCAATGTCACATTGATATCGCAGTTGTCCGTAGCTGTTGGCATTGGCAACTGCACTGGTGCGGAGCAGATTCCCGAAGCATTGTATGTTCCGGTAATTGTAGTGTCTTTGGGGCAGTTTAAAATCACCGGTGCTATGGTATCTCTGACTGTAATAACCTGCTGGCAGGTTGCCGAATTGCCGCAGGAATCCACGGCTTTCCAGGTTCTGATGATCAACCCATTGCAGGGCATAAGGCCCGTGGTGATGTCTGTAAAAGAAATTACTGGAGCCGGACCACAATTATCCGTGGCCGTGGCTGTTCCGGTGGCGGGTGGAAGCAAGTTGGTATTGCAGTCTTTATTAAGGTTTGGAGGGCAAGTGATGACTGGCGGTACTGATTCAAGAACTTGGACCGTTCCGACGCAAGAACTGGTATTGCCACACCAATCAGTAACTGTCAGCGTAACCGGAAAAGTGCCGCATTGAGTGAAGGTATTGGGACTTAGGCTCATGGACTGTATTTGGCAATTATCGGTAGAGCCCGCGTTAACATGCCCTGGTGTAACGGTGAGCGTACAATTGGCGCCCAAGAAACCATTTACATTGGCGCATTTTGCGACCGGTGGAACTGCGTCTGTAATATTCACAGTTTTGCAAACAGTTTTGGTGCATCCTTGCCCTGTTATTGTCAGACAAACATTGAAAGTGCCACATACAGTAAATTGGTGAATGGGGTGTTGGGCTGTAGAAAGTGCTGAACCATCGCCGAAATTCCAGGAGTAGGTAAACAGGCCCACGCTGGTATTGGTGAATTGTATATTGCCGCAGTTGCCGATGGGTTGGAAGGTGAAATCAGCAGCACAGGGTGGTGGTGGTGTGACATCCTGAATACAGATGTTATCGATACGGCCCCAGGATACGGTAGTTGCGTCACCTGGTATATCAGTGTTATTGTTGAAGGTGTAGATTATAAGGTCTGTACTATTGACCGATGGTGTCCATGCCGGAAGCGTGAATTGAGCCCAATTCTGGTTAGTTATATTGGAGGTTGTTCCAATAATTTCGCAGGTAGTAGTACAGCTATATGGATTAACGCTGCCATTGGCAGCCTTAAGGCCGAAACGAACGTACTTGGTCGGAAGAGTAGTTTGATCC
This sequence comes from uncultured Saprospiraceae bacterium, assembly GCA_964423205.1. GTDB lineage: Bacteria > Bacteroidota > Bacteroidia > Chitinophagales > Saprospiraceae > UBA6168. The sequence continues at coordinate 54,058 of CAYRDX010000022.1, read as the reverse complement.
AGGAATCTTGCGAAAAAAGAAACCTGGTAGGTTCGTCCCGCTATAAAGCTAAAGCCTGTCTGCCTCACAGATTCACCGACGTCTTTATTGCCCCACATCTGCAGGGAGACTGCATTGCAAACGCTGTCTTCCTTTATGATCTGTGGTGTGTTGGTGTTGCAAATCCAATTACTGGAAGCGGCACCGGCACACATGGAACCAAAAACAGCACCATGGAAAAAGCCGGGATTCTGCACTAAGTTATTGCTGCAATCACAGGTACACAATCCAGAACGGCACACCCAGTTGGAAGTATTTCCATTTAACCCGAAGTTGAAAAGCGTGCCATTATTTGGCGTGCCTGCCATATCCAGGAGAGTTATCAATCCGGAATTATTTCCGTTTGGAATTCCCTGGTTAAAATTGTAATAATCCACCAATCCCGGTTCATTTCCAACCAACTCGCAATTCCTTGTCCGGATAATTTCCGCTCTGCTCCGGGTGAAATTCCAAATCCGAAGCTCATCAATCCTGCCTTTCCATACCTGATCCAGGCCGCTGCTACCAGGCCACCTGCCAATGCGAAAATTATTGTCGAGGCTTAATGCAGCATTGCCCCACCATACCAGGTTTCCATTGAGGTAAATATTGACGTAGTTGAATGGCGAGCCGGTACTGCCGGTAAAGGTGGCTGCAAGATGGTGCCAGGCGCCGTTCACAACTGTAGCCGAAGTTAAATTCGCAGTGCCTGAACCAGCCACTACAGCGAGAGTATTACCACAGGTGCCCAATTCGAAACGGTTACCACCCAAACCTATGATGCGTTCAAAGTTGCCACTGCAGCCTGTCAGACCATCGTTGTCCTCTGAAAGAAACCAGCATTCTATGGTAAAAGCACCGGTGCCCTGCACAGGAGAGTTGGACAGTTGTATCCAATCATCGATTCCATCGAAGTCGAGGCTGCGGTTGTCACATACAGACTGGGCCTTTAGAGGCATTGAAAAAATAATACAGCAAATAGGCAGAAGAAGGATTCTTGACCACATGACAGCAAGGAATTTGAAAGATGAAGCAGCAGGGGTGTATTTATTTGGGCTGAATAAATTTACAAATACCGCTTAAGCACAGATTGTGTTTTATAAAAGTGGTTGGAACCATTAAATATCCGGCAGTATAATTTAAATCAGCGGTGGAACACAATTATGCTTAATTTTGGCTCACTACTAATAACATTGAACAAAAGCACCTTAGCCTACTTGAAGAATGATAAAGTGTTCCTCATTCATAAGCGTACTAATTGTAGATGAGGAGAAAGATGCCGGATCGGTTTTGAAAAAAATGATATCACAGTATCTTCCTCATTTGAAAGTGCTTGGGCAGACCTATAGTGTCCATGAGGCATTTCATGCAATAATCAACCAGAAACCAGACCTGGTTTTCTTAGAAATTGAATTGAAAGACGGCAACGGATTTGACTTGCTTGAAAAAATTAAGAACCCTGCCTTCCAGGTGATTTTTACCACTTCCTACTACGAATATGCTTTGAAGGCGTTCAAGTTCAATGCTGTGGATTATCTCCTCAAACCCTTGTTCGCTGATTTGTTGATTGAGGCGGTTAAGAGAGCGGAGAATCGCATACATGCGAACCAAGAATTACGACAGTTTGCCTTTAAGGAAAACTACAGGCCTGAAAAAGACTTAGGAAAAATCGTCCTGCCTTCAGCAGAGGGGCTTACCGTAATATCCCTTCGTAATGTCGTGCGAATAGAGGCGGAAGCTTGCTATTCAACCTTTTTCACCATTCCACAGGGCCAATCGGTTGTATCCCGAACCATCAAATACTTTGAAGAAATTCTGCCGAAGGACACTTTCTTCCGGATCCATTCTTCCCATATCATTAACATAGATTTCGTCAAGAAATTTTTAAAGGAAGACGGGGGGTGTGCCATGATGGCTGATGGCACCAAAATACCTGTGGCACGTCGCAGGAAAGAAGAGTTTGTCGATCTTCTGATTGAGAAGAGCCTCCACTGAGCCGTTTCACCTGTTGGCCCGCTTTGTATTTTCCAAATAACCCATCAATCTGAAGGCAATTCATCTTGCCCGGCAATGATGCAGAGGTGTTTCCCCCTGTAAGGTCAATGAGGTGAAAAAACGATTTTCCCTGATACGAACTTACCTGCTGTGTTTATAGTATAGTAATAAATCCCCGGACCTCCTAACTCATTTCCTTTTATTTCAATTTGATGGAATCCTGAGTCAATAAATGAATTGTTGATTTTAACCAATTGACCTGAAGCGTTATATATTTTCAGTTCGACCAGAGAAGCATCACTCAACGTAAGGTTTAGACGTGCTGATTGGCTAAATGGGTTCGGGTGTATCGCAGCAAATACTGCTGACTCCGGAGCAGCCGCAATACCCTCTTTCTTTAAAGTGACGGGTGGTTCATGAAGTATAAGTCCGTGGACAGCATAAGGACTACCAAATTCGGGAGGGTAAGGTGGCGGCGTTTGAACTGTAAAACTGGTATTTTCACAAAAAGGAAGCAAAGTATAGTTTAGGATAGGGATGCCCCCTGTTGACGTGTTGTTTGTGGTATCAACGGGTACGAGAATATCGTCAGAAGGGTCGAATACATCAAAAAAACTAACAACGCGTGATGAGTCGGAAGTATTCAATACTCTGATTCCTGAGCAATTCCTGATTTCCGATTCACTTAAATGTGTAGATTGTAATCGAACTGCTATCGCAAAGCTGCCGTCAGGGAGGGTTATCAATTCAGCAGAATTAATTTCTCGCTCCCTTTGAATATCAGCTTGCACCTCCCCTGATTGTTCAGCGTACTGCCAACCCATTAAATGAGGATTCCATGATACTGGATACATTGAAAATAATGGGTTACCCGGCATGGCGATGTTGAAGCGGTATCCATCCTCGGCCAGGGTACCTGTGAGTATTCCAGGTGAGTCATTTTGTGGGCTCACCAGTGTTCCTCTGATATTTCCACTGTGCTCAAAAATTAATCCAGCCTCACCAAGAGGCAAAGTGCCGTCAGTGTTGAGAAGGGTAAATCTTCTGGCCTCAGAACCCAGGTAGAGTGGAGCATCATTGATGCGGATTGACATTTCATCATGGGGTAGAAATTCTATAAAGACATCAAAAAAGCTATCTGCGCTTCTTGCCAGAAATTCAAGATTCGATTCCCTGTACTGATAACTCAAAACTTCAGCGTTACTCACGTGCAATTCTTCAATAGTCCCAAATCCCACTGCATAATACAATTCTGCCAATAACTCTCCTGGTAGGATCAAATGTTGGTTGTATGAGTAAAATCTGGAATGAGCAACCTCGCTGCCATCAACAGTGAATTTGTAATTTCCATCCGTACCTTTTTTAGCTTCGACTGTTTTATCCTGCTCACCTTCACGGTAAGTAAATTTCACCAAGCTACAGTCGATATTGCAATCCTGACTTTGAATTGGACCTATCGGAACGCCGTCGGCATTACATCTGTATCCAACCACTACACACTTGCCTGTCTTTTTATCTATTGCCTTATAGAACCTGAAATGGCTGTCACCGATTTTAATGCGGGTTAATGGAGTAGATGGCACCTCAATATTTCCAGTATTCGGTGCAATGGGTTCCTGAGGATGGCTGCTCTTGGTTTTGACCTTGGCTGATTTGAACGCCTCGTGAATTACCAATTCCATTAGTGGCAGGTGATCGGGAATGGGCACCAATGGTTTGAGGTTATTCAGTTTTTCCAATTTGAATTCAAGATCAATGACCTTATTTTTTAACTCCATCCACTTGTCAATTAACTTCTTTAGTTGTTCCTCCAGATCTTTGATTTTGACTTCAAGGGCTTTGATTTCCTTTTCAATGTTTTCCAGCGTCTTATCCAATTTGCCACCAGTTGGTTTATTTACACCCAAATCCTTCAGTTTCTTGGCATTGTCATCCAATTGTTTTTTAATCCTAGATTTTTCCTTTCCCTTTGCCTCAGCATATTGCTTTTCCAATTCTGCTCTTTTTTTTAGGAGGTCAATAGCTTCTTTTGCGTCTTCAATCTGTTTCTTGGTTTCTTTAATCTGTGAATCCACCTCGTCCCTCTCCTTTTTCAGTTTTTCTAATTCAGCTGTACACTTTTTAATGCTGTCCTGAATCGCTGCGTTTTCGGCCTTAATCTTCTCGTTATAGGCTTCATTTTGCTTTTTCAGTTCTTCGGCCTTCTTTTTCAACTGCTCCATTACATTGGGGTCGTTGATAATTATGTAATAATCCTCAAGAAAGTACTTGATGAATTCATAATACATTTCAGCAGTGCTGGGGCCATTAGCAAATGATTCCTCCTTCCATTTGCTCGAACTGACTCCCACACCGATGAGCCCCTTGTTTCTGACTTTGTCTTTAATACCTGCAATCATAGACTCGCTGTAACAGGCTGCGGCAATTAATTTGACTGACTTCTGGCATTTATCAATCAGTGCAGCTATTTCCTTGGCAAAGAGAAAATCTTCATTCGAAGTACCATTGCCAATGAGCATTCCTCCACTCAAGGAATCAGGCGGTGGGTCCCGGATGCCTTCGCCTCCCATTCCATGACCCACAAATGCAATGACCACATTCTTGCATTTATCTGAACACAATGCCTGCTCGATGGCTGCCAATAGCTCTGCCTTATTGCTATACGTTTGTTCCGATCGTGCAGGATTATTGCCCAATTTGCTTTGTTCACCTTTTGGGCGAAGCACTGTGATATTGGGAGGGCCTGGAAAGTTACCCATCCCCTGTACTAGAACGTCGGTAGAATTGCGCAGAAAGTCTTCGCTGGCTTGCTGCCTGGTTCCCTGAATCACTATTACGCATTCACCATTGGCATAAGAGAACTTAAAAGCTGTAATAAAAATGAAAGCGATGAAAAGTTGGATAGAAGTTTTCATGGTACGAGGTGTATGTTATAAAAGTGTACTTATACGAAAGTGAATACTTCGACACTGGATTTAAATATGATGATGGGCCAGTTCTTTCGGTGGAAATTGATGGGGAAAAAGTCAAATCACTTTCGTAAGTGTGAGCTTTTGTGAAATATCTGTGGGCGGTAATAGGACAAATGTATCCTAATTTGTGTTGAAAATCAAGTCATATTGGCAATCTAAGCTACTGTGTCAGCTCATGGTTATCTATTCACCGCGGATATTTTCAATTCATTCTTTTGTCGAAAAATTCGATTCGTACGAAATAATTCGTACTAAAAAATTGTTTTTACGAAAATCTTCGTATAAAATTGCAAAACGAAAAAATTCGTAGCAACCATAATGAAATTAAAGACGTCATTAATCTGAAATTTTGAACAACATGACAAATACAAAACCTACAGAAGCTGAATTGGAAATCTTACAGGTTCTTTGGGAGCATGGCCCCTCTTCCGTCCGGTTTGTCAATGATAAATTGAGTGAGAGGAAAGATGTTGGTTATACCACCACGCTGAAACTCATGCAAATCATGCTGGAAAAGGGCTTCCTTGACCGCAATACCGACGAAAGAAGTCATATCTACTTTCCCGCAATCGGGAAGGAAGAAACCCAAAGGAATCTTTTGGGGAGCTTTGTGGATTCAGTCTTTAAAGGCTCTGCATCCAATCTTGTGCTTCAGGCACTTGGCAATCACAATGCCTCCAAAGCTGAACTGGAGGAAATCAAAGCTCTCATAGAAAAGATAGAAAACAGCAAGTAAATGCTTTTTAATCAATTAGTAATATCATGGATTTACTGACTCAATACTTACCACAACAGGTTGTTCAGGCTCTGGGCTGGACAGTTTTGAATTCCTTATGGCAGGCTTTGGTCGTTGCTGCATTAGTAGGTCTGTGTTTGTATTTCATGCGAAAAAGGCCAAGCAGGGAGCGGTACATTGTCGCCAACATTGGACTGTTCGCAACTTTTATATGGTCGGTTTTTACTTTTGTCACTCTGCTTCAATCAAAGGCCCTCTCTCCGGACACCGTGTATTTGTACCATCCCCAGGTACCAACTGAAGCCAGTCTGCAGCAGGAAATTAAATCCTTCTTTACTGGCTATTTTGAAATGCACCTTCCGCTTATAGTGGCCATTTGGCTGATAGGAGAAGCTTTTTTTGCCCTCAAACTGGCAGGTGGATTTCTTTACGTTCAACGATTACAATACTTCCACTCTACTCCGCTTGGAATTGAATGGCAAGTGAAAATAAAACAACTATCCAATTCTCTGGGGCTGAATAAAGCCGTTAATATCTCTGAAAGTACCTTGGTTAACACCCCGGTTGTGCTTGGCTGGTTAAAACCCATCATTCTGATGCCGGTCGGTGCAGTAAACAACCTTAGCATTCAGCAAGTAGAGGCCATTCTGGCTCATGAATTGGCACATATCCACAGGCATGACTACATACTGAACATCGTCCAGACCTTGATCGAAACATTGATGTATTTCAATCCAGCCGTGTGGTGGATTTCGAGTCAGATAAGAATTGAAAGAGAGAACAGTTGCGATGATATTGCAGTCAGTCTGGTTGGTAATTCTCTCATTTATGCAAAAGCCCTGGCTTCACTACAGGAGATACAACAATACGCTCCTGCTTTAGTACTTCCATTCTCAGAAAACAAAGATCAGATGCTCAACCGCATCCGCAGAATACTTTCACAACAACAAAATAAGTCGAACGTCATGGAAAAATTGTTTGCCACATTTATTCTGATAGCAACCGTCTGGTTATTATCGGCTAAACCGGACACGCCAATATCCAGTATTTGGAACAAGCTGCTCAATGAAAAACTAGCCGAACCAATATCTGACGATTTCAAAAACGAAATACAGGTCAGCAAGGCATTGGTTTCGATAGACACCATACCTGATGAAAAGAAAAAGGAAGTGATGACTATGGTGAAGAAATCGGGCGAAGAGGAAATTGAACTCAGTGTTGTCAATGGTAAAATTGAATCCCTCAAAGTGAATGGGAAGGTAATTCCAGAAGCTGAATATCCTCAATACCAATACCTTTTGGAGGAAGTGAAAAAGGATAGGCCGGCGCCTCCTGCACCCCCTGCGCCTCCAACCCCATCCGCTCCCCCCGCACATAGAGAAAGGGTAAGAGTGCCTGCTCCACCTGCACCACCTTCACCCAGAACGGAGTCCCGGAAAATTACTACCGAGCGGGATGGTAAAAAGACTACCATTATTATCGAGTCTCCAAAAGAGAAGGAACCTTTGAAGATAATCGTTGAAGATGGAAAGAAGGGTTCTGTAATAATTAATGGTCAGGAGATTAAAGAATTGAAGAAAGGAAACCAAACCATCATCATTGAAAAATCTGCCATTGAATCCCCATCACGTATGTATTACATGCCTTTTGATAACAGGGAGTTCAGATGGGAATCCCGTCCTGAGAACAGATTTTTCTACCGTTACAAAATTGATTCTGGCGACAGTATAAAAGGTACCTTTCACTTCAAACTGGATACGCTAAATTTTGGCCCACGAATGGGTTTGTTTTTGGATGGTAAAAACTTAGAAATCATTAAGGAGAAAATGAAGGACGACGATGTGAATTGGGAAGAAGGTTTATTCCATCTGGATCGTGAAAATATAGAACGAATGAGAGAAGAAATTCGCAAGAATACTGATAGAATCAGGGAAGAACAGCGCATCATTATCAGGGAGAACGTTCGGTCGGTTGATGAACTGAAAAAGGAAATGCAGGAATTGCAAAAAGAGCGTAAGGAAGAAATCAAGAAGGAAATTGAGATAGAGAAGAAAAAGGAAAAAAAGAAGATCAACTGAAGGTAACTTTTGAATAATGAAATAGAACGGGCTCTGGTTTTATAGCTACCAAAGCCCGTTCTATTTCTTTTAAAACAAGTGGAAGTTAATCCTTTGTTGGGAGGATAAAAGATTACATGAAGCGGGAAAGCTCATTGCCTACCAATGCCTTCATAGCCGACAGAGCCAATCCTTTTGATTCCAATTCATTGAGTCCGGCATCCATAAAATAGTCTTCCAACATGACCAGTGTTTGAAAATAGCTGATTTTCAGAGCAGTTGCCACATTGGAAAAGAAAGGATCCCGACTCGCCCATCCATTCAATCCTTTCCAGAGATTTTCATTCCAGACCTCCAATGTTTTCCTTTCTTCCGTCGTCAATGCTTTCGGCGTCAGGTACAACACAGACAAATGAGAGGTTGCTATGGGGTCAGATTTTGGCGCCGATCCACTTAAATCACTGCTGATAGCATGCAAGATCTGTATTTCTTCCCATTCCCAAAATCCGCCGCAATTTTGAACCCTCAAGTCTGATGTAGCTCCGTTACCCTGAGGGGCAAAAGCCTTTAGTGCTGCTGCGGAATGCTTGCGGAACATCCAGCAAGGAACGCCCAACTTTTCAGTTGAAATCTCATGCAGGTAACGAACATGCAACAGCAACTGATCGATATCAAAATAGGCGTAGGTAGCAGTTGGGTCGAACTTCGGGAAACTGACTTTTTTACCGGAAAATCCTTCATTGATAGCGTCATTCATCAATTTATTCACTTCAGTTCCAGCGCCATCATTGACAAACTTAAAATAAGCCCTGTAGGCCTTGGCTAATGGCAATTTAGAAGCCTCAAACCCTTTCATGGATTGTGCCGGGTCTTCCCAAAGGTTATTGATAAAGAACTGTATAGAACCTCTTGGTGATTGGTCCTGAGGATTTGACAGATTCCTTGCCAGTATCCGGTATTTGGTAAGCTGCCTGTTTGCGTTCATGGCCAATTCGTATGCAGAACGAGTACCACTGCCATAATATCCATCCAGCGAACTGCGATAAACCTCTTCTGATTTCAGTACTTTCTGGAGTTCATATGCAGAATTGCGTTTGACGTTGGCCCTTATTACAGGTGCGCTTTTTTTTGCTGGCGTGCTTATCACTGTTGCACCTGTTGGTATGGGTTCCTTGTTGGGTGGTGGGGTAGTTGCGACTGGAGCCGCAGGTACACCTTTTGCCGTCAGTACCGGCTCTGCTTTCGGTTCAGGTTTTACAGGTTCAGCAGTCGGTTTGGCCCCTTCTACAGTTGAACGGCTACTGAAATCAAGAGGAATCAATGGCTTTTTATTTGCTCCACCAGTTTCAAATTCTCCGGCTCTGTGAAGGAGTACATTATTCACTGTTTTGACAAATGCGCCATCAAAACCGAGTGCTTTGATGCGGGGAAGTTCCTGTCTGGCCAAATCTGCATTAGCATAAATGCCGGACACGAGTTTAATCTGATTGCCGTGAAGCGTGAAATAAATGTCGCCGGCTTGTGCTAATGTTTCCCAGGCGATGACATCTTTCGAGGACTTGGTTACGAGTTGTATGACCACAACCGCTTGGCCACCTTCCACATTCAGTCGGGAAACGGATGAGTTGTACCCAAGTGAATTTATAGCGTTTGCTGCTTTATCGGCTTCCTCCTTTGTTGCATAGCCCCCTGCAAATATATCATAGGAACCCATGGGCCTTTCAACAGCATAGACAAACCCGATGGATAAGGCTTTGGCAAAGTCTGTCTGTTTGGGATTGACAAAACTGCCGATTTGTACGGTGAAAGGTACGTTTTCATCCTGGGCAAAGGATGGAGTAAGTGTCAGGAAAAACAGTATGACTGACAGGTAAAAGAATGGTGATTTCATGGTTCGGATTTAATTGTTGTAACCATTTTTATTCCCCTGTCATAACTTGCTGAAAACCAATGGAACTGTCAATTAACGCAAATGTAAGGTAATTTAATATTCCAATTGTTTTCAATAATAGTAAAATTTCCTTCCTAATCAGACCATCGACATCAAATTAAAATAAAAAAAATGCATTATACCCGAACCTTTTAACCCTTTACTACCTTATTGGGGAAATTAACGTAGCCTATGGTTTTTTGAATACATAAATCAATACTCTTTATTTTCAAAACCATGTAAATCTATCGATCATGACAAGCAGTAATTTTTCAAACAATCCAAATAAATCCCAAAAACAGAATTTCATGGCCATCGCAGTCACAGCTGGAGTAATACTCCTCGGTGTTCTGGGTTACCTGGCCTACAGCAATCTCAGCAAGGCAAAGCAGTTGGAAACCACCATTTCAGAACTCGACGAAAGCGAGAGGCTTCGCACTGAATTGGAGGCTAACTACAATCAGGCTTTAGCTGATCTTGAAGCGCAAAAGACTACCAACCAGGAACTCAATGCCATCATCGACAAGCAGAAGGAAGAGCTGCAAAAACAGAAAAAGATGATTTCCGGCTTGATTGGTTCAAAAGGCAACCTTGAAAAAGCGAAAGTTGAAATCTCAAATCTGAAAGTTCAGGTCGACAACTATATCGCTCAAATTGACAATCTGAAATCCGAGAACGCAAATTTGTATGGTGAAAACCAGCAGCTATCGCAGGAGAAAGACAAACTCAGTACCGATCTTCAGACTAAGATTTCTGAGAATGAAGAACTTTCTGCAACCAAGGCCCAGCTCACCAGCGAAAAGGAAGTACTGACCAATAAAGTTAACATAGCCTCTGTGGTGAGAATGAAAAACATTACTGCTGTTGGTCAGAAAGTGAGAAATAGCGGCAAGGCAGTGGATGAGAATTCTGCAAAGTCTGTTGAGCAAATCAAAGTTTGCTTTACCACTCTTTTCAACGAAGTTGCAAAGGCGGGTAATGAGCGTTTTTTTGTGCGTATCGTCAATCCATTAGGTGAAACTCTGGCTGTAGAAAGCATGGGTTCGGGTACACTGACTGACAGGAAAACTGGTGAAAGTGTTCGTTACTCTATGTACTCTGATTTGAGTTTCAATCAAAAAGAAGCCAATGAATGTGTGATTTGGGCACCAACCAATCCGGCTTTCAACCCTGGCAAATACACCATTGAGGTTTATAACAAAGGCTACCTTGCAGGTACAGGTTCTTTGAGCTTCAAGTAATCTAACCTATAGTACTATGCAAAAAAAAATTGCCGGCAGCTTTCCAACTGCCGGCAATTTTTTTTGTGGTTATGGGATCATAAAATGAACGTGTACGTGTATTTCAAGACGACCGCCATATTTTCAGTCCGAGGTAAAATAGGTAATTCACGGTTGTGGTTGGAATTATACACACCATTTAGCACTATGTAAAGGTCGTTTCCTTCTTTCGGATTGTAACGAAGACGGACATTGGGAACCACCTGTTTGTCGAAGCTGCTGTACTGGAGGAAGCCAGCAATAGCGAATTTGGTGTTTGCCATGTATTCCGCCTTGATGCGTCCAACATGACTTTCGAATGTTTCATTCCTGTCGTTGAAGTTTGCCTTGTTGAACTGATAGGTGCCTTCCAATTGCAAATGAGGAGAAACCTTGTAGCGAGGACTAAAACTGATGGAGACTAAATTGCCATCGTAAAATCCACCGGCACTTATTATTCCAAGAAAACCAACCAATCCTGTAAAAGGTGAAAAGATGAAGGCATTTACCCGGGAGTAATTGTATTCGCCTGAATGTATGTCCACCTCACCAATGCTGAAAGTTTCAGGAACTCTTTCAAATGCAGGGCGGAGAGACATGTTGAAATTCCAGCCTGATTTTAACTCCATTTCCATCCCTGGCTCAAAATAGGTTGTTTCCGTTTTCGCGGCCTCATGGTCTCGTATGGTGGTACCTTTAAGAAAGCCTCTCCAACGCATAATGTTTGAATTTGCATTGGGCACATTACCGTAAGCTATCTCACCTCTGAGGCTTGAAAAATTCTCACGCTCTTCAAATCCCATATCCGGTTGCCAATCCTTTCCGGCTTTTGAAAAACTGAAATTATACGCAAAGCCATCGTAAATACGTCTTTCCCATTTCAGGTAAATTCTCGAAGGGTTTAATGAAAGTGGCTCATTGCTGTAATTATTGGTAAAACTTTGTGCCCATTTCAAAGTCATGTATTCATCTCCAGCAACCCGAATAATGGCGTCGGCACCATAGGTTGTGTTGTAGTTGCCATTAAAGTCCATCCTATTTGACAGGATAAGACCTGTATAACTGTAGGGGTTGAAAACCTGCCTGCGCAGCCTGGCCAAAGAAAAATTCTCAGATTTAAGTCCTTCTTCCGGAGCTTCCGTTTGCATGTTCATGATACCCAGGTCAAAATCTCCAATTCTTCCCTGCAAGCGGGCTCCACCGTAAATTCTTACGGGTTCGCTATCATAGATACCAATTCTCCTGCTGTAAAACAGACGGTTAAAGTCCTCAAAACGAAAATCGAAGATGCTGGCTCGTTCTAAAAAGAACTGCCTTTTTTCAGGAAAAAAAAGCGAAAATCGGGTAAGGTTCACCTGTTGGTCATCCACTTCAACCTGGGCAAAATCAGTATTCGCTGTTAGGTCAAGTGTGAGATTACTGGTGAGGCTGTACTTGATATCCAGACCTACATCCAGTTTTGGTTTTTTTTCCTCTATATATTCTGTTTCGGCTTCGTTCAACTCCGATGAATGCTGATAGCCCCCCAATAGGTATGGTGTCAGGTAAAAAGGCTTTTTACTGTAAACATTTTTGAAACGGTATTCCTGAGCTTGTGAGGGCTTCCACGAACTCATGTTGCCCCAGGTCAAAGGGATAAGCGGTGCGATGTTATGCTCATATTTTGCCGCAATAAACCACCAAATGATGATTCCCATGACCACTTCACCATCTTTATCCTGAAAGCGAAGGCTCGTCCATGGCAGGCGCATTTCCACATCATAACCATAAGGAGTTCTTTGCGTGGCCGCATCCCAGAAGGTGTTCCAATCCAGCCCTATATCTTCCTCAATGATTGCATCATTGGATAGCGTCCCGTCCCAGCGTAAACCCGTTGGGGTTGTAAAAAATGCCAGTGCATTTTCGTTGTCGTTATATGAGTCGATAATGAAACCAAAATAATCAGTAGTTCCATCAAAAGCATCCCTTTTGAATGTCGTTGGCCTGTAAAGTGAGCTATCGCTTAAGAATAATTTTCCTGAGAGATAAAGGTAATCATCATCATAGGCCATTCTGATTTCGGAAGTTTCCGTAGGCTCCTGACCGAAATTGGGGGTTTGCATTTTTAGAGGGATGACGGGAATGATCTTCCAGGATGCCTCGTTGACTAAGCCATCAAAAACGATAGCTTCCTGAAGTCTGGGAGGGTTCAGAATTTCCTGAGCTAAGGCTATAAACGGAAATAATAAAACTGAAAGGATAAGGTAAAGCCGGGTATAATACATCAGAAATTTTAGAATTGTTAGGGGCGCTAAATTAATTAAACGAATCAAAGCACAGCCCGGCTGCCCGAATCAATGGTAAAATATCACTCCAGCAGTTTTCTTTCAGAAATCTTTCTTTCCAGCACAGAACTGCGTCCCCCTTTCTGAAGCGCGGCCTGCCAGTATTCTACAGCCTGTTCAAGTTGACCTAACTGAAAAAGTACGTTTCCATAGGCCTCCAAAGTGAAAGGATCGTTATCACCGGAATGCTGAAGCGCTTTTCCTAACCACAACTTTGCATTTTCATAATCCTTCATTTTGTACAACACAAATCCTTTGGCGGCTTCAGATTCAAAACGATCCTTGGCAACATTTAACAACTCTTCAACAAGATTGCTGGCTTTTGCTAAAGTCTCGGTGCGTGAAGCAAGACAATAGATATAGTTTCTAAGTACGGATATATTACTTGGGTTAATCTTCAGCGCTTCTTCAAAAGCAGCATCAGATTGAGGAAAATTCTTCAGCAGGAAGTAGGTTAAACCCAATTCAGCCTGAATCTGCAGTAGCAGGTTTTTGTTGGAACCTGCCATCATTACCGCAGGTTTGAGTGACGACAAAGCCTGCTGTGGTTTTTTCAGGGCATTGTTGGCTCGGCCATTAAAGAGGTAGGCTGAAGCCTGATTAGGGAAATAGTCCAATGACTGTTCGGAGAAAGCAGCCATCTTCTCAAAGTCTCTCCTAAATTCATAAATGTGCATGACCTGTTCCCAAACGAGCCATACGGATTTGTCCGTCTCCAAAGTTTTCAGGTATGCAGTTAAGGCTTTGTCAATCTGACCGCTGTGATAATACACATCACCTGACAATGCGAGAGCTTTGGCATCAGTGGGATGAACAGCAACGAGGCTTTCAGCAAGGCCAAGAAGAACCGGACCCAACTCTGACTCGCCATCCGCCAGCCGATTGATGAAAGGGATAATCTCTTTAATCTTTATATCGATGTTGGTTACCCTGTTCTCAAATATGGGTCGAAGGGAATAAAGGTAATTGAGAGAACTTTTGTTTCCAGACTCCGCGGCAAGCGCAATTTTAGCTCTGGCATCGTCGGGGTTTTTGGCCAGAATCTGTTGATAAACAGCATTTGCTTTTGATTTCTCATTAATTTGCTCATAGAAAGTAGCCAGCAAATGCTGGTAACTGGTGTTGTTGGGATAGGCTTTGATGAGTGATTCCAGTTCCTGTGCTGCTTTACGGTAATTGCCAAGTCCAACGTACAAATTGTGTTTAAGCCGGGAACTCTCTTCCTGAACACCGGTTATTTTTTCCATTTCGTTGTACACTCCAATAGCCTTCTCCTGCTCACCTGAACGAACCAGATGATAGGCATATTTAAGATGGTACTCCGGATTGCGGGGGTATTGTTTCAAGAGTGCCTCGTAAATCCCGGCTGCATCTTTGTCTTTATTGTCTTTTTGATAAAGTTCCGCAAGAAGGAGTTTGTACCAGATATTGCCAGGATTCCAATTGGTAGCATTCCTGGCCATTTCCACAGCTTTATCCGTATTTTTAAGCGCAAGATAAACCCGGGCCAGTTCATAAGCAGCGGCATCGTTTCTCGTGTCTTTTCTCAATACCTCCTCAAATCGGGCAGCGGCTTTTTCCCAGTTGCCGAGGAGTTTTTCTTTGTTGCCGTCAATGAAAATTGCTTCCAGTTGCACCGCTGACTCTGTTGTGGTTCCAGATTGCGCAATCAAACAACTTGCCAATGCGGTAAGAATAATTATTGTTGTAGCTCTGAGCATAAACACAAAGTTTTGCTTAATCCTGCTCTCTACCCTTTAAAAGATGTGTAATCACCAATGCTTATATCAGAAATCTTGCCTTCGTAGTCCACGTTACTGCCCACCATAGAGTTCGAAAACAAGGCATTCCGCACAAAGGTGTCGTTCAAAATAACGCTGTTTTTAACAATTGAGTTTTCAATAACCGATTTGACGCTTAAAGAAACATTAGGACCAACCACTGAATTCACTATTCTTGTCTGCTCTCCGATAAAACAAGGTGGGATGATGGTGGAGTTTTCGATGATTGCAGATTCAGCAACCAATTTTTCAGTACTGCTTTTAATTTCCAGGATTCGCTGATTGGTGGCAATGATGTTATCCTTGTTACCACAGTCCAGCCATTCATCAATACCGGCCGCCTTGAACCTGTAGCCCTCGCTTTTCATATTTTCGAGAACCGAAGTAATCTGGAATTCACCTTTGTCCTTTTGATCCAGGTCGATAAGCGATTGAATTTGATCCCGTAATTTTTCTGCTTCTCTGAAATAATACAACCCGACTATGGCGAGGTCGCTCACAAAAACCGGCGACTTTTCAACAAAATCTGTAATGTAGCCGTCAGCAGATGTCTTTACCACACCAAAAGAAGCGGGGTTATCAACTTTTTTTACCCAGATTACTCCATCTTCTGAACGGTCAAAATGAAAGTCAGCCTTAAAAAGCGTATCCGAAAAAGCGATGAAAACATTGCCGTTCAGGCTATCTGCAGCGCAACCAATGGCATGAGCGACACCCAACGGCTGAGTCTGATAATATATTTTCCCTTTGGCACCAAAACGGGCTGCAATGTCGAGAAGTTGTTTCTCTACATCTTTTCCAAAATCTCCGGTAATGAAGGCTATTTCATCAATTGTACCGTTGTAGCTCATCGAGAGGTCTTCCACGATGCGTTGGACCATGGGTTTGCCGGCAATTGGAATCAATGGTTTTGGAAGTGCCAAGGTATGGGGGCGAAGACGGGTTCCTCTGCCGGCCATTGGAATGATAATTTTCATCGTTTTGATTTTTTTGGTCAAAGTCCGGTGCTGCCAAATCCTCCGGTTCCTCTGTCGGTTTCGGTCAATTCTTCAACTTCCACCCAGTCGGCCCTTTCGTAACGGGCAATGATCATCTGTGCTATACGTTCTCCGGGCTCAATAGTTTGGTTTTCTTGGGAAAGGTTAACCATTATCAGTTTGATTTCTCCTCTGTAATCAGAATCAATGGTGCCGGGGGCATTCACCAGAGTCAGCCCTTTTTTAATGGATGAGCCACTCCTTGGCCTGATCTGAGCCTCTGTGCCGGCGGGTAATTCTATGAACAAACCGGTTGGGATCAGTTGCCTTTCCAGGGGTTTGAGTTGCACGCTTTCAGAAATATTGGCTCTCAGGTCGAGGCCGGCACTTCCGGTGGTTTCGTATT
Organism: uncultured Saprospiraceae bacterium; assembly: GCA_964423205.1. Taxonomy (GTDB): domain Bacteria; phylum Bacteroidota; class Bacteroidia; order Chitinophagales; family Saprospiraceae; genus UBA6168. The sequence continues at coordinate 37,603 of CAYRDX010000022.1, read as the reverse complement.
GTGGGAGCGGGTAATCCGATTTGTTGATGATTCTTACTTGCATTTATTGATTTTCATTTGCCGGGATCAGATTTAACGGGGTAGTCAATCATTCCACCTCTGTCAGTCTCAGCATATTGGTTTTGAGTCTTTTGTAAAGTGGCATGCTGCCAATATTGATAACTACATCGCCAGTGCTAAGCAGGTTTCTTTTTTTCAAAATGGCAATCACATCTTCCACTGTTTCATCGGTGGAGGTGAATTTACTGTAATAAAAACATTTTACACCCCAAACCAGATTCAAAGTGGCAAGCATATACATGCGGTCGGAAAATATGAAGATACTGGTTTTAGGTCTGCTCGAAGAAACCCGGAATGCAGTATATCCGGAAACTGTCATTCCAATGATGGCCTTCGCATCCACTTCCTGAGCAACCCTTACGGCATTCATGCATACCACATCGCTGCGGTATGATTTGGATTTTGTCTTAAGCTTGGGAGGCTCAATTCTGAATTCAGGATCTGATTCAACGACATTGACTATTTGGTTCATGACTTCCACCACCTTTACCGGGAATTTCCCGGAAGCCGTTTCACCACTTAACATGACGGCATCAGCTCCGTCCATAACTGCATTGGCTACATCCGTCACCTCCGGCCTCGATGGAGTCGGATTTTCCATCATGGTTTCCAGCATTTGAGTGGCTACGATTACTGGCTTTGCAGCCTGAATACACTTACGGATAATCCTTTTTTGCAGCAAAGGAAGTCTTTGAATTGGTACCTCAATTCCAAGGTCGCCTCTTGCGATCATAATACCGTTTGCTGCCTTGATGATTTTATCGATGTGGATAATGGCTTCCGGCTTTTCAATCTTCGCAATTACTTTTGCCGGGTGACCCTTGGCAGCAATTCTTTGCTGTAAGTCTTTAATATCCTTGGCATTGCGCACAAAGGAGAGCGCAATCCAGTTGACAGGCTGAGTTAACAAAAAGTCGAGATCGTGAAGATCTTTTTCAGTAAGTGCCGGCAAAGCCACCTGAGTCTCCGGAAGGTTCACGCCCTTTCTGGACTTCAACGGTCCACCGTGGACTACTTCCAGACGAACAGCATCTTTTTTGTTGGTATCCAACACCCGGAGCACAATTTTGCCGTCGTCAACCAAAATGATTTCTCCCGTTTCCACATCCTGAGCCAACTGCTTATAGCTCATGTATATTTTTTCCTTTGTGCCTTCGCACTTTTCATTCACAAAGGAAATAATATCGCCCGCTACCAGAATAATGGGCTCGTCCTTGATTTCTCCAATTCTCAACTTAGGTCCTTGTAAATCGGCGAGGATTCCAACGTGAGTGTCACATTCTTCGTTTAAGGCACAGATGTGTTGTATTACTTTCTGATGGTCTTCGTGGGTGCCGTGTGAAAAATTTAAACGGAAAATATCAACGCCAGCCATCATTAACTGCCGCAATGTATCGTAGGAGTTGCTGGCGGGACCAACAGTTGCCACTATCTTGGTATTATTAGAAAATGAATTCATTAAAGATTCTTTGCTTTACAGCCAATCCTCCTACCAGACTTTTTGCATTGCATCCCGCTTCCAGGAAAAGCAATAAAAAGCCGGTATAAAAATAAACTCTGGGAGCGGCTTTCAGTAGTTTTAAATGTGTGCAATTTGGGTTAGGGAAGGAAATTTGAAACTAATGGCGCCATGAATTTGTATGGCCTTTTGAAAAACGAGTGCCAAAAGTACACCTATTGAAGTAGTTGGCAAAAAACAATGGTTGATTTTTAAGAGCTTTCGCTATTCCGATTATTCCTGAAATTAAACTCAGCGGAATTTTTTTTTGTAAACGATTGCTTTTGTCTTTCTTTGCAAAAATTTTCAAACACTTAAAAGAGTTTAAGTATGTCCAACATTTCAGAAAGGGTTACAAAGATCATCGTTGAAAAATTAGGTGTTGACGAAAGTGAAGTTACTCGTGAAGCCAGTTTCACCAACGATCTCGGAGCTGATTCTCTTGACACTGTTGAGCTTATCATGGAGTTGGAAAAAGAATTTGATATCTCTATTCCGGACGAGCAGGCAGAAAAAATCCAGACTGTAGGTCAAGCGATTGAGTATCTTGAAGCTCAGCTGAAAGGCTAATATTATTATTGTCAAGTCTTTTTTTTTTTTTTTTTAACAAGCCAAAAACCGGTTGGATTCTTTCTTGCCGGTTTTTGACTTCTTTCCAACAGAATAAATCTGTGCAACCTGGGATTTGCTCATTTTATCATAGGGGTATTTTCAGCCAATAATACTCCGTATAAAGTGACAACTGTTGCTAATTAGCCCCTTTTACGACGCCAAATCGAATTTACAAAAGGGGAATCAATAATCAATTTATTATGAGAAGGGTAGTGATTACAGGCCTTGGTGCCTTAACGCCTATTGGAAATAATGTGAAAGAATACCTGAATGGACTTCAGGAGGGTACAAGTGGTGCAAATGACATCCAGCGTTTTGATGTTTCCAATTTCAAAACAAGATTTGCATGCGAAGTGAAAAACTTCAATGCAGAAGATTTTATTGACAAGAAAGAAATCAGGCGCTTCGATCGCTTTACCGTTTACGCTATGGTGGCTGCTGATGAAGCCATCCATGACAGCGGTATTAACGATTCTACGAGTTTAGATACTAACCGGATCGGTGTAATATTCGCATCGGGTATCGGGGGAATGGAAACTCTCGAAAAAGAGATTGAGGAGTTTGTCGCAGGAAACCAGATTCCCCGTTTTAATCCATTCCTGATTCCTAAAATGATCAGTGATATTGCTCCTGGGCATATCTCCATGAAATACGGATTCCACGGCATCAACTACGCCACCGTTTCAGCGTGTGCTTCATCGACGCATTCCATCATGAATGCATTTGACTACATCCGCTACGGTCGCAACGACATTATTGTATGTGGAGGTGCTGAAGCCTCCGTCACCAAAGTTGGTTTAGGTGGGTTCAGTGCGATGAAGGCGCTTTCCACCCGCAATGATGACCCTAAAACGGCGTCGCGCCCATTTGACCTAGACCGCGATGGTTTTGTCATCGGTGAAGGTGCCGGATGTTTGATTCTCGAAGAACTGGAACACGCAAAGAAACGTGGAGCCCATATTTACGGAGAGGTCGTCGGTGCTGCGGCCACTGCCGATGCTTATCATATTACGGCTCCACACCCTAAAGGTTTGGGTGCTGCCAACGTCATGAAAATGGCTCTCGCAGATGCTGGCATGAATACTGATGATATAGATTACATCAACGTGCACGGAACCTCGACACCTCTTGGCGATATTTCCGAAATAAAAGCCATTCAGCAGGTGTTTGGTGACGCCGCTTATAAACTAAACGTGAGTAGTACAAAGTCCATGACCGGCCATTTACTCGGCGCTGCAGGTGCAATTGAGTCAATAGCTGGAGTTTTGGCAATTAATCATAAATTTGTACCCCCAACAATAAACCATTTTACTGACGACCCTGGGCTTGATAGTCGCCTTAACCTTACTTTCAATCAGGCTCAGAGCAGAGAAGTCAGAACCATCCTGAGTAATACCTTCGGATTTGGTGGGCATAATGCCACAGTAGTGTTTAAAAAATTCGAAGGCTGAGTTTTAGAGTTGTGCTGTCGCAATAGGGCGGGCATAAGTTCAGGATGATAAAAAGGTAAAAGAGGAACTGTGTTTTGGCTAAGTCCATGATCAGCAGTTGAGTTACTAATGTGCGAGTTACGGCTCGGCGTTTCTAATCGGAAGCCATCCGTCACCCGCATTTCGGAACTGTTTATCAGTCCCGTTTTCTGTTCTGAACATTGATTTGTCCAAATCCCATCTTCTTCCTATAAAGTTGACATCAGGCATTCTGATGGGGAATGGTTGTTTATGCCACTTCTGATTTTGGTAATTTTTGTATTGAAACGGCCAAATTGTAATGCCTTATGTCCGGGATATCAATTTTTGTTCACAACAGCGGCAGTTGGTTAGCAATGGAAGGAGAGCCATCTTCCGCCAACAAACTCTAAATTTTGTTAAGGCTTTTCTTACGTATTTACAATCGTTTCCTGAGCGATGAAAAAGAATTCTCGAGGAAATTAGAACAACTTATTGGCTTCACCCCAGCTCGTCTGGGAGTTTTCCGGTTGGCTTTTTCACACAAATCCAATGTCACGGAAAAGGCCTATGCCATACAAAACAACGAACGCCTGGAATACCTGGGCGATGCTGTATTGGGAACGGTAGTCGCCGAATACCTCTTCAGGAAATACCCCAACGCTGATGAGGGTTTTCTTACCAAAATGCGTTCGAAGATTGTAAAGCGCAGCACACTGAACAAGATTGGTGACCGAATGGGCTTGGACATGCTGCTGCATGAGTACACGCAAACGAGACTCAGCAGGTCAATGCTTGGCAATGCTGTGGAAGCTCTGGTTGGTGCAGTGTATCTGGAGCGGGGTTATCTTGGTACCCGCTATTTTGTCGTCAAGAAAATTTTGAAAAACTATGTGGACGTTCACGAGTTGGAAAATTTTGACGACAATTATAAATCACAGCTCCTGGAATGGTGCCAGAAGAATGGGCAATCGATTTCCTATAAACTAATGGCGAGATACAAGTTTGAAAAGAGAGACCGATTTAAGGTAGCTGTTATGATCGATGGAAAAAAAATAGCCACCGCCGATGATTTCAACAAAAAAAGTGCAGAACAGACTGCCTCAGAGAAAGCCATGATGAACCTCGGAATTCTGCATGATAACGGTGACGACTACGAAGATTCAGATGATTGAGCATTAATCGCGCAAAACCCGTCCCGCTCCTCCCCCGCCTGGAGTTTCTATTATTACGCGGTCACCAGGTAAAAGCCGGGCACTATCCACACCTTTTAAGGTGTCTATAGTTCCATTTTTCCTTATTACCCGTTGAATTCCGGCAGAACCATTTTCCCCTCCATTTATGCCATAGGGTTTTTCACTTCTGTGCTGACTAATTAAAGTCATATCTACTTCTTCGAGAAATTCCATTTCCCTGACAATACCGTTACCTCCTCTCCAACGGCCTTCACCTCCAGAGCCGGCCCGGATGGCAAACCTGTTCAGGCGCACCGGATAGCGGAATTCCAGTTCTTCCGGGTCGGTGATTTTGGTGTTGGTCATGTGCTGGTGAACGGCTGAACGCCCATGAAATCCAAGTCCGGCGCCCGTTCCTCCTCCTATGGTTTCATAATAGCCAAACTTGTCATTGCCAAACAGGAAGTTATTCATAGTGCCCTGGCTGCAGGCCACATTGGTGATAGGCTCTAATGCCTTTAGCAGGGTGTCAACGATGCGCTGACTGACCTCAGTATTGCCTCCTACCACCGCCGGACAGGTATTTGGATTATCAGAAAATTGAGGGTGTAGGAAACTACTTTCCGGAAGTACAATGGAAACATGTTTCATCAACCCTTCATTCAGTGGAATTTCGCGATTGCACAAAATCCTCAGCACATACAGCACCGCACTGTACACAATGGAAACGTTTGCGTTCAGGTTGAATGGATGCACTTCACTGCTGCCCCTGAAATCGAAAACCAGGAGTTTTTCACCCGGGTGATGAGTCAAACGGACTTCCCCTCTGATCACATGACCGTCATCCAGTTGATCAGAAGCAATGAATGAACGGTTTCCAAAAGGAATCAAGGCTTCCTTCAAGGCATTTGCCGCTGTTTCCTTCAAGCGATTCATATAGCGTCTTACCTTATCAAAACCATGAGTATTGACCAGTGACCTGAGCTTTTCTTCACCAGTTTTCAGGGCAGCAAGGGCTGCATTGATATCGGCCAGGTTTTCATGCAAAGCCCGGGTTGGATAGGATGATTTAGTCAACAAGTTTTCCAAGGCTTCCCATTTTACCTGGCCATTTTTCATCAGATAGGTGGGAGGAATCACAACACCTTCCTCAGCCAGGGTTCTGGCATCCGGTGGCATTGAGCCCGGACGGCTTCCTCCAATTTCGGCATGGTGGGCCCGGTTGATGACGTAGCCTATCAGTTTTGGCAAATTTTCATTGCTGTAAACTCCCATAACCAGTGTGACATCAGGAAGATGGGAGCCGCCGTATTTCGGGTGATTGGTTATGATGACATCACCGGGTTCGAGTGGGTATTTTTCCAAAATCAAACGGGTACAAATACCCAGGCTCCCAAGATGCACCGGAATATGTGGAGCATTGACCAGCAGTTCAGCTTCGGGGTCCAGGATTGCGCAGCTAAAATCTAGTCTCTCTTTGATGTTGACAGAAAATGCTGTGCGCTGCAATTGTGCCCCCATTTCCTCGGCAATGGCAGTAAATCGATTGGTAAATAACTCGAGTTCTATGGGATTGGTCTCTTTTTTTAAACTGCTGCCAGAAAGTTCAATGCCTTTGTCAATTTGACCCTCATCCGATTTGAGGACAATGTTTTTTCCAACATCAACTTTCAAAGTCCATCCTTTTTCAATGTAGGCAGTTGAAGTATTGTTGATTAAGATAGCGGGGCCTTTGACCGTACTTCCAACCTCTAATTCATCCCAGAAATAAGTGCCGGTATTAAAAGACGATAAAAGTGGTTTGAATTTAGCGGGAGGTTTAGCGGTTCCTGCTTTTACCAGACTTGCCGCAACGACCTTAATGCTTTCGACTTCAACGACCCTGTTGGTTGGATAGTGCCCGAACAACTCTCGGTAGTTTGTCTCAAATTTCTTCTCCAGTAACACAATTTCCTCCGCTGAAGGAGGGTGGAAAACCCGAATTTCAAGGCTGCTCTCCTGACCTTTGAATCGCAGATAGAGAAATACTGAGCGGATTTCAGTTTCATTAATTGCAAAACCCTCCTGAAGTAAGGTTGACCGTGCCTGATCGCTCAATTCATGGATAATTTGTCCAAGAGTTGGAATGATGTTATCCAGGTTTGAAAGAATTTGCTTTTGGATAAATCTTTCAACCGAAGCCTCGCCAATACCGTAAGCACTCAGCAGCCCGGCATCATAAGGCAAGATGACCGTATTGATGCCGAGAAGAGAGGCAAGCCGGCACCCATGCAGACCTCCGGCACCGCCAAAAACGAGGAGCGCATAATCTTTTGGATCGAATCCTTTGGAGACAGAGATGCGTCGAATAGCCTCTGCCATTTTTTCGTTGGCAATGTTCTCAAATCCTCTCAATAATTCCTCTTCAGTGTACTTCAGCCCGGTTTTTTCAAAAACGTTCTGCTGGATTTCCCTTAATGCCCTTTCCGATTCACTTCGTAAGAGGGGAATTCCCATGACTGATGGGTCAATCTTATTCAGCAGCAAATTGACATCGGTGATAGCCATGGGCCCTCCAGCGCCATAGCAGGCCGGACCGGGCGAGGCACCCGCACTTTCAGGTCCTACCGTCAATCGTGTCCCATCAAAAGAACAAACCGAACCACCACCTGCCGCCACAGACTCGATGGCGAGGCATGGTGACAACATGTTTATTTCACCAATTTTCGTGAAATACTCGTAGTCGTAATGGCCATCAAATCTTGCTGTATCGGTACTGGTGCCACCCATGTCAATAGTGAGTACTTTGTCAAATCCGAGTAACTGTGAGATGGCCGCTGCACCGACGACACCGCCTGCAGGGCCACTAAGCAAGCTATCTTTTGAACGGAAATGGTCAGCATGTATCAAGCCTCCGGCACTGGTCATAATCCGAAGGACTGAATCAGCTGTAGAGTCAAAAATGGTGGCTTTTATATTGTGGAGATAATCATTGAGTACTGGTTCAAGGTAAGCGTCAACGAGGGCCGTTTGAGCCCGTGGTAATATCTTTATCCCTGGAACCAGGGCATGCGACAAAGAGATAAAGTTGTAGCCAGCTTCATTCAATGCTTTGCCAATTTCCTGTTCATGTTTTGGATTTTTCCAGGAATGCATCAAGGCCACCGCCACGGAAACTGCACCACTTTTTCTGACTTCTTCAACAACCCGTCTTATTTCACTTTCATCAAGGGGATGAAGTATCTTGCCCTCAGGAGTAATCCGCTCGTTCACTTCTACGACATCGCTGTATAAAATCTCAGCTGGCGGGATATTCAGCATGAAAAGGTGAGGTCGCTGTTGAGTCCCAATCTCTATCAGGTCTTTGAGTCCTTTGGTGATAATCAAAGTTACTCTCGCTCCCTTTTTTTCGAGCAAAGCATTGGTTCCTTTTGTAGAGCCAAGGCGCATGTCAATTTCGGGTAATGGTTCATGCAGTGGTGTGAGGGTGAGCATTCGTGCACCGAGTACTGGCGCTTCTTCATGTGCGGTTATTTCAAACACGACACCAGATTCCGGTATGGATGAATCATTGCATTCCTCCGGAAAAGGATTTTTATTCAGACTGATTGTACTGTTGTGGAAATCTATGCTTTCTACTATGACACCCTCAGTCTCCCTGCCCGTTAGGTAGAAAGAATAACCCTTGAAAATATCCAGTTTCATTCTCCATTGCTGGTGAAACCGAAAAGAATTTCCTCCCAGCTTTTTGGTTATGACTCCCCGTAATCTTGCAGAACTGAGGACTTTGGCCCGGAAGGTTTGGCCGTCAGGACTAGTGCCAATGCAATCCGTAAAAGTACCTCCGGTATCAATTGCAATTTTCCACATCGGGAGCTTTTACTTTTTGTATGCTTTGATAAAATAAAAAATCGTCACCCCCAGAATGAGTGCCACCATCGCCATGATTGAACCTCCGCCCAGAGTGTTTTCCTTTCCCTGTGCTATTTGTATGGTGCCATAACAAATCATGAGGAACATAAGCAGAATGATGGTTTTCAAAATCCGCATCAGTCTGACACCCATACTATACTGTCGCTCGGCGTTTTCGGCTGTAATTTTTACGGGGTAGTTGAAAGTATGTGGGAACCGGCACAGTGCGGTGAAGATTGCGAAAAAAATAAACCCAACTATAGGTAGTATCCAAATAGTGCCCTTATCACCAAATGAATCGGGGACACCTTTTGCATTGAAATGAGTTGGAATCCTATCTGGCAAATCGCCAAAATGGTAAGCAGGTAATATAATCAGACACAACAGAAAAATCGCTGCCCCTGCTTCCAGCATATTGTCAATGGGCTGCATTTCCAGTTGAATCTTTGGCCGGTTTTTGTGGTTGTTTTTCACGCTGAATAATGACATGGTTTGAATTGATTAAGGGCTATATCAACAGTTAGGAATCATCCACCTGCAACACCCTGCATCAGAAAGGCACAAATTAATGCACCGTAAGTTCCCAAAGCATATCCCAGAACTGCCAGCAACACGCCTACCGGAGCCAACGCCGGACTAAAAGCGGATGCTACGACCGGAGCTGATGCCGCTCCTCCAATATTAGCCTGGCTACCAACAGCCACAAAAAAGAAAGGTGCTTTTATAAGTTTTGCCACTATGAGTAGCAGCGCTACGTGAGTGAGCATCCAGACTATACCGATGGCAAAGAGTCCGATGTTATCAAAAACTTCCCTGATGTTCATTTGCATGCCAATAGTGGCTACGAGGATGTAGATAAAAAGACTTCCCCAGTTGGATGCTCCAACGCCTTCCAGGTTCCTAACTTTAGTGAAAGACAGTGTCAGACCAACAGTGGTTGATACGAGTACTATCCAGAAAAATGATGAAATCAGTGAATCGAGCCTTGCTGCTTTCAGTCCTTCTTCAAATCGACTGAGCCAGGGCACTGCCAGATCAGCCACCAGATGTGAAAGTGCCACGCCACCAAAAGCAATGCCGATGAGCAAAAACATATCTCGCGTAGTAGCTACTTTTTCGATGCCAGCCCTGAAAGACGAAATTCTGTTTTTCAGGTCTTCAATGGCTGAGTTGTCAGCTTTGAGGTAGGAGTCAATGCGGTTTGAAATATTCGCACCGTACAAGAGGAATCCCATCCAGATGTTACCTACCACCACGTCCACAACTACCATAGTACCGAAGAGTGAGTCGCTTACCTGGAAAATTTCTTTCATGGCAGTCTGGTTGGCACCGCCTCCAATCCAGCTTCCTGCAATAGTGGATAGTCCCCGCCAGATTTCCTGTGTTGTGGCCGGTATGAATCCTTCCGGAGCCACATAAGATATGACCAATAATGCCATTGGGCCTCCAATGATAACACCGGCAGTTCCGGTTAAAAACATAATGCCGGCTTTGGGACCTAAACGCAGGATTCCTTTCAGGTCGATACTTAAACACAATAAAATCAACGAAGCCGGTAACAGGTATCGGGAAGCCACGAAGTACAATTGGCTTTTGCCAATAAACGGGTTGTACTCATTACCAGCTATACCGTTCACAGCCAGCCATTCTTTCATTTCGTTAAAAGTCAAATTGGTGGGAGGATCAAAACCCAAGCCCTGCAGATGAGGAATCAGATCATTGCTGAACCATTCCGGTGCAATTAATCCGAATGGCCAGTGCAGTAATGCAGGAACAAAATAGCACAACAACAACATCGGGATGTAGGTGTAAAACTTTTGCCAGGATGCCAGTTTGGATGTGTAAAAAATCAAAGACAGTGCAATGGCCAAAACGCCAAATATCACTGCATCATTAGTAAAAATTGGTTCCATTGTTCTTGAAGAAGTTTGTTAAGCCTGGAAACTGAATAAGAAAAAAGAGGAATAGTTTCTTTAATTCAATGTAGTTCCAAACCTTTGGTGCTCGTACTCCGCTGTATTTTGTGCCAAACCAGGCATTTTGCGGAAAGCGATAAAGATATGATTTTGGCTGAAATCCGGTTATTTTGGCTGAGTTTGCAATTTTAAATTAATGAATCCATGCCCGAGCATAAGCACTTCATGAAACAGGCCATTAACCTTGCCCAAAAAGGAATGAGAAATAATGAAGGCGGCCCGTTTGGCGCTGTCGTTGTTAAAAATGGTGAAATTATTGGTCGTGGCAACAACTGTGTTTCATCCTGCAACGACCCTACAGCCCATGCAGAAGTCGTAGCTATTCGCGACGCGTGCAACAATCTTGGCCATTTTCAATTGGATGATTGTATCATTTACACTTCATGCGAACCCTGTCCGATGTGCCTTGGAGCCATCTATTGGGCCAGACCAAAAGCGTTTTACTATGCCTGTAGCCGGGAGGATGCAGCTGCCATAGACTTTGACGATGAGTTTATTTATAAGGAAATTGAAGTACCCATCTATGAACGCAAGATACCTGCCATACAATTGCTGAGGGAGGAAGGGCTGAAGGCTTTTGAGGAATGGAAGAACAAGAATGATAAGATAGCTTACTGAAAAGGATTTCTTTGAGGCTGTATCGAAGACTCAGAAGTTTTTTTCTTGCAAAACGAGATCTTATCTCCCGCAGATTTACACAGATTTTCCCGCGGATTCACACAGATTGTCTCGCGGATTCCGCAGAACCCAATCTGCGAAAATCAGAGGCTAAATCCGCGAAATCTGCGGGAAAATCTGTGCACATCCGCGGGAAAATTGATTCTGATACAGCCTCTGGTTACACTCAGGATTTATCCTCCACATTATTTTTGCTTTCACCCACCATGCGTATTCGCTCGGTCAGATGCTGTACGATGTTGAATTCACTCAGAAATGCCTTGGCAATAGAGCGAAGGACTGTATATACCGGAATGGCCAGTATCATTCCCAAAATGCCGTTTATTTTGGCACCCATGAGCACAATCAGAAAGACCTCAAGAGGGTGAGCCATTACACTTGTAGAAAAAATGTACGGCTGCAAGATGTAATTATCCAGCATTTGCATGGCTACAAAAACTCCAAATACCTTGAGTATCAGCGGCAGCATTTGTGTGTAAAACTCCATATCCAGGTTGGCAGAAATGGTAAAGACGACGCCAAATAATGCACCTATGATGGGACCGATATAAGGGATGACATTTAATAATGCAGCAAACACAGCGATGAGCAAGGCATTTTTCACACCGAAAAGGCGAAGGCCGAATGTCACAAAAATGGTAATGACCAACATCTGCAACAATACTCCACGGAAATATCGGCTCAGCATAACGGATATTTCCGAAATGGCATTATGCACCTGATTTTCGTATTGCTTCGGCATCAGCGCAGCCAGGAAGTTGACAAACAGCCCTTGCTCCCTTAACAAGAAGAAAGTTATGAATACTATGGAAGCAAACCCAATCAGAATATTACCCGCTGCCTCTATCAATTTCGCCAGATAGTTACCCAGGAATGCCGGTTCAAACCAGTTGGAGAATACTTGCTGCATTTGGTTTTCAAGAGAAACCTCTGCATCTATAATCCCATAACCTGCCAGCCAAAGCTCAACTTTATGAAGTGGTTCCCTCAGTGCTTCAGCAATGGCAGGATAGTCCACACCAGCAAGGTTATTCACCTGTTCCACAATTCTTGGAACAAACAGCCAGAAGAAAAGCCAAATCACAATAAGGTAAATGGTAAGTGTAATCAAAGAGGCAATACCTGGGCTTAAACGAAACTTCCAAATTTTAGCTTTTAACAAAAATTCCATGATGGGTTGTCCAATCATGGACAATACCCAGGCTATCACTACGTAGGCAACAATGGCGGTAAAAAAATACAACAAAGCGCCGATAAGCAGTAAACTCACAATCAGCGCTATGTATGCCCTGTTTAGTTTCATGATTGATTTGATAACTTAAAAAAAGTCTCCGACAGCGAATTTGAGGAAAAGCTGCCAACCATTTTTCCTGCTTCGCAAACATAATTTAAATTCTAAAAATAGTAGCTTTCAGCTTCTCACTCGACTTTGTTTTATGGTAATCCAGTATTTTAGGCTTGAAATGGGTCGAACTGGCCAGAAACTAACCAATGCAATAATATCCAAAACGTTTGACCATTGAACACGGCTCACGATTTTACCAGACTTTTTGATATCCTGCCATTTCAGATGAGCAAGTACCCCCAGGATGTAGCCCTTGCAGGCAGGTGGCATGGGCATTGGAAAACCTACTCAACCTCCGAATGTCTCGGAGTCATTGAGAAGTTAAGTTTGGGACTATTGTCATACAGCCTGAAGCCAGGCGAAAAAGTTGCTACTATCTTTCATACCGGATGCCCTGAATGGAATCTTGTTGATTATTCACTACAGCAAATTGGCCTGGTGGTAGTTCCATTGCATGCCACAGCTTCACCCGCTGATATATCGCATATCATTACTGATGCAGAAATTCAACTTGCCTTTTGCAGCAACCTGGAAATGGTTACCAAACTCCGCAAAGCAGCTGAATTAGCCAATATCGAAATCCAAATTTTTTCCATCGATGAAATTGAAGGACAAAAAAATTGGACAGAGTTACACAAAGAACCATCAGACCAGGAACTCAATTTAATTGAGAAGAGAAAAGTAGAAATCAGCCCTGATGATATAGCAACCATCCTGTACACTTCTGGTACCACTGGCACCCCAAAAGGAGTTGTGCTCACCCACAAAAACATTGTGAGCAATATCAAATCCATTTTGACATTGGTTCCTTTGAGTCACGAAAAAACAGCCCTGAGTTTCTTACCCATCAGCCATATATTCGAGCGCATGGTATGTTACCTGTACATGGCGACAGGCACTTCTATCTGGTATTCATCAGAAATGTCCCGGGCATTTATCGATATCAGAGAAGTGAAACCTCATTTTATTACCGCTGTACCACGGGTACTGGAAAAGGTTTACAACAAGATTTTGGAAGCTATACATCAGCGTTCCGGGCTCGGCAGAAAGGTGTTGAAATGGGCCATTCGATTTGGCTTGAACTACGACCCGCTGGAAAAGCTGTCGCCTTTATATTGGTTTCGTTTTCAGATTATCAACCTGTTAGTCTACCGGCAATGGAGAAAACTGCTGGGAGGAAGAATTGAAGGTATAGTTGTTGGTGCAGCTTCATTGCAGCCCAAATTAGCCAGGCTTTTTTGTGCCGCTGGTCTGCCCGTGCGAGAAGGATATGGATTGACAGAAACGTCTCCTGTGGTATCCTTTAATCATTTTAATCCCGGTTTGTACCGATTTGGTACAGTGGGCATACCCCTTCCAGGTGTGGATGTCAAAATTTCTGAACCAGATGGTACGGGTGAAGGAGAGGTGTTAGTAAAAGGCCCTAACGTCATGAAAGGATATCACAATAGACTGGAGGAGACTAAATCCGTTTTGTCTGATGATGGCTGGCTTCGTACGGGGGACATTGGAAAATTTGTGGAGAAACGATTCCTGAAAATTACGGACCGCAAGAGCGATATCTTCAAAACCAGCAGCGGGAAATTTGTTGCCCCGCAAAAAGTGGAAAGCGTTCTGAACTCCTCTTCATTTATCCAGCAGAGTATGGTGTTTGGACTCAATCAGCCTTATCCTGCTGCTTTGATTGTTCCTCATTTTGACGCTCTGGAAAAATGGTGCCAGGACAATGGTGTGCATTGGACAGGGCCTCAGTTCATGGTATTAAATCCGAAGGTTGTAGAGTTTATGAACGGAGTGGTGAATGAGTTGAATCAAGAGTTAGAAGCACATGAAAGAATTGGGAGCTTTACTTTATTGCACGAGGAGTGGACTATGGAATCTGGAGAACTCACCTTTACCATGAAACTTTCGAGGAGGACACTTGCAGTAAAGTTTTCAAAAGAAATTAATAACCTGTTTAATTCTTGAATAATTGTGACACACAAGCGGTCATAAAAAAAAAAGAAAGCGGGGATGCATGCACCTCCCGCTTCTTCATCTGGTTTGTGGTTAAATTAGTTGTCAGAAAGCGTGTATGTAATAGTCAGTGTATAGTCGGTGTCGAAGTTGAAGCTACCGTAGTTAGCAGCGTCTTCGGTAAGACTATAGGTCACATTGTGTCCATTATTGGTTCCGTTACCAGTGTAGCAGCTACCGATACCAGTGATTACTGTGTAGTCAGTTGCAGTTGCAGCGATGGTAACCAAGCCAGCTGAAGAACCACGTGTGCCTGCGCCACTTCCGGCTACTGCAGCAGCCTGAACTTTTAGAAGAGCGCCTGTCGGCATAGTACCAGCAACTGAAACGGTTACTGCGCGGCTATTCTCTGGAGCGTTGCCAATAATGGAAGAATAGTTCAACCACAAAGCAGAGTTGGTAGCAGTGCTGAAGTCAATTGGATTACCTGCTTCAGTTGGAGCAGTTGGATTCAGAGCAACGGAAGTTCCACCTTCTATGTCAAGCAGTGCCACTTCTGCAATGTTAACAGTTAAGGAGTGAGATGCTTCATTAGTGTCTTGTCCAAACAATTGAACGGAAGTAGCTACCAGAGCGAAGAGAACGAGTGTGCGAAAAATGTTGTTCATGCTTTTTGAATTTTAATTAAGTTGAAAAAAGTTAAGTGTTGTTTGAAATAGCTTATTAGACTATGTCTTAGGTATGGGGTGTTTTTCCAAAATTGTGAGGGGAAGACTTGCGGAGGGTAGTAATTTTTTCCGCTGTTTTTTTTTTTTTTTTAGCGGAATACATCACACTTTATCAAAACTGTGCCAAAAAGCCTTCGGGAAGTGAAAAAGTCCGAAATTAAGGGCGGTTTGTGACAGTCAAAATGAACTGATATTCAAACAAAAAAGCCTGACTAAGCAGGCTGTTTGTTTGAATTCTGGCATTTCGCCCTAAAAAAATATTTGCTCTGTGACTTTGACTTTTTTTTAGGGTGTCAAAAATTTTCTGATCCGCATTTTGAAGTATTAATTCTGGTGTGGGTTATGACCAGAAAAATTTTACTTCAGTAACCACATGTTGGCCAATACTCCGGCAAACAGGACAGCCTTTGGCAGCATCTTCGAGTAGATTTCTTTCTTTCTTTGAAAAATTTTTGTCCGGCATGTGGAATGTAACTTCTACTTTGGCAATGCGGCGAGGTTCCGATGCCATTATTTTATTGATACTGCATTTTGTTCCTACCATGTCGATGCCAGCATCCCTTGCCTGAATACCCATGATGGTCATCATACAACTGCCCAGAGCAGTGGCAACCAGATCGGTGGGTGAAAACGCTTCACCCTTTCCCTGATTATCCACCGGAGCGTCGGTTACAATGGTATTGCCGGATTGAAGATGGGTAGCTGAAGTACGCAAGTCGCCTTTATAGATGATTTCCGATGTCATGACTGATGGTTGTTCTTTTAAAACCCTGAATTTAGAACCTTGGTTTTTATTCAAACAATATTTCAGGTTGTTTCTTCCAATTTTCTGTTTTTGATATCCTGGTTAACGAGTAAAGCCATACACATAAAAAAGAAAGAGCCGATTTTATCAGTTTCTACCAGGTCGTTCACTATGAGTAAACTGGCAATGATGATAAAACACAGCATTGCCGACATGACTATTAATCTGCCGCCTTTATCGTGGGTTTGATGGTAAATGCTCTCACCTTTTAAAAGGACGATAAACAGAAGGGCCAAAAAGAATATCAATCCGGGAAATCCTTGTTCCACCAAAGTCATTAGGTAATAGCTATGGATACCCGAACCTTCTTCATTGGCACTTACATAGGTGGTGAAACCGGTAACAGTATATGATTTGTAAAAACTTTTAAAAGTACCGGAACCAAATCCGAAAACTGGTTTTTCAGTAACCATGTGCCCTCCAGCAACCCACCGGTAAACTCTTTCCATAGTGGAAATATCTTCCCCCTTTGCCGTTGCACTGAGTAAGTCGTTGAACTCTTCATGTGTGATGGCCTTTTCATATCTGGGTTTCATGTCTAACCATGCCCGGTCTGCCAGCAGGCTGGTAAGCAATACGACTACCGTTAAGATTGCGGCACTCAAGGCAATTCTCATCAGCCTCATCCTAATAATGTAGTAACTGCCAATCGCAATGGCTATAGATAAAAAGGCTGCACGGGTATAGGAGATTTGAACTCCGGCGAGCATAATGACCACCGCCCCAAGTAGTAGCCACCACTGCCATGAATACTTTTGATACCAGGATCTTCCAAACCAAACGAAAGGAAGGAAGAGGGACAACATACAGGCAAAGGCTACTTTATTTCTGTAAAAGGGGCCTACTACTTTATTGATATCCGCAAA
Source organism: uncultured Saprospiraceae bacterium (assembly GCA_964423205.1). Lineage (GTDB taxonomy): Bacteria > Bacteroidota > Bacteroidia > Chitinophagales > Saprospiraceae > UBA6168. Next base: position 20,565 of record CAYRDX010000022.1, on the reverse strand, counting down.
GCTGAAGCCATAAGCCGAGTGACCCCATGCAATGTAGAAAACCGTAAACAAAAGGGATGTCAACACGGCCCAAAGCAACATTTTGAAATCCTGTTCCTTTCTTAACAGGTAAGCCGCCAGAAAATAAAAAGTAGTTACATACCAGGTTTTGGCGAGGAAGAATTTCAGAGAAACGATGATTGAGCTTGATTGGAGCATCACAACAAACATCCAACCCAGATGAACTAATAATGCCAGTGTAATGGGGTGTCGAATGAAGTCACTGCTTACGCCCTGTCTGGTTCTCAACAGGAAAACCACAAAAAGACCCATCAGCAGGACCATCATAGGCTCGGTTGGTAAATCCGAATCAACACCCAAGGGTAAGCTGAACTCTACAGTTAGAGGAAGCAGAAACAGAATTAAAATAAATAGCTTCTTAAAATCAACGATGGCGACGTAAGTCAGGAGGAAAACCAGTGGAACACCAACCAGAAAATACCAGTTTCCTGCTATCCCTAAAAGCAGGCTGGCAATAATGACAGCAGCGAAAGCTGTCATTAAGAATTTGGTACTATGGTCAGCTGCAGTCAAAATGCAGAGGTTTCCTTTTTTATAAATATTCCAGCTCTAGCCGTTTTGATTCAAAACGGCCTTCCAATCCACTTCTCTGTACGAGTCAAAAATGATGGCACCGAGAGCACTGAAAATAAAGGCGCACGCTGTGGAGACGATGACAATCAGGGACCTGATGGGTTTGGATTTAATCAATGGCACCGTTGCGGGCTGCAACAGATGGGTTACCGGAAAATCTGAATCGAGAGAGGCTTTGGTTTGTGCATAGCGGATTTTGTCCCACGACAATCTCGTACTTGCGTCATTTTGCCTGGTTCTGAGAATCTCGGCCTGAGTTTGGCCCAACCTGAATGTGTCGAGTCTGGACTGAAGATTGGCCAACTCCCTCTCATAACCTTTAATACTCGCTTTAATCAAAATAATGGTGTCGCGCTTGTATTTCATGCTCTCTAATACCTCCAATCTGGCAATTGAATTATTGAGCTTGGCTTCCGTGGAGGTAATCATTTCAGTCAGAATTTCACTTTGTGCTGCGGGATTGAAAACACCATATAATTCTCTGATGACTTTTAGGCTGTCGTTCAGAAAAGTGAGAGTCTCTTCATTTTTATTGATGTTGTTATCGTAAGTAGCGAGAATCTTTTGCTGACTTTCTTTGATCAATTTCTTTCCAAACATATTGATGAATTCACGGGTAGCATTTGCCATGTCAGCAGCTTTCTGTGGATCGGTGTCTTCCACAGAAATCTCCAGCTCGTCGTACTTGGTTTTTACCACCTTGAAGTGTTTGGAAAACCTAAGCAGGATGTTATACTTCCCCCGGGGAGAGGTAGAATCGATATCGTAGTGCTGATAAAGGTCAAACGAATCGATAATGTGGTTGGCAAGTTCTGAAGAATTGGCAATGCTTATCAGGCGGTCACGATCATTTTCGTTGCCGTAGTATTCGGGCGATTTATTGGAACTGCCAAAAATTGTTTCAGGAATGGCGAGGTCTGGACTTGCGGCATAGAATATAGTGGTTGCCTTGTAATACACAGGAAGGAGCAGGGAAATGATGATGGCACCAATAGCTGTAATGCCGGTGGTGTAGAGAATGAATTTTCTCCATTTATAAATAGTCCCTATTACACTTAACAAGTTGTCGTATTGTTCCATAAACTTTGAAAGCCTGAGATTTAGTGAAATTCTGAATGATACTTTTGTGAAAAGCGGTAAAAGTAAAGTGTTTGCATCAGCTTTTACCCCTTCACCAATTCAATCAGGGCTTTGACATGAATAAGCCGGAATAATAACGCCAAGCCCAATCCACTTATAATACTTAGGCTGAATTTTAATAACCATTTGACTTCTGAAATGAATGTCAACTGCCAGCTAAGTATTGTGAAAGTTAAAATAAACAGTATCACTTTGGTCAACTGGTATGGTTCTATGGGAAGTTGAAGTTTTTTCTTTGCAATGGCCATTTGTCCAAGTAAGACTAACGACTGAGTGCCCAAAGCTGAAATACCCGCACCAACAGCTTTATACGGTGGAATGAGCAGAAGATTCAAAACGATGTTGATTACAATACCCAGGACAAACAGATAATTCATCTCCTTCAAATTTCCGTTGGCGGTGAGCAGGGTGCTGTATATATAGATTCCACTGAAGGGTACCAGCGTGAGAATGATATAGGCCAAAACATCGCCATAGTAAATGGAAGCTGTATTAGGATAAAGCCAGAGCATTAATGGATGCCGGAAGAAAAAACAGGAAACTGTCAGTGTGATGGTTCCAGCCCATATCAGGTGCAGGGATAATTGGAGCAGAGACTGCACTTCCGGATTCGGGCTTTTTTGCTTGCGCAACAAAGAAGCAAACATCGGTAGCAGTAATCCGGCAAAAAGCACTCCCACCATATTAAATGCATCGAGCAGGCGGTAAGCCGCAGCGTAAACCCCTGCCTCGGTTCTGCCCTCCGGCACTATCCATTCGAGAAGAACGATGTCGAGGCGAGTGTAAGCAGTCATCAGAAATACTGCTATGGCATAAGGTGCACTTTTTTTCAAAACAGCCAGTAAAAAGGGCCATCTGAAACCCAAACTCAAAGGGCTCTTGATATGGCGTTTCAAAATGATAAATGCTATGATTGCAGTTATCAGCCAGGCGGTATTTTGGGCATGCACGAACCACTCGATTTGAAATGGCCCATCCGCCACACCTCCCCACAACAAAACCCCACAAATGACAATCAGGATAACTTTATCTAAAGTGGAAATCAGGCTATCGGTTCGATAGAGGCCAAGCCCCGAAATATTTGATCGTGTATAGGCCACGAAGGAAATGAACACATGGTTGAGAGCGATGAATATGATCAAATAAAACACGCCTGACTCAAAACCACGAAGCAAGGCCGCAAGCAGGACAATTGCGATGTAAAAAACCGTCAACAGGGACTTGAGAACGAGGATATTTTGCAGGTAACGGCCTGCAATTGCCGGTGTTTGAGCTACAGCCCTGTTGTTGAAATAATGGATGCCAAAATCATTGGCTATGAAAAACAGAAAGGTGAAACTGAACAGGGTGGCATAAAGTCCGTATTCATGCGCTCCAACGGTATCCTGAATGGTTCTTTCTATGCCAAAAACATAAAAGGGCTTTATCAGCAGATTGACGACTAACAGGAATACAGCATTGAGGAAAAACTCCCTGTTCATGCAGGTAAGTAGTTGATCGTTGATCGTTTAAAGTTGTTCGGATGCGGATAATTCTATATCAGCTCCCTTTGTCTAATACAACGAGCATATTAAGAGGATGTAAGGTTTACCGCGCAAACTGAACGGATCGCTTCTCTCTGATTACTGTAACTTTTATCTGGCCCGGATACTGCATTTCCTCCTGTATCTTTTGAGAAATCATGAAAGCGAGGTCGTCGGCATATTGGTCGTTCACCTTTTCAGCTTCCACAATGACCCTCAATTCGCGGCCAGCTTGCATGGCGAATGCTTTGGAAACACCTTCATGTGCCATGGCAAGTTCTTCCAGTTCACCAATTCTCTTGAGATAGCTTTCCAGGATTTCACGGCGGGCACCCGGCCTGGCACCTGAGATGGCATCGCAAGCCTGTACGAGAGGTGAAATGATGCTGGTCATTTCTATTTCGTCGTGGTGAGCACCCACGGCGTTGCAAATCATGCTGTTTTCGCCATGCTTTTCACACAACTGCATACCAAGTATGGCGTGAGACAACTCGGTTTCTTCCTCTGAAACCTTGCCAATGTCGTGCAGCAATCCTGCCCGTTTGGCCATTTTAGCCTGCTTCGGACTTAGGCCCAATTCTGCGGCCATAATGCCACAAAGGTTGGCAGTTTCAATGGAGTGCTTCAACAAGTTCTGGCCGTAAGATGAGCGGAAGCGCATGCGGCCCACCATTTTAACCAGGTATGGATGTAGTCCGTGCAGGCCAAGTTCTATGACCGTACGTTCACCAATTTCGACAATCTGCTCTTCCAGTTGCTTGCGGGTTTTGGCCACTACTTCCTCTATACGGGCTGGGTGAATGCGCCCGTCAGCAACCAGTTTTTTCAAAGACAAGCGGGCAATTTCCCTGCGAATAGGGTCAAAGCTCGAAATCACAATTGCTTCGGGAGTATCATCTACAACAATTTCGGCTCCGGTGGCGGCTTCAAGAGCGCGTATGTTCCGACCTTCACGACCAATGATTTGGCCTTTCATGTCGTCACTTTCGAGTTGGAATACAGAAACTGTGTTTTCAATTGTGTATTCGGAAGCCATTCTCTGAATGGTCTGAATGATGATTTTCTTGGCTTCTTTATTGGCATCCAGCTTTGCCTGAGAAATGACCTCTTTTACCAGAGCCATAGCCTCACTCTCGGCTTTCCCTTTAATGGCTTCCAGTAGTTGTTCTTTGGCTTCGGCTTCGGATAATTTGGAAATGTTTTCCAGTGCTCTGATTCGCTCATCGTTGGCGATTTCAAGTTCCTCCTTCCGCTTGGCTACTACCTTGAGTTGCTTTTCAAGGTTTTCCCGGATTACATTGAGCTCTGCATCCTTGGAGTCGAGGTCGGCAAACTTGTTTTCTAATTCTGATACTTTGTCCTTGTACTTATCCTCTTTTTGTTCAAGGTCTTTCTCGAGTACCTTAATTTCCATTTCGCGCTCCTTAAGCGAAACGAATTTTTCCGCTTTTTCGGTGTCAAACTCAGAGCGCATTTTATTGAACCTGTCCTTGGCTTCCTGAATCTTGCGCTGCTTGATGCTTTCGTTTTTAGCTTCAGCCTCTTCAACTATCCTTTTGGCTGATACTTGCGCGCTTTTAATTTCCTGGTCTGCTTTGGCGTTCATTGCTTCAATCAATGAGTTCTGCCTTTTTTTCAGCATTGAGGAGATGATGATATATCCGATAACAGCGCCGGCAATCAGTCCGCCAGCCAATCCAATTCCTATTTCCATGATTTTAGGTTTTTAAAAGATTTAAACAAAAGTAACCTTAGTGGTTTGCCACGGCCATGCAGTGCTGGTTTACAAAGTCATACTGACACGATTAACTGTAAAAATCACTGCATCAAAGCATCATCCAAAAGCGTTGAAATAAGGGAAAGTTGTTCGGAAATTTCCGGTGAGAAAGCCGGTGACTGTGTTGAAGTTTTATTCAGGTCAATTGCGAAAGCCAACAAAGCCATAGCCAGGCAATCCTGTTTGTCCCTGTTGGGGTAAGCCAATTGAAACTTATTTACTTTTTCATTGACTTCCTTCACAATCCTTCTGATAGATGGCTCATCTGCAGCCTTTATTTTCAAAGGATATGGCCTTCCTGCTATGGTAACTGTGAGTTGTTTGCTTTCCTGGTCTTCCATATCCTTATGCCTTTTGCAGCCACTCAATACAATTATCTATCTCGGTGATGTATTGATCTATTTGCTTTCTCAACTTTTGGGAGCCTTCCGTTTCGTCCCCCTTTTGCCGGGCTAAAGCCCTTTGCGAATTTGATAGTCTTTGCGCAAGCTCTGAAGCCAGATCCTTTTGAACTTCGAGGTTGGTTCTGAGCTTGTTATTTTCTTCGGTTAAAGCGGCATTTTCTTTACGGAGGTTATCCAATTCCTCTAAGAGAAGCCTGATTTTTTGTTCTATTTGTTTCAGTTCCTGAGTCAATGTACCTGGAATTAAGGGTTTTGCGAAATCAACTTTGCTAATTAACGCCTTAATTGGGCGCCATGTTTGGTTTCAAATTCTTTTACAATATCGTTGACCACCGCATCTATCTCTTTGTCCTGCATGGTGCGGTTTGAATCTTCAAAGGTGAAACTCAAAGCATAAGATTTTTTATCCTTGCCAAGTTGTGCTTCGTTTTCGTACACATCAAATAAATTCACTTCCTTTAAAAGCTTCTTACCCACTTTCCTGGCAAGGCCTGCAAGGTCGCTAAATTTTACTGAATTTTCGATCACAAGCGCTACATCACGGCGTACAGTTGGGAACCTGTTGAGTTCTGCAAAAGAGATATTTTGCTTCTTATGGGCCTGTAACAACATATCCCAATTACAATCAGCAAAATACACACTTCCCCGGATTCCCATTTTGGATGAAATGCCAGAATGCACTTTTCCAAAAACTACCAGGTACTGAGTGCCCCTGTGGTATTTAAGCCCATGGCTGAATATGTCATTTTTTTCAAAACTCTCCTGATAGTCGCTAATGCCCAGTCTTTTAAGCAGGTTGTCAACTACAGCTTTAATGCTGTAAAAATCAACCTCTTGTTGGTTTGTATTTTTCCAACCTTCCGATTGCCTCAGGCCAGTCATGAAAATGGACAAATGTTGTGGCTCATGATAGCCCACAGTGCCGTCCTTCGCCAGACTGTTCTGGTCAGCTACTTTATTATGATGATAGGTTTTGCCAAATTCAAAGAGTTTCAGATTGGCTTGCTGTCGGTTTTGGTTGTGAACAATAGCTTCCAAGCCACTGAACAACATTGTGGGCCTCATAATGTCCAATTGTACATTGGATGTATTGTTCACAAAAACCAGTTCTGAGTTATCTGTCGGCAAAATATCCTTGTAATAAGCAGATTGCGAAAGAGAAAGACCCATGATTTCCGCAAACCCTGAACCAGCGAGCATTTCACTTACAGCACTGCGAACCTGATTGGGCTCCGGATATTCGGTGTGTACCATGCTGCTGCGGATATGCATGGGTACGGGAACATTATCCAAACCGAAAACACGCAAAACTTCTTCCACCACATCAGCAGGCCTGGTCACATCAGCCTTGTTGGTTGGAACAGCAACAGTAAATCCTTTTTCATCTTTCCCTACGAGTTCCATTTCCAGAGCGTGCAATATTCTTTCGATTTCAGAATGAGGAATGGAGATGCCGATCAGGCGGTTCACATATTCATAGGTAACATTAATCTGTGCCGGCTGAATGGGTTTCGGATAAACATCCACTACCTCCGAAGCTATTTCACCACCTGCCAATTCCACCATCATCATGGCAGCTCTTTTCAATGCATAGACGCAGATGTTGGGGTCACTTCCTTTCTCAAAAACACGTGCAGCATCGGTCCTCAAATCGTGATGTGTACTGCTTCGGCGAATCCAGGTGGCATTGAAATGGGCACTTTCCAGGAAAATGTTGGTGGTATTTTCAGTTACACCAGAATTGATGCCTCCAAACACGCCACCAATGCATAAGCCATTGGAGTCACCGTCGGATATCATCAAATCGGTGGAGGTCAGCTTGCGTTCCTGTTCGTCCAGACTTTTAAAAATGGAACCGCCGGGCAGTGTTTTTACCCGAACAGTTTTTCCGGTAATCTTGTCCAGGTCAAAAGCATGAAGGGGTTGACCAAGTTCATGAAGGATGAAGTTGGTAATGTCCACGATGTTGCTGATAGGGCGGACACCAATGGAAATCAATCTTTTCTTTAGCCAGTTTGGTGATTCTTTTATCGTAACACCTTTAATAGAAACGCCTGCATATCTGGGGCATGCCTCTTGATTTTCCACAATGACATTAACAGTCAAACTCTGGTTGTCCACCTTAAAGTTTTGAACAGATGGAATCTTCAGGCCCACCTCTTTTTTATCCTGCACTCTTAAGGCTGCTGCGAGATCTTTAGCGACACCAATATGGCAGATAGCATCTGACCGGTTTGGCGTCAGTCCGATTTCATAGATGACGTCTTTTTCGAGTTTAAAATACTCAGCACCGGAAGTACCGATTTTTGTTTCTTCAGGCAGAACCATAATGCCGCTGTGGTCTTGTCCTATTCCCAGCTCATCTTCCGCGCAAATCATACCTTCGGAAACTTCACCCCTGATGTTGCCTTTTTTGAGTTTGATGGGCTCGCCTTCTATGGGGTATAAAGTAGTACCAGATGTGGCAACCAGTACTTTTTGACCTGCGGCGACGTTGGGTGCTCCGCAAATAATCTGTAATGTTTCACCCGTACCCAAATCTACTTTAGTCAGGGTGAGTTTATCGGCATTAGGGTGCTTCCATGCTTCCAGTACATGCCCAACAAAGACCCCTTCGAGGCCACCTTTTATGCTTTCCCTTTCCTCCATTCCTTCAACTTCGAGTCCTAAGCTGGTAAGTAAATTGGCAATTTCTGTGGCTGGCAGGTCAATATCCAGGTAGTTTTTTAGCCAGTTAAGTGAGATGGTCATTGATGTATTGAATTCAACCGCTATTGGGTGTGATTAGCTTTATGTTACTTTTTTCGAAGCAAGTTATTTTGTAAAAAAAAACTCAAATTCGCTTACAAGGGCGCAAAGATAGTTATTTGACCAATGGATGGTGAAAGAACGACCTTTGAAAACAATAAGAAAACTACGGTGATTAACTTTGTGCCATGATTAGGGACTTGAAACAAGGCAAAAGGAATGGTCAAGGCATGTGGCAGCCATTTGTCAATGGCTTTAAAGCCTATCTGCAATTGGAGCGTTCCCTGTCGCTGAACACCATTGATGCCTATCTCAGAGATGTCGATAAACTCATTCAATACTTTGAAATCAATCAAATTCAGGTTTCACCCGGCGATGTAACATTGAAAGTACTCAGGGAGTTCCTGAAGTGGCTCAATCAGTTGGGGTTGGAGGTTCGTTCGCAAGCGCGCCTTATTTCAGGAATTAAAGCTTTTTACAAGTACCTCTTAATGGAGGATATTATCAGTAAAAACCCCACTGAACTGCTTGAAGGACCCAAATTGGGCAGGAAACTACCTGAAGTGCTGACTTACGACGAAATCCAGCAAATGATGTCGGCAATCGATCATAGTGAACCTCATGGCGTCCGGAACAGGGCAATGCTGGAAACACTGTATGCCTGTGGATTGCGGGTGTCGGAACTCATTTCACTGAAACTGTCCAACCTGTATTTGGAAGTTGGTTTTATCAAAGTATTGGGAAAAGGTGACAAAGAAAGACTTGTGCCCATTGGTGAGGAGGCTTCCAAACACATCAGGCTCTATGTTGAAGGTGTGCGAAGACATAAGGACGTCAAGAAAACGGACGCCAATATTCTCTTCCTGAACAAAAGAGGTGGGAAACTGAGTCGTATCATGGTGTTTTACATTATTAAGGAACTGGCTCTCATTGCTAAAATTGAAAAAAATATCAGTCCCCATACTTTTCGACATAGTTTTGCCACTCATTTAATAGAAGGCGGTGCCGACCTGAGAGCCGTACAAGACATGTTGGGGCATGAATCCATAACCACAACAGAGATTTATACGCATCTCGACACGGACTACCTTAAAGAAACTGTGCTTAACTTTCACCCCAGAAACGTGGAAATGCGCCGTGCCGGTAAAAATTGAAAATCCCAAACAAAGGCCGCATCTTTGGCCCTTTCTATCTGGAATGGATAACATGAACAATCATTCTTTCCCCAATATTAGATTTAGAATATCAGCTGCTCATCAGTTCATGCTGATGGTTTTTTCTCTTTTTGCTGCCGTTTTTCTGTTTAGTTGTGCAAACCGGGGCACCTTGGAAGGCGGTCCTAAAGATTCCGACCCACCGAAACTCGATTCACTTAACTCGGCATCCAATTACCAGGTGCGATTCCAAAAACAAGACATCACCCTTGCTTTCGACGAATGGGTTGAATTGAGGGATGTGGTGACTCAGGTAGTCATTTCCCCGCCACTTGAATTCCGTCCGAAAATAGAAAGGAGGAAAAGAGCTATTGTCGTGGAATTTGATGAAAAGGAGGTACTGCGCGACAGTGCAACTTATGTCTTTAATTTTGGCCAGGCCATCAGGGATTTGACTGAGGGCAATCCGGCGTCCATAGTTTTTGTGTTTTCAACCGGTGATTACATCGACTCACTTAGTCTGGACGGAAGGGTAATTGATGCATCTTCGGGACTGCCCGTTGACGGGGCAGTTTTCCTACTTTATGAAAACCTCGCCGATACGGTCGTGTACAAAGAACGGCCTTTCTATTTTGCCAGAACCAACAAAGACGGACTTTTTAAAGTCAATAATGTGAAAGCCGGCACCTTCAAGGCAGTTGCTTTACTCGATGCCAATCAGAATTACAAGTACGAGCCAGAATCGGAAAAAATTGGATTCCTGGATTCAGTTATTGTCGTTGCGCCACCACCTGTCATTGAACCTGACACTACTGTCGTTGATTCAATATCCATTGAAGAAGCGATAATAGATACGAGTTTAATTAAAACTGATTCTCTTAAAGCAATTACTTCTGCCAAATACAAACTCAAACTCTTTGAAAAGGAAAAATCCTTGTTCTTGCGGCAAAGAGAAACAGGCACCTATGGAATAGTGAAACTCGGGTTCAACCGGCCTCCACATGATGCCGACCTGCAATTTGACTTTCTGGCAAAAATAGTCTTTCGTGAAACGGATAAGGACACTCTAAAGATATGGTACACGCTGGAAGCAGACACTGCCTGGCAAATCTATTTTAAGCGGGATACTATAATTGATACCATAGATGTCGCTGCTGGATTGAAGGGTGCTTTTGGAGAAAGGGCAAGATTGAGCAATGTGTTGCCCTTGGGAGAGAGTAGCCCTACCAAGATTGCCCCTGGTAGTTCTTATATACACCAGTTCAACCATCCGGTTGCTTCAGTCAACCTGCAAAGAGTAGAACTGTTCCAGGATACATTAAAGCTGCCACCTGGTATTCAGGCCCAACCTGATTCCCTTAACCCACGCTTCCTGAATGTCAATTATCCATGGAAGGAGGGTGGAGTTTACCGTCTTAGATTGTTGCCCGGAAGCGTGACGGATATATATGGGCTTGTAAATGAGGATACCATTCAGAACAATTTCGCTGTGGGCCTGACCAAAGAATACGGTATCCTTCGCGTTTCGCTTAAGGGCTTGGAAAATGAAAATCCATATCATATCAGGTTGCTTGCGGCAAATCAATCTGTCATAAAAAGCTGGCAGGTCAGCCAACTTGAGCAATTTGATTTTACCATAGCCATGTTGAACCCGGGGCTTTACAAAGTTGAAGTCACTGAAGACCTGGATGGAAATGGCCGTTGGACGAGTGGTGATTATGACCTTAAGAGACAACCTGAAAGAGTGTTTAAGAAAACCCTTGAACAACTGCGGGCAAACTGGGAATTGGTGTCAGATGTGCTGGTTAGTTTTGAGTAGGAACTTAGCTTTTAAACAAAGCGTTAAGTGGTGTTCACCGGGCGTTAAACCTTAGTTAAATCAGGGAAAAAAATATCACGGAGGCAAATCCGTTCCCGTTCAACTGTTGAATTTTGAAACATTGCGTCTCTTGACTCTCGATTGCTTTCAGGCAATGTAAAACGAGTCGGTTCGTTTTGAATGCTGAGAATAAAATTTGAAGTCCACTTTATTAAAACCCATACTGTCATGATTAAGAACTCACTATTTACCATCGTATTTCTGATGCTGGCTGCATTTACTGTTCAGGCTCAGCGTTTTGCTTATGTCGATGTAAACGTAATTATGGAAAGCATCGAAGAATACAAAAAGGCACAAACAGAACTCGATAACCTGGCCTCAAAATGGAGGCAGGAAATTGCAGTGGAATACGATAAGATTAAAGGCCAATACAACCGTTATCAAGCTGAGCAAGTACTTTTAAGTGATGATGCCCGCCGTCAGAAAGAAGAAGAGATTATGAGAATGGAACAGCAGGTGCGTGATATGCAAAAAGAGAGATTCGGTCCGGAGGGCGCCCTTTTCCAAAAGAGGAAGGAGTTGGTGCAGCCCATTCAGGACAGGGTTTACTCAGCAATTGAAGAGTATGCCAATGCCCGGGGGTATGATTTCATATTCGATAAAGGCAGTTCTGCAGGGATGATCTTTGCCAATTCAACTTTTGATAAAACAAAAGAAGTTTTGGACAGACTCAAAAGAGGATAGCAAACTCGAACCGTTTTGAGATTATTTTCTATTGGATAATCTTCAAACTCAGGGAGAAAGTCTATTTTTGCGCTCCTTTTTAATGGTGCTGGTACTCAGCTGAATGTAGCATCGTGAAAATGAAAATTGAATAACTCACTATAAATGTTAATTCGAATGATAAAGAAAGCATGTTTTTTAGCTGCACTTGTTTTGATGATTGCCGGTAGCGTAGATGCGCAGAAATTCGGCTACCTGAATTCAGCAGCTATCTTGAACGATATGCCGGAAATGAAACAGATGCGTTCTACTCTTGAAGGATTCAAAGCACAATTGAAAAAACAAGGTGACGCCAGAGTGGCAGCATATCAAACCATGGAGCAAAACGCCGTTCAGAAAAAACAACGCGGTGAAATGACTCCTAAAGAGGAAGAAAAAGTAATGGCCGACTTGCAGAAAGAGCAAGAGGAAATTTACAGGCTGAGTCAGGATTTCGACCAGAAATTAGCAGAAAAACAGCAGGAACTCATGAAGCCTATTCTTGAAAAAGTCAACACAGCCATTCAGGAAGTAGCCAAAGAGGGAGCTTTACAATATGTTTTCGACGCGCAGTCAGGAGTCATTCTTTATGCTGACGACAGCACGAACATAACCAGTCTGGTGAAGGCCAAACTCGGTATCTGATTAGCTGGTAATCAGACCCTTAAAAAGAGCGGATGGCGGATGTCATCCGCTCTTTTTTTTACCTATTTTACAACGCTCATTTATCAATTTGTAAAAATGGCAGTTTCAATTTGCAACCCTCCGGATGCAAAACTTGTCCATAGGTTTGAACGAAAAATAAGAATTTGGACTACGTCAACATACACAAAGACATAATAGATGAATGTGTAAGCGGCAGTAGAAAGGCACAATTTGAATTGTACCGGCTTTACTCCCAGTCCATGTACAACGTCTGCCTGCGCATGGTGAACAACCGAACCGACGCAGAAGATATTTTACAGCAATCTTTCCTCGACGTTTTTTCCAAACTTCAAAGTTTTCGATTCGAATCATCCGCAGGTGCGTGGATAAAAAGAATTGTTGTCAATAATTGCATCAATTTCCTGAAAAAAAGACGGATGGTTCTGGAAAGTCTGGATGAAAAGTCATTCCAGATGAACGGCGATGAACCGGAACTTGAAGAAGACGGGATGAACGTGAGAGCCATTGACAAAGCCCTGAAAGAACTACCGGAAGGATTCAGAGTGGTTTTTTCACTTTACATGATTGAAGGTTACGACCACAAGGAAATAGGTGAAATACTCAATATTTCGGAAGCAACCTCCAAATCGCAGTACAGCAGGGCAAGAAAAAGGCTAAAAGAATTACTCATTGGACAAAAATTGGCTTTTTCGAGCTGAACCGTAATTCCCTCATGGGAAATAACTTAAGAATATGGACAACTTAGAAAAATACATTTCACAGAACAAAGAAGCTTTTGACATGGAAGTTCCCAGTCTGAACGTTTGGGCTGGCATTCAGGAGCAAATGGAAGAAGTTCCGGTCCGGCGCCTCCGGGTTTGGAAGCAGTGGAGATTTGCAGCAACCGTTGCCTTGCTGGTGGTGGCTGGTGGTATTGTGGGCTCTTATCTGAATTCTGCACCCACTGCCAAAACACTTAGCGACCTCTCACCTGAACATGCAGAGATGGAACGATATTTCAATAGTCAGGTGAATTCAAAAATGGCTCAACTTGCAACCTATAAGAAAGATCAGACCGTACAGGCCGATTTGGCCGATCTGGATGCCATATACGCTGAACTGCAAAAAGAACTGCAGCATGTGCCCGAGGGAAAGGAGGAGCAGATCATTGAAGCAATGATTAATACATACCAAACAAAAATTGACATACTCGAAACAGTGCTCGAAAAAGTGCAATCCATTAACTCAACAACTAAAACAGAAGGAAATGAGATCAGAATTTAGACACTTTAAAATAGGTTTTATCCTTTCCCTTTTCGCCTTCACACTTATAAATATCCCTGCCAATGCCGATAGCCTGGATGGTGTGCAGGATTTCACTAAAACAATAAAAAAGGAATTTCCTATCAACCCAAACGGCATAATAGCCTTATCCAACAGGTACGGTAGAATAGAAGTAAAAACCTGGGACCGGGACCGCGTTAAAATAGACGTTACCATCGTGGTCAAAGCGCGGAGCGAATCAGATGCGCAGGAAGTTTTCAACCGTATCGGGGTTGATTTTACAAACAGCGACAGTTATGTTAAAGCTGAGACGACGATTGAATCCAGCAGGACAAACTGGTGGAATTGGAGAATTTCAACCAAATCCGAATTCCAAATCAATTATGAAGTTTTTATGCCGGGATCCTGTGGTTTAGACCTTTCCAATAAGTACGGTAACTCAACGGTAGCTGAAATACGCGGCAAGGCCAATGTTTCCGTCAAATATGGCGATATCCTGATGAAAGGGGTTGGTGGGAATCTCAATATCATGCTCGGTTATGGGAACGGCACCATAGTGAAGACGAATGACGTTTCTGCTGACATCTCTTACAGCCGGATTACTTTTAATGCCGCTAAAGATGTTTTGCTAAGTTCTAAATATTCAAAGGTCAATATTGAAAATGCGGATGATATCAGAACTGAATCGAGTTATGACCAATTGAACTTCCTTAAAGCCAGGAAAGTGAATGTTTCCAGCCGGTACGGAAACATTACGCTTGGTACTGTGGAAAACATGTCCGTATCAGCCAAATATACCGATTACAAGATTGAAGAACTTGCCGGAAGTGGCGATTTCGACTTGCAATACGGTGGTTTATCCCTTACAAAACTGGTGAGAGGGTTTTCATCTTTGAACCTTGTAGGTAAATATTCAGATTTCAAAATCGGTGTCGACCCTGGTGCCTCTTATACACTTGACGCTGTTTCATCCTACGCTGGTATTACTTACCCCACAGGGCTTAAGGTTAGTTATGAAAAAGACAAGAATACATCCAAAGAAGTGAAAGGAACTTTTGGTGGTTCCGGATCGCGCGGTATCATCAAAGCTTCCGTTAACTATGGCGGTTTGAAAATAAGATAAGCCAATGTTCAAAACAGGTGGTTATGATCAGTATCTGCACTGGTGTTGCCACCTTGATTTCCCCGCCCGAAATACTAATTCATTTAACTGCAACCACCTGACGATTTGTTCAGGTGGTTTTTTCTTGCTTAAAGTCAAAGGTTGATGCGTGCTTAACCGCCCAAGTGAGCTGAATTGTTAGATTTGTGACTTTTGAATAATTATCTGAAGTATAACCAACATCAATCAACCTATGGAAAAGACTTTTTTCAAATCCGGAAAAGTGGAATGGATAAGTGTGAGGCCGAATCCGAAAAGTAAAGTTACTGTGCTGGAAGAAGTAATGGCGAACACAGAAAACGGTCTCGAAGGGGATTACTATAATAGTCCAATAGGAAATCGTCAGGTAACGCTTATCCAATTGGAACATATTAAAGGTGTTGCTGCGCTGCTCAACCGGAAGGAGATTGATTTTGGGCTATTGCGTCGCAATATCGTGGTGTCCGGAATCAACCTGCTGGCTTTTGAAGGAAAGAGGTTAAAAATAGGTGAGGCAATCCTGGAGATGACGAGCATTTGTGAGCCATGTTCCAATATGGAAAAAAACCTGGGAACAGGTGGATATACAGCCATGATAGGCCATGGCGGGATTTGCGCCAGAGTGATTGTCGGTGGCAAGATTAAGTTAGGTGATAAAGCAGAATTGGCTGAGTAATCAAAACTCTCCGTGCGATGAGTTACTCCTATTCCTGAGTCCTAATCTACACATTATCCAATCTGAGAGTATTGTCTAAATCAATTCGGAATCTGATCAAAAACTCTGCTCTTTTTGTCAAACTGACCAATTGGGAGTATTGGCCAATTTGGGCAAGCAATGCTCCATTAATACTAATCTGGCTATGGTTTGCTTTGCGTGCCCGGAAGCTTACCTTTTTTTCTGCTGTTAATCCTGCAATTGAAACCGGCGGATTTTGGGGCGAGTCGAAGCATGAAATTCTCAAAAGAATTCCCGCTGAATATTTACCCGCGACGGTTTTGGCAAAACGCGGAACAACATGGGAAGAGGTGAAGAAAAGGATTCAGAATGCCGGAATTTCCTACCCCATGATAGCCAAGCCCGATATTGGAGAGCGCGGCTTCATGGTAAACAAAATAAATAACGAGCAGGATTTGGCCAATTACCACCAGGTTTTCAGTTCTGATTACCTGGTTCAGGAATTTGTAGATCTACCGGTTGAACTGGCTGTGATGTTTCACCGCTTCCCCGACAGCGCGAAAGGAAAAGTTACGTCTGTTTGTTTGAAAAGAACACTTAAAGTAAAGGGTGACGGGCAGTCCAATGTTCGTGATATGATGAGGGGCTACACAAGAGCAAAATTCCAAATTGCGAGATTTGAAAAGGAAAATCCGGAACTTATGGACATTGTGCCGGCGGAAGGTGAAATAGTTGAATTGGAACCTATTGGCAATCACTGTCGGGGTACCAAATTCCTGAATGGAAACAATCACATTGACAAAAGATTACATGACGCCTTTAACAGGGTGGCAGAGCATATGCAGGGCATTTACTACGGAAGGTTTGATTTAAAATGCAGTTCAATTGAATCCCTGAAAGCAGGGGAATCTTTCCTCATCATGGAGTATAACGGGGTAGGAGGTGAACCCGCCCATATTTACGATCCAGAATACCCGCTATTCCGGAAATACGTAGATATCTATGCTCATTGGAAAATCATTTATGGCATTTACAAACTGCAGTACAAAAAAGGTTTTCGGGGTATGAGCATTAAAGAAGCGCTGTCCAGTTTATGGAAGTATTTCAGCCACATGCGAAGTTTAAAGAGTGAATTGAAGAAAAAGAAACATGCTTAAATATTTGTTACTCGGTTTTGGATTGAGTTTTATAGGCTCCCTTCCGTTTGGCATCATCAACATGGGTGTCGCCAGAACAGCCATTCATAAGGGAATGATACGGGCTGGCTTTATGGCGGCAGGCGCAGTAATCATTGAATTCCTGCAGGTCTTCGTTGCTCTGAAATTCACATGGCTTTTTGATAATAACTTATCTGTTGAAAAATGGCTGAAAGTCATTGCAATTGTTGTCTTTCTGATTGCGGGCGTTTACTTCATGTTTTTTGCCAAATCAAAAACAGCTATTGAAGAGGAAAATGAAAACAGCAAGAAAAGACATGAATTTTTTAAGGGGATATTTTTGAGCACCATCAATGTAATGGCCATTCCCTACTGGATTTTTTACGGCAGTTTTTTATCGGCAAATGGCATTCCGCTTGATGAAAACCTTTACGTGCTGCTTTTTGCTGCGGGTACGGTTTTCGGCACTTTCAGCCTGCTGATGTGTTATGCTTTACTGGGTTACCGGATTTTGAAACAGCATCAGAAGATCACAAGGTGGGTTAACCGGTTTATCGGGGCTATACTCCTGGGACTTGCACTTTACCAGATGGCAGGATTGGCGGGTTGGCTATAAAACGCCAATCCTGCTTCGGGCAAAAATTAACAAAAGCGCTCGTAGGCTATAATCAGGTTTTCTGCAATCATTTGAGCTGGCCTTCCTTCAATGTGGTGACGCTCTAAGAAGTGCACAATTTTACCATCCTTAAACAAAACTATGGACGGGGATGATGGCGGATAAGGCATCATGAATTCACGTGCCTTGGAAGTTGCTTCTTTGTCAACTCCTGCAAATACGGTGTAAAGGAATTCCGGTGATTTGCTGTGTTGAAGGGACATTCTAACTCCGGGCCTGGCATTTCCTGCTGCGCAACCACAAACTGAGTTAACGACGACAAGGGCAGTGCCTTCCATAGAGTCGAGTACTTCTTCTACCTCTTCGGCAGTGGTCAGGCTTTCAAAACCAACATCCGTCAACTCTCTGGACATTGGTGCGGTTAGTTCTATTGGATACATTTTTACTGAATTTTTAATTCCATTTTTTAAAACGGGTGTAAAACTATGTTTTTGAAAACGAATGTAAATACATTTTTCCCGTTCAAAAGTTCGAACAAGCAGCCATTTTGACCTTAGTAATGTATGTATGCTGGATGCCGGAAACGAACTTTATAGTGACTAATTATTTATAATGTTCTATTTTTAAGGGCTAGATTATCTGTTTACAAATACGATACACCTTGATACCATTGAGCCGACCTCACGGATATATCATTCTGTTTGCTATTGTTTTGATGTGTTCCTGTACCAATGACAAATTGGAGCCAGTGGAAAACGATCCGGCCTGTAATAATATCAGCGCTACTTATCAAAAACAGGTTAAGGCTATTATCGATTCCAGTTGCGCCTATGCTGGCTGCCATTTACCTGGTGGAATAGGCATTGGTAACCTGTCTTCTTATAGCGGAATTCTACCTTTTATCAAGTCAGGGGCATTCAGGGAACGGGTATTTACCAAAAAAAATAATCCGTCATTAGGGATGCCACCCAATAGTATTGTTTACCCGGAATCGAAAAAAGATGACCTGACAGAGGAAGAGTTGTTGATTATTCAATGCTGGCTCAATTCGGGCTATCCAAATTAATTCTAAGGAATCAGAAACTTGCTTATGAAAAAAGTTCCAATTGCTGTCATTTTGTTCGTTCTGTCAACCTCACTTGCCGGACAAGTTTCCAAGTACCCAGCCTTCCAGGACCGATGGGTCATTCACACTCCTTCTGCTGAGGTACTTCCACAATACAAAATGGATGCGCGCATTGCCCACAGATTTGGCGATATAGCTGGAGATGCCGGCGGCTGGTCCACTTTCTATGGGCTGGAAAATGCTGCTGATATATCTATAGGTGTGGAGTATGGTTTGCTCAGCAACCTGACACTGGGTTTTGCCAGGGCAAAAGCTGCTGGGCCTCTAAAACAATTGCTCAACTTTTATGGCAAATATCAAATGTATGGGCAAAGCAAAGCTATGCCAGTTGCACTAAGCGCGTTTGCGCTTTCCTCTTTTTCAACTCAGGCAAAGAGTGAAGACCCCGCCAGTGTCAATTACTTTGAAAAATTTGCACACCGTTTTAGCTACTATTTATCTCTTATTGCTGCCAGAAAGTTTTCCGATGGATTTTCAACGCAAATCGCAATTGGACTGTCGCACAGGAACACCGTTCCTTTTGGTGAGGAAAACAATATTTTACAGATAGGTTCTGCCTCAAAGATTCAGCTTACAAAAGTCATTGGCCTGATTGCTGATATTTCTGTACCGCTAAACGGAAGGCAGAGTCCATTCGTTGAAGACCCTCCCACAGACTCTTATTACGTTCCATTGGGAATTGGTCTGGAGTTCGACACAGGTGGGCATCAGTTCCAGCTTAACTTTACCAATGCCTCAGGTATCATGCCCACCGATTACATTCCGTACAACAGGTCCAATTGGCTGGATGGGCAATTCAGACTGGGGTTTACCATTTCGAGGCAATTTAATCTTTAACAGTCATCCCGCGGGAGATGATATAACTGGATAAATTATGAAGTTCATCATTCTGATCATTTTTACCTGGCCGATAGCAACGTTATTAGATGATTGGAATCCCAATCTTCCAACTCAGAATGAATTATTGGAAATGCCCGTTCATTCTGTATTAACGAAACTCGGCGATACTCCATCTCCACACATTGTAAAATCAAGTGTCGAAGGCGTTAGCAGCGAAAAAGGTAAAGAGCTGGTTTTTTCCGGCCAAGCCATTGGTCCAGATGGGAAGAAAGGTAGCAGGATAAGTCCACACTTTGTTTGTACCTCATGCCACAACACAGTACTGGATGAACCGGACCTGAAAGTGAGCAATCCGGAAGCAAGGCTTCATTTTGCCGAAAAAAATAATCTGCCCTATTTACAAGGAAGTGCCTTCTATGGTATAGTCGACCGTTCAAGCTTTTATAATGGCGATTATGAAAAGAAATATGGCGGCCTCGTTAGCAAGGCACGCCATGATTTAAGAGAAGCAATACAACTCTGTGCCACTGAATGCTCGCAAGGGCGGTTGTTAAAAGATTGGGAACTGGAATCTATTGTTGCCTATTTCTGGACAATAGGCCTGAAAGTGAAAGACTTGAACCTGGATGACGGAAATCTCAAAATTCTTCAGGAATCCTTTAGTGATGGTTCTGATAAAACTGGCACAATTAATCTGATCAAATCACATTATCTTTCTGGTATGCCGGCCACCTTCCTTTCTCCACCGGCTAACCGAAAATCTGGCCTTTCCAATATCGGCAACCTCGATAACGGAAGAATCTTATACGAACGTAGTTGCCTGTACTGCCATAGTCAAAAGAATTATTCCCAGTTTATGCTGGACAATTCAATATATGCATTTCAGTTTCTCAACGACCATTTCACTGACTATAGCAGATACAGCGTATATCAGGTGGCGAGGTATGGTACCTCCCCGATTCCAGGAAAAAAAGCTTACATGCCTAACTATACTGCGGAGAAGATGTCTGAGCAGATGCTGGAAGACCTAAGAGTTTACATCAAACACATGTCAGAACAATAATCTTAACCCAACTTGGCTTTTTAGAAGACAAAACCCAAGCTAATCAGGGGTTTAGTG
>CAYRDX010000021.1:0-62585 GCA_964423205.1 uncultured Saprospiraceae bacterium | reverse complement strand
AAACCAAAGCTGCACCACCTCCACCCCCTCCGCCACCACCACCAGTGGAAAAAGAAGAGGAAATTTTTAAGGTAGTTGAGGACAACCCAGCTTTTCCAGGTTGCGAAAACATCAGCGATAAGAATGCTAAGAAGCAGTGTGCTGATGAAAAAATGCTTCAATTCATTTACGGTAATATCAAATATCCTGCAATCGCCCGCGAAAACGGAGTAGAAGGAATGGTTGTAGTGAAGTTTGTTGTTGAAAAAGATGGAAGTATCTCCAATGCGGAAGTTGTGCGTGACATCGGCGCAGGCTGCGGCCAGGAAGCGCTTCGCGTAGTTAACTTGATGCCCAAATGGGAAGCTGGCAAGCAGAGAGGACGTCCTGTAAGGGTCCAGTTCAACCTTCCGGTTAAGTTCAAGCTCGAGTAATATCTCCAGAATATTCGAATGACAAAAAACGGGATGCCTGATTCGGTGTCCCGTTTTTTATTTTCAGCAAATAGTGTGACTTAAGTCAATGGCAGAGATGATGAGGGGCATTTGAACAGATTGTCGAGGGGAATACATTACAAGTATCAGACTGACAATCTTTTAGGTCTTAAAATCTCGATGCCATGAACTTCGAAATTACTGCTTTATATGTAGAAATTGGACTTATGGCAACTGTCTTGCTGACTGTCGCCTTGATTTATTTAGTAAGGTTCTATTTTGAACGAAAGTCTAAAATAAATCTCTCCAAATTACATGAGCACACTGTTTGGTCTTCCCCTCTTGAAGGAAGATCCAAATACCCTGAATTAGATGTCTTCAGATTAAGTGGTACATTTCTGAATTATGGTTTATTGGTTTCTTTGATTTTGATGATTTTCGCTTTTAGCTGGACCACTTATGAGGCGAAAAGTGACTATTCTGATTTAATTGGAGCGGTCACGGATGAAATCGAAATGGAAACTCCACGAACAGCAGAACCTCCTCCTCCACCGCCTCCCCCTCCTCCGACTGCCATTCAATTGGTACCCACCGATATGCCGATAGCAGAAACGGTAACCTTTAAAGATCAAAGTATAGAGGAAAGCACAGCTATTGAAGCGACTGTCATGCCTGAAAAGAAGGAAGCTGCAGCCGCTCCGCCGCCCCCACCACCGCCGCCTCCACCAGATCCAAAAGAACGGGAGATTTTTAAAATTGTAGAAGAAAATCCTGCATTTCCCGGATGTGAATCTATTTCACAAAAGGAAAAACGTGTAACCTGCGCAGAAGAAAAAATGCTCCGGTTTATCTACGAAAACATTCAATATCCTGCAATTGCCCGTGAAAATGGTGTTTCTGGATTGGTAGTTCTTAGCTTCGTAGTGGAGAAAGACGGTTCAATCAGCAACATCAATATACTGCGTGATATTGGTGCGGGTTGTGGCGATGAAGCCAGTAGAGTAGTGTCACTGATGCCAAAATGGAATCCCGGTAAACAAAGAGGCAGACCTGTGCGCGTTCAATTCACCCTGCCGGTAAGGTTCAAATTGGAAGGAGTCTAACTTTATCGTTTAATCAAAATGGCGCAGTCTTTAATCCGATCGACTAAGTTTTCAGAAATAGTGCCCCAAATCAAATCTGCTACTGGCATTTGAGGGCGCACCAAATCCACTACTAATAGGTTTGCGTTCGTTTTTTGAAGGAATTCCTGGATATGACTCACTTCGTCATACTTTTCATTCAACACGATAGAGAAATTGAACTTGGCTGGGGGAGCTGAAGTTTTCCCCAATTCAGCCTCAAATGCTATTCTTATTTGTTCCTCTGCCTTTGAATCAAAGTTGAATGGCTTTGAAAAGAATGGTGAAATCGGAGGCAGGTCGATGAGTTGCATCACTTCAACAGGCAATACACCCTTTGCAGCCAATGTCCAGTCATAGCACAGTTGTAAGCAGCTAACTGGCTCGTTTGAAGTGTCAATTACTGCGAGAATTTGCAGGGGTTGTTCATGCCAACCTTCAGGCACCAACGCTATGGAACATGGGGGATTTGCCGCTAAAACATGAGTTATGACGCCGCTCCCTTCCGGTTTGAATTTATTACCAGCAACAATCAGGCATGACTCTGAAAGAAATATTTCCTGAGCTATTATGTCTTCAGGGATTCCGAAGATAATTTTTACATCCAGGTTAGTACCTCCTGGAACTGGAAAATATTTGTCAATCCGATGTCTGATTTCTCCCTCAAGGACTTCACTTATTTTATAGTCAGTGGAGGTAATGTCCTTTGAAGAATCATACTGATGTTTCTCTGTAAAGATTGTCGGTACGACGTGAAGAAACCTGACAGAATTTATTGCCTTAAGACGCATTAAATACGCTAGAAATCTGAGCAATGCATCGTCAGCTGTTGACATGTCCAGTGCAATGATCAGATCCGATGGATTCATTTTGAAGTCTTTCTTTTGAGAATGCCCTTATGGCATAGGCATTAAATCCTGATACTCAAAATAGGGTATCGGGAATACTTTAACAGATTTTCCGGTATGCTTTCAATGAAGAGACTGGAGATGTCGCCTCTGCCATGATTGGCGATAGCTATTATATCGGCATCAACCCTGTCCGCAAATTCTGCTATACCGGCCTCAACTGTGTAATGGTTGTAATTGTGCAGCCAGATGCTATGAAAGTCGTGTCTGGAGATATAATTCTCCATCCTGCTTCGCACCAGATGCGAAGGCTGAAAATTTTGTGGAGTAGTTATTTCAACCAGATGGAAATTCTCTGCTCCTACACTTTTTCCAAATCGGAGTAACAAATCAAACGCGTCGTGAGTGTCTTCTTCCAGATTAGAAGCAAACACAATAGTGCGGTAGTTACAGGGTAGCGCTGGTCGGTCTTTTACTACCAATACTGGCTGTGAAGCCGATCCCAACACTTTGCTGGTATTCGAACCGGCAAATATTTTTCTAAGGGCTCCAATCCCCTGAGAACCCATTACTATCATTAAACTTGGAATTTCTGCAATGGCGTGCGACAGTGATTTGTACTCTTCAAGGTAGATTATTTTCTTATCTGCAGCGACACCATACTGAGCGGCCAAATCAATCCTTTGTTGTAAGTGTTCTTCTGCCTTACTTATTTTTTTTTTGAGCTCTGGTATTTTCTCAAATTCGTTGCTCTGAATAGTGCGTCGATCTAATCCTGAGTTTATACCATGCATCAGTAAAACCTGTTTGCTGGTTTTTTGAGCAATGCCAATGGCTGCTTCAGTGGCGTAATCAGCAAATTCAGAAAAATCAGTTGGTACCAGTATTGGTTTCATTCACATTGTCTTTAGTGATTATCGCAACAAAGGTAATAGCTGAAGTATGTTTCTTTTAGCTGCAACAACCTTTTTATTGACACTAAAGAATTTGGAATAGTTATAAAGCAACTATTCTGTTTCTGAAAAAAGTTTCAACTTTGCCAACTTTGAGCATCAGGGGAATTTGGCCGGAGACTTCGGATCTGATAATTTTTGAACGGTAGTCTGTATGAACTTTACTAAACTCCAAAAGGTTGAGCAAGGGTATTTCAAGTCCAAACAGGAATATTTCATCAGATGAGGATGAAGCTTCAATGATTTTTTCAAAAAGTACCGAGAGGTTATGGTTAGCCTCTGAATTGGGGTGGGGAATGGGTCCTGTTTTTAGCTTTAAGGGATCCATGAATGCCGGATTGACATCCTCCAGGTTCAGATCAGGTGTGTAAGGACAGTAGATATGCCTTATTTGCGTTTCTATTGTTCCAGTAAGATCGAACAGAAATGCCTCATTTTTATCAACCCATATCCCTGTTTGTTTAACCATTGCATTTTCTTGAATTTGCAAACTTAATTTCGGTCATCTTTCAATGCAATAATCATAAGTTGCGTATGAAATGATTTTAATCATTTATTTGGCAATTAAAGCGAGTGAGGATATTAATAGCCAATATTAAAATGACTTTAGAAATATTATAATGAAGAATTTGACATCTACAATAGCTGCTTTGGAAAGTACTGAGTGTCAGTGTTATCACTGTGGTGAGCAGTTCGATAGGAAAGATTTTGGAATTGTTCCAGAAGTAGAAGGCCACCTGTTTTGCTGTGAGGGGTGTAAGATGGTTTATGAAATACTCCAGTCCAATGATTTATGTAAGTATTATGATATTGACACGAAGCCTGGTTTAAGTTTGAAAGGTCGAACAAAAGAGGAGTACCAATGGCTCGATGATGCGGATATCGTTCACCGTCTTATTGATTTTACAGATGGTAAAACGACCAAGGTGACCTTTTATTTGCCTCAAATACACTGTGCAGCTTGTATTTGGCTATTAGAGAATTTATACAAGCTAAATCCTTCCATTGTATCATCCAAAGTCAATTTTTTAAAAAAGGAAACATACATCAGCTTTGCGACAAAGGATATTTCCTTGCGTGCGGTAGTTGAATTACTTGCATCAATTGGGTATAACCCGGAGATAAACCTCGGCTCAATTGAAGAAAAAAAGAAGCCCGTTAGTAAGCGGCTTATTTACCAACTTGGTGTAGCCGGGTTTGCCTTTGGCAACATCATGTTATTCAGTTTTCCGGAGTATATCGGATTACCGGAAGGTGAATTCTATTTCCGCAACATCTTTGGTTATCTCAATCTTATTCTTGCTATTCCGGTAGCCTTTTACAGTGGGAGAGATTACCTGAGTGGAGCCTGGCATTCACTAAGAACCTTTTCACCAGGAATTGATATCCCTTTGGCACTTGGCATAGTGGTGCTCTTTTTTCGAAGTGCATACGAAATTATCACCTTGTCTGGTGCTGGTTATATGGATAGCCTGGCTGGCCTTGTTTTCTTCCTTTTGGTTGGTAAGTGGTTTCAGCAAATGACCTATCACCAGATTTCATTTGAACGCGATTACAAATCCTATTTTCCCATCGCTGCGACCAAAATAAACCCAGGTGGTTCAACGGTAAGCAAGAGTGTCAATAAATTAGAACCCGGTGATTTGATTATGGTCAAACACCGCGAATTAGTTCCAGCCGACGGTGTTCTGAAAAGGGGAGAGGCACAAATCGACTATAGTTTTGTTACTGGCGAAAGCGAACCAGTTTCGATGAAATCGGGAGACAAACTGTATGCGGGTGGCCGTCAGATGGGAGAGTCAATCGAAGTATTACTTACCAAGAAAGTATCTCAAAGTTACCTTACCCAACTTTGGAATGAAGATACTTTTGACCAGAATAAAATGGCAGGAACAAGCCGGCTTGCCAACTATATCAGCCGGTATTTTACGGTCATTATATTAACTGTCTCTTTTGCCACTTTGATTTATTGGTTTCCGATTGACCGCGAAATTGCGTTTCAGGCATTTGCAGCAGTACTGATTATTGCTTGTCCGTGTGCCGCCGCACTGAACGTTCCGTTTACTTTGGGTAACGCTGTCAAAATACTTTCCAGAAAAGGTTTTTTCCTGAAGAATACCAACGTCATTGAAGCACTTTACAAAATCAACACCGTTGTTTTTGATAAAACAGGCACATTGACTAAAACATCCGGAAATTCACTTCAATACTACGGTGTAGAGCTTTCCAATACTGAAAAGGAAGCAATCACAGCACTTGCCAAGCAGTCTTCTCATCCTTTATCCCAGATGTTGGTTCAGCAGTTTATGGAGTTTATGAGACCAATCAAGGTTGGGGACTTTACAGAAACTGAGGGCCTGGGGATTTCCGGAAGAGTGGGGGAACTGAAGGTCAGAATTGGATCCTCAGAGTTCTTGGGAATTGATAAAGATGCTTTGACAAATGGCAAGCTGCCAGGTACTGTGTACGTGGAAGTTGGTGGCGAAGTGAAAGGGAGTTTTGTTCTTCATAACCAATACCGAGAGTATGCCTGGGATGTTGTGCAAGAAATTCAGTCAACAAAAAGGACCTACTTGCTTTCTGGCGACAATGAACAGGAAAGAGAATTTTTAAGTAGAAAATTCAATGTGAAAGCAAATTTAAATGAAGAGACTCTTCATTTTCACCAAAGTCCAAAAGACAAACTTGAATTCATCAAAAAAATGCAGGCAAAAGGTAATAAAATACTGATGGTGGGTGACGGTTTGAATGACGCGGGTGCATTGCACCAGAGTGCAGTTGGTATTGTTGTGGCTGAAAATGCCAATAATTTCACGCCATCTTGCGATGCTATTCTGGACGCTTCCAAGTTTCGGTCCCTGCCGAAATTCCTTCATTACTCGAGAAAGAGTATTCATATGGTTTACTCTGCATGGGGAATCGCAGTATTGTATAATATCATAGGCCTTTCGTTTGCAGTCAGAGGACTATTGTCACCCATAATTGCCGCTATTTTGATGCCCGTCAGTTCAATTACAATTGTGATATTTGGCGTTGGAGCCAGCGCGTTGATGGCGAAGAAACTGCTTTCAAACGTCTAAATATTTTTACATGCTCTTATGGACTGCCTTTACCGTTGGGTTATTCGGAAGCCTTCACTGTGTGGGAATGTGCGGCCCAATTGCCTTTATTGTGGGTGGACAAAAGACAGAATATCGTTGGCTTAACGCCATCCTTTACAATGCCGGAAGGGTAGTGACCTATATGCTTATGGGTGCGGTCATCGGGTTGATTGGCAAAGGATTGTTCATGGCAGGACTTCAAAAATGGGTTTCCATAATCATTGGAATCAGCCTTCTGGCTGTTGCCATATTTTCTGTCAACATTGAAACGAAAATTGTCAACATCCCATTTGTAAGTCGCCTGATGACAAAACTGAAATCACAATTGGGAGTATTTCTTCAGAAGCATTCATTTAATGCCTATTTCGCTGTAGGGCTTTTGAATGGATTATTGCCCTGTGGACTGGTGTACATGGGAATTGCCGGAGCAATGAGTACCTCAGACATTACTTCTTCAATTGCCTACATGGCCATGTTTGGTCTGGGTACTTTTCCCATGATGGTTGCCAGTACGATGGTCGGTAACGTAGCAAGTGTTCCTCTGCGGAAAATGGTAAAGAGAGTCTATCCAGTCTTGCTGATTCTGTTTGCCTTTCTTTTTCTGATGCGGGGTTTAAATTTCGACCTGCCCAGTGACTTTCTTTTTTGGGAAAATATGGACGAAATGCCAAAGTGCCATTAATTGCATTCTCTTATTGTAACCAATTTAGAAAAAACATGTTAGAGCATTGAACTCCATTCATCAAACGATAATACAAAGTCAATGAACGAGCATACCCCAACCATTTTTGTTACGGGCAGCAAAGGCCAATTAGGACTGGAACTTCAGGAACTTTCGGCTAATTTCCCTCAGTACCATTTTCTGTTCGTTGATATTGACCAATTAGATATTACCGAACCAGAAGCTGTCAGTACTTATTTTTCTGAGCATAGAATTGATTTCTGTATAAACTGTGCTGCTTATACGGCAGTCGACAAAGCTGAAACTGAGTCTGATCTGGCTTGGAGAGTAAATGTAAAGGGTGCAGAAAACCTGGCTATCAATTGCCAATTAGTCGGTGTTCCGATTATAAACTTGTCTTCTGACTACGTTTACCATAGTGACCAAAACACTCCATTCAAAGAGACTGATGCTACTGAGCCTAAGGGTGTTTATGCAAAGACCAAACTGGAAGGCGACTTAATTACCCTTAAATACGAAGGGATGGTCATCCGCACCTCCTGGCTGTATTCCACTTTCGGGAACAATTTTGTGAAAACTATGCTGCGTCTGGCTGCGGAGTGTAATGACATAAATGTAATTTACGACCAAATTGGCACTCCAACTTATGCCGATGACCTGGCGAAAATACTTCTGTACATCACTAAAGGATACTTTGATGGGGAGTTTGGAAAGAATCAGTTAACTGGCATTTATCATTACAGCAATGAAGGCGTATGTAGCTGGTATGACTTCGCCATTGAGATATTGGGGATGGCAAATAAGCCAAATAAAGTAATTCCCATCCCAACTGATCAGTATCCTACTGCAGCGAAAAGGCCCCCTTTCAGTGTGTTGGACAAGTCTAAAATCAAGAAGACTTTTTCCCTTGACATTCCCCACTGGAAACAGAGTCTGAGAATTTGTATGTCAAAATTGGTATCTCAATAGTAGGGTGTTTCTGCCAAGGACCTTGCCGCATTTTGAACACCACTTCCTGTTAAGCGCTTGGCTCTGACAAAGGACTTCAGACGGTACTCTGAAAAGCCTGGCTCACCGCGCAATAGGCTTATTACTTCTACTTTGTTTGCTGAATGAATCATCTTGCCATCTCCCATGTATATTCCGACGTGGGTGATTCTTTCCTTTTGCTCTTCGTTAGCCTTACGGCCAAAAAAAAGAAAATCTCCGGGTTGGAGTGTAGAGAATGTTGAATCAGTTTCGACTTCATCTCCCACCATTACCTGCTGGCTGGCATCTCTGGGCAACAGAAGTCCGTTTAGGTAATAAATCGTTTTGGTAAAACCACTGCAATCCACACCTTTACCGGATGTTCCTCCCCACAAATAAGGACGCCCCATCAGTTCCTTAGCAGTAGTAAGCAAATTGGTAGTTGATGGCTCGCGCGTGGAAAGCCAGTCTGAATAAGGCATGAGTTTTTCGGTTTGCACAAATCCAACTCTGCCATCAGGAAAATTCACCTGAGTAAAATTTCCATTGCTCCTGGTACCCAACACGATATTTCCAGCTAAAAGGTCCGATACTTTTTGACTATTAAAGTCAGGATGCTCATAGGCAAAAACATAATCTTCCAGTACGGTCAATTTAGGGGCGTTTTGCCAGTTATCAAATTCATTCTGTTCCATAAGTTGGAAGCCGCCATCATCCATCCAACCGAAATAATCATCCGGAGTTTGCACCAGAAAAAAACCATTATCCTCCTTCCAGACTCTCAGAGCAGTTCCCAACATGGCTTGTGTCGCCAACTCCTGGCTATGTCCGCGCTTTGATCTGAGGTTGCCAACAGAAACGTTCACAATTCCGAAATGCTTGCCTTCCAACTCCACAGATGGCAGAACCACCAGACTATCGATGATGGTAATGTTTTGTTCAGTCAGCTTTTTCAAAAACATTTCTTTTGCCTCAGGAATATTGGTTTCACCTTTAACAATAAGTGTAGAACCTGGAATGATGGTATCGATATTAAACAATGCAACGCGCTTGTCAGGAGCGAACTGCGCTATGATCTCATCTGCAATATTTTCGATTTGTTTTTGTCGCTGATCAACCTGGCAGGAACTCAGTAATAGAGCGAATAATGATAAAATGAGGGTATGTTTTTTCATGCCATTAATTTTGGGGTGAATTTAGGCAATGAACAACGACATTTTTCTCAAATTAATGGCATTAAATCGACAATCATTTTGGGTGGTAAATGAAAAGACGGGAGGTCGAAGAACGACTGGAAAAAGGATTTACCCTGATATATCCATCAAGACAACCCAGAGATATCAATAGTAAGATAGGTTATAGACTGGGCGATTGGCATCCCGGATTTTTCCAATCTGTGAAAAGGTCCCGGGGCATTTCCTGTGTATAGCTGTTCGCAGTCAAACAATTGAAAAAGAAAAGAAAGGAAAAAGTTCCCTGCAAGCTTGTCATGCTGATTACGTTTCTTCAGGGGGGTACTGCTTTGCTGCAAATTTCTCTCCAGTATGATAAAAGCAAGGGTAAGGTGAAATACTTAATCGCCGCTTCTCCTGAATCCAATACCTTTTTTGTTAAAGATAAAACCACTTGTATCCAACTTAAACTGGATGACATCATCGAGAAGCATCACATTGGAATTGATGTTTTCTCTTTCGTCAGGTGTAAGTGAAGCGAGTCGCAGATTTTGATTTTTTATGGCTTCGGAAACCACCTGCCGAACCGTTCTTGCATTCCCAAAATACTTGTCGCGGTATTGAAACAGAAAATCAAAGTAATTGAGAAGGTGTTCCTTAGCTTCTGGCGAAACCATAATACCTCTTTCCTCCAGCATGAGTAGAGCAATATGGAAGAGTTCCTTTTGAGAGTAATCTTCAAATTTCAATACCTTATCAAATCGGCTGCTCAGGCCGGGATTGGCTTTAAGGAAGGATTCCATATTGTCGGGGTAACCTGCTACAAACACAAAGAAGCGACCGCGGTGGTCTTCCATTCTTTTAAGTATCGTTTGAACTGCTTCTTCCCCAAAATCTCCGCTACTTTGACTCTTTTGTGCCAAGGAGTAAGCTTCGTCAATGAACAAAACGCCTCCCATGGCTTCGTCAATTTTGTCAGCAGTTTTGATGGCGGTCTGACCGACATAACCTGCGACGAGCCCCTGACGGTCGGTTTCCACCATGTGCCCGCGTTCCAATATCCCCAAAGCTTTGTAGATTCTGGTTAAAATTCGTGCGACAGTAGTTTTCCCGGTGCCTGGATTTCCAATGAAAACGGTGTGCAAAAAGAAGCTATTGAGCACATCGCGGTTGGTTTCGCGATAAAAACGTACCAACTTTACGTGCTCGAGAATCTGGTCTTTAACTATGTCAAGACCTATCAGTTTGTTGAGTTCTCCGATAGCTTGGTTTAGCAATTCCTCATCCACAGGAATTTGGGGTAGTTCCTTTGGTGGTTTTATTTCAATTTTGAGAACGTCCTTTAATTCGATAGTTTCCAACATTGGCCGATCGAGAGATTTTGGGTCAGCATGTTTCATTACCCGCAGTCCCAAATTGACCTTTGCTTTTTCAATCAGGTCATAAACGAAACGGGCATTTCCAAATGTCCGGTCCCTATCCCGATAGGCACTTATGATGAGTTCTGAAAGCCTGCTTTTTGCTTCTTTGGTTAACACAACACTCATTTTCCTGCACGCATAATCAGCAATTTGCATCAGTTCCTGGGGCAGGTAGTCGGCAAACTCATAATATTGTTTGAAACGGGATTTAAGACCAGGATTGCTGTCGAGGAAATGCTTCATTTCTTTGGGGTAACCTGCTACAATGACAGATAAGTCACCGGGACCATCAGACATTTCTTTGACGAGTATCTCGATAACTTCACGGCCAAAGTCTTTAGCATCTTCGGAAGCACGAGCCAGTGAATAAGCCTCGTCTATAAAAAGAACTCCACCTCGTGCCTTTTCAATAGCTTCCTTGACTTTGGGTGCTGTTTGTCCAATGTATTCTCCAACGAGGTCTACTCTGTCCACTACGTGTACATGACCTTTAGTCAAAAGTCCCATTTTTCTGTAAAGGCGCCCCATCATTGCCGCCACTGTAGTTTTTCCTGTTCCTGGATTACCGATAAAGACTGAATGAACATTGATGCTGTCCTTTTCTTCAAATCCCATTTCTTTTCGCAACTGGAGAAACTGTATGTACTCTGCGTGTTCTTTGACTTTTTCCTTTATTTCACCCAATCCGACGAGAGCTTCCAGTTTGGCGAGAACCTTTTCAAAGGTTTCGTTTGCATCATCCTCGTTCGGCAGTGATATTGGTTGAAGCTGTTCGGGATAATAAACGGATGAAACACCCTGTTCAAATTTATCTCCCACCTCAAAGGGCATTATGGCTAACACCTGGTCCATAAAAACCAATTCACAGGTATATTTATCCATTCGCCAGGAACCCTTTACGTTGCTGCCCCAACCTGCTGTAATCGTTGCAGTATCATCTTTGCGATTGATTTCCTGGAGCCTAATAACCTGCCCTTTTAGTTCCCGCGCATTGTTGTAAAATTTCACGAAAATCTCACAATTCCAGAGTTTGTCGATATGAAGATTCTTTAAGAGAATCTCTGCATAGATGTACCTTGTTTCGTTAGTATCAAAGACTTTATAGTAAGTCCTGACATTGGCGTTGAGGTCATCGTAGGGGCCTTCATAAAGCTTCAAAGAAGCCAGCTCAATGAATGGCCAACCGTTCCTTTGCAAGGGTGCCCTGGCATCTTCAACAAAGAAATTCTTTGATCCTACTTTTTCACCTTCTATCCAGGCTTCCCAAACATAGGTCCCTCTTTTCCAGAAAACGCCATCAGATTTATTTCCCCAGCCCTCCCGGATATACACAACATTATCTTCCTTGCTCACCCTCCTTTTAAAATTAAGCACACAGACTTCTTTATTGGCTTTCTTTTGGGCAAAACAGCGCAACTCAACCTCAACATCCCATTCCGCAATGTCAAATAGTTTGTTGTAAAAAGATAATTCAGCATAGACGTAGGCTGTGTCCTGTCGATTAAATACCTGACGGTATTTCTTCTTATTGTCGGCAAGCCATTCAGTGGAAGAATACACCTTCAGTTCCCTGAATTTGAATTTGCCTGGATCGTTTTTTTTGGGATTTGCTGCCATTATGAAAGAAAGTGATGATTAATTAGTGCGAATTTATGAAATCTATTGTGTCCTGTAAACCTCTTTTGAAAGCGTCAGATGGTTTTGACAAAATTTGCATTCCTATTAGGGGTGTCATTAATTGTTGCGCAAGGCTATCGAAAGGAAAGGCTTATCAGGTTGAGCAAACATTCCAAAACATTTTGCATCTTTCGCCTTCATACAATCAATCACCTCACACATGGATAATAACGTGGGATCAAACTCAAACGCAAAACTGATTCAATATTTCGGCCTCGGAACCGGAATCATTCTCATTATAAGTTCCATTATTGGTTCTGGCGTTTATAAGAAAGTTGCACCCATGTCTATCAGCCTGGAATCGCCGGAACTGGTGTTATTGGCTTGGGCAGTTGCGGGTATTGTTACCTTGTTGGGTGTTTTGACAGTTGCTGAAATAGCCATGCTCATACCTGT
Source organism: uncultured Saprospiraceae bacterium (assembly GCA_964423205.1). Lineage (GTDB taxonomy): Bacteria > Bacteroidota > Bacteroidia > Chitinophagales > Saprospiraceae > UBA6168. The sequence continues at coordinate 49,832 of CAYRDX010000021.1, read as the reverse complement.
TTCAGGTGGGCCATTTGCTTACCTGCGAGAGATGTACGGTGAAAAAGCGGGTTATTTCTATGGCTGGGCGAGTTTTGCAACTATTCAGTCTGCCTCGACAGCTTCCATAGCCTATGTCTTTGCACAATCATTAAACGGAGTGTATGAGCTCCCGATTTTGGGAGGGGAATGGGAAACGTTTACGGTCTTGGGAATTTTTACCCCTTTCGCCAATTTGGGAGTGAAGTTAACAGCAGTTACATTAATCGCTGTTTTGACAGCCATTAATTACAGAGGTGTGCATCAGGGAGGAAGAGTAAGTAACATCGTAACCATAATTGTCATAACCAGCCTTTTACTCATTGCCTTATTGGGCCTTTCCTTGAGTGGCGGCTCAGTCGCCAATGCCACAACAGTATCTTCGTCCTATCCCCCTGAAGCATTTGGTGAAGCAGGTGGCTTTTTCAAACTTATGTTTCTTGCAATGTTGGCGGCCTTCTGGGGTTATGAAGGTTGGATGAACGTGGGTTTCGTTGGAGATGAAATCAAAAATCCACAGCGAAACATTCCCCGGATTCTGATACTTGGAATCCTTGCTATTATCACCATCTATCTCCTGGTCAACTTCACATACCTCTATGTCATGCCAATGGATGAAATGCTGGTGATGGCTAGCCAGGAAAACAACATTGCAGCAGTGGAAGTATTGCGCGCTTTCCTGGGTGATGGAGGTGCTTTGGGCATTTCAATATTGATAGTGATTACAACCTTAGGCTGTACAAATGCAACTATTTTGACAGCAGCAAGGATTTATTATGCCATGGCGAAGGAAAAATTATTTTTCAGAAAGGCCGCTTATGTACACCCAAAGTTTCATACCCCCAGTAAATCACTTATTATGTTTGCTGTATGGTCTTCCATTTTGGTATTTTCCGGAACTTTCGACCAACTTACAGATATGATGGTCTTTTCCTCCTTTATCTTTTATGGAATGGTGGTGGCCGGTGTATTTATCCTAAGAAAGAAAATGCCGAATGCTGAAAGGCCCTATAAAGTCATAGGTTATCCTGTTGTGCCTATTTTGTTTTTGTTATTCTGCATTGCCTTGCTCGGAAATACTTTGGTTGAACGCCCCAGAGAGGCAGGTATGGGTATTTTCCTGATATTGCTGGGAGCTCCATTTTACTATTTCTTTAAGAAACGGAAACCATTGGCTTAGAATAGCAATCGTGTTATTAGTATGGTGAGAATCACCATAGGTGTAAAAAAACAGAGATAGCGGACCTTATTTGGGGTCTGCTTTTGGAGGTTCCCAAAGTTCTATTTTCCTTCCTTCGGGATATATTATCCATCCGAATTTTCCAAACTCGGATTCTTCTACTTTGTCAATGACAGTAACTCTTTCTTCTTTCAATTTTGCTATCAGTGCATGTAAGTCATCCACCTGGTAATTAATCATGTAATCAAACTCACTTGGCTCAAAATAGTTAGTGTCACCTTTGAAAGGGCTCCAAACTGAATAAGTTTCCTCTCCACTTTCGTCATTTCTTCTCCATGGAAATATGGCACCCCAATCTTCAACCGGAATACCAAGATGCTTTTTATACCAATCGGCAACTGTACCTCTGTCCTGTGTTTTGAAGAAAATTCCGCCGAGACCTATTACTCTTTTCATAGCGATAATTTTAGAAAATTAATGGTGTTGAAAAAAAGCAGGCTGCCTGGTTAGGGCAGCCTCTGAAATCATTTACTCTCACTAATTGTATGAAACTTGAAACCGAATTATTCTTTTCCTTGTTGGCAACATTTGATTCAATAACATGCCTTTAACTTATACATCGCTCAAATCATGCCAACCTGAATAATGACTCAAAGACCAGGGTTCTTTCAAAATAGTTGGTTTGCAGAAAAGTTAAGTACTTTAATCTTAACGGGGAGTCTTTACTTTCTGTTGTAATAACTCTAAAGATTTTTGCAGCCTGTTTTGTCTTGTTTCCGGTCTTTTGGCCGATTCTATCCAAACTACTTATTCCTTCCTGTTCGTGTAGGACAAAGAGTTAAAAAACTCCAAAAGTTTAGGCTCATTATTCATAAGCGCCCCAAAATCTAGGGGAACTGTAACTCGTCTCTCTTCTGTATCTTCCTGTACTGTTACGCTTACGATATCCCCGGGATTTTTACCCATGCGCTGCCTGATATCTTTAAGAATGAGGCAGTAAACCTTATCTCCACCCATGCTTTTTAATAGTCCACGGTATGGAATTCCGTCATAGGTTATTTTAACCTTAACGATTTTCTTTCCAAAGGACTCCAACATATCATAAGGGAAAAGTACCGCTCCGGATTGTGGTGCCTGTGTTACTTCTTCCATCACGCCTTCGAATTCAATTTTGGTTTTCATATTTTAGTATTTACTCCACTTTCAAACGGATTCCCTGTGAATGGCTGCTGAATTCAGGCGCATACATGCACTGAATTGTTGTAACGCCGTTGGAAAAATCACCACGGTGAACCACTCGTAAGGGGTACTCGAACACATAAGTTCCTTTTGGGAGCCAACTTATGAAAAAGTCTGTGGATGCATCCCTGGTGCTTTCGTAGTAACCAAGACCGCCCTGCCATTTATAGGAACTGATTACGTTAATGGGTTCAAGGCCCGAGGCTCTCATGTCTTTCAGATGTATGTATTCCATGTCGCGGTCAACCCTCAGTTCAACTCTTATCATCAACTTTTGCCCCACTTTTACTTTGTCATTATCAGAAACTTTCTTTAAAGCTTCGCCCGTAGAAGTGTTTTCAACAACATACACTTGTTTCTTCAATGACAACGGTGTTTCTGCAAAAGTGGTAATCTTGTCTAATTGCTCAAAGTACTGCCAGTATGCGGCTCCCCAGGATGCGACATTATTGGGGTTGCGAACCTTTATCTTTGCGAGCCCTTTTTCTATTTCTTCAGAACCGAAGTTTGTTTTGAAATAACCAGTTCCCGCTTCAGCTTTTACTTGCCCTACTTTTATTTTATTTAGCCAACCGGATGCAGTTGGACTACCATCACTAAACGAAATATCCAGTGGTGTACTTTCCAACAACCAGTTATCACCTGTCAACAGCAGTGCATAAACTGCTGAGGCAGTGGCTTTGGTAGTTTTCCAATGGTTGGTTTGCTTGTTTTTCAACAGCCAAACTTTGAGCTCTTCCACAAATGCTTTATCCTTAGCCACATCATTGAATACTTCAATCATGAGCGAATGAGTTTCTATCGGAGCAGTGTACCACCAATATCCCGATGGATATTTCCAGTAAATTCCCATTTCCTCTGATTTCAATGAGCGCTCCTTAAGGGATTTGACAATTGTGTTGGAGGTCTGAGATTTGCCTGTTCTGTGCAGTGCCAGTGCCAGCAAACCTTCCGTGTACATCCCTTTGTTTAGCCAGTATTTTTCAGCCTGGCCTAAATAATATTGGAATGCTTCCAAAGCCTTGCCCTGAACAGGCACATGGGTCCCGGATTTTTCAGGTGATAAATTGCCTGTATTGTTCTGAACAGATTTGTCTTCAATGAAGAAGGACCGCATGTACAAATAATGAGCTATTAAATAACTGAGGTGATCATCCTCCCATTTCGCTCTTCCCAATTCTACCTGTTTTTGCAAATGCTCAAATTCACCAGCCAGTTTATCGTCGCAATATTGAATGGCCTGCTTCGTCATTTGCCAGGAGGTTGGATTCCTGTGGAGGTCAGTTACACCAAGTTTATGCATGTGGCCCAATCCTTCAACGATATATTGTGTGATATACCAACTGTCAGGACCACCCTGAAACCAGGCCCAACCGCCGCTCGGCATTTGTCTTTCAGCAAGTTTCGAAAGCGACTGTTCAGCCTCATAACTCATTTTATTGAGGTCAAACAACAAGGCAATTTGTTGTTTTTGCTGCTCTTCATTTTTGGCTTGCAGCACCCAGGGAGTTTCTGCCAATAATGCACTCTTCAATTCCTGATTTTTACTCAGATTACTCAATAGGGCATCTGGTTCATAGCTTCTCCACCGGTCAAAAACACCTTTCACCGAAGGATGTGAATTGGCTACAGTCGAGGCCAGGGAATTGGCATAATATCTCGAAAATATCTGCTCATTGCAGTCATACGGATATTCCATAAGGTAGGGTAGTGCCTGAACGGCATACCAGGCTGGATTTTGGGTAAATTCCAGCGTGAAGCGATGGTTCCGGAGTGTTGCTGATTGATTGTTCTGCAAGGATTTGAAAACAAATTCCCTGGTTTGATTTCCCCTGACCGGCAATGGCAGTGTTTCGGTGACCAACATTCGGTTGCTGATGACCGGAGCTGTTGACCTTTCTGCGTCAGAGAAATCACCGGCCGCTGCAACCACAGTGTGCTCAATAAGTGGTACATCTGTTACTTCAGGAACCCTGAACCGCCATGCTACTCCTGTGGATTGTCCGGGCTCGACCCTGAAGTTGACATTGAACTGGGGGTTATCTTCCCACTTGTAAACCGGCATACTTTCCAGAGGGTTAATCAACTGGAGTTGCGCATTACCACTTAGAGGTTTATTACTCAGGTTGACCACTTTGGCAGTAAATTCAATTTCATCCAGTTCTCTAAAAAATCTGGGAGGGTTAGGTACAACCATGAGTTCTTTCTGAGTGACCACTTCTTTCGTCATTGCTGCAACTTCCAGGTTTTTGGTGTGAGCAAGTCCCAAAAACTTCCATTTAGTCAGCGCTTCATTCATTTTGAATTTGATGAAGACATTACCATTAGCGTCAGTCATCAGGTTGGGATAAAAGAAAACGGTTTCATTTAAATTGGTTCTGACTTTGAGAGGCTCTCCCACAGATTGGGGCTGTATGGTTTCCTCCGGCACTTCAGCTTTATATGGGGATGGTGCCAATTCAGCCTCAGCCTGCTCTCTTCCGGCTTTCATCATTTCGACTTCGGGGGCAGCAGACAAAACTGCTCTGTCATACATGACTGGGTATGAGGAATACCAGCCAAACCATTGAAGGGAAGGATAAATACGGTTTACATCAGAATAGTCATAGAAGTAGTCGAAGTACGATAAGCTGATATCGGAAACTGCGCGGAAAGCATGTGCTCTATACTGAATCTGATGCCAACTGCTTGGATAAAGATACATAGACCAGCTATTGGCAGCAAAAGCGTCTAACGATGCATCATACATTGATGCGACCATTTCGGCGGCAATTTTTTCACCTTTAGGCCCAGAAATCTTAAAACTCCATTCTTCATCCTGACCGGGATACAACTTATCCCTGAAGGTGTTTAATTCTATCTTGAGCTCTTTATTGGACCAGGGTACAAAGATGGTTTTTGAATCATTGGTGCTGCGGTTCAGCCCGGCGTACGACACAGTATAGCTCAAGTTTCCACGATGTGAATCTTCAATCAGTTTCTTATAGCTATCCTGGCCGCAGATTTTTAACCACTGGCGATCGATAGTCCTTCCTTCCTTTTCAATTTCAAGTAAAACATGCAGTTTGTTTCCGCTTCCGGCAAAGTTTATGACTGCGAACTCCCCAGGCTCATAACTGGTCTTTTCCAAATCGTACCAACCGAATTCGGTTCCGGGAAATTTGCCTTTGTCCGGTTCGTAAACCCTGAAATATTTATCTACTTCCACTTTTTCACCAAAAACATCCATTGTATTTAAGCGGAGCACATACCAACCGGGCTTTAGCTGCTTCATGGTTTCTGACTGGAATGGTAAATCTGAAGAAATACCAGTGTCAAAATTACCCGTGTGACTCGTTTTCTCAATTGGCCAATTGGCTGGGACATCCTCCATTTGCCAGGGTACATTAGGGAAGTGTTTTTCAAAGTCATCTTCGCTCATGATTGCCCTGTCGGTAAAACCCCAATAACGGCTGATAAATGTTTTATTGGGTTGTTTGAGTTTTTCCAATTTTATTTCCCCTTTGGCAGGAACTGCCTGGCCGGAGAGATTGGTAGTGAGAATTTTAATAGTGCTTAAACTGTCCTTTGAAATTGTTTCTTCAAGTTCAAAATCCGCTAAGAGTGAAGTATAACCAACCAGAACGTGTATCTCTCCGCTGCGTGTTTCACCAGTTTGATCGGTAACATCTGCATAAATCACGTAGGTAAACAGTGGTTTTGTTTTCTTTAAAACTGTAGGGTCGGGGATTGCATCAAAATCGATTTCGAAGGTGCCACTGTCGCTGGTTTTTGTTATTCCGTTAGCAATTTCCATTGAACTGGATCGGATTGGATACCATGACATTCTCCACCACGGCATCCATGGATAATGAACGCGACGCTCTACACGCCAGACCACCTGGGCACCATCAATATTATTGCCGGCATAGGCCGTTGCTTTACCTGTTAAATTGACCTTTTCATTAAGCCGGTAATTTCCCTTTACTGGTTCAAAAGTCACTTCGAATTTGGGTCTCCTGTATTCTTCTACCTGGAATGATTTGCTTTGTCCACCATGATCGGACACAAGACTCATTTGTCCGGGAAGGCCTGATTTTGGTGCCGTAAAGCTTCCGTTGAATGTGCCGTACTCGTTGGTTTTGAATTTCAGTGAGGTTACTTCCTGCCAGTTCGCATCGCGCAGCGTAACCGTTACATCCTTATTCTTTTGTATGGACGGCATCCGCTCGACGTCAAATTCGAGTGCAATGCCTTTGAAAAATATCGTTTGCCCGGGCCTGTAGATAGCTCTGTCAAGGAAAAATGTGGTCTGACTATAGGGTTGAGCAACGGGCGTTTGCTGATATTCATAAAAGGATTGATCTAAATCCAATTTGTCCTTGCCCTTTTCAAAGACAACTTTATAAGTGTTGGATTTGCTTCTATTGAATCGTGGGTCGATAAAGCCCTCGGAATCACTCACACTTTTACCTGACAGTACCTCTTCATATTGACCGGAAGCTGAATTGTAACTGCGGATATATAAATGGGCTGTTACACCTTTCAGTGGAGCACCACTTTCTCTGTCAAAAACAACGAACTGAAGTCCTTCAGCATTGCTCCTTCTCTCCCAATAGCCAATTCTGGAAACTGTGAAGGGAAGGTAAGTAACCAGGTCTGACCGAAAATCATGACTGGAAGAGGCCATTAGTATATACTGCCCTAAAGCCTGTTTGTTAATTTTGAACTCGGCCGAATGAGACCGAAGGTCACCATCGTCAGGCAGGTCAACACTCCATGACTCCAGTGCTATTTGCGAATTCAAGAGTTTGATAAGGTCTTCGTTCGTGTGGTCTTTTTTGCGCAGTTGTTTCCATTCGTTTTCAAAATTGGTCGTCACCGGAATCAACTTCATCCAGACTTTTTTGGTATTCCGGTAGTCTAATTTTCCTAAAATGGATTTATTGGGCAGGTTTACTTCTTCGGTTTTTATTTCAAGATTCCTGGCCCGAAGTTCGCCCAGTAGGATCGCACATCGTTTGGCTGCAAAAGTTTCCGGATATAATTTCATGACTTCTGTACAAAGGTCGGCGGCTTTTTTATAATGCCATTTCGTTGCAGGTTCTTCAAGTCCTGAGCCGATTGGGTTCGGAATATAGTCATGACCGTTTGATTGATAGTGCCGGGCAATTTCGACCAGAATGTCCGCTTCCGCTTCTTTTCCCACCCATGGTTTTCTAATGTCCTCCAGCGATTGTAAGTACAATTCATTTCGTTCCGCGATTGTCGCATTGTCATGCACATAACCCAGCCTTTTCAAATCTACATCAACCAATGCTGCTGGATTGTTTTTAATGTCATTGAACCGGAAAGAAAGCCATTCCTGGAATATTTTCAGGGTAGCCAATTTTCTGGATGAACTGTCAGCAGTTACTGGCTTCCATCTCAAGAATTCATTCACTGTTGCATAAGCCTCGGCATCCGAAATCTGAAACATATACACAGGTTGAGTCAATTGGCTTTTTTCGTTCATGAAATAGTCAATAGAGCGGTGCGCCAATAAATCAAAGAGGGTAGGGCGCAGACCTTCTGTATTTTCACCATCCGAAAAAATGGACCGAAAATCATCACTGGAAACGGTTTTTAGTCGGTCGTCTTTAATAGAGGACAAATACAATTCTGAACTCTTGTCGATCAATTGACCTGCAGTCCATGTGTCAATTGACTGATCTTCATAATTTAGAATTTCTGTCCGGTCTTCAATTTTCCAAAAGTTGTCGTTCAGATAATTATCGTACAACTCGGCCAGGGCGCTCTGCAAAATTGCATTGGCCGGAAAAGCTAAAGTTTGGATTTCCATCTGAAACAAATCGATGGACTTGATAAAGCCATCTTCCTCGAGTTCTGAGAGAAACCTGCCTCTGTAAATCAGGCTTTTGACCAAGTGAGCAGCATTATTTTCCCGCTTTGCTATATGATACAATGCGATGGTTTTTTCAAGAGCAGACTTTGGAAGTCCTGCATCGACCAGGCTATCAATTTCCTGCCATGCTTTTGTAAAGTCAAAGTTCATTTCCATTGAATTATCGGGAGTGATGGTTTTACTCTCAATTCTTTTGTTGTGCTCAATTTCGGATTTGAATAAATCCGGATTTAATATTCCAACCTGCGCAATCATCAGCAGGGTGAGAAATGTGATGGAAAGTGTAATCTTGATTCGTTTGCTGAATTTTGTCTGCATTGGAAGAATTTTTCTTTGTTCTAACATCCAGGTTTATTGATCCACAACTGAAAGCTAGACTGGAAAGTGTTTTTGAGAATGCACTGCTGGACAACAGTCTGGCAATGTTGAGTCAAGGATGCAATTCTGACACACGAGAAATAAAATTAATGCATCTTAACTGAAACTTAACCATTGAGGTGCTTATTTATGTTTGAATTAAAGACAATACAGTTCATGCAATTTTCTCTGAAAAAAGTGTCCAGTAAATTTTCAACCCACCAAACCATTTTTTGGTAAATCTGTTATCTTTGCGTTAGCTTAGATTAAATCTAAATAAACATTAAATTCTTTCATGACAGATCGTAAAATTTACCTTGACAATAATGCAACTACACCATGTGACCCTCGTGTAGTTGAAACGATGGTGCCTTACTTCTTTGAGCACCACGGAAATGCAGCCAGCCGCAACCATCCTTATGGATGGGAAGCAGAAGAGGCAGTGGACTATGCAAGAACCCAAATTGCCAATTTGATTGACGTTGACCCTAAAGAAATCATTTTCACATCCGGTGCGACGGAAAGCGATAACCTGGCACTTAAGGGTGTATTCGAAATGTATGCTCGCAAGGGTAATCATTTTATTACTGTGAAAACAGAACACAAAGCGGTTTTGGATACCTGCCACCGCTTGGAGAAAATGGGAGCCGAAGTCACCTATCTCGAAGTTGGGAGGGATGGATTGATTGATTTGAAGGAATTGGAAGCGGCTATCAAACCAACGACCGTTTTGGTTGCAGTTATGTGGGCCAACAATGAAACAGGGGTAATCCAACCCATGAAAGAGATTGGCGAAATATGCAATAAACACGGCGTCTTGTTTTTCTCAGATGCAACCCAGGCTGTTGGTAAAATTCCAACAAAGCCAAGAGAACTTGGCATTCACCTGATGGCTTTCACATCTCACAAAATGTACGGACCAAAAGGTGTTGGTGCTTTGTATGTGAGTCGCAAGAATCCCAGGGTAAAAGTAACTGCACAAATGGATGGAGGAGGCCACGAAAGAGGAATGCGCTCTGGTACCCTCAACGTTCCCGGAATTGTGGGTTTTGGCAAAGCCGCTGAACTGGCCATGAAAGAGATGGCAAAGGATGCAGAACGCATCAGCCGCTTACGTGATAAACTGGAGTCCTCCCTTATGGAATTGGAAGAAACCTATATTAATGGGAACAAATATCATCGCATGCCTCATGTTTCCAACATTTCTTTCAAGCATGTGGAGGGCGAAGGGCTGATGATGACTTTTAATCAAAACATTGCTCTTTCTTCAGGTTCTGCCTGTACTTCAGCTTCACTTGAGCCTTCTTATGTATTGGTTGCATTGGGCTTGGGTGATGACCTGGCTCATTCTTCCTTGCGTTTCAGCCTCGGAAGATTTAATACTGAAGAAGATGTCAATTTAGCCATTGAGGCTGTTAAAAAGGGTGTAAACCATATGCGCGATTTAAGCCCTATCTGGGAAATGTACAAAGAAGGTGTTGACCTTTCGAAAATAGAATGGGCTGAACACTAACTCTATAACTTTAAACTCTGTTAAAAAAGATAACTAATAACAATTATGGCTTATTCAAACAAAGTATTGGACCACTTCAACAACCCACGCAACGTAGGTACACTCGACAAATCGAAGAAAAATGTAGGAACTGGTCTGGTTGGTGCGCCAGAGTGTGGCGACGTAATGCGCCTTCAAATTGAGGTTGACGAGGAGTCGAAGGTCATCACTGATGCCAAGTTCAAAACTTTTGGCTGTGGTTCTGCTATTGCTTCATCATCCCTGGCAACTGAATGGCTGAAGGGCAAAAGCATTGACGATGCAATGTCTATTGATAATATGACTATTGTAGAAGAACTTGCATTACCACCAGTAAAAATTCACTGCTCTGTACTGGCCGAAGATGCCATCAAGGCAGCTATTTCTGATTATAAAAAGAAGAATGAAGTTGAGTGAAAATCAAGCGACACTTAATTTTCATAACCATATTTTGCCATGTTACACGTAGCTGACAGCGCCAAGTCAAAGATCATCGAACTGATGGAAAAAGAAGAGCTCGGAAATGATTATTTCGTTCGCGTCTCTGTTACCAGTGGGGGTTGCTCAGGCCTGACTTATAAAATGGATTTTGACAATGAAGGTTTGGATAACGATCAGGTTTTTGAAGATAACGGGATGAAAATAGTTACTGACCTGAAAAGCTTCCTTTATCTTTTTAATTCCACACTTGAATTCAGTGGTGGGCTGAACGGAAAAGGTTTCTTTTTTGATAATCCCAATGCGGCCAGGACATGTGGCTGCGGCGAAAGTTTCGCAGTATAAAACTGTACTGGCAACACGAAAATAATATCTTGTAAGCTCCTTTGATATCAAAGGGGCTTTTGTTTTTCTGTATGAATCGGATTCTCCTCATTCAAACTGCATTTCTCGGTGATGTGATTCTGGCCACACCAGTTCTTGAAGTGTTACACACAAGATTTCCGGATGCAAAAATTGATATATTGGTTCGAAAGGGTAGTGAGTCCTTGTTTACTCATCATCCTTTCCTGAACGAGGTGCTGGTTTGGGAAAAGCGGCAACTCAAGTATTTTTCCTTAATCAGACTCATTAGGGTTGTGCGGTACAGACGGTACGACCTCGTGGTTAATCTGCAACGTTTTCTGTCAACAGGACTGATCACTGCCTTATCCGCTGCCAGAGAGACAGTGGGCTTTGACAAGAACCCGCTTTCCTTTTTGTTTACGCACGAAATCAAACATGAATTACTGGGAGTGCATGAAGTGGCAAGGAACTTAAGAACGGTGGAAAGATGGGTTGGTACACATCAAATTGTAAGGCCAGTTTTATATCCGGATAGTTTTGAAATTCCCCGGGAACTATTTGAAAAGAAGTTTTTATGCATTGCTCCAGGCTCTGTTTGGTTCACAAAACAATGGCCACTGGAAAATTGGGTTGATTTCATCCATGCTTTGGATGCCCATTGGCATATTGTCCTGCTGGGAAGTAATGAGGATTTTATGCTTTGTGAAACCATTAGGCTTCGGACGCCAGACAAAATAGTGTTGAACCTTGCAGGTAAACTGACGCTTTTACAGTCCGCTTCTGTCATGAAAAAAGCCCACATGAACTATGTGAACGACAGCGCACCTTTGCATCTCGCCTCAGCTATAAATGCTCCGGTTACGGCCATCTATTGCTCTACAGTACCGGAATTTGGGTTCTCCCCGCTTTCTGATCAAAGTTTCATGATTCAAACAAAAAGCAAACTACCTTGCCGCCCTTGCGGAATCCATGGAAAAAGACAGTGCCCAAAAGGTCATTTCCACTGCTCTGCGATTGATATTTCACAACTTTTAGCAACTTTGGGCTGAAGTTCCGCTGTTATTCACCAAACCAATTCTCTCCAAATGTCTAAATACGTCTTAGCACTCGACCAGGGAACCACCAGTTCCCGAGCCATGTTGTTTGACAAGCATTCTAATATCGTGGCCGTGGAGCAACTGGAATTTGCTCAGATTTATCCAAAACCGGGTTGGGTGGAACACGATCCAATGGATATTTGGAATTCCCAACTTAAGATGGCCCAAAACGCCCTTAAGAACAAGGGCATACCTGCCTCGGATGTCGCTGCTATCGGAATAACCAATCAGCGTGAAACCACGGTTGTATGGAATAAAGAAACGGGTGAACCTGTCCATAACGCTATCGTTTGGCAGGACCGCAGGACTGCAGAAATCTGCGACAATTTAAAAGCACAGGGGCTGGAGTCAAAAGTCAGGAACACGACAGGCCTTGTTATAGACGCCTATTTTTCCGGGACCAAAGTGAAGTGGATTCTGGATAATGTTCCCGGGGCCAAAGAGGATGCTAAAGCAGGTAAATTGCTGTTTGGAACTGTTGATACCTGGCTGCTTTGGAAGCTCACAGGGGGCAAGGCCCATAAAACAGATTATTCCAATGCCTCGAGGACATTGCTTTATGACATCAATGAATTGAAATGGGATGATGGAATGCTCGATATACTTGGAATTCCCAAATCCATGCTTCCGGAAGTGTGTGCGTCGAGTGAAATCCTTGGAACTACCGCGGCAGCGTTTTTTGGTGTTGGCATTCCCGTATCCGGAATTGCAGGAGACCAACAGGCAGCGCTCTTCGGGCAGAATTGCGTATCTCCCGGCATGGCCAAAAACACTTATGGAACAGGTTGTTTTATGCTGTTGAATACTGGTGAACAACCGGTTTACAGTCAAGCTGGGTTGCTCACTACCATTGCCTGGGGTATGAACGGGAAAGTATCTTATGCTTTGGAAGGAAGTGTCTTCATTGCCGGAGCGGCTATCCAATGGATCAGAGACGGTCTTAAAATGGTCGATGATGCACCCGATACTGAATATTTTGCTTCTAAAGTACAGGATACGGGCGGTGTTTATGTGGTACCGGCTTTTGTGGGTCTTGGCGCTCCGTATTGGGACATGTATGCGCGCGGCGCTATTTTTGGCATTACAAGAGGTACTACAAATGCCCACATCATACGGGCAACCCTGGAATCCATTGCCTATCAAACCAAAGATGTATTGTCATTAATGGAACAGGAAGCTGGCGTCAAACTGCAAACACTAAGGGTTGACGGAGGGGCAAGTAAAAATAATTTACTCATGCAGTTTCAGGCTGATATGCTCGGCACAAATGTTGAAAGACCTAATGTCGTTGAAACAACCGCATTGGGAGCTGCGTATCTTGCTGGACTGGCCACGGGATTTTGGAGTGCGTCTGATATTTCGACAAAATGGCAAATGGAAAAAGCTTTTACCCCGCTTATGCAAGATGAGGAGCGAAAATCACGTTATAAAGGGTGGAAGAAAGCAGTTGAACGTTCACTGAATTGGGAGGACAAGGCTTAAAAAGGAAAATATTTCATTAGCTCTTAACAAAAATTTTGTAAGGCAGTGAACATACAGTATTAAAAACTGTTTTTCTTGCTGAAAAAAGTAAAAAAGCAAGCAATAAATTAGGACTTTTGTGATAAGAGGACTTTATTTGTAGCTCTTTTATGCAAAGAACAAATTAATCTCATAAACAGTATTCAACAAAACCGAGATGTTAAAAAAAGCAATTTTGGGGATTATTGCCCTGGCACTATGGTCAACACTGAGCTCCGCACAAGGCAAGTCATCATTGAATTTCACCCCGCTAATCGAATTGCATATTGCCATTGTATCATCCGCTTTTGATATGTCGGAATCATTGACCTTCTATCAGGATAAGGAGAGCAAAATCTACTTTATCGATCTGGAGGCAATACCCGTTAACCTGAGTGGAATTAAGGTATATGACAAAAATCATCAGGTGGTTTTTGAGGATAAACTTTGGGATTTACCTGTTGACTCTATTTATGAATTGAGCGTAAAGAACTTCAAACCCGGAGTCTATTCCGTTGAATTAGCCTCATACATCAATACCCTTCAAAAAGAAATTACAGTAGAAAACTGAAATAATTCTTCGCAAGAATACTGAATCCTGCTTTCGATGGAAGCAGGATTTTTTTGTGCTTAGCCAAAAAGACTCCAACACACCCTGATACTTGGCTTATTTTGGGTTACAAAGGCGACACCTTTATAAAAGTTGTCACCTCTGTGGTTCCACATACCCCTCAAAATACAATGAAATCGTAAATAACCTGGAGAGCACCTTTTCAATAATGCTCGACTCCTCAAGTTTCTCATCAAAGATGAGGATGTTTTACATCCAAGGGGTCATGACCACCTGGGAGATGATAATTAGTGAGTCTATATTCAACATGTCTACCCCTCAAAATGAAGTGAAATGGTAAAAGACCTGGAGAGCACTTTTTCAATAATGCTCGACTCCTCCAGTTTTTCATCAAAGATGAGGATGTTGTTCAGGCCGTGGGAGTATTTAATCTCCGGAGAAAAGATGAAAAAGGGCAGAAACAACTGGACACCGGCTCCGATTTCAAAGGCGAAATCATTAGGGGCAATTTTAACCAGTGAGGCTGCCTGACGTGAGCGTGAGTCCGATGCCACATCAAAGGAGTATTTTATCCCCGCCACTACAAAAAGCCGCGTATCATGAAAAGGTGTGGATTTGTATCGTGCATGAAAAGGCATTTCCACAAATACCGATTCCACTTTGCGGGAAAATGGCCTGCGGTCGTCGTTGGTTGAGGCGTAATTGATGTTGCGCTCCGCAAAGGAGAGGGTAGGGAGGAAGCGTATGTCGAAATACTCCCCGATTTTCAGGTTGCTCACAATGCCGAGATTAAATCCCGGACCGGTCACCGATTCCACCCGCCTGATGCTGTCGTTCAACACGAAATTCCGCGACTGGAAAATTTTGAAATTGGAAGAGTTATAGGCCAGTGTTATGCCGAAATAATAGGGTTTCTGGTTAAAGTCCAGAAAATTGTAATTGCCTTTTGAACTTTGACTGCTTATGGTGGTGAATCCCACTAGCAAAAACAGGCATAACAAGAACAATTTCAACGGTTTATGAGAAATCATTAAAATAGAACGGCTAAGCATTTTCAATTTTCTTGGCACAGTAAATAGAACAAATTCCCAATGTCAATTGCTCATGGCTAACTGGTTGATAACCAACTTTTTTCAGGACTTCCAAGAAGTCACTGCCATCTGGGAAGGCCTGAACTGAATGGTATAAATAGCTGTAAGCACTCGGGTCTTTGGAAGTAAAACGTCCTATTGCCGGTAAAATTCTCTGAAAGTATAAATTGAATAAATTTTTGAAGGGAAATAGGGTAGGGCGGGAAAATTCCAGAACCACTAATTGTCCACCAGGCTTCAGCACCCTGAGCATCTCCGTCAATCCCTTTTCCAGGTTTTCAAAATTGCGGACGCCAAAAGCCACGGTAATGGCATCGAAAGTATGGTCAGGAAATTGCAGGTTTTCGCTGTCGCCTTCAACCAGGTCCATAACTTTTTCAAGACCCCGTTTCTTGATTTTTTTATTGCCAATGGCGAGCATTTCTGTAGAAATGTCCACACCAATAATTTTTTGAGGATTGAGCTGGCGGTAGGCTTCAAGCGCTAAATCTCCCGTGCCTGTAGCGATGTCCAGGATAATCTGAGGTTTTAAATCTCTCAATTTGCGAATAGCTTTCTTTCGCCAACTGATGTCGACTCCAAGCGAAAGGAAATGATTTAGAAAATCATACACCGGAGCAATGCTGTCGAACATTCGGGAAATCTGCTTTTTCTTGCTTCCCTCTTTATAATATGGTTTGATTTCTTCGTGCAAGGGTAGTGGTATTATTTGAAAAGCAGCAAAAGTACTAAATGATGTAAAATCTATTACTTAACATAACATAAATTATGCAGCCAATCCAAATTGTGATTTTGAATCGCCTCTGTTTACTTACAGATAACGGAGGACAGCACTTTGCTTGAAGTCATCAAAGCAAAATAGAACGCTTGATAGATTCTAAATAGAACGCTTGAATAAAGTCTAACCTGATTGATAAAATCCTGCTTGTCTCAATTTTATCACCACAATCCAACATCTCATTATTCTTTGGTTTGCCGGATAGATTTTACATTTGACTGAGTTAGCATTATTGCCAAATAAATTGTTTTATTTTCGTAATAAAAAACAAATTGTTTAATAATTAAGTATGAAAAAATTTAACCGAAAGTCATTTGTTAAACTCCTGGCTGCGGGTACGATATCACTACCCTTTTTTATCCGTGGCTGCGGTCCTGAGCATTTGGCACAAGAATCATCCGAACCAGGAATCATATCTGGCAAGAAGTACAAATGGCGAATGGTAACAACCTGGCCTCCTAATTTTCCGGTATTGGGTGAAGGTTGCAATTTATTTGCGAAATGGGTTCGTGAAATGTCAGCTGGACGTATGGACATTAAAGTCTATGGTGGTGGGGAATTGGTCCCTGCTTTGGAGACATTTGATGCGGTGAAAAGCGGTGCTGCTGAAGTGGGAAGTGGCGCTGCTTATTATTGGGTGGGCAAGGCTCCTGCAGCAGCTTTTTTTACAGCTGTGCCATTTGGCATGAATGCACAGCAGGTCAATGCCTGGATGTTGGGCGGCGATGGGCTCAAATTATGGGAAGAATTGTACAGCGATTTTGGTTTAATTCCTGTTCCCGGTGGCAATACCGGAGTTCAGGCCGGTGGATGGTTTAATCGGGAGATTAACTCTATGAAGGACATGAAAGGCCTTAAAATGCGCATTCCTGGCCTCGGAGGCCGAGTTTTGGAAAAAGCAGGGGGTACTCCGGTCTTGTTATCAGGTGGAGACATTTATACTGGTCTTGAAAGGGGGATAATTGACGCTACAGAATGGATAGGTCCTTACCATGATTTCATTATGGGTTATCATGAAATAGCCAAATACTACTACACACCCGGTTGGCACGAGACTGGTTCAGAGTTGGAAATTATCTTCAACAAGCAACAATTTGAAGCCTTAGACCAAGATTTGCAAGTCATACTCAAAACTGCTGCTTTCCGGATGAATCATTGGGTTTTGTCGCAATTTGAGGCCATCAACAGCGAATACCTTGAAAAATTGATTGAGGACGAAACTGTGGACGTAAGACAATTCCCACAAGAGGTTTTGGATCAAATGAAAGTATTTACTCAGGAAGTAATTGAGGAGATAACTGCCCAGGATTCATTTGCTAAAAAAGTCTATGAAAACTACAAATTGTTTAAGGATCGTTCCGCACTATGGGCTAAATCGTCGGAGAAAATTTATTACAACAACATCATGAGTTGATGGCAATAACCAAGCTAACCAAATGAACAATTGTTTTTTATCGGTTGTCACTGTCATAGAGGATCTTGTAGAATTACAAAATACAGTGGGGTTACTAACTAACCTTTCAACTACATTACCTGACTCCTTTGCGGATTATGAAATCATTTTGGTGAACAATAGCGGTAGGAGGGATTTCGAAAAAGAACTTGCTCCCCTACCCTCTTTTTTCAAACAGAATATTTTCATGATCAATCTTTCCTCAAGCGTAGTACGCAATCATGCAATTGTCGCTGGTTTGGACCGTGCGAATGGAGATTATACTGTGATTTTCGAATCAAAATTGTGGGATAAATCATTTTTAATCAACGATTTGTACAATGAAAGTGTGAAAGGGGTTGATATGGTTTATCTCAGGGCAAAACAAAGGAAGCCGGATTTTCGATACGGACTTTTCTATAAGCTTTTTTACTGGATTCTTAAAAACTATTCTGATTTAAAGGTGGATGACAAGGCCCATGATACACGTATCATCTCCCGCAGGGCATTGAACTCACTTCTCCGACTTCGGGAAAATCTTCAGTACATGAAGGCTATTTATTCGATGGTGGGGTATGGAACAAAGGCTATTGAGGTGGACATTCCTCTGGAGAATGACAAAACGGGGTTTACCGATAAATTCCGGACTTCCCTGATAGCCATTACATCCTTTACCACTTTTTTAAGGTCCTTATTGCTTTGGATTTTTCTGGTTTCAATAGTGTTCATGATCCTGGTCATATTCAATGCGGTAAAGGTGCGTTTTACCAACTATGACCTATTGGGAACTTATCACGAAACACTGCCAGGTTGGACATTCTTGGTGGTTTTAACATCCATTTTCTTTGCCATCACTTGCCTGATTCTTTACATCATGTCCATCTATCTGTCGAACATTTATCAGGAAATCAAGCACCGGCCAATGTACATAATCGAGTCCATTAAGCGCTTTTCATGACCTTAGACCATTTCGTGGTTTTTGTTGGGAATCAATGACATAGCCCGCTCTGCAATAGCTGTAATCGAAAGGGAGGGGTTCACTCCCGGATTGGCAGATATGGCAGAGCCGTCGCAAACCAACAGGTTGCAATAACCAAAAACCCGGTTGTTCTTATCAATTACTCCATCTTCAGCGTTTTCCGCCATGACCGCTCCCCCTAAAATATGCGCCGTGGATGGGATGCCCGCCAAGGGCTCCAAAAAGAAAACAGTAGGTTTACCTTCCACAATGCTGGAATACCGTCTGGCCAGTTCCTCGGCACGCGGGATGAAAGCTGAAGGATGTTTTCCCCTGACTATGGATGATTTCACCCTGCCCAAAGTGCCCAGGGAAAATCGAAGCGTACTGTCCAGATGTTGCATGAAAAGTAATACGGAGGTTGATTTTGCCCAATCGCCAACGAACAGCAATTTCAACGTATCAACCGGATGTAAAATGACCTCCCGTAAGATTTTTATCAGTCGTATGAAAGTATTATTTCCTGTCACCAATGGCCAGAGTAAAAGTCGCCAAAACCCGGAGCCCTTTCCATAACGCACTGGTTCGAGATGACTGTCAGCATCAGTATGCAAAATCGTCCCAATGGCTATGCCTTCGTACAGGTCTTTATTGCCATTTATATTGGTTACGGGCATCAGGCTCTCGTTGTTGGTTCTGATGTCGAAGCCGATTCTGTTGGATAGATGGGGTAAACTTTTCGCGCGGAGTCGCAGTAAAAGTGGCACTGTCCCTAATACACCGCCGGCAAAAACTACACCTTTAGCATTCAGTGTTTTTCTTTTTGCGAATACGGAAGAAGAGTATCTGTATGTTACTGAATATCCTTCAGAGCCATCCTGAATGCCCATTGGTTTTACATCGACCACCAAACTTTCAGCGAGTATTTCTGCTCCTACGGCTTGAGCCAGATGCAGATAGTTTTTGTCGAGTGTATTTTTTGCATTGTGGCGACATCCTGTCATACAACTCCCACAGAAGGTACATCCAGTGCGGGTCGGACCTTTCCCTTCAAAATAAGGATCGGGCACCGTAACACCCGGCTCACCAAAGTACACACTGACATCTGTAGCTTCGAAATGTTCTGACATTCCAATATTTTCCGATAAAGTTTTTAGCGCTCTGTCAGCTTCAAAGAGCCTTGGATTTCGGGATGTACCCAGCATTTTTTGTCCAAGTTTATAGAAGGGCTCCAGTTCACGTTTCCAGTCCGCCAGTGCTTTCCAGCTGCCCGTATTAAAAAAATCATCTTTGGGTACTGGCAGTGTATTGGCATAAACAAGGCTTCCTCCCCCTACCCCAGTTCCCGACAAGATGGTGATGTGCCTGAAAAAAGTCATTTTCATTATTCCATACCAACCCAGCATGGGCATCCAAAGCCAGCGTTTCAGGTTCCAGTTCGATTTCGGATAGTCATTGTCATTGAACCACTTTCCTTTTTCAATAACCAAGACCTTATAGCCTTTTTCGGATAACCGGAGAGCGCTTACTGAGCCTCCAAAACCACTTCCGATGATGATATAATCGTACTGAAGTTCCATTATTATTTGTATCTAAGTGACAATCTGAGTTCAAAACTGATAAAAGAAATTGAGCGGGATAAGATACATTCAATCTGGCTATATTTGCCCAAAACAAACACACTTTGGCAAGAAAATCAGAGAGGAAATCTGGAGTCAGTAAAGGTTTGGACACTGAAAGCACGACCCCATTGATGGGGCAGTATATGAGCATGAAGGCAAAATACCCCGATGCTATTCTACTGTTCAGGGTTGGTGATTTTTATGAAACTTTTGGTGAGGACGCTGTTAAAACTTCAGGAGCCCTGGGCATTGTACTCACGAGCAGGAATAATGGCGGTAGTGATGTAGAGTTGGCTGGATTCCCACACCATTCGTTGGATGTTTATCTACCCCGATTAGTCAGATCTGGGTACCGGGTTGCTATTTGCGAACAACTCGAAAAACCATCTCCCCAAAAGAAAATTGTGAAGCGCGGTGTTACGGAAGTTGTGACTCCGGGAATTGCGATTGATGAAAAACTACTGGACCATAAGTCCAATAATTTCCTTGCTAGTGTAAGCTTTGGCAAAAAGGAAAGTGCCGGACTTTCCTTCTTAGACATATCCACCGGTGAGTTTTTGGTTGCAGAAGGGGATTTCAACTATATCGACAAACTTTTACAGAGTTTTCAACCATCCGAAATCATATACTCCAAGTCCAGGTCCAAAGATTTTGACTATTTATTCGGGTCGAGATTCTATACCTACTCGCTGGATGATTGGATTTACACCTATGAATTTGCGCGCGAGAAGCTCTTACAACATTTCGAAGTCAGCTCTTTAAAAGGTTATGGGGTTGAGGAAATGGATCTGGCACAAACAGCGGCAGGAGCCACCCTGCATTATCTTTCAACTACAGAGAACAAAAATCTCCGGCACATTTCCAACATCAACAGGATTCAACGAGATCGATATGTATGGCTGGATAGGTTCACCATCAGAAATCTCGAGCTGATTCAACCACAACATGATTCCGGAGTATCCCTACTGCAAGTACTTGACTCTACTGTTTCACCTATGGGTGCAAGATTGCTGAAAAAATGGGTTGTCCTTCCACTGACCACTCAAACGGAAATTGAAAACCGCCTGGATGTCGTAGAGTACTTCCTAGCAAATGGAAGTGCATCAAATCTATTGGAGGCCTATATTCGTCAAATGGGAGATTTGGAAAGAGTAATTTCAAAGGTCTCCCTTCAAAAAATAAATCCACGGGAACTTGTCCAACTCAGAAAAGCACTGGAGGCAACTGAACCTCTGAAGCAATTGCTTGAAAGCTCTTCCAATGATGTGCTGGTTAAAATGGCGGACGCCATAAATCCCTGTAAAACCTTACAGTCTGAGATTGCGCGCCAAATTGTAAACGATCCTCCGGTGAACCTCGCTAAAGGAGGCGTCATGGCCACTGGCTGTCATGAAGAGTTGGATGAATTGCGAAACATCATCAAAAACAGCCAGCAACTCCTGATTGAAATCCAGCAAAAAGAAGCACAGAGAACAGGAATTGATAACCTTAAAGTTGGCTTCAACAGCGTTTTCGGATATTATCTTGAAGTGACGAACAAGTACAAGGATAAGGGTTTGGTGCCCGATGAGTGGGTTCGCAAACAGACCCTTTCCAATTGCGAGCGCTATATAACTGATGACCTGAAGATGCTGGAGGGCAAGATACTTGGAGCTGAAGAGCGCATGTTGGAACTGGAGCAACAGTTGTTTGAAAAATTGGTGAACTCCATGTCGGAATTTGTCCAACCCATTCAAAATAACGCCATGCTCATGGCACGCCTCGATTGTCTGCTGTCCTTCGCACGGCTTGCTGAAAAGCATCGTTATGTGCGGCCGCAAATTGACGACAGCTACGAAATAGACATCAAATATGGGCGGCACCCGGTTATTGAGCGTCAACTGCCACCCGGTGAAAGTTATGTTCCAAACGATGTATTGCTCGACACTGAAAGTCAACAAATTATCGTCATCACCGGCCCGAATATGTCAGGTAAGTCTGCGCTTCTGAGGCAAACAGCTCTGATTTGCCTTATGGCCCAAATGGGTTGTTACGTTCCTGCCCAATCTGCCCGTATCGGTCTGATAGACAAGGTTTTCACGCGCGTGGGTGCATCGGATAATCTGGCTGTTGGTGAAAGTACTTTCATGGTGGAAATGAATGAGACGGCACTTATTATGAACAACCTCTCTGACCGTAGCCTGATTCTGTTGGATGAAATTGGCAGAGGTACCAGTACTTACGACGGTATATCCATTGCATGGTCCATTGCAGAATTTCTTCACGATTTATCTGGGTTCCGGCCGAAAACGCTCTTTGCCACTCACTATCATGAATTGAATGAACTGGCTAATAAGTTTGAACGAATCCGGAATTTTAATGTGGCTGTGAGAGAAGTTGGTCATAAAGTCATTTTTCTCAGAAAACTCCTGCCTGGAGGAAGTGAACATAGTTTCGGAATTCATGTAGCCAAGATGGCTGGTATGCCAAAGAGCATTGTTGAAAGGGCAAATGAGATTTTGGCTCAACTGGAGGAAAAATCAATTGGCAGCACAGACATTGACCTTGGTAATGGGCTGGAGGTGAAAAAGGCAAAAACAGAGTCCATTACTCCACCACCTTTACAGCTCAGCATTTTTGAGACTTTCGACCCAAACATTGGAAGAATTAAAGAGCTTTTGCTGGAAATGGACCTCAATACGATGACTCCGGTTCAAACCATGATGCAACTGAATGAGCTGAAAAAACTGGCAGAATCCTCTTCCGGAGAGGATGGATAACCAATCAACATCACTGTGGTGAAAACTTTACTCCAGTTATTCAGAAAGTATGCGAGCTATTTTTGGGATGTCGAACTGGCAAAAGCTTCGACTCCATTTAATCCCGAATTGACTTTATCATTAAGACAAGGCAGATACTATTTGTCAACACCCAATGCGGTGTATTCTCATGGAGACTTGTACACTGTCTTTTTTTCAGCTTTTTCGAAAATTGACTTCACCAAACTTAGGATTAACGAAGTTCTGATACTCGGTTTTGGAATGGGTAGCATACCTTTTATGCTTCAGGAGAATTTTGATCAAGACTATAATTACACTGGTGTCGAGGCTGATTCTGTCATCATTCATTGGGCTGAATCCTACCTTCCTCCAAGCCTGATGAGTAAAATAGAGTTAAGAAATACTGACGCATTTCAGTATGTAAAAGACTGCGATAAAAAGTTTGGCCTAATATGCGTCGATGTTTTTATCGATGAAACCATACCCGAGCAACTGCTTAATAGGGCCTTCACGGAACATCTGTCAGAATTGTTAACCGATGGCGGCCTGATTATGTGGAATCATCTGTCCGATAAAGAATCCAACTGTCAAGAAACACAGGACTTTTTTAAGAACATTTTCAACAAATGCTTCCCCGATGCGGTAGTTGTGGATTTGGGAGCTAACAGTATGCTTTTTAGTAATCCGGCAATGTGGAAAAGTTACAAATCCAATAAATGAGGCAATAGTTATCTTTGCGCCCCTTAGTAATTGGTTATTGGTAAGGTTGCAATTAGTCTGATTGGTGGTTTGTAATAGAACTTTTGCCTTTTGCCTTTTACCTTTTGCCTTTTACCTTTTACCTTTTGCCTTTTGCCTTACTACTTTTGCCTTGATACTTATGCGATTAAAAACACTTGAAATAAAAGGCTTTAAATCCTTTGCTGACCAAACGGTCATCAATTTTGAAGAGGATGTCATTGGAATCGTTGGTCCCAACGGTTCCGGGAAGAGCAATATTGTGGATGCCTTCCGTTGGGTTCTTGGAGAACAAAGCAGCCGCGAGCTTCGCCTGGATCAGATGTCAAGTGTCATTTTTAATGGCTCCAAAGACCGGAAACCCTGCGGTGTCGCTCAGGTTACGCTGAATTTTGAAAATAACGCCAAGCTCCTTCCAATTGAATATCAGAGTGTTTCCATCAGTCGTTTATTGTACCGT
The DNA here is from genome assembly GCA_964423205.1 of uncultured Saprospiraceae bacterium. Taxonomy (GTDB): domain Bacteria; phylum Bacteroidota; class Bacteroidia; order Chitinophagales; family Saprospiraceae; genus UBA6168. The sequence goes on along the minus strand of CAYRDX010000021.1, from coordinate 25,834 downwards.
AGCGGAGAAAGTGAGTACAGGTTAAACGGAGTGACCTGCCGTTTAAAGGACATCACTAACTTGTTCATAGATTCCGGAATCGGCTCCGATTCCTATGCTATCATCGCACTTAGCATGGTCGATGAAATACTCGCCGATAAAGACAATGCGAGACGCAAGATGTTTGAGCAGGCTGCGGGTGTTTCCAAATACAAATTGCGCAAACGGGAGACTTTGTCCCGCCTCGACAGCACCACTGCTGACCTGGAGCGTGTCGAAGACCTGCTTTTTGAAATCAGCAATAACCTTAAATCACTGGAGCAACAGGCCCGCAGGACAAAGCGCTATTTTGAATTGAAGGAAGATCACAAACAACAGAGCATCAAACTCGCAACATTCAAGAGCGAAGCCTTAAAGATTCAGTATAAGGACATTAATAACAAACTCAATGCTGAAGAAGATAATTACCGACAGGTTGATGTTGAAGTGACCAAAAAGGAAGCCCAGCTCGAGGCTTTGCGCAAGGCAAATCTCGATCAGGAAATTGCTTTGACCTCGCGCCAAAAGGAAGTCAACCAGTTAGGAGGCCTTATCAGGGACAAGGAGAATGAACAAAAGGTGCTCGAGCAACGAATTTTGTTCATTGAGCAAAATAAATCAAAAGCTGTTGAGCAAATTGGTTTATCAAAACTGCAAATAGGTACCCTGGAGCATGAAATTGAGGAATACCGCACAAATCTGAATGAGGAAAAAGTCCTGGAACGACGCCTGGAAAAGGAGTTGGAAGAGGCAGAAAGAAAACTCAATTCCATTCGTCAAAATCACAGCGAAATAAAGTCCGGGCTTGATGAGGAAATGATGGCGCAACAACAAGTTGAAAAGGCACTTTTCGAGCTTGAAAAACAGAAAGCTGTCAATACCAATCAGATTGACTCCTCTACAATCGAAATTCAGCGTCACCGGGAGGAGATTTACAACAGGCAAAATGAATCATCCAGCCTCAGCACCCGGCTGCAAGAATTGGAAAAGCAAGAAACTCAGCTTTCTGAAAAGCTAAAAGCAATTGAAGAAAGCGAGGAGTTGCGCACAAAGAAGATGCTGGAAAAGGAAAAAGACCTGGAAGAACTCAAACTGAGGATTCAAAAAATTCAAAGGGAGCTAGACTCAAAAAGGAACGAGTACAAACTGACCAAGAGCATGGTGGATAGCCTGGAAGGTTTTCCCGAAAGCATTCGTTTCCTCAGCACAGAGAAATCCTGGAGCCAGAATGCACCACTACTCTCCGACCTGATTTACGTGGATGCTGATTACCGGGTGGCTATTGAAAACTACCTGGAACCCTATCTCAATTTTTATGTGGTTGAAAATATAGCCGAAGCCAGAGCAGCTGTCCAATTACTGCATTCTGCTCAAAAAGGAAAAGCAAACTTTTTCATCCTGGAGGCATTCAAAGACTACACTCCAAAGATTGCACTCTTCCCTCCTGAAGCGAAGCCAGCCACAGAATTGATACAGTGTGATGCCCGCTACCGCAACTTGCTGAACCATTTACTCGACAATGTCATCATTGCAGAAAAAGACGAATGGGCCCAATCTGTTGATACCGATACTCTGACCATTATCGCTAAAAGTGGCCGTTTTATACAGAAAAAATACAGCTTCAGTGGTGGCAGCATTGGCCTGTTTGAGGGAAAAAAAATAGGCCGCAAGAAGAACCTGGAGGTACTGGAGAAAAGCATCTCAAAATCAGAAAATGAGGAGAATAAGCTGTCTTCTCAGATGTACAACCTGAAGGGAGAATTGGAATCACTGAAAGTCAACCACTCAAGGGCTGAGATTAAGGGTGCTCAGGTCATGCTCAACCAGCTTATTCAGGAAAAAGTGTCCCTATCTGCCCGCAAGGAGAGTTTCGACTTGTACAACCGGGAGATGAGTGTCAAAATTGACCAATTGGAAGCCAGGATTGTGGAACTGCAATCCGCCAACCTGACGATAGAATCGCAGTTGAATGAAAAAATGGCACAGGCGCAATCCGCTCGTGAAAATATTTCCTCAAAAGACGGTTCCTACCGTCAAATAGCAGAAGAATTAAGCCAGGCCAGCGCTGCATATAATCAGAATAATATTGAATTTATTAAACAGCAGAACCGGGTTGGTGGCCTGCAAAGGGAACTTTCCTACCGGGCGAAAAGAAGAGAAGAAACACTGTCAGCTATTGCCAATTTTGAAAAAACCGTGGCACAGGCGGGTGATGAAATTGCAGGAATTAATGACCAGATACAGTCGACCAGTGAGGAGTTAGTGAAGGCCTACGCACAACGGAAAGAACTGGAAGGTTCACTGTCTGCGTCCGAACAATCATTTTTTGCGGCACGGGGTGAAATTAATGAAGCCGAAAACGTCATCAGACAGCTCAACAAAAAAAGCCATGACCTGCAGGTTCTCATCAATTCGCTGAAAGATAAATTCACTGATACCAAATATCAGCTCGCTTCGATTGCGCAAAGATTAAAGATTGAGTTTGGGATGGACATAAACGATGCCGATGCATTGAGTCTCGATCCATCAGAAAAAGAAAAAATTGATGAGACTGAGCTGGAAATGAAGGTAGAGAGGATGAAAAGCCGTTTGGAAAATTACGGTGAAATAAATCCTATGGCAGTGGAAGCCTACGATGAAATGAAGGAGAGGCACGACACCATTTCCAGTCAAAGGGACGACATTCACAAAGCTAAACACGACCTGATTGAAACCATTCGTGAAATTGAGGAAACCGCTACTTCTCAGTTTCTTGAAGCTTTCAGCAAAGTCAGACAGTACTTTATCGATGTGTTCCGCAAACTCTTCACAAGTGATGATGCTGCTGATTTATTGCTGATCAATCCTGAAAATCCTTTGGAAAGCGGTATAGAAATCGTTGCTAAACCCAAGGGCAAAAAACCACAGACAATCAGTCAGTTATCGGGAGGTGAAAAAACATTGACTTCCACAGCCCTCCTCTTTGCATTGTATCTTCTGAAGCCTGCACCTTTCTGTATTTTCGATGAAGTAGACGCACCGCTTGACGATGCCAATATTCAGAAATTTAACAACATCATAAGGGAGTTTTCAGGTCAAAGCCAATTCATTATTGTCACGCACAATAAGCAAACCATGGCTGCTGTCGAATCCATTTACGGCGTTTATATGGCTGAGAAGGGAGTTTCCTCTGTTGCTCAGGTTAGCTTCAAAGAATTGACCTACGAACCGCAATTGGAGAATATAGAAAATTAGCAGCTGCTCAGCTCTTATGGAATACCTGCGTAAAACGTCGATTTCTATCTAAGCGTACAGTTACCGCGTAATACCCGGGCGGCAGGTCGTCTATTGGAATTTCAGCGCCTAAAGGATTCAGCAATCTGACCTTTCGCCCATCCATGGTATAAATTACAACTGATTGTAGAGTTTCATCTGATTGTATCACGATCGATTTTCCTGATTCAAACAACTTCAGGTGAACACTTTGTCTGTGAAAACCCCAGTCACCAGTAGCATTCAGACAACTGACTTTCACGACATAAATCCCGGTGTCACAGGTTATTTGCGTGGCTTTTGCACAAAGCACAATGATGGTGTCCACTCCGGCAAAGCCGCTTTTGGGCTGGTATATAAGAGTGTCAAAAGAAGCCCATGCTGATTTAATCGTGGCTGCTCCATTGCTGGGCGATTTCAGAATTATGGCGGAACTCCAGGTGGGGTACCCAAGACGACTAATGATTAGTGTTTGCTGGCAGTTGATTTCATGAATTTCAGTAAAAGTTCCTGCACTGGCCCTGCATTGAAACAGTGCAAATAAGAATGCGATCGCGAATTTGAGGTGTTGTATGTTCAACGCTTTCTGCGAATAATTTTGCGGGTACTGCCGGACACCTGATGCCGGCTCACGTATTCCTGAAACAAGGCTTCACGCTGCACGGCATCCATTGTGGGGTTTTCATCATAAAATCCCTTATTCCTGCGCTGCCTGTAGGCCTCATAAAGCGTGACTGCACAGGCAACTGAGATGTTCAGACTCTGCACCATACCAGCCTGCGGGATGATGAAATTGCCATCAGCGAACTGAGCAACCTCTTCACTGATACCTGAATGCTCATTTCCGAACAAAAATGCAAGAGGCTGTGTCAGGTCCAGTTCGTATAAATCGGCAGCCCCATCTCCAAGTCTTGTGGCTAATATTCTTTTGCATTTTTGCCGCACATGGCGGAAACAAGCTTCTGCATCCGTGTAATAATGAATGTCAACCCATTTTCGTGAACCACTTGAGGTTCTTTTACCAATGATAATTTTATCGGCAGCTAATTGAGGTTCTGTATTCAATACATAGATTTCCGGAATGCCGATGGAATCGCAGGACCTGAGAACTGCACCGATATTATGGGAGTCCGTCACATTTTCAAGTATAACGGAAAGGTCGTTCTGCCTTCTGTAGGCAACTTGCCTGAACTTATTTTCACGCTCCGGCCGCATGTCCTAATCGGCTGGTTGAAACTGAAAGTCGCGGAATCGCAAAATGTATACAAACGTATTTTCCAACTGGTCGAAGTAGTTCAGGTTTTCCCGGCTTTTTTCCGGGTTAAGCACAACACGTTGGAAGGCAAATCTTGATTGTAGTCCGGCGTAGGGTTTTGAATCCAGTTTGATATGAAAATCCTTGCCCAGGTCTGTAAGCGTTTTTCCAAAATAAGCCACTATATCGTACCCAAGATATGCCTCTTCGGTTGGTATGGAACCGTAAGCCTCAAAATATTTTCTCCTGAACTGATTGACCTCAGGTACACTTTCATCCACATAGTTGGCACTACTCAGATGTACCCTCAACTTTTCATAAAACTCAAAGTCTATCTGCTCGAAATTCATCCATTGAGGCATGCCGTAAACAACGATATCTTCACCTTCGGACCTTTTTACCATCAGTGCTCTCAGCAGGGAGTAAACAAATGGTTCGCTCGACCAACTTGGGATAATAAAGACATTTGTGCGCCCTGACCTGATGTAAGGGTTTACATCTATCCGGCTGAAATCACTGGCCGCACTGCTGACAATCATCTCTCTGAAAGCCGAACCCTGACGACGTCCTTCTATCTCGGCATTGGCATCCTGGAAAAGTGAAAGTCGTTCTTTCTCGCCATCTGTATTGCGGGCAACCAAAACGATATCTTCTGTGCGGAAATTCTTTCTGGCATGTTTGGTTATTGCAATGCAATGGCTTTTAAGAGACGGATTTACCTGAATGTAGTAGGGATTTTCCTCTGTCATACCCATGGATGCCGTATAAGGAACTACCAGAGGCACTTTGTTCTTTTTGGCAAAATCAGCAGCCAATGCAACATTTTCTCTTTTGTAAGGGCCAATAATCAGGTCAGCCCTTCCTACCTCTGTTCCCCTGAGGAGAGTGCTCATTTTGGCAGATTCACCTTCGGTATCCAAAACCGAAACATTCAGGTTCACGCCTTCATTTTTTAATTTATCATAGGCCAGTTTGGCACCAGCATAAAATTGAAGTCCCCACATCGAGTTTGGATTGATATCAGCACCTGAAATCTGGGTTAGGAAAGGCAGTACCATCGCTACATTGAATGTCCTGCCACTGCTACCGGATGAAGGAGTTGTCCCGCCACCGGGTTGGCTGGTCCCCGATTTTCCACTCCAACTGCCATCAGACTTGATGGGTGGATACCTGTTGGGAGGCAACTGTTTCCATTCTACCGTATCTACTTTTTCATTAACCTCACGGACAATCCTCCAGGTACCCGTTTCGGGGTCAAATACGCGTTTACCCTGAATCTGAGTGATGTCGTCATCTTTGTAAACCCGTTCTTCTTTACCGCCGACAGCAGGCTGAAACCAGGAACAGGAACTCAGGGTTGTCAAAGCAATCAGTACCAGCATAAAGGGTTGGATGATTGCAGAGTGGAAGGAAAAATGAGGAGTGATTTTCATGTTTGTTCAAAATTTTATCCGGCCTATAAAGAACCAATGCAGAACCTATTCCCATTCAATGGTTGCAGGAGGTTTTGTGCTGATATCGTACACAACTCTGTTCACACCTTTTACCTGGTTGACGATTTCACTGGAAACCTCCGCCAGGAATTCATGTGGCAAACGGCTCCACTCAGCTGTCATTCCATCAGTGGAGTTAACGGCTCTGAGAACAACGGTTTTTTCATAAGTGCGTTCATCGCCCATAACACCCACAGATTGTACGGGAAGCAAAATAGTGGCTGCTTGCCAAACTTTGTCATAAAGGCCATGGCGTCTCAGCCCAGTGATGAAAAGATAATCTGCCTCTTGCAGCATACGCACTTTTTCCGCTGAAATATCTCCTAAAATTCTGACACCGAGGCCCGGTCCGGGGAAGGGATGTCTTCCCAAAATGGTTTCTGGCAATTCCAGGCTGCGTCCTACCCTTCTGACTTCATCCTTAAAGAGCATGCGCAATGGCTCAATTATTTTCAGATGCAGTTTTTCAGGGAGACCTCCAACATTGTGATGTGATTTTATGGTGACAGAGGGTCCATGAACAGAAACGGATTCTATCACGTCGGGATAGATGGTGCCCTGGCCTAACCAGGAAATGCCTTTTTGTTTTTTGGCTTCTTCTTCAAAAACTTCGATAAAAACCCGACCTGTGATTTTTCTCTTTTCCTCCGGGTTCGCAACACCGGCTAACTCAGAGTAAAACCTCTCTTTAGCATCAACCCCAGTTACGTTGAGGCCCAGGGTTTTATAAGAATCCAGGACATCCTGAAACTCATTTTTGCGAAGCAATCCGTTATCGATGAAGAAACAAAGCAATTGATCGCCGATGGCCCGGTGCAGCAATTCAGCCGCAACCGTAGAATCAACACCTCCAGAAAGACCCATGATCACGCGTTCCGTGCCAATTGTTTTCTTTAGTTCAGCCACCTTCTCTTCAACAAAATGTGCAGGTGTCCAATCACTTGTGCAGCCCGCCACATCTCGCAGGAAATTTCCCAACAACTGAAGCCCTTCGATGCTATGCGTTACTTCAGGGTGAAACTGAAGACAGTAAACAGGGAAATCGAAAGCCTCATTTTTTGATTTGAATGCTGCAACTTCAATGCTGGATGTACTTGCAATTAGTTCAAATTGTTCCGGCAAGCGCGTAATGGTGTCTCCGTGCGACATCCATACCTGGGAATTTGGGCTGATTCCACGCAACAGGTCATTATTATGCTGAATCCTGCTCAAATTTGCTTTGCCATACTCACGTGTTTCTGAGCGTTCAACTGTGCCGCCATAATACTGAGCAATCAACTGCGCACCATAACAAATTCCCAAAACGGGCTGTTTGCCAATAACGTTTTCGAGTTCGAGTTTTAGGGCATTTGCTTCCCTGACTGAAAATGGACTTCCTGAAAGTATGACTGCTTTTACAGTAGAATCCAATTCGGGGACTTTGTTGTAAGGATAGATTTCACAATAAGTATTAAGCTCCCGCACTCGCCGGGCGATGAGTTGCGTGTATTGAGAGCCAAAGTCGAGGATGATAATTTTTTCGGTCATTGCCGCAAAGATAGAGCAAATGTTTAATGCAGGTGAAAAGAATACAAAGCTGATTGTACAGTAAGGCCAGGATAATTTCCGGTCGAATTTTCCTTTATGGGAAATTGCCACAAAACCCTTTTTCTGTTTCCTTGTTGTTTTGACAAAATCTACCTTTGCGTCTTTAAATTAAACTATGGCGACAGTAAAATTCACATTTGAAGATAAGAGTATTAGTCCAGTTACGGTTGAAAATGTTGAATCAGGTCTTTCCATTTTGGAAGTAACCGAAGAAAATGATGTTCATCTTAACCACAACTGTGGTGGCGTTTGCGCATGCAGTACTTGCCATGTGTACATTGAGAAAGGTGAAGACTATCTCGAAGAAATTTCTGACAAGGAAATGGACTTTGTGGACCGCGCCATCAACCCCCGCTTAGAAAGCCGGCTAGGCTGCCAATGCATCATTCTGGAGGATGACGCAGTTATAGAAGTTCAAATTCCTGATCAATCGAGAATCATTGGTCACGAACATTAGAAAAAAGGCAAAAGTAAAAAGGCAACCCCAAAGCCCGAAGGGCTAAAGGGGCAAGGCCCTTAGGGCCAAGCAGGCATAAGTTTTCCAACTAATTTTCAAGTGGTTAAGAAAACAATTTGGCAACTTTATTTTTGACTCAATACTTAATAAGAAAACCTCCGGCACAAAACCGGATAAACCATATCAAAACATGCCCTTCGACGATTTCGACAAGCACCCTATCGATTGGAACGACCACGAAGACATTGCCATGAAGCTCTATGAGCGATTTGGTGATGAATTTGGTGAAAGCCAGATTTACCGTGTCCGTTTCACTGACTTACTGGACTGGATTTTGGAAATAGACAACTTCACAGGGAAACGAGAAGACTCCAGTGAAGGCCACCTCGAGCAAATTCAGGCCAAATGGGTTTATGAGTGGCGCGACAATAACCGTTAGAATTCTCCCATTTTTACTCCTCATTCATGGATTTAAGTCAAACTCCAAGTGGTCAGGAAACTCCTTTTCAGTATTCCGGTAATGTATTGAAGCGTTTTACGGGAATTCACACCTTCATTTTTGATGTTGATGGAGTATTGACCGATGCTTCCCTGCTAGTCACAGAAGCAGGCGAATTGTTGCGTACAATGAGTGCGAAAGATGGTTATGCTATGCGCACCGCCATTGAAGCGGGATACAGAATTCTGATTTTGACCGGTGCTCAATCAGAGGGTGTAGTGAGTAGATTAAAAGAACTTGGCATAGGTGATATTGTTTGGGGTGTCAGAAACAAATTGAAACCCTACGAAGAGTACCTCGATGCGTTTGGCCTCGAAGAGGACGGAATTCTGTACATGGGTGATGATATGCCGGATATTCCAGTCATGAAACGCGTCGGTTTGCCAACAGCGCCGGCGGATGCAGTACCAGAAGTTCAGCAAGTATCTCATTACATATCACCATACAATGGAGGTAAAGGCTGTGTGAGAGATGTTATTGAAAAAGTACTGAAACTCAACGGGCATTGGCATTAAGGTTCAACCCTTATGAAGCTTCCATCATTTCTTAAGCTGGTCAGGTTTCCGAACCTACTCATTGTGGTAGCTACCCAATACCTCGTACAACTGATTTTCCTCGCCCCCGCGTTCCATGCCAGCCAGATAAGTCCTTCACTTCCTCCTGTTCAATTTGCTTTATTCGTCTTCACCTCAGTATTGATTGCTGCAGGTGGCTACATTGTGAATGACATTTACGATTATGAAATTGACATGCACAATAAGCCTGAAAAAGTGCTTGTTAACGTGGTGTTCAGTCAACAGCAAAGCTGGCTAATGTATTGGCTTGTCTTCATTATAGGTACTGGCCTGTCCTTTTATCTTGCGTATTTCGTTGGGAATTTGGGGTTGGTTTTGATTTACCCCGCTGCCTTTCTCTTATTATTGCTCTATTCTCTTCATTTGAAGCGGCGGCCAGTCATGGGAAACCTTATAGTGTCGCTTTTCTGTGCATTTGTGCCTGGTGTAGTCTTATTTGCAGAGAGGGAAAGTGTTGAGCAGCTTAAAAATACCTCTCCCAGTGCGGCCGGTTATGTCCTTGCATTATTTGCCGGCTATTGCTTGTTTGCCTTTTTATCGACTTTTGTCAGGGAAATAATCAAAGACATTGAGGACATGCATGGGGATAAAAAAACAAACTGCCGGACACTCCCATTGGTGTATGGAGAAAAGACAGCAAAGATTTGGGCGGCTGTACTAAACGTGACTCTGATGTTGAGCCTTGGGTGGTTCTGTTTGTGGCTTTTCAAAATCAAGGCGATGGTCGCAATGGTTTTTAGTGTCTTAGCTGTTTTACTTCCTATGACTTGGTTGCTCTACTGGTTGCATGGGGCTAAAACGAGGGAAGATTTCCATCGGCTTTCTGGTTTAGCAAAATTCGTCATGATAGCCGGATTATTTCTACTTATTGTCTTATGGATATTCTAAAAAAGAAAATCATTCTCGCTTCGAAGTCACCTCGAAGAAGCCAACTGCTAAAAGAGGCGGGTTTTAAATTTGAACTCAAGAGCAAAGAGGTAGATGAATCATGGCCTGAAGGCATGGATGTAAACCTGGTTGCACCCTGGCTGGCTGAAAAGAAAGCGATAGCCTGTGCGGAATTTTTGCAGCGAGACGATGAAGTACTATTGGCTTCGGATTGTGTCGTTCTGTTGGAAGGCAAAATCTATAATAAACCTGAAGATTACGACGACGCTGTTCGCATTTTGAAAGAACTGTCCGGTAAAACACATACAGTAATGACTGGTGTTTGCCTCTTGTCGAAAACCAAGAAAAAAGTGTTTCACGCCATTTCGAAGGTGACTTTTGAGGATTTGACTGGCGAAGAAATTGACTACTACTTAAGAACCTGCCAGCCTTACGACAAGGCAGGTGCTTATGCCATTCAAGAGTGGATAGGTCATTGCAAGATTTCAAAAATAGAGGGCACCTATTCCAATATCATGGGCCTGCCTATGGAATCAGTTTACCGGGAATTGCTGGAATTCTGATGCCTTCATAATTGTGAGGCAAGCAATCTGAAATTCAATGCTTTGCGCCAATATGACCCTTTTTTTACACCAAAACACTGAATCACAACATTCAAAAGTGAATCTTTGCGCCCCAAATATGACAGGTGACACCTTTTAAAAAGGTGTCACCTGTTTGAAACCCTTGTTTGAAACATTGAGATATGAATCCTCTTTTATTGAAGAAATACGATGTTCCTGCTCCGCGATATACGAGCTATCCTACTGTACCCTATTGGCAGGACGAAAAACCTCTCCAAAAGGAATGGACGGAAAAGGTCCAAAAGGCCTATGTGCAAAGCCCGGAGCTAAGCCTTTACATTCACCTGCCCTTTTGTGAGCGCTTATGCACTTATTGCGGCTGCAATAAACGAATTACCAAGAACCACGGTGTGGAAGCCCCTTATATCGAGACCGTTTTGAAAGAATGGCAGTTGTATTTGGATGTGCTACCAGGTAAACCGGTAATCCGCGAAATTCACCTCGGTGGGGGCACACCTACTTTTTTCAGTCCGGAGAATCTCGAACACCTCATTAAAGGCATCTTCAAAGGTTCTGAAATTGCTCCCAACTATGAATTTGGTTTCGAAGCTCATCCTGCAAGCACCTCATTTGAGCATTTACAGACGCTGTATAATTTGGGATTCAGGCGTTTGAGCATAGGGGTTCAGGATTTTGACCAGAAAATCCTCGACATCATCAACCGCGTGCAGCCGCTGGAAGATGTGGAAAGAGTTACCAGGCAATCCCGGGAATTGGGCTACAACAGCCTGAACTTCGACCTGATTTTTGGATTGCCATTGCAGACGCTTGAAAACATCGAAATCAATGCCCGGAAGGTCAGCGAAATGAGACCGGACCGCCTGGCGTTTTACAGCTATGCTCACGTACCCTGGATTAAGCCATCACAGCGTGCGTATTCCGAAATTGATTTACCTGTGGCCGATGAGAAACGCAAACTCTACGATGCCGGAAGAAATCTCCTGGAAGTCAGTGGTTATGTGGAAATCGGCATGGACCATTTCGCCTTGCCAACTGACAGTTTGTGCCAGTCGATGAACAAAGGTACCCTGCACCGCAATTTTATGGGTTATACGCCATTTTACACGCGCCTTGCTATTGCATTGGGTGCCTCTTCCATCAGCGACACATGGGACGGATTTATGCAGAATGAAAAAGTAATTGAAGATTATACCGTTGCGGTTCATGCCGGAGACTTCCCAATTCATCGGGGGCATCTACTGAATGAAGAGGATCAGATATTGCGCCAGCATATCCTGAATGTCATGTGCCGCATGAAAACCGATTGGTCAGACCCTGCCTTACAATGCGATTCTCTGCTGGACGGAGTAAACCGGATGGATGAACTGGAACAGGATGGATTGGTTGAAAGAAAAGCCAGCGGACTGCAAGTGACTGCTGCCGGAAAACCATTTATCCGCAACATCTGTATGGCTATGGATGCGCGGTACTGGAGAAAGCAGCCGGAGGGAGAATTATTCAGTCGTTCTGTTTAAACCCAACGAAAGCGAACTGATTCCCGTCTGATTAAGCAAAGTGCATTCATGCTTAATTTGGTCTGTTATGAAATACAATGCATCACAAATATCCCCTGATCCAGTAAGCAATATACCCAATCCATTCCTTGATGAGAATTTCCCAATAGTAAAATCCTCGGCTATCGGGTATCAGCCAATACTCTGGACTCCAACGGTCTTCTTCGGCAATGTAATCAACACTGAACGGAGTAAACTCAATGTCAGCTTGTCGGAAACAGCCAATAGACCTACGCATGTGAGAAGCTGAAGTTATGAGCAATAATCGTTTGTTATTAAATTGTTTGTCGAGTAACTCTTTTGTGAAAACTGCATTCTCGTAAGTATTCCGTGATTCGTATTCAATTGAAATATCTTTGTCAGGAACACCCAGCCGAAGAAGAAAATCCCTGACCATGAGCGCTTCCTTTGGTCTTTGCTGAAGAACATCACCACTACCGCTTGTAATCAGGATGTGTTTTATTTTTCCAGCACGGTACAACTCGTAGGTGTTTATGAACCTGTTTGCAGCAAAACCGAAATTGAGGCGATCATGTTGTGGCAGAATTCTGCTGTTGGTAAATCCGCCTAAAAGAATTCCCACATCATAAGGTTCTACTATTTGGTCAGCTGTAATGGTTTTCAGTTCCCATACTTTCAAAACCTGATTGACAATAAATCGATTCGAAAAGAGAATTGCGAGTACAATGCCTGCAATCAGTGCCCATTTCTTGTGAGTTTTCTTTTTGGATAACAGGCTGTACAAAAGCAATCCAATTACCCAGGTAAGGGGCTTGATGAGAAAATAAAGGACTTTGGACAGGATGAAATACATGGCTCACCTTAAAATGGCAAATCTTTGAGTTGAGTGAGAAATAGCATTAACAATGCTGGTTTCAGTGCTATGGTGAACAAAGCACCAAAAACGGCGCCGTAAAAGTGTGCGTCATGGTCAATCAGGTCAGCAGAACGTTTGCTGGCATAGGATGAATAGACTAAGTAAAGAATGGCGGCTACAACAGCGGGAATAGGTATGATGAAAAATAAGAGCAACATGGCCCAAGGATCGAAAAGTACGTATGCGAACATGATGCCCGATACTGCTCCTGATGCACCCACGCTGGAAAAGGCATGGTTGCTTTTGTGTTTGATGAACGTTGGCAAATCGCCAAGAATGCCAGCCAGCAAATACAAGAGCAGAAAGTTTAAACGTCCCATCAACTCACCAAAAACCTGCACGAAATAATGTTCTACTATGGTACCAAATTGGTATAGCACAAACATATTGATGCCCAGGTGCATCCAACTGCCATGCACAAACATGGAGGTCAAAAAACGGTAGTACTCCTTGTTGCGAACCTCAATGTAGGGGTTGTGAAGCAGTTTGTAAAACACATCCCGGTTATTGAACGATTGCCAGGAAATGAGTACTGTCAGCGCTATTATGGCAAGAGTGATAGTCATAAATTCAGTTTAGAAGCTCTGCAAAAGGCAAATGTAAAAAGTAAAGTCGGATAAAAGCTTCAGGATTAAACTTAATCGTTGTGGTATGATTCACCCCGAATGATGGTCATAGCCCGGTATAATTGCTCCACAAAAAATAAACGAACCATTTGGTGTGAAAATGTCATTTCAGATAGCGAAAGCTGAAATTGAGCTCTATCGTACAGGCTTGTATGAAAACCATAAGCACCTCCAACCAGAAAAATGATTCTCCTTCCCCTACCCAGCAAAGTCTCCTTTTCGAGAAACCCGGCAAAATCAACAGAGCTGAATTTTTTCCCGCGTTCATCCAGCAATACCAGAAGATCATCTTTCTGCATTCGTTTTAATACCTGTTCCGCCTCCTTTTGTTTTAACTGTTCCGTGGGGAGGGAACCCGAACTCTTGACATCCGGAATCACCTCAATTTGGAAAGAAATGTAGTGCGCCAACCTTTTTTTGTACAGTGAAATCCCCTCTTCGAGCCAAGAAAAGGAAGTTTTGCCAATCATCCACAATTCACATTTCATAAAAGATGAGTCAGTTATTGCGCAGATAGGCGTACGCCTTTCCGATATAATTGTTGATGTCAGAGGCTATCATGGCCTCCTCCCCATATATTGATGCGGCAAGATCACCTGCAAGGCCATGTAAATAAACGCCCAGAAGAGCAGCATCCTGTGGTGAATAACCCTGAGCCAAAAGTCCGGTAATTACGCCAGTGAGTACATCGCCACTTCCTCCGGTAGCCAGTCCGGGATTGCCGCTACCGTTGAAATAACAGGTTCCTTCCGGTGTTACGGTCAGTGTATAAGCACCTTTAAGGACTATGAAGATGTGATATTCCTTTGCTTTCTGAAGTATGAGTTCCATTCTTTCGAAGCTGTTCCCCGTTTTTCCAAAGAGACTGCTGAATTCCTTTGGGTGTGGAGTCAGTATGCTGTGGTGTGGAATCCTGGATAGTAAGGAGGGTCGTTCTGCCAATAAATTCAGGGCATCGGCATCTATGACCATTGGATTTGAAGTTGCTGTTAATAACCGTTCCAGGGCTTCTGAGCTGACAGCTTTTGTACCGAGTCCACAACCTATACCAACGGTATCATATTTAGCCAGATTATCCGGGATATTGGCAAAATAGTGCTCATGGGCATCAATACTTACCATTGCCTCAGGAACAGCAGTTTGCAAAATTTCATAGGCGCATTTAGGTACATGTAAGGTGGTCAGCCCTGCACCACTGCGCATGCAGCCCATAGACGCCAGCACTGCCGCACCTACCTTTCCATAGCCACCAGTAATCAAGAGGGCATGGCCAAAGCTACCTTTGTGTTCGTGTTTCCTTCGCTTGCGCAGCAGTGGCTTTACGAATTGTAAATCCACGAAATGCCAATCGGTTGATTCCTCCTGTATGTATGTTTCTGACAAGCCAATACTCTCGATGAACCACTCTCCTACTCTTTCGTGGTTTTCCGGGAAAAAAAATCCGAGCTTTGGCAATTCAAAACTCAGGGTATAGTCAGCACGAATGCCAGGTCCATCGCTGAATTTATCGGCATACATACCTGAAGGGATATCAACCGACACGCGCCGCGCCTTTTGATTGTTGAGGTGTGATATCAAATCAGCCCAATACCCCGTAACCGGTTTATTCAGTCCTGAGCCAAAAATTGCATCGATTATGATATCTGTTTCCGGGATGTCTGGAAACTGGTCTCCTTCATGAATATCATAAATGTGACTTCGGTGTTTCTTGAGGTTTTTAAGGTTGGTCTGGAAATCGTCACTGGTATGGCGACTGATTTGAAGTATCCATGCAGTAATATTGTAAAATTCACGACTGAGCATACGGGCAATGGCCAGCCCGTCGCCTCCATTGTTGCCGGGTCCACAAAAAACATGAATCCTAAGTCCGGTATCGGAGAAATGCCTGGTAAACCATTTAACAAAGGTGCGTGAGGCCCTTTCCATCAACTCTATGGAAGTAACCGGTTCGTTGCTTATCGTGTAGGCATCCAGTTTTCTGATTTGGTCAACAGTAAAAATTTTCATGGACGAAGGCTTTATATATGCTGGTCAATCAGAGGAATCACTGAATAGTTCCCGCAATTTCTTTAGTAAGCGCAAAAGCTTAAGGTTTAAGGATTTGTTGGCATTGAAGAAAATGCCGTTTATAGCTATCCAACTCTCCTCTCTTTGCAACTCTTTTAATTTATGGTAAAACACACGCTGCGGTTTTTCCAGGTGCATTTTCCAGTAAATCCCTTTGTTCGTTAAGGCAAAACCCTCCTTGCAGTTTCCTAATAATGAGAGGTTTACAATCAAATATAGAAGTTCTCCCTTTTTGGGAAATAAAAAACTATCGGCGGCATTTTTCAGCTTGGCAGCAGGCATACTGACAAAATCATCGTAGAAAGTCAGGTCGGTTTTGTCATAATCGAGATAAGTGCGTATAAGCTCCTGAAGATTGATCTGTTCCACTTTCAATCCCTGGAAACGAAGTATCTTCTCTGAAAAAGTAGTTTCATTCAAGTCGTTGCAATGATGAATGATAAAGTAATCTATCAACTCCTCGAACACCCGGTTTTGCTCTTGTCTGAGAGACTTTTTATCAGAGCTGCCTACTTTTTCTGCAAGCTGTTTTATCCTGTAATGAATACTTTGTTTGAAATCACTTTTCTCCAGCCTGCCACGGTAAAGTTGATGCAGTTCAGTGGCATGTTCCTCATTAAGCCTGGTTTGAAGGCTTTTGTCAAACCGCTGCATCAGTTCATTTTCCGTTTTTCCCAAACCGGGGTTATCAAATATTAATTCTGGACCTTTGGTTTGTCCGGCAAATAACCTGGTACCACAATGAGGACAATAGGAATGGTTCATGTCCAGTTCAGTGCCGCATTTATAACAATCTATGGTTTCCACAATAGTCGACACACCGCAGTGCGGGCATTTTCTCGCATTGACAGGCAAGATTTTATGGCAATTGCGGCATGTACTCATTGCGTATTGAATTAAAAAACGAAACGATGCGAATTTAATAAAGCAGGGTAAATCCGTTGGTCTATATTTAAAGAATTCTTGCCAACTGAAGACCTGTTTATAATTGCTTGCGATACGTCCGCCGGCGTTTGTAAACTTCATGATCGAAGTCTTTCCACAACGACAGTACGTTTGAATTGAATTCCAGCATGGGATTAATGCGAATGTGCCGGACACCCTTTTGAAGCAGACTTTCGCCGGTAGCATGAAATATCAAGCCATGAATACCCCGTTGCCGCCATTCATCCTTAACGCCAAGTAGTGCTAAATCGGCTACATTAAACCATCTTCGTGCAGCGACAATGTGGAATATGCCAAACGGGTACAAACGGCCAGCTGCTTTTCTCAACGCTTTTGAGAGCGAAGGCATGGTTACTCCAAAACCGACAGGTTCATTATTCTCCGTCATGACAAAACGTACCAAATCAAGCCGCAAAAATGCAATGAAGCGTTTGATGTAGGCAGCCCTGAGTTGGTCAGATATGGGAACAAAACCAGGCAAACTCCGGTAAGTCTCCATCATCAGATCGAAAAGGTGTTCACTGAGAACCTTTAATTCATCTTTGGAACCGGGGCAAATCACTTTCAGCCCATACCTTTCTTTGGCGATTTCGGTAATCTTCCTAAAACGCTCGGGGAACTTTTCTGCAAGCCGCAAGCGCACTTCCACCCATTCCAGGTCTTTTTCAAAACCGAGATTTTCCAGGTGAGCGCTGTAATAGGGATAGTTGTAAATCGTACCCATGGTTCCCAGAGTGTTAAAACCTTCGATGATCATTGCTGCCCTGTCGAGCTGGGAGAAGCCATACGGCCCTTTCAGTACTCCTGCTCCTTGCTGCCTGGCCCATTTTTCTACCTCCCGGAGCAAAATGCTGGAAACTTCTGAATCATCGATAAAGTCAAGCCACCCAAAACGCACGTGTTTTTCACCGAGAAGATCTGTTTCAAGATGATTCACAATGCCAGCAACACGACCAACCATTGAACCATTTTTCCAGGCTGTAAACTGCACGACACCTGCATGGAGGAAAGCGGGATTAGATTCAGGGCTTAATGCTGCCATTTCCGACCTTACCAAGGGTGGCACCCAATACGGACAATCCTTGTACAGCTTGAAGGGGAATTTTACAAACTCCTTTAACTCTTTCTTCGATGTGACCTGAAGTATCTTTAAGCTCATTGTCCTCGGCGAAATTGCACTTTAGGTTTCGTTTAAACGGCAAAGGTTTCAGGATCATCGGGTGGCAATTTTTTACCAAACTTCCAAAGTATCAGAGCAAGAATCAAAATGCCAGTCAGCATGAGTCCGATGCTCAAACCCCATCCCCCTTCAAACCAGGTTGATAAATAACACAGTATAATGCTGACTCCACCCACAGCCAGCGCATAGGGCAATTGCGTCCTTACATGGTCAATATGATTACAGTCGGAAGCCAGTGAGCTTAAGATTGTCGTATCGGAGATTGGGGAACAATGGTCGCCCATTACAGAAGCCCCCAGTACTACAGCTATTACATTGAGCAGGATTTCCATGCTGTTGAAATCGTCGAGTCCGGCTGCGTGACTGATTGCCCAGGTAGTAGGGATGGCAATGGGGTAAAGTATGGCCATCGTACTCCAACTGGAACCCGTAGAAAACGAAATCAATGCAGCAAAAATGAAGACAACCACTGGTATCGTATGAGGACTGATGGTGTCTTTTAGTGATGTAGCCAGAAAAGTGGCGGTGTTCAACTCCAAAGTGGATGATGCCAATGACCAGGCAAGTGTGAGTATGACGACAGCAGGCATCATAGCCTTAAATCCGGTTATCAGGCTGTCCATTGTTTCCGTTAAGCTCATAATCCTTGCCCACAAAGTCAGGAGTGTAGCAGCCAGCACGCCCGTCAAAGAAGCCCAGAGCAGTGCCACGTAGGAGTCAGCCATGCCGATGAGTTTCCCTAATTTCAAGAGGAAACCGGTATTTTCACCGGCCAGCAATCCAATATTTGACCAAACATCTGACCATGATGGAGATGCCACCGCGTGCCCCATACTGACGATTTCATTGTATGCTGATGTCATTCCCGTATCAACCAATCCAAAAATGGTCATAAAAATCACGAAGAAGACAGGAATTGCGGCATTGTACCATTTCAGTGTTGCTCCTTCCACAGGATTAAAGTGATCGCGCTCTGAGCTTTGTATTTTGTTTGTGTTTTCAGGTGCCACCTGGCCGGTGCTTCTTGCCCGGAATTCTGCCTTGTACATGGGGCCAATCTCCCGACGGCTGTAAATCACCATCAACAGGAAAATCAGAGTGAGTACCGGGTAGAATGAATACTTAAGTGAACTCAGGAAAATAGAATAAGGTGTAAGTTCTTCTGGAAAATCTTTCAACCCAACGATTCCACTGTCGATATATCCCAATTCAGCACCAATCCAGGTGGTGATGAATGCGATGGCGGCCACCGGTGCAGCGGTACTGTCAACAATGTAGGCGAGTTTTTCACGGGAAATCCGGAATCTGTCTGTAACAGGGCGCATGGTATTGCCCACGATAAGGGTGTTGGCGTAGTCGTCAAAGAAAATGGCCACACCAAGCAGCCAGCTTACAAATTGTGAACTGCGGGGCGATTTGGCATATTTTGATAGTGATAGGACCACTCCCGCCATTCCGCCATTTCTTGATATGATAGCTACCATTCCGCCAATGAGCAATGAAAAAATGACAACCGAAATATGACCAGTATCCGTTAATGCATTAACCACGTAGCGTTGAACAGTACCAAGTAGGCTTTCCAGGAAGTAGTATATAGAATCGACACGCAAGCCGCCTGCAATAAAAGCTCCAACCCAGACACCAGCAAAAAGTGAAGCAATTACTTCTTTAAAAATGAGAGCCAGGAGGATGGCAATGGCAGGAGGCAAGACCGACAACCAAAATGGAATAGGCCGTATTCGGAAACCAGCATCTTTGGTTTTGGCAACATGAATGAGTTTATGGGAGGAGTTCTTGGCTTTCAGCAAGAGGAGTTTGCCAGAATGTGAAATTTCAATGTCCAACTCAGCCTTGCCATCAACAAACATTGCCTCTTTATCCTCTCCGTTAATGCTTATTGTTGCTTTCCCAGTGTCAGTTCCGTATGAAATGTAAACTTTACCGTTAACGGCTTGCAACTGGAAGTCAGGAAGGGAAAGTTCAGGCTGAATCTCTGACACCTGAAGGGAATCCGGATTACCGGCTGTTTCCTGAGCAGACAATAACGAATTGAGGAAAAGGGTAAAAATCAGGAAAAGGGTCGGTCGCAAAGTCATTGTTCTTGTTTTGTCAGTTCTGAAAATACTATTTGTCGCTATTCCGATGTATCATTGCCGAAGAAGCCGAAAAGTAGAAATTATCTTTCGTGCGTGGGGAAGCAAGGTGCTTTTTTATTTAATCACTGTATTTCGGATAACCTGATGAGGTCTCTCTTTCGTTTAATCACTGACAATTGGTTGTATTTTCTATTGCTGACTCTGTTGGCCGTTGGGGGTGCCTGGTACCTTATGAATGCTGAAAAAAGTGAGGCAATTTTGTTTTTTAACCAGCACAGGACACCTTTTCTCAATTACTTCTTTCAAGTAAGCACACTCCTGGGCGAGGCATATTTGTACATTATTCTCGTAATTGTCTATTTGTTTTTTCGCCTCAGAAATTCGATACTTTTTGCTGCAACAGGCTTATTGGTGATGGTGGTCAGTTGCCTAAGCAAAATGTTTTTTGCCGAACCCCGGCCTATCACCTGGTTTCGCCAAACCGGCATGATTGACCAGTTGAACCTGGTTGAAGGAGTAAAATTGCATTCTGGTGCCACAAGTTTTCCCTCAGGTCATACTATGTCCGCTTTTGCATTATATGGTTTGATTGTCTTTTTACTACCCAAAAAATGGAAAATTCCTGGCACTTTTCTGTTGTTCCTCTTTTCCATATTTGTTGCTTTGTCGAGGGTTTACCTCATTCAACATTTTGCAAATGACGTGTATGCCGGTGCTTTCATTGGTGTATTAATTGTAATAGTTGTTTACTATTCAGTTTCAATGGAAAATCAATCAGGCTAATAAAATTGATCAACCCGTTCTTAAATCAAAATCAGCTAATGAGCGGGTCTGAAAAATCGGGCGGTTGGAAACCAAATACGTGGCATTTGATGCAGCAATCATGAAAATGTGCCGTTTACTGAACGTTGAATACTAATTGAACTGAACGCAGGAGATGGAAAGCACCCCTTATTTGCTAAACTCCAAAGATCGGTCACTCGCAGTTAGCTTGTTGTCGAAACAAAGTTTTGACCTGCTCATCATTGGCGGAGGAATTACCGGGGCGGGAATCGCCCTCGATGCATCCTCCCGCGGTCTCAAAGTCGCTTTGGTGGAAAAAGATGACTTCGCTTCAGGCACCAGCAGCAAATCGACAAAACTGATTCATGGTGGTCTTCGCTATCTTAAACAATTTGAGATAGGACTGGTCAGAGAAGTAGGTGTGGAACGTGCTGTAGTTCATAATCTGGCTCCGCTACTGGTGAAGCCAGAAAAAATGATGTTGCCCCTTCGAAAAGGCGATGAATTTGGTCCTTTCCTGACTTCAGTTGGTCTTTGGATTTATGACCTCCTGGCCGGAGTGCGGTCATCCGACAGGCGCCAAATGCTTAACAAACTGGAAACCTTGGTTGCAGAACCACAGCTCTCTGCTAAGGCGCTGTTGGGAAGTGGAGTCTATGCAGAATATCGCACGGATGACGCAAGATTAACGGTGGAAATCATCAAAACCGCTGCAAAACATGGGGCCTTATGCCTGAACTATGTTGAGGCTGTGGATTTCCTTAGCCAGAATAATCAAATCACTGGTGCATTGTGCAAGGATGTTTCAAAGTCCAATAATTCTGTTCTTTTTGAGGTCAGGGCAACTTGTGTCGTCAATGCATCCGGACCATGGGTAGATGGGTTAAGAGAGAAAGCAGGTTCCTTGGGTAAGAAAAAGCTTTTCCTCTCGAAAGGTGTTCACATTGCTGTGCCTCATAACCGGCTACCATTGCAACATGCCGTTTATTTCCAGGTCCCGGATGGTAGGATGATGTTTTGCATCCCACGCCATAGAGCAACCTATATTGGGACTACGGACACCCGTTATTCCGAAAATCCTGGTTCTGAAAAAGCAAGTCAGGAAGATGTTATGTATCTTCTCGATGGCGTCAATTCCACTTTTCCTCAATGCCAGCTCAAGCTAACAGATGTTGAAAGCACCTGGGCAGGTTTACGGCCGCTGATTCATGAGGATGGCAAATCACCAGGCGAAATTTCCAGAAAGGATGAAATATTCCTTTCACCAAATGGCATGATTTCAATTGCCGGGGGGAAATTGACAGGATACAGATTGATGGCCAAAAAAGTTACGGACAAAGTCGTTGGTGAGTTAACAAAAAAGGGGATTTCCTGTATCCAAAAATGCATAACCCAAGAAATTCCGTTACAGTCAGCTTTGGTAAATGGTCAGCACACTCATCAATATGAACATGCAAAAAAATTGGTCGCAGCTCTTGAGCTGGAACCATGGATTGCAGATAACCTCATGGAATTGTATGGTGCAGCCAGTCTGTCTATTTTGCAAAATGCGGGTCAATCCTCATCTCATGGTGATAAAGCCCTCATTTTAAGTGAATTGAAACATTGCCTGGAGACTGAGTGTATCGTTCACGCTTCCGATTTCTTTGACAGGCGTACTTCAAGAATGCTTTTTCACATTGATTCAGTGCGCACATTTTCCGATCTGATTCTAGAAGAAATGAGTATTTATTTCGGCTGGACGGAAGCAGAAAAAGAGTCTGAAAGAGCACTGCTTAAGGCGGCCGTTCGCAGTGCAGGATGTTTTTCTCCCTAAAATAACATATCGCCCTACTCTCCCAGAGTTAGTGTATTCTTCACGCTCCCAATAGGTCAGTTCTGAGCCTCAGGTGATGAATACAGATTTTTTTTTTCGCTGATAAGCGATAATATTACACGAAGCAGGTGACTTTTCTCATCATAATTTCTGGATCGAAGGACAATATTTGCCCTTCCTTTTTACTCCTTAAGGCCTGCAAAACGATTTTCCTTCACTAAAATTGAAAATACGATGTCTGTAAAACAATTTGTCTATTCCTTCAAAGAAGGAGATGGTAAAAACAAACACTTGCTCGGTGGCAAGGGTGCGAACTTGTGCGAAATGACTCAAATTGGATTAAATGTGCCTCCAGGTTTTGTCATCTCAACTGAAGCCTGCCTGACCTATCTGGCCGATTCATCCAAAAAACTGCCTGATGGTTTGATGGAACAGGTAAAGACAAAAATCCAGGAGGTTGAAAAACTGACTGGAAAAAGGTTTGGCGATCCTGCCAATCCTTTGCTCGTTTCCGTGCGTTCCGGCTCTGCGCTTTCCATGCCCGGCATGATGGATACCATCCTTAACCTGGGTTTGAATCAGGAGACTCTTGCTGGTCTTATCAAACAAACCAACAATGAGCGTTTTGGCTACGATGCCTTCCGTCGCTTTGTCCAGTTGTTTGGTAAGGTTGCCTTGGGTGTAAATGATGAAAAATTTGACCACCACTTTGAAGCAGTGAAGGAAAAAGCAGGCGTGGCCATAGACCTTGCACTGAATGCGGAAGACCTTAAAGAGGCTGGCGAAAGATTCCTGCAGGTAGTAAAAGAAGAAACGGGCAAACCCTTCCCGGTTGATGTATATGAACAATTAGAGATAGCCATCAAGGCTGTTTTCAATTCATGGATGGGCCGCCGTGCTGTGGACTACCGCCGTGAATTCAACATCACTGCTGCCATGGCCAACGGTACCGCCGTTAACGTGCAAACCATGGTATTTGGTAACATGGGCAACGACTCACTGACTGGTGTTGGTTTTACACGCGACCCCGGTACAGGTGAGAACGTGATGTACGGTGAATATCTGGTCAATGCACAGGGTGAAGACGTAGTAGCCGGTATCCGCACTCCGAAAGCAGTTGCAACAATGGAGAACGAAAACGCTCCTATTTACAAGCAATTGGAAGATTTGAGAAACAAACTCGAGTCCCATTATAAGGAAGTTCAGGACTTTGAATATACCGTAGAGAAAAACGTACTCTACTGTCTGCAAACCCGCAACGGTAAGATGAACGCAGCCGCCATGGTTCGCACTTCCGTCGAAATGGCCAACGAAGGACTCATCACCAAGGAACAGGCACTGATGCGCGTACAGCCCAATATGCTGGAACAATTGCTGTTCCCGCGCCTCGACCCCAATCATAAAGCTACTCCACTGGCTACAGGTCTTGCAGCATCTCCGGGTGCCGCTTCCGGTTTCTGCGTGTTTGACGCCGACAGGGCAGAAGCCATCGGCCGTGCCGGGAAAAAGGTGATTTTGATTCGTGAAGAGACCAAACCGGAGGATATCCACGGTTTCTTTGCTTCACAGGGTATCCTCACCAGCCGGGGTGGCAAAACATCCCACGCTGCCGTTGTGGCACGCGGAATGGGTAAGCCATGTGTGGCTGGCGCAGAAGGCATTTATGTGGACGTAAAAACACGTCAGGCTGTTATTGGCGATAAAATCATCAACGAAACCGATTATATCACCATCGATGGTGGTACCGGTAATGTATATCTGGGTGAAATCCCGACTGTGGAGCCCACCTTCTCAGGCGACCTCAAAATACTGCTAACCTGGGCAGACGACCGCTCAAAGCTTCAGGTTATGGCCAACGCCGATACACCAGATGATGCTCAAAAAGCAGTTAATTTCGGTGCAATGGGTATCGGTCTTTGCCGCACAGAGCGTATGTTCAATGACGTGGACCGTCTTCCAATCGTAATTGACATGATTCTGGCCAATACACAGGAAGAAAGGGTTAGCGTACTGAACAAGTTGCTACCCATCCAAAGGGAAGACTTCGTGGGCATATTGAAGGCCATGGGTTCCCGTCCGGTGACCATCCGGTTGCTGGACCCACCTATCCACGAGTTTCTGCCAAACTACGAAGACCTGAAACTGGAACTCGACCACCTTCATCACCTGGCAACCACCGTTAATGGTGTGAACAGCCTGTTCAGCAGCTTGCGCCTGTTGGAGGAAAGGGACGACAACTACCCCACTCCATTCGACCATAAAGGTGCCGACCTCATCCAGAAGGCTGTTGCCAAGAAAGAAAGGATGTTGAAGAAAATCAAGGAACTGCACGAGGTGAACCCCATGCTGGGACACCGCGGCGTCCGCCTTGGTTTGACTTATCCTGAAATCTATTCCATGCAGATTCAGGCCGTTCTGGAAGCCACTGCACAGTGCCAGAAAGAGGGTCTGGAAGTAAACCCGGAAATTATGATTCCGCAGGTTTGCACGGCTCAGGAATTGAAAATGGTAAAGGAATTTGTGGACCAGCTCGTTATCGACATCGAGAAGAAAAATGGTATCAAGCTGAAATTCAAATTCGGAACCATGATAGAGGTGGTTCGCGCATGCCTTCGTGCTGATGAACTGGCCACCGTTGCCGAGTTCTTCTCCTTCGGAACAAACGACCTCACTCAGGCCACCTTCTCTTTCAGCCGCGAAGATGCAGAGAACAAGTTCCTGCCTTTCTATAATGAGAAAGGCCTGCTTCAGGACAACCCATTTGAAGTACTCGATACCAATGGCGTGGGTAAACTGATGAAGATTGCCGTAGAATGGGGCCGCAAAACCAACCCAGACCTGAAAGTAGGTATCTGCGGTGAACAGGGCGGACATCCAGAGTCCATCAAGTTCTGCCACAAGATTAACCTGAACTACGTTTCCTGTTCCACTCCGCGTGTGCCCATCGCCCGCCTGGCAGCAGCACATGCCAACCTGGAAGGAACAAAATCGAGTTCTTCACTGTAAACAGAATATAGAATACCCGTTGCATAACGGGTTTTCCGAAGACATCAGAGAGGGTCTGACCCCGAGTACTCGGGGTCAGGCCCTCTCTCTCTCTGTGGCAAGTAAAGTTTTCCGAAATCTCAGATTTTCGGAAAACTGACTGAAAGCAAGATTTGACAAATTTTCAAAATTTGTCAAACCAATCAAACCGGTGCTTTGAAACAGATTGAGGGCCTGACTCGGAGTCAAATGTCGTCAACTTAAGGGTCAATCCTTCAAGCCAGGCCCTCTATTCATA